>JAIXSR010000009.1 GCA_027484605.1 Hyphomicrobiales bacterium | reverse complement strand
CGGGCTCAGCTCGAATTCGGCCGCGACCAGCTGGGTCAGCCGGCTCCGCTCCGGTTGGCCGAAATCCTTCCCCGTCACCCGCCGGCTGAGCAGGCTGCCGATCTCCGCCTTGCGCTGGTCGGAGGTCATCCGGGCCGGGTCGCCACCGCCCGACAGCGCATCCTGGACGCGCCGCAGGGTGGATTGCGCGGCCGCCTGCAGCGTGCCGGTATCGGTGCGCTCCGACGTCTCCCGGCCCGCCGCCGAGGCCAGGGAGCCGACGCCGCTGGCCACGCCGCCGACGAGGTCGGAGGCGCCGCGCGCCGCCGAGGACGCCAGGCCGACCGCGACATTGCCCAGCAGGGCCACCGAGACCAGGGCGCAGGCGCCCCAGACGGCAAGGCCGTGCAGCGAGCCATCGGTATTGTCCGCTGCGCCCGAAAGCCGCGCCGCGACATAGCCGCCGATGCCCAGGGCCACCAGGTTGGCGACCAGGATCCAGGCCGCGGCGCCGATGCCGAGGCTGGCGGCATCAGGCGTGTCGCGTGCCGTCGCATCGATGGTGGTGGCGCCGATCCCGAGGCCGAGCAGGTTCAGGGTAAGGCCGACGGCGAGCGCGACGACGACGCCCGCGAGCACGGCGCCCCAGGAGACGCGGCGCAAGGCTGGCGCGCCCTCGATCCAGGCTGGGCGCGCGCCAAGGCTCGGACCGGCCATGCGGCCGGAACTGGTGGCTGACATCGATTGGGGAATCCTGTTGGCAGAGCCGTCGCGCGATCGGGACGGCTGGGTATGGCAGCAGGTGGGCGCGGCCGCGGCCGCGCCCGGCAGTGCCTTGGCTTTAGGTGTTCGTCGCGTCGCGGACCGCGTCCTTCGCGCCGCCGACACTGCTCTGGACCTTGCCGGCCGCCTTTTCCGCGGCACCTTCCGCCTGCGTCTTCGTGTCGCCGGTGACCTTGCCGATGGTCTCCTTCACCGCGCCCTTCACCTGCTTGGCAGCGCCAGCAATGCGATCCGAGTCCATGTCGATCTCCTCTTGCTTGTGACCGAACCCGCCGTGCCGTTACGGAACGGTGCTACTGGTTCGGGGCCGTCGCAGAACATCTTCAAACGAGAGTGGTTCCGTCTCGGCACGGCGATGAGTTGGGTTCTGGGGCAAGCCGCCAACAGAGCCGGATGCATCAACCAGGATGCATCATCTGCATCATCCGGCAGGCCTTTCCGGGCCGATGGCCGTTGACGTCCCGGTGAAACCCCGCTCCCGCGCCCAGACGACGAGCCCGGCGCGGCTGTGCACATCGGTCCTGGAATAGAGGGCGTTGACGTGATTGCGCACGGTGGCGAGCGAGAGGCCGAGGCGCTGGGCGATGCCGCGGTTGTCGAGCCCCTCGCAAACCAAGCCGAGCACTTCCCGGCGCCGCCCGGTGATGTCGGCGAGCGCCGCATCCGGCTTGTCGCCGGCGCGGCCGGGCCGACGCAGGCGGGCCAGCGCCTCCAGCACGGTGCGGCTGAACCAGGAGGTGTCCCGCATAACCGCCTCAAGCGCCGCGACGATATCCGCCTCGGTCCGACGCTGTTCGGTGATGTCGCGGATGGCGAGCAGGGCGTGCGGGCGGTCCTGGATATCGACCGCCTCGGCCGATACCAGGCATTCCAGCGCGCCACCCTCCTTCGGGCAGAGCCGCGCCGCGAGGTTGTGGACGCTGCCGGTCTCCGCCAGCAGGCGCTCGAAGGCGCGCCGCGTGTCCTGATCCTCCCACAGGCGCTGCTCCGCGGCTGTACGACCGAGGATTTCCGCCTCGGCATGGCCGAGGACCTGCCGGAAGGCATCGTTCACCAGTACGAAGCGCAGGCCCGCCGCACCGGCCTCGGTGACCGCCATGGGCACCGGGGCGAGGCGGAAAGCTTTGGCGAAGCGCTCCTCGCTTTGCCGCAGGAGGCACTCCGCCCGGCGCCGCGGCTCGAGGTCGGCGAAGGTGAAGAGCATGCAGGAGGCCTCGCCGACCTCGATCGGCTGGCCGGCGACGATGACCAGCTTGCTGCCGCCATCGGCTAGCCGCAGCGATGCCTCCATCTGGGGGATGGTGCGGCCCTCGCCAATGCGCTCGACCGCGAGGGCCCGTCGTTCCGCCCCCTCGAGGACATCACGCTCGTAGAGCGTGCGGCCGACGACATCCTCCCGCTTCAGCCCGGTGAGTTCGAGGAAGCCGGCATTGACCTTCACGTAGCGCAGGTCGGCAAGGCGCAGGATGACGGCGGGTGCCGGGTTGGCGTTGAAGGTCCGTTCGAACCGCTCCTCGGCGTCGTAGCGCTCGGTCTCGTCGCGCAGGATCACGGCAAGGCAGTCGGGCCTGCCCTCCGCATCCGTCAGGGCCAGGCTGCGGATGCGGTGCGTCCAGCGCGGCTCCGCTTCCCCCGCCGGGGCAACCTGCACCACCACCTCGTCGAAAGCCTCGCCGGCGAGGATGCGCTCCATCGGATAGGCCCCGGCCGGCAGGCGGTGCTGGTTGCGGTAGCGCAGCTCAAAGCGCGTCCGGTATTCCGAAGCCGTCCGGCCCAGCTCGTCGGCCCGCGCCACCCCGTGCATCTCCAGACTGCGCGGATTGGCCCAGGCAATGGATTCATCCGGGTTGATCAGGATGACGCCCTCGGTCAGCGCCGTGACCAGCTGCTGAAGCTGGCGGTGATCCGCTTGGTGCTGGGCGGGAAGCAGCGCATCTTCGCCGTCATTCATCTTCGGCAACCTTCTCTTTCATGCGACCAAAAAGGCGCGCTCGGCTTCAGTGTTAGGAGCGCTGGGGGCGGTGCGACGTTGCCGAGCCGACGCGACGTTGCATGAGTCATGAATGTAAGGCT
>JAIXSR010000069.1 GCA_027484605.1 Hyphomicrobiales bacterium | reverse complement strand
TAGATCGTGTCGAGCGACTTCGGGAAGCTCGAGGTCAGGCGCCACTTCACTTCGGGCATGCTCTGCGCGATGGCCGGCGCGGCAATCGCAGCGGTCCCGAGCCCGGCCCCCGCGGCAGTCAAAAATTGACGACGCTTCATGCGTTTTCTCCCTCTTTCAACGCGTGTTTTCCACGAACAGGACTCTCCCTACCCTTGGAAACGCCGGGCATTTGTAGGGAACATCCAATCTTTCGCAACCTTTTTCATAAGCCCCGGAACCCCGGGCACCCGGCGTTTTCAGAATGAGTATTATGTGATTTTCGCATATGTGCAATGCACACAGCGCGGATCAGGCATCAAAAACAATCCGGGGCGGGAGGCGCTGGGTGCCACCGCCCTCGAGGATGCCCCAGACCTTTCCGGCGATCTCGCGATACGCGACCGAATGGGGGCTGTCCGGCTCGGACACGACAACCGGAGTGCCGGCATCCGATTTCTCGCGGATCGACATGGTCAGCGGGATCTCGCCGAGGAAGGGCACGCCCTGCCGATCCGCCTCGGCACGGGCACCGCCATTGCCGAAAATGTCATAGCGCTTGCCCGTATCGGGCGCGATGAAATAGCTCATGTTCTCGATGATGCCGAGGATCGGCACCTCGACCTTGCGGAACATGGCCACGCCGCGGCGCGCATCGATCAGCGCGAGATCCTGCGGCGTCGAGACGATGACGGCGCCGGCGAGCGGCACGTTCTGCGCCATGGTCAGCTGCGCATCGCCGGTCCCGGGCGGCATGTCGACGACGAGAATGTCGAGTTCGCCCCAATCGACCTCGCGCAGCATCTGCTGGATGGCCGAGATGACCATCGGGCCGCGCCAGATCATCGCGGCCTCCTCATCCACGAGGAAGCCGATCGACATGACCTTGATGCCGTAGCCCTGCATCGGGTTGAGGGTGCGCCCCTCCTTCAGGGTCGGCCGGCCATGGATGGCGAAGAGCTTCGGCATGGAGGGGCCGTAGATGTCGGCATCGAGCACGCCGACACGCAGCCCCCGGGCAGCAAAGCCGAGCGCGAGGTTGCAGGCCGTGGTCGACTTGCCGACACCGCCCTTGCCGGAGGCGACGGCGATGATGTGGCGGATGCCGGCGACCTGCACCTTGGCCTGGCCACCCGCTCCCGGCGCAGCCGGCCTGGCCGGCGCGGCCTGAGCCGGTTTCGCCGCCGCCTCGGCGGTCAGCGTCACGAGGGCCGAGGTGATGCCCGGCACCGCCCGTGCCGCCGCCTCGGCGGCTTTCCGCAGCGGCTCCGCCCCGACGACCTGGGCCGCCGGCACGGTAATGGAGAAATAGGCCTTGCCCTGATGGATGACGATCTCGGACAGGGCGCCGGACTCCGCCAGCGAACCGCGCCCGTCCGGCATTGCCACCGCGGCCAAAGCCTGCCGGACCTGTTCCTTGTCTGCCATCGTTCCTGCCTCATTCCTGCCGGTCGCGCGCTTGCAGCCGGAGCGCAGCAGATAGGGCGCGGGGGCCGGATTGGTCAATCAGGGAGCATGCGGAACGCGCGGGAGGCACTTCGCTCGCGCAGAAGGCGGAGCCCCCGCATTTCCTTGCCGGAAGGCATCCTGCCGCGACAAAAATAGTGGGGCGGAGACATTGCCAAATGCCCCCAACTGATCTCACTCTAGATGTCTGCCGCCAGAAGGCGGGGCCGAAAGCCGTTGCACAGGGGCTGTGCAATCCAGCAGGGAGAGAGAAAATGAAGTTGCTGCGCGTGCTCGTGACGTCTGCCGTTGTCGCCATTTCCGGGGCTGCCATGGCGCAGACGAAGGAATGGAAGGAAATCCGCATCGGCACCGAGGGCGCCTACCCGCCCTACAACAATCTCAACGCGAAGAAGGAACTCGAGGGTTTCGAGATCGACTACATGAACGATCTCTGCGCGAAGATGAAGGTGAAGTGCACCTGGGTCGTCCAGGATTGGGATGGCATCATCCCGGCGCTGCTGTCGAACAAGTATGATGTCATCGTGGCCGGCATGAATGCCACGCCCGAGCGCCAGAAGCGTGTCGATTTCACGGATGTCTATACCGCCACCCCGATCGCCATGGTCGGCGCGAAGTCGATCACCTCGACCGACATCTCGCCCAATGCGCTCAAGGGCAAGAATATCGGTGCGCAGGGCTCGACGATCCACATGAACTTCCTCGAAGCCTATTACAAGGGCTCGACTGCCCGCCCCTATCCGACCCAGGAAGAGGCCAATCTCGACCTGCTCAACGGCCGTCTCGACTATATCGTCGCCGATCTCGAGGCGCTCGAGACCTTCGTGAAGGGCAAGGGCAAGGATTGCTGCAAGATCATCGCGGAAGTGAAGCGCGATGCCGCCATCCATGGCCCGGGCGTCGGCATGGCCATGCGCAAAGGCGAGAAGGAACTCGCCGCGATGCTCAACAAGGCGATCGCCGATTCCAAGGCCGATGGCAGCCTCGACAAGCACGCGATGAAGTGGCTGGGCAAGAAGGCCATCCAGTAAGCATCGGCGTTCCGGCGGCGCGGATCCCGTGCCGCCGGTCCCCTTTTGATCATGCAATACTATCTCGATCTTCTTTCATTCGGACCGGAAGGCTGGGGCGATGAATTGCTCGCCGGGGCGCTGGTCACCATTTCGATCGCGCTGGCGACCTTGCCCTTCGGGCTCGCGCTCGGCCTCGCCATCGCCGTGGCCAAGCGCTCGCGCTCCTGGACGCTCCGGACCTTCGCCACGCTCTACACCACGATCTTCCGCGGCGTGCCCGAACTGCTGACGCTGTACATCATCTATTTCGGGGTGCAGGTGCTGGTCCAGAGGGTCTGGTCCGGCCTCGGCCTGCCCGGCAATCTCGACATGTCGCCGTTCCTCGCCGGCATGGTCGCGCTCGGCGTCGTGCTCGCGGCATTCTCGGCGGAGGTCTGGCTCGGGGCCCTCAACGCGATCCAGAAGGGCCAGCGGGAAGCCGCCTCGGCGCTGGGGCTGACGAAATGGCAGGCCTTCCGGCTTGTCGTGTTCCCGCAGCTCATGCGGGTCGCGCTGCCCGGCCTCGGCAATAACTGGATGGTCCTGCTGAAGGAAACCTCGCTGGTCTCGGTCATCACGCTGCAGGACACGATGTTCATCGCCACGCGCGCCAATGTGGCAACGAAGGAACCGTTCCTGTTCTTCAGCGCTGCTGCGGCCATCTACCTGTTCTTCTCCGTCCTGTCGAGCTGGGGCTTCGGCCGCCTCGAGACGCATGCCAATCGCGGCTATGCCCGGCATGGAGCATCGCGATGACCTGGTGCGAATATCCCGGCGCCTGGATCGGGCTCGAGGTCCTGCAGAATTACGGCTGCCGGATGGCAAGCGGGCTCGGCCTGACCCTGCAGCTGGTGGCGATTTCCTTCGGGCTCGGCATCGTCATCGGGCTGGGCCTCGCCGTCCTGCGCCTGCGCGGGCCGAAGCCGGTCCGGATGATCCTGCAGGGCTACATCACCTTCTTCCGCGGCACGCCGCTGCTGGTGCAGCTGTTCCTGATCTATTACGGGCTCGGCTCGTTCCGGCTGTTCTGGCAGGATGTCGGGCTGTGGTGGTTCATCCGCGACCCGCTCTATTGCTGCCTGCTGGCCTTCACGATCAATACCGCCGCCTACCAGGCCGAGATCTTCCGCGGCGCGCTGCAATCCCTGCCGCATGGCCAGGCGGAGGCCGCACGGGCTCTGGGCATGCGCCCCTTCGCGATCTTCCTCCGGGTGGAGATGCCGCAGGCCATGATCGTGGCTTTGCGCCCGCTGGGGAACGAACTGATCGTGATGATCAAGGCCAGCGCGCTGGCCTCGCTGGTCACCTTGTTCGATCTGATGGGGGCAACGCGGCTGGCCTTCGCGCGAAGTTTCGACCTCTCCATTTACCTTGTGGCGGCACTGATCTATCTCGCTCTGGTGGAGATCATCCGGCGCGTCTGGGATGGTCTGGAAACGCGGCTCACCCGGCATCTGGCCCTGCGGTGAGACCGCCGGGCATCGGCCTCGGGGCCGAACGGGAGATCAGAAATGTCGGAAGTGGCTTTCCTCGGGCTGGGCGTGATGGGCGCGCCGATGGCCCGGCACCTGGCAGCCGCCGGCCACAACCTCACCGTCTACAACCGCACGGCCGACAAGGCCGCGACCTGGGTGGCCGCCCATGGCGGGATCGCCGCGCCGACCC
>JAIXSR010000113.1 GCA_027484605.1 Hyphomicrobiales bacterium | reverse complement strand
CGGAGAAGGAACATCTCGGCCAGGTCGCGCAAGGTCAGGCGGTAGCGAAGCCGCCACAGCAGTACCCCTCCGCCGAGGGCCGCCTACCGGGATTGGGCTGAACCTGTCTTCTGATCTTACGGACGTTCTTTCGAGCGCCGTTAAGGGCAGCGGTTGGGGTGCGGGATGGAGATCATCACCGGCGTTGAGCGGCGCCGTCGTTGGCGGGGCGAGGAGAAACTGCGGATCCTGGCCGAGCTCGCTGAGCCGGGCGTCCGGTTCAACGACGTGGCGCGCCGGCACGATGTGAGCCGCGGGCTGTTGTGGCAGTGGCGGGACGCACAGCGGCGCGGCAAGCTGATGGCCGAGGCGCCGAGCTTCCTGCCGCTGCGTATCGTGCCGGAACTGCCCGCGCCGGAGCCGCAGGGCCCGGTGGCCGCGGCGCCCATCGACCCTGAGAACCAGGCGGACAGCCGGATCGAGATCGTGCTGCCCGACGGCACGGCGGTTCGGGTTGCCGAGGGTATCAGCACTGCCGCGCTGCGGCGCGTGATGGCGGCGCTGCGCGGATGATCCCGGTTCCCTCGGGAGTCCGTGTCTGGCTGGCGGCGGGCCATACCGACATGCGGCGCGGCATGAACGGCTTGGCGTTGCAGGTGCAGCAGGCGCTCGGGCGCGATCCCCATGCCGGCGATCTCTACGTGTTCCGGGGCCGCCGCGGCGACTTGGTGAAAATCGTCTGGCATGACGGGCTCGGCATGTCGCTCTATGCCAAGCGGCTGGAGCGTGGCCGGTTCATCTGGCCGCCGCCCGCGGATGGCGCGGTGGCGATTTCCGGGTCGCAGCTGGCCTACATGCTGGACGGCATCGACTGGCGGAACCCGCAACGGACATGGCGTCCGGAGGTCGCCGGATAAGGCTGGCAGGCGGGCGTCGGGTATGATTCAATTTCTGCCGTGATGCCCGCGCCGAACACCATCCCCGACGATATCGACACGCTGCGCACCGCGCTGGCGGCGGAGCAGTCGGCCCGACGCGAGGCCGAGGCGCGGGCCTCCGGCGCCGAGGCGATGGTGGCGCATCTCAAGCTGCTGATCGCCCGGCTCAAGCACGACAAATACGGCGCCTCCTCGGAGCGCGGCCGCAAGCTGCTCGACCAGCTGGAGCTCGAGCTCGGCGAGTTGGTCGCCGCCGCCAGCGAGGATGCCGCCAATGTCGAGGGCGCGGCTGGCAAGGACGGCAGCACCCGCCGCCCCGACAGCCCGCCCCGCGGCCAGCCGGTGCGGGCGCCCCTGCCGGCCCACCTGCCGCGCGAGCGGGTCGTCCTGCCAAGCCCGACCGCCTGCCCCTGCTGCAGCGGCAAGCTGTCCAAGCTGGGCGAGGACATCACGGAGACGCTCGAGGTCGAGCCGATCAGGTGGAAGGTCATCCAGACCGTCCGCGAGCGGTTCTCGTGCCGTGCCTGCGAAACCATCACCCAGCCGCCGGCGCCGTTCCACCCCATCGCCCGCGGCCGGGCGGGGCCGAACCTGCTGGCGATGATACTCGAGGCCAAGTTCGGCCAGCACCAACCGTTGAACCGCCAGAGCGACGCCTATGCCCTGCAGGGCATCGAACTCAGCGTCTCGACCCTCGCCGATTGGGTCGGCACCTGCACCGCCAACTTGGCGCCGCTGATGGCCCTGATCGACGCCCATGTGCTGGCCGCCGCGCGGCTGCATGGCGACGATACCACCGTCCCCGTGCTGGCCCGGGGCAAGACGATCACCGGCCGGCTCTGGACCTATGTCCGTGACGACCGGCCATTCGGCGGCCCGGCGCCGCCGGCGGCGATGTTCCGCTACTCGCGCGACCGAACGGCCGAGCATCCGAACCGACACCTGGTGGGCTATGCGGGGATCCTGCAGGCCGATGCCTATGCCGGATACAACGGCCTCTACGCGTCGGGGCGTAAGCCGAGGCCGATCAGCGAGGCGGCGTGCTGGGCGCATGGCCGGCGCAAGCTGTTCAAGCTCGCCGAGGTTGACCGCGCGCCGCTGGCTGCCGAGGCGGTGCGGCGGATCGACGCGATCTTTGACGCCGAGCGCACGGTCAACGGCCAGCCCACCGTGCAGCGCCTCGCCATACGGCAGGCGCAGATCGCACCGGTGGTCGCCGAACTCGGAACCTGGATGCGGGAGCAACGGGGCCGGATGTCGCGGCATGCCGAGGTCGGCAAGGCGATGGACTACATGCTGACGCGTTGGGATGCCTTCACCCGGTTCCTGACCGACGGCCGGATCTGCCTGACGAACAATGCGGCGGAGCGGGCGCTGCGTGGTATTGCCCTTGGTAGAAAGTCTTGGCTGTTCGCGGGCAGCGACCGCGGTGGCGACCGGGCCGCGGCCATGTACTCGCTGATCTACACCGCCAAGCTGAACGACGTCGATCCGCGTGCCTGGCTGGCCGATGTCCTCGCCCGCATCGCCGACCACCCTGCCTCGCGCCTGCATGAGTTGCTGCCCTGGAACTGGGCCCGGGCGAGGGAGGGCAAGGCAGCGGCATGACCAACTCCAGCATCGCCCGGCTCAAGATCACCCTCGACGACGTCAAGCCCGCGGTGACGCGTCGGGTCGAGGTGCCGCTGACTATCCGGCTCGATCGCCTGCACCTGGTGCTGCAGGCCGCCATGGGCTGGACCAACAGCCACCTCTACGAAATCCGCGCCCGCGACGTGGGCTGGGGCGTGCCCGACCCGGACTTTGGAGACGGCCTGCTCGATGCCCGCAAGACACGGCTCCTCGACGTCATCGAGGACACCGGCGCGAAGACGCTGAAGTACCTCTACGACTTCGGCGACGGTTGGGAACACACGGTCAAGGTCGAGCGCATCGCCGATGCCATCCCCGGCCTGCTCTACCCGTTTCTGATCGACGCCACAGGCCGCTGCCCACCCGAAGACGTTGGCGGACCCCCGGGCTATGCCGAGTTCCTTGAGGCGATCGGCGACCCGAAGCACGAGAGCCATGCCGAGATGGTCCGCTGGCTCGGCACACCTTTCGATCCCGCCGTCATCGACTTCGAAGGGCACGCGAAGGCCGTTGAAGATCTTGCAAAGGCGTGGTCCCGAAAGTCAGCTACCAGGCGCAAACCAGCAAGCTGACCGCGGCCCTCACACGCTTGACGTCCCCAAAGCGTTCAGCCCCGACCCGTAGCGGCGAACGCCGCCCACCCCCTGATCTCGGCAGCCGCGGCTTTGGCCGAATGGATACCCTGGGCCAGCAGCTCATTGGCCAGATTGCCGGACCCGCCGGGGCGGTTTTCAGCGATCAGAGGCTGGCCCAGCTCTGCGGCCATTCGAGGGATCAGGACGCGGGTCGAGATATCCGACCCACCGCCAGCCACAGCCGGAACGATGATCCGAAGTGGGCGAGTGGGGAAGGCTTGCGCCCGCGCCAGGGCGGGCGCGGCCAACGTCGCCAGCAACGCGGTGCGACGTGCGAGCATGGAGGTCCCTCTGCTTTTGCGGCGAAGGATAGGGGCAATGGCACCGGCAGGGCACGGCCGCCGCCTGCGCCAGGATTTCCGGCTCGAACCGGGCCAGTGCCGAGGAGCGCGGCAGCCGGCGGGGTTCGGTCGCCAGGCCGTTCTTGAGCAGCGACACCGCCTCCTGCAGCAGGCTGGCCTGCTTGCCATCCT
>JAIXSR010000142.1 GCA_027484605.1 Hyphomicrobiales bacterium | reverse complement strand
GGATCAGCACGCTCCGTGATGTCATGGCTGATGATTCCGGCCGCGTCAGTTTGCGGCCAGAACGGGTGGACCACCCGGCTGACATACGAGCGCCATTCCCGTACCGGCTGGCTCGAATAGAGCCGCAGGGCGGCCTGAAACAGCGCTTGACTACCGGACATGGGCCTCTCATGACGATCCTTGCCGCTGTGTAGGCCATGGAAGGTTGGGGGCGCAAGATGGCGCTTGAAGCCATAACGCTCAATGTGTTCTCGAACGTGGCCTCGGCGGATGCGCGCGATTGCCTCGTCGCGGAGGCCATCCGCTCCTATTTCGCCTGTTTCGACGGCACGCGCGGTGCCCGCGAGACAACGATCCGCGTCTTCCTTGATCCGAAGCCGTTCCGGTCGAACCATACCGCCTGGATCGACGCGATCCGGCAGGGAACGCCAGGGCTCGAGATCGAGATCGTGGAGACACGCGGCCTGATCGACAGTTTCGTGAAATCCGTGGACATGACAACCACGCCGTATGCCGTGCAGCTGGAGCACGATTTCGTCTTCCTGCGCGACCGTATCCCCCATGGCCTGCCCGAGATGGTCGAGGAGATGCAACGGCATCGCTTCAACTATATCCGCTTCAACAAGCGCCGGAACATCCGGCAGGGCTATGACCTTTTCCTGGAGCCGGTCGAGGGCACAAGCGTGCCCCTCTGCCGGATCAACGGACGCTCGAACAACCCGCAGATCATCGATATCGCCTATTACCTCTCTGAGGTCGTGCCGCTGCTCAAGCGCCCCGATGGTGACAGGATCGGGCTGGAGGGCGGCCTTTGTCGCTATATGGGCGGGGGCCAGCTCTATGGCCCGCTTGGCTGGCCGAAGACGGTCCAGCATCTTGACGGACGCGATGTCCGCTTCCGTGACCGGGTGGCACGAAAGCTGTATTTCTGGCGCAACCGAGAGAAAAGCGCCTGAAGCGCCCGGCCGCGCTCAGAGCATCACCCATCCCTCGGGATAGAGATCGCCGATATAGGTCTTTCTCAGCGCTTCGGGAGCCAGCCAGGCCCGCGGTGCGATGACCAGCTTGTCCGGCCGCGGATCGAACCAGGCACTCCACCAGCTGAAGGTGCTGTTGGCGATGATGTGAGCCCGCGCGCGGCTCATGAGGTAGAGATCTTCCGGCGCGGAATGGCCGGTGACGGCACGGTACGGCGTGCCCGGCGGAATCAGCGCGGGAATGGCCTCCGGCGTGTCGGTGAAGACATAGATCTCGTCGATGGGACGCGCCGCCCGGGCAAGGGCGATCGCATTGCGGTAATAGGCCATGCCAAGCGTGCCATGGACGGCATTGAAATGCTGGGCCGCCTTGAAGTCACCTACGCGGAGATGGACAGCGAGGCTTTCCGGCGCCATGGCGGCTGAGAAAGCGCGGGCCTGCTCGCCCAGCTGCGGCTCCAGCGAAAAGGCCTCGCGGATCTGTTCGGCGGCCGGCGCGAAGTATTTCTCGGAATGGAAATAGCCCGAGAGGTAACACGGGGCGGCGAGGGTCCCGAAACGCGGGTCATAGGCATAATCCCGCTCGCGGAACGCGCCGCCTTGCCAGCCGATCGGAGCCTTGGCCCGGCCGAAGCTCAGCGCACGACCGACCCGGTTGATCAGCCGTCCTGCTCCCTCGCGCGGGCCCCCGACGATGCGGGCGCCATGGCGGAGCCCGTCCAGCCCATAGGCGCGGCTGCCGGCGGCTCGGAAACGGGAAATGTCGAATTCCAGCGCCGCACCCGTACGCTGCGCCAGGGCCAAGCCTGCTGCTGCCTGAAAGAGCTGGTTGCCCAGCCCGCCGAGAAGTTCGACGCGGATGACAGCCATCGGCTTATCCCTGCCGCAGGAAGGGCAGGAAGCGCTTCCAGCGATTGCGCCGCTTTTCGCGCTTGATGACCCGGATATGGTAGAGCCGCGGATGGATGGCATCGATCATCGCATCCGCCGCCTCCGCCGGGAACTGGCCGGCATGGCTTCCGGCAACGTAGAGGATCATGTTCTGCTGGTACCAGAATTCCACCCGGTCATCGGCCCAGACCGCCGAGCGCAGGGCCGTGCGCGGAACATAGCCTTCGCGGGCGAAACGCTCCGCCCAATAGGATTGCCATTGCTCGTTCCGGTGCCCTTCGCCGCCCTGGTTCGGAATGGCTGCCGAGAAAAGGACGACCGGCGCGGAACGGCAGAGATAGTGCACGAGCCTGTCTCCCGCCTCGGGGGAAAGATGCTCGGCCACTTCCAGCGAGATCGCAAGATCGGCGGGGCGGATCTCCGGCCAGTCGGCCGCCTCGAAATCGATCCGCTCGAACGCCTCGGCGGGTATGCGCAGCTGGTCGGCGCTGACCCACGGCCCGTCGAGTCCGCGCAATCCGGCAATGCCCAGCTCCTGCGCGGCCTTCAGCCAGGTGCCGACACCGCATCCGACATCCAGCATTGAAGCCGGGCGAAACTGATCGAGCAAACGGCCGAGGACGATGCCCGCCGATCGCTGGGAATCGTCGGCAAAGCCCTCGAAGAAGGCCTTGTCATAATGCTGGGCACGGTCCGCGCTGCTGGTCGCCATCATGTCATCCCGGCCGGAACGGGCCCGGCGGATCGCGCCTGCCGGAGCCCATCGCGGCTTTACTTTATGGCGGACTAGGTACAAGGACGCGGGGACAAGTCAACTCGCCGGCCCAAGCCTCTTGCTGGCCGAACAGGCGTGGAGAAGCGGAATGTGCGGCATTTCCGGGCTGTTCCGGCAGGGCGGGCTCACACCTTCGGATCTGCCGGCCCTCAACCGGATGAACGATGCGATCCGCCATCGCGGCCCGGATGATGAAGGCATCTGGAAAAGCGAGGCGCGGGGCATTGCCCTCGGCCAGAGGCGGCTCGCCATCCAGGATCTCTCGCCCGCCGGCGCCCAGCCCATGCTTTCGGCCACCGGACGCTATGCCATCACGCTCAATGGCGAGATCTACAACTTCCATGACCTCCGGGCAGAGCTGGAACAGGCCGGAAAGGCACCGGCCTGGCGCGGCCATTCGGACACCGAAGTGGCGCTGGCGACAATCGAGGCCTTCGGGCTGGATGGCGCCCTTGCGCGGTTGCGCGGCATGTTTGCCTTCGCGCTTTTTGACCACCAGAAAGGCGCCGTGGCGCTGGTGCGCGACCCGATGGGCGAGAAGCCGCTCTTCTGGAGCGAGGTCGACGGGGCGCTGATCTTTGCCTCGGAACTCAAGGCGCTGAAGGCGCATCCGGCCTGGCGGGGCGATCTCGACCGGACGGCGCTCACGCAGTTCCTGCGGCATGGCTACATCACGGCGCCGGCGACGCTCTACCGGTCGGCGCACAAGATCCGGCCGGGAAGCTACCGGATGTTTGGCCCGGGCGAGGGCGGGGCGGGGCGGGAAGCCGTCTACTGGGACAGCATCGCCATCGCCGCAGAATGCAAGGCCAGCCGGTTCGAGGGCTCGTTCGATGCCGCCACCGACGAACTCGACCGCCTGCTTCATGCCTCGATCCGGCGTCAGGTGATTGCCGATGTGCCGGTCGGCGCCTTCCTGTCGGGCGGGATTGATTCCTCCACAATCGCCGCGATCATGCAGGCGCAGCGCACAACGCCGATCGAAACCTTTTCCCTCGGTTTCAAGGAAGCGGAGTTCGACGAATCGCGTTTCGCGCGGGATATCGCGCGCCATCTCGGCACGGCGCATAACGAGATCCAGCTTTCCGGGCAGGATGCCTGCGACCTCGTCACCCGCATGCCCGCCACCTATGACGAGCCCTTCGCCGATCCAAGCCAGCTGCCGACCTGGCTGGTTACCCGGTTCGCCCGGACGAAGGTCACCGTCGCGCTGTCGGGTGATGCAGGCGACGAGTTGTTTGCCGGTTACGGCCGCTATCATTCGCTGAGCCGGAAATGGGATAGTGGCCTCAAGGGTCAGGCCCAAAGGCTGGCGGCGGGCCTCTATTACCGCATGATCCGCCTCGGCCTCGTCCGCCCTGCGCTGATGCTGGGCCGGCAGGAAGTCGGAAAGCGCTCGCTCCGGGCTCTGGACCTGCGCCTTGCCGATCTGGAAGCGCCGATGCGGGCCGGCAACGTTGTCGAAGCCTACGAACGCACCTTCACCGTCGTCGACCCCGCCCATCACCTGGTCCGGGGCGCAATGCCGGCTTTCGAGCCGCTGGTCGGCGTTCTGGCTGGCAGGGTTGGCTGGTCGGCGCTCGATCAGGCCACCATGCTCGATGCTGTCCGCTACCTGCCGGACGACATTCTCGTGAAGGTCGACCGCGCCGCCATGGCCCACAGCCTCGAGACGCGGATCCCGCTGCTCGACCCGGACATCATCCGCTTTGCATGGTCCCTGCCGGACGGGCTGAAGACGCGGGGTAGGGAACGCAAGGCCCTGCTCCGGGCCGTGCTCGGCCGATATGTGCCGCGTGCTCTCTGGGACCGCCCGAAACAGGGCTTCGGCATCCCCGCCGCGGATTGGCTACGCGGGCCATTCCGGACCCTTGCGTCGGACCTGTTCTCGAAGGAAAGACTCGATCGGCAGGGCCTGCTGGAAACGCAGCTGGTCCAGGCGATCTGGGCCGATTTCCTCGCTGGCGGCCAGCGCCGGGTCAACCTGATCTGGACACTCTTTGTCGCCCAGCTCTATCTCGATGCCGAGGAAAGGCAGCCCTGAAGAGGCACGATCTCAGCCGCCATCGACCTTGCGATAGGGTTCCGGCCGGATGCCCATCAGATAGGCGTAGGAACCGAGGCCGGACGCGACCTGCTTGGCCGCCTTGAAAGCGAAGATCCGGCCTTTCAGCGGGGCGAGCAGGGACAGGCCGAGGCCAAACGGCAATTGCAGGAGGCCACCCAGTACCCGGCCCGTCCCCTTGATGAGGCTGCGCCAGGACGAAGCTGCCTTGCCGCGTTGCTTCTCATGCAGGACGGAAATGTTGATGGCGACACGGAACGTCCGGTTCAGCTGCCAGCGCAGCTTCATCCGGCTGGCGGGGATCGTCTCCTCGACCACCGCTTCGCCTACCCAGAGGATCCGCGCGCCGGCCTTGTGGACGCGGCTGAAGAAATCGGTGTCGCTGCCCCCGGTAAAGCGCAGGGCGGTATCAAAGCGCAGGTTCAGCCCGTCCGCGGCGAAGATGCGGCGATGTACCATCGTGTTGTGGCCCTCGGCCTTGGTCAGCACAGTTCCGGTCGGCCGCTTGTTCACCTCCGGCAGGGCCATCCATTCGGGCGTGCCCTCGGGAAAGACCGAAACGACGCGGGCATAATAGACATCCGCCGGGTCGCGCCGCGCAGCGGCGACAAGCGTTGCCAGCCAGTCGGGCGTGGCCACCTCGTCATCGTCGATATAGAGCGCCCAGTCATAGCCCTGCTCGACCGCGAAGGTGCCGCAGCGATTGCGCGCGAAGGGCAGGCCCAGTTCGGGCTCGAGCACGGCGTGGATCACCCGGCCTGTCTCGGCTGCCACCTTGTCGACGATCGGCGTGCAATGAAGCGCGGAATCGTTCTCGATCACCGCGATATCGCAGGTCACGCCCTCGGGAACGACCTGCGCCGTCACGGAACGCAGGCAAGCCTCCAGCATTTTCGGCCGGGCGCGCGTGCAGATGGTGACGAGAATACGCATGGACAGTTCCTTGCAGGCTTCAAGCCCGTGTAATCGAGCCCCGGTGCGGACTCAACTGGCTTACTCGTGGCGCAGGATCACACGGTCGATGAAATCCGCGATGCCCTGGGCGTGATAGTCCCGGTCGATCGCCTCCGGGTCGTAATCGTCGCGGATCCAGTCGAGAAAGGGCTTCGTCTCGTCCGGATAGGCCTTGAGATAGGTTTCGAACACCGTATCGAGCACGCCGGTGCGCGAGGCGCGGATATGCAGGTGCCTGAGGCTGAGCTGGCGCTTGGCGTCGCGGACGGCGCGCCCCTCGACAACGACGAGATAGAGCGCCGAGAGGAAGCCGGCCCGGTCCGCGCCGGATTTGCAATGGATCATCAGCGGGTATTCCGCTTCGCGCAACGCGGCACCGGCATCGAGGATTGACTGGCGGAACGGCGCCGAGCGCGAAAACAGCGGCAGCGTGAGATAGGTCAGCCCGCGCCGTTGCGCGGCCTCGGCGACTAGCGCATTGCCGCCATGGCGCGGATCGTGCCGGGCCGTCACGATCGTTCGGATGCCCAGCTGCGCGGCGCGGGCGATATCGCCCGGATAGGGCTGGTTCATCCGCAGGACACGCGGCGTCACCCAGGCCCGGTTCTTCCAGAACAGCCGGAGGATGCCGAAATCGACAAACAGGAAGTCGAACCAGGCGGCACGGCGCCCGGCAGCATCCGCCGGGGGATGCCGGAAGGCCTCGCGGTCCGGGAAAATCCGCCGCGCGAGCCAGGTCCTGAAGGGCTTGAACGCCGCCAAGGGTCAGGCTTTCTTGAGAAACTCGGTGCGCAGGACAAGGCCCTTGATCTTCTCGACCCGGCACTCGATCAGGTCAGGATCATCGGTGAGATGGATGCCCTTGATCAACGTGCCGCGCTTCAGCGTCGAGGACGTGCCCTTGACCTTCAGGTCCTTGATGACCTGAACGTTGTCGCCTTCAGTGAGCAGCGTGCCATTGCAGTCGCGTACGTCCATGAGCCGATTCCTTCTCTGCGCGCGGCCAGCCTGCGCGATTAGGCCGAAACGCGGGAGAAGGGAAGCGGGCGCCGCCATGCCGCAGAGGAAGGGCGCGCCTGCCGTGGCTGCATCGCTTCCCCCTCGCGCCGGGTGCGCCTTTCGTATAACCAGACAGGCAAAGACGTCGGGGGGAGGAATCATGCCGGTTGAAATGTCGAAGGATCTGCGGTCGGGGGCGTTGGTCTATCATCGCTTTCCCAAGCCCGGGAAGCTGGAAGTCGTGGCCACCAAGCCGCTGGGGAACCAGCGCGATCTGGCTTTGGCCTATTCTCCGGGCGTGGCCGCAGCCTGCGAGGCGATCGTCGATGATCCTGCCGAGGCCGCCAACCTCACGGCCCGCCAGAACCTTGTCGCCGTGATCTCGAATGGAACGGCCGTGCTCGGCCTCGGCGATATCGGGCCGCTGGCCTCCAAGCCGGTCATGGAGGGCAAGGCCGTCCTTTTCAAGAAATTCGCCGGCATCGATGTGTTCGACATCGAGATCAAGGAAAAGCGCGTCGAGCAGCTGGTCGACATCATCACGTCTCTCGAGCCGACCTTCGGCGGCATCAATCTCGAGGACATCAAGTCTCCGGAATGTTTCGAGGTCGAGGCCATGTGCCGCGAGCGGATGAACATCCCGGTCTTCCATGACGACCAGCACGGCACGGCCATCATCGTGGCGGCGGCCATCCTCAATGCTGTCGAACTGGCCGGCAAGAAGCTCGACGAGGTCAAGCTCGTCACCTCCGGTGCCGGCGCGGCAGCGCTCGCCTGTCTCAACCTGCTCGTCAGCCTCGGGGTCCGGCGCTCCAACATCTGGGTCACCGATATCGAGGGCGTGGCCTACAAGGGCCGCGAGGCGCAGATGGACCGCTGGAAGGCGGTCTATGCCCAGGAAACCGACAAGCGGACGCTGGCGGAGGTCATCGACGGCGCCGACATCTTCCTCGGCCTCTCTGCGGCGGGCGTGCTGAAGCCGGAACTGCTCCGGAAAATGGCGGCCAAGCCGCTGATCATGGCCCTGGCCAATCCCAATCCCGAGATCATGCCGGAACTGGCGCTCGAAGCCCGCCCCGATGCCATGATCTGCACCGGCCGGTCGGATTATCCGAACCAGGTCAACAACGTGCTCTGCTTCCCTTATATCTTCCGTGGCGCGCTCGACTGCGCCGCGACAACGATCAATGAAGAGATGAAGATGGCCGCCGTCCGGGCCATTGCCGAACTCGCGCGCGAAGCACCTTCGGACGTGGTGGCCAGAGCCTATGGCGGGGCCTCGCGGAATTTCGGGCCGGAATCGCTGATTCCCTCGCCCTTCGACCCGCGCCTCATCCTGCGCATTGCACCGGCTGTCGCGAAGGCGGCGATGGAAAGCGGCGTTGCGCGCGCCCCGATCGACGATTTCGCCGCCTATGAGGAACGGCTGAACCGCTTCGTCTTCCGCTCCGGTTTCATCATGCGGCCGATCTTCCGCGCCGCCCGGGCCGAGCCGAAGCGCGTCGTCTATGCCGAGGGCGAGGACGAACGCTGCCTGCGCGCAGCCCAGACCGTGATCGAGGAAGGCGTCGCCGTACCGATCCTCGTCGGCCGCCCCTCGGTCGTCGAGCAGCGGCTGCAGCGTTTCGGCCTGTCCATCCGGCCGGGTCGTGATTTCGAACTCGTCAATCCGGAAGACGATCCGCGCTATCGGGATTACATCCAGACCTATCTCGAAGTGGCCGGCCGCAAGGGTGTCACGCCGGATGCCGCCCGGACGATGGTGCGCACCAACAACACCGTCATTGCCGCGATTGCCGTGCGGCGCGGCGATGCAGACGCGCTGATCTGCGGCCTGGAAGGCCGGTTCCAGTCACGCCTGCGGATCCTCCGGGATGTCATCGGCCTCGCGCCGGGCGTCAAGGAACTCGCCGCCATGAGCCTGATGATCACCAACAAGGGCGCCTTCTTCCTTGCCGACACGCATGTCCACGAGGATCCGGATGCCGCGCAGCTTGTCGAGATCGCCCTGCGCGCCGGCACGGAAGTGCGCCGTTTCGGGATCGAGCCGAAGATCGCGCTCGTCTCGCATTCGGATTTCGGCTCGCATGACGGCGCCAGCGCCCGGAAGATGCGCGAGGCGGCCCGGATCCTGGCCGAGCGCGCGCCGGATCTGGAGGTTGACGGCGAGATGCAGGCCGATACGGCCCTGTCTGACATCATCCGCGAGCGTGTGCTTCCGCATTCCCGCCTCAAGAGCGAGGCAAACGTGCTGGTCATGCCGAATCTCGATGCGGCGAATATCGCCTACCAGCTCACCAAGGTCCTGGCCGATGCCCTGCCGGTCGGTCCGATCCTGCTGGGCACGGCCTTGCCGGCCCATATCCTGCCGCCCTCGACGACAGCCCGCGGCGTCGTCAACATGACGGCCCTCGCGGTTGTGGAGGCGCAGGCCCGCAAGCCCTGAACCGGGCTGGTTTCGCGGCGGCCATGATCAAAAAAGCCGGGCGCGAGCCCGGCTTTCTGCATTTCCGCAGGCAAGCGCGCCTTGCCCTACTTGGCCTCGGCGTCGATCTTGATCTTCTGGAGCAGCGCACCCGGATTTTCGCCGGCCGCCATCAATTCCATGGCCGTCAGCCCGCCCGGGGCCTTGGCGCGCAGGGTAATGTTGAGCGTGCCCGGCGTGCGGACGAACTTGGTCACCGCATCGGCCAAAGCCGGGCCATCCGGATGCCCGCCCATATACATGCCGATCATGGCCGGCGCGATGGCCGACAGCTCCATCTTGAACTGGTCGGCGGACTTCTTCTGGTCCTTGGCGGTCTTGGCGATCAGCTTGTCGATTCCGCCCCGGTTCTCGACCGCGAAGGACAGGCTCTGCGCGTTGGCGCCCAGCAGCGTATAGGTCCAGGCCGTCATCGGGCTTTCAAAGAGCGGGCGGGGAATATTCCCGATTTCCGCCTTGAGGCCCACCTTGGCCATCTTGCCAAGATCGGCATTCACATCATCGACAACAAAGCGCGTCTTCGCTTCGTCCCAGGTGCCCTTGATCTTCATCGAAAGATCGATGACGTCGATCCCGAGCTCGCGCAGGGTCTGGAGACCCTGATCCTTGCTGTTGGCGGGAACGGGCATGCGGAAACCGTTGAGCGAATAGTCGATCTTGGTCGGCACCATGCCGACGAAACCGCCCATCCGGGCATCGAAGGTCCCGAGGGCCATCTTCACGCGATCCTTCGACTTCGCATCCTTGCCCGGCGGCAGATCGGCATCGAGGCCTTCGAACACCATCCGCACATCGCGCTTCTGCAAGGCCTTGGCGAGCTCGGCGATCAGGGACGCAATCTCGGCCGCATCAGCACCCGGCTTGTCACCCGGCTTGCCCGCGAGCTCGCTCTGCATGGCCTGCATGGCACCGCCGATCGCCCAGCCATAGAAATCGCCCTCGAAGCCGAGCTTCTTGAACTTCATGAAGCCATCGGCCGCATTGATCGAGAAATCGTTCATGGCAAAGCTCGGTGATGCCCCGCCGACGAAGACCATCTTGCCGCTTGACCCCTTGATGTCGGCGCCGGTCTTCTTGTCCTTGCCGGACAGGGTAAAACCGTCGATCTCGCCACTGCCGAAGGTAAAGGCCGAGTACATGTCGACCAAAGCGGTCATCATCGGCAGCGCGGCTTTGGTGTCGCCGGGCTTGGCAGTCGACTTCTCAGCCAGCGCGATGAACTCGATCGGGGCTTTCCGGGCCAGCCGGGCCTCGAAACCGCTGCCGGTCATCTTGCCGATCGAGAACTTCATGTCCTCGATCATCATGTCCATGGACGCCATTTCATAGCGGCCATGCAGCATTTTCATCGGCGCCTTGCCCGTCGGATCGGAATCCAGGAACCACCGGACCATCGCCGTCATGTCGAACGTGTCGACCGTGAAACGGCCGAAGCGGGTATCGATGGACTGGCCAGCCTTGTCGGCCTTGACGGAGCCGGTCTGCTTCCCGCCCTTGATCGTCAGCTTTTCGGCAGAACCGGCCTTGATGCGCCCGGCTTCGAGGCCCTCATAGACGGTCAGTACATCCTGGATTTCCGTCTTCATCCGGAACTCGATCGAGCTGATCGTGAACTTCTCGGCATTGAAGCGCTGCAGCAGCTCGGCCGCCCCATTGAGCGTCTTGGCCTTGAAAAGCCCTTCGAGATCGGCCTTGCCGAGGCTTGAACCGGAGACCGAGATCCCGTTCAGCACTACCGTGCTCCCGCTCAGGGGAAGCTCGATCTTGTCGATCGTGACATTCTGCTGCGCCTGCGCGGCGACGATCCCGATCGAGCCATGATCCGGGAGGAGCGGGAGCGCAAGCGGGGAAAGGGCGGTGGCCACAAGCAGGGCACGCAGATGTCCTGCGGCAAGCAGGCGCGAGGGATGGGCGGAGCGGGACGGACGGGTCAAGGGTTTCTCCTGCGCTGACAGTTTTCCACGCATGCCGAATGCACCGGCGCGGGCAAGACATACGCTACTAGGCAGAAACGCAACTCAAAATGTGCGGCAACGCACAATGCGGTTAAGCAACCGTGACGGCGCCGTGCGCCGTGTTACGCGCAGACCAGCAGAAACAACCGATCATGACAAGCTTTACAAGGCGAAACTTGTCCCGCAACCACAGCTCGCCGTGGCATTCGGGTTCCGGATCTGGAAGCTCTGGCCCATCAGCTCGGTGACAAAGTCGAGTTCCGAGCCGGCAAGCAGCGGTGCCGAAACCGGATCGACAAGAACCATGACGCCATCGCGCTCGATCACGAGATCGTCCGGCTCGGCCCCGCCGGCAATGGCGAATTTGTACTGGAAGCCGGAACAGCCGCCGCCCTCGACCGAAACACGGAGGGTGGAGCCGGGCGGTTCGCCCTGGAGGATCTGGTGGATCCGGCCGGCCGCCTTGGCCGTGACGGCCAGCGGAGCATCCGGGGCAACAACCCCGGCGGGCGGAGCCGCGCCCGGGACATTCTGGACTGCGAATTTCAGCGCCATCGTTGATCGACCGGGGTTCAAGGTCCTGGCCGCCTTCCGTTTGGTTTCACCCCAATGTAAGGACGAACGGCCAGCCGGGCAATGGCCGAGTCCGGAAGAGGCATGCCGCATTCTGGCCCGTTTCGGCGGGTCTCTGGCCACAAGCGATGAATCGGGACCAGACCCCGCCTGCAGGGAAAGGAATCGGCGATGCTCTTCCACCGCGACCGGCCCCTCTCGCCCTTTGCCGTCGATTACAAGCGCGGCCGCGGACGCCTGATTCCCGAGCCGGCCTCGCCGACCCGAAGCGAATTCCAGCGGGATCGCGACCGGATCATCCATTCGAACGCCTTCCGGCGGCTCAAGCACAAGACACAGGTCTTCGTGGAGCACGAGGGCGATCATTACCGCACGCGGCTGACGCATTCGATCGAGGTCGGGCAGATTGCGCGCTCGATCAGCCGCATCCTCGGGCTCGACGAGGATCTCGCCGAGGCCCTGGCCCTTGCGCATGATCTAGGCCATACGCCCTTCGGCCATGCCGGCGAGGACGCGCTGGACAGCCTGATGGCCGATCATGGCGGCTTCGACCACAATGCGCAGACTCTCCGGCTCGTGACGCGGCTCGAGCGCCGTTATGCCGCCTTTGACGGCCTCAACCTGACCTGGGAAATGCTCGAAGGGCTGGTGAAGCATAACGGCCCGCTGCTGATGCCGGACGGGAGCCCCACCGAACGCTGGCGTCGCCATGGCATTCCCGGCGCCATCGTCGAGTTTGACCAGCTCTTCCCCCTCGATCTCGCCAGTTTCGCCTCGGCAGAAGCGCAGGTCGCGGCAATCGCCGATGACATCGCCTATAATGCGCATGACATTGACGATGGCCTCCGCGCCGGGCTGTTCCGTTCGTCGGAGCTGCGCGAGGTTCCGTTCCTTGCGGCCCTGCTCTGGGAGATCGACCGTCTCTGGCCGGGCCTCGATGAAGGGCGCAAGGCCCACGAGATCATGCGCCGCGTGATCACCCGGCTGGTCGAGGATGTCGCCGCCGAGAGCGAGCGGCGCCTCATCGCCCTCAATCCGCGCCAGGCGGACGATATCCGCCATGCGAAAGGACCGGTCATCGGTTTCTCCGATGCCATCGCCCCGGCGGAACAGGATCTCAAGCGGTTCCTGTTCGAGCGCATGTACCGGCACAGGCACATCCTCCATTTGCGTGAAGCGGCCTCGACGATCATCCGGGACCTTTTCCTCCGCTATCTGGCCGAGCCCGATCTCGTGCCGGAGCTGGCAAGCCGGCGGACCAACGAGGCCCAGCTGGCGCGCGCCGTGGCCGACCATATCGCCGGGATGACCGACCGTTTCGCGATTCTCCAGCATCAGGCCTTGTTTGACGTCACGCCCGACCTCCGCTAGGGCCAGCATCTCTGCTGTTTTCGCGATGCGGGTTCCATGAACATTTTCCATGCCTTCTCGGCCGATCTTCAGGCCGTGCTCGCCCATCTGCCGGCCACCGCGACCCTGGCGCCCGAGATTCGCGCCCGCGCGACGGTCGAACCCCCGCGCGATCCGAGCCATGGCGACCTGTCGACCAATGCGGCGATGGTGCTGGCGAAGGAGGCCCGCACCAACCCGCGCGCGCTGGCCGAAGGCATTGCCGAAGGGCTCCGCGAGACCGGCCGCTATCCGCGCGTCGAGGTGGCCGGGCCGGGCTTCATCAATGTCGGGCTTGCGCCGGCTGCTTTCGAGGACGTGATCCGCGCGGCCATGCAGGGCGGGCTGGATTTCGGCCGCTCGGCGCTGGGACAGGGCAGGCCGGTCAATGTCGAATATGTCTCGGCCAATCCGACCGGCCCGATGCATGTCGGCCACGGGCGTGGCGCCGTCTATGGCGATGCACTGGCCAATCTCCTCGACTTCGCCGGCTGGAAGGTCACGCGGGAGTATTACATCAACGATGCCGGAGCCCAGGTCGATGTGCTGGCCCGTTCGGCCTTCCATCGCTACCGGGAGGCGCTCGGCCGCGATGTCGGCCCGGTGGGCGAGGGGCTCTATCCGGGGGATTACCTGATCCCCGCCGGCAAGGCCCTGGCCGAAGCCCATGGCGCAGCTCTGGAATCCCTGTCCGAAGCGGAATGGCTGCCCATTGTCCGCAAGGCGGCGATCGAAGCCATGATGGAGATGATCCGCGGCGATCTCGCGGCGATCGAGATCCGGCATGATGTGTTCTTCTCGGAAGCTTCGCTGCAGGCACCGGTCGATCAGGTTGCGGCCACGATTGCCGATTTCCGCGCGCGCGACCTGATCTACGAGGGCCGTCTGCCGCCGCCCAAGGGCCAGAAGGACGAGGATTGGGAGGATCGCGAACAGACGCTCTTCCGCGCCACGGCTTTTGGCGATGATGTCGACCGCCCGCTGCTGAAATCCGATGGCGGCTACACCTATTTTGCCTCCGACATCGCCTATCATGCCAACAAGTTCGCCCGTGGCTACGCCGAGATGATCGATGTCTGGGGCGCCGACCATGGCGGCTATGTGAAGCGGATGCAGTCGGCGGTTAAGGCGGCGACCGGCGGCAAAGGCGCGCTGGAAGTCCGGCTCTGCCAGCTCGTCAAGCTGATGCGCAATGGCGAACCGGTGAAGATGTCGAAGCGCGCCGGCGACTTCGTGACCCTGCGCGATGTGATCGATGAGGTGGGGCGTGATGCGATCCGCTTCATGATGCTCGACCGCAAGAATGACGCCGAGCTGGAATTCGACCTCGCCAAGGTGATCGAGCAGTCCAAGGACAACCCGGTCTTCTACGTCCAATATGCCCATGCACGTTGCGCCTCGGTGCTCGACCGGCAGGCCGGGGCGGCCTTCGAATCGGATCCGATCCGGAAAGAGGAAATTCTCAGCGCGGATCTGTCGATCCTGCGGGATGAGAGCGAGCGGGGCCTGATGCGGATGATCGCGCAATATCCGCGCCTGATCGAACAGGCGGCAGCCACGCGGGAGCCCCATCGCGTGGTCTTCTACCTCTATGACGTCGCAAGTGCCTTTCACGGCTTGTGGAACCGCGGCAAGGATTTGCCTGATTTGAGGTTTATTAATAACGATGACCGAAAAGGAACAATGGCGAGACTGGCTCTCGTCACGGCTGTCAGGATCGTTATCGCCAACGGGCTCCGGCTCCTTGGCGTCAACGCTCCTGACGAGATGCGCTAGCATCGGGCCCTGACGCTGCCAGCCACGCGCGTTGCGTTAGAGGAGGACCGCGGCAATGGATCGCAATGATCAGGGTCGCAAGGAACCGACACTGGCCGATCTCGAAGCCTTCGAGAAGCTGCTCCGCGAAAGCCTTCAGGCTGACTCGCCCGCCAGGACGTCGGCACCGTCTCCATCCTTCGAACCGGCTCCGACCCGCGCGGTCATGCCGGAGCCGGCACCGCCTTCCGAGGCTCCAGGGCGGGTCGAACCCGCTTTTTCGCCCGATCAGGCCGCTATGGCGGAACTGGCACGCCTGATCGACCGGCCGGTCGATTTTGCGATGCCGCCCATCAGACCGGCCGTGGCCGAACCCGCGCCGACCCCGGTGCCGGCGGAACCCGAACCTGCCGCGCATCTCGAGGGGCATGCGGAAGCCTTGCTGACGGCGAGCTGGAATCAGGCCCCGCCGGTCTCCGTGCAATACGCCCCGGCCGAACCACAGCCTGCGCCAGCGGCAGCAGGACCGGAACCGCTGGATCCGCTCGCCGCCTTTGAACAGGAACTGCGGCGCTTCGACGCCATCCGGATGGCAGAGCATCAGGCAGCGCAGACGGAACTCCGCACCGATTACCCGGCGCAGGAGCCCATTCCCCAGGCGACGGGCTACGATCAGGCCGCCTATGCCGGGCAGGATTACCGCCACGCAACCTATGCCGAGCCGTCTGTCGAGACGGGCTGGGCCGGGCAGCATGCGGCAAATCCGGCGGAAAGCGAGGCCGAAGCCTCGCTGCATGCAGCCGAAGAGCGCCTCGCTGCCCAGGCCGCCGCGGCTGCGGCCGCTGCCCAGTCGCAGTCCGGGCCAGGCCGCTCGCGCGTGATCTTCCTGGCGCTCGGCGGTCTCGCCGTTGCCGGCGGTGCAGTCCTGGCCGGCTCGATGCTGTTCGGGGGCGGTTCGGACCGCAAGACTGCGTCCGGTTCCGTGCCGGTCATCGCTGCAAAGCCGGAACCGACCAAGGAGCGGCCGGCCAATCCGGGCGGGATCGAAATTCCCAACCAGAACAAGCAGGTGCTCTCGCCGCGCAACGCGAATGACACGCAGCCGGCCCAGGTGGTCAACAATACCGAGCAGCCGCTTGACCTCAACCAGGTCACGCGGCGCGATGGCGTCCGGGTCGTGGCGCCGAGCCCCTACCAGAATTCCACGGGCCCCGCGGGTGAAACCGCGAATCCCAATCTCGAACCGCGTCGGGTGACATCGGTCCGCATTCCTGTGGGCGGCGATCCCGCCACATCGGCCACGACAACAACCACCACCGCGCCCGCAGCACCCGTAGCGCCGCCGGTGCCGGCCCCGGTCACCCGTCCGACACCGCCGGCAGCAACGCCGCCCCAGACAGCCGTCAATGCGCCCCTCCCGCCAATCGCGCCACCGGGGCGAACGGACACCCCGGCGAGCGTGACAGCTCCGTCCGCAACCGCCACGCCTCAGGTGGCGCCGCCCAAGATCGAGGCCCGGCCGACGACAGCCCAGCCGCCGCGGCCGCCCGTTGCCGACACCACACGCCCTGCAACCCCTCCCGCACCGCGGGTGGCGACCGCGCCGGCGGCAGCATCTTCGACGACCCCGGCCAACGCGCCGATGGTTCTTTCGCCGAATACCCGCCCGGCAGCCCCCGCAACGGCAGCCCGTCCGGCGCCGACGACCAATCCGGATAGCGATGCGCCACCTCCGAGCCAGCCGACATCGGGGGCTTTCGCGGTTCAGCTCGCCTCGCGGCCGACCGAGGAGGATGCCCGGAATGCCAGCACGCAACTCCGCACCCGCTTCGGCTCCGCGCTTGGCGGCAAGGCGCCGAGCGTCGTCTCGGGCACAGCCAATGGCCAGACCGTCTATCGGGTCCGCGTCGGCGGCTACAGCCAGGCTGCCGCAGTGGAAGCCTGCAACAAGGTCAAGGCCGCCGGCGGCAGTTGTTTCGTGACGCGCCAATGAAGCCACTGGTCTTCGGGGCGAAGGGCCACCGCCTGTCCAACCAGGAAGCGGCCTTTTTCGCCGAGCATCGTCCGGCCGGCTTCATCCTGTTCCGGCGGAATGTCGATACGCCGGATCAGGTCAGCGCGCTTGTGGCCGAAATGAAGCGCGCGGCCGACAATCCCGATGCGTTGGTCCTGATCGACCAGGAGGGTGGCCGCGTCGCCCGGCTGCGCCCGCCGCATTGGCGGGAATATCCGCGCGGCGCCGCCTATGGCGCGCTCTGGCCGATCGATCCCGATCTCGCCGGCGAGGCGGCCTATCTCGGCGCGCGCCTCATCGCCGATGACCTGATCCGGCTCGGCATCAATGTCGACTGCCTTCCGGTTCTCGATGTGCCGGTCCCCGGCGCGGACAACATCATCGGCGACCGCGCCTATGGCACCTCGCCGGATATTGTCATGGCCCTCGGCCGCGCCGCTGCGGACGGGCTGATGGATGGCGGCGTGATGCCGATCATCAAGCATATTCCCGGCCATGGCCGCGCGATGGCGGATTCCCACCTCGCCCTCCCGGTGGTCGAGGCCTCGCATACGGCCTTGCGCGGCCATGATTTCCCGCCCTTCAGGGCGCTGGGCGACATGCCGCTCGCGATGACGGCGCATGTGATCTTCACTGCCTATGACCGCGAGAACCCGGCAACGACCTCGGTGACGGTGATCCGGGATGTCATTCGCGGCGAAATGGGTTTCGACGGCGTGCTGATGTGCGACGACCTCTCCATGAAGGCCCTGTCCGGCACGCTCGAAAGCCGCCGCGACGCCGTGCTGTCGCAGGGCTGCGATCTTGTCCTCCATTGCAATGGCGAGATGGAGGAAATGCAGCCGATCGCAAACGGCTGCCCTGGTATCGCTGCACCGGCCGCCCGCCGCCTTGAACGGGTCATCGCTGCGCTGGGCAAGGCCCGCAAGCCATTTGACCGGGGACAAGCCGAGGCGAGATTGGCCGCCCTCCTTGCTATGCGGGGTTGAAAGCCCGATCTCTAGGGCATGGCCAATCCTGCAGAGCCTTTCGAACCATTCGAGATCGATCCCGACACGCTGCCGGGCGAGGGCGAGCCGCGCCTGATCCTTGATCTGGACGGGTTCGAGGGGCCGCTCGACCTGATGCTCGATCTGGCCCGGCGCGAGAAGCTGGACCTGCGCTCCATCTCGATCCTCACCCTTGCCGACCAGTATCTCGCCTTCATCCGGGAAGCGCAGCGCCTGCGCCTTGAACTGGCCGGCGATTATCTCGTGATGGCCGCCTGGCTGACCTATCTGAAATCCCGACTGCTCCTGCCGAAGAAGACTGCGACGGGCGAGCCGGAAGCGGACGCGCTGGTGGAGGATCTGGCCCTGCGCCTGCAGCGCCTCGAAACCCTGCGCAAGGCCGGGGAATGGCTCTCTTCCCGCCTCGCCACCACGCGGGAGACGATGCCACGCGGCATGATCGAGCCGATCGTCATCGAGCAGCGCCCGGCCTGGGAGCTCAGCCTGGTCGAACTCGTCACGGCCTATGCCGAGCGGCGTATCGCCTCGATCAAGGCGCGCTACACCGTGGCGACACGGAAAACGCTCTCGATCCCCGAGGCCCGCGGCATCCTGCTGCGGCTGATCGGGGAGGCGGGTGAATGGTGCCCGATCGACCTCCTCCTCGCGGCCATCCGCCCGGCGGATGCCGAACCGCGCAGTGCCCGGGCCTCGTCCTTCGTGGCGGCGCTCGAACTGGCGCGCGAGGGTGCGCTGGAATTGCGGCAGGAAGCCGCCTTCGCGCCGCTCTATCTCCGTCTGGGCCGGAAGGCCGCCGGGACGCCATGACGGGGAGGGGCGCTGGCATGATGCGGATCGTCACCGAGGAGAACCACGAGAGCGAGCGCCGCTTCGCCCATGGCGTGCGGGTCGCCGAAGCGCTGCTCTTTGCGAGCGACCAGCCCCTGGCCGCGGAGGATATTGCCCGGATGATGCCCGCCGGCGTCGAGGTCGAGGCTGTCCTGGGCGAACTGGAACACCTCTACCGCCCGCGCGGCGTCAACCTGATCCGCGCCGGCGGCAAATGGATGTTCCGGACCGCGCCGGATCTCGGCTACCTGCTGCGGCGCGAAAGCGAGGAACCGCGGAAACTCGGCCGCGCCGCACTGGAAACGATGGCGATCATCGCCTATCACCAGCCGATCACCCGGGCGGAGATCGAGGCCTTGCGCGGCGTTTCGACACATAAGGGCACGCTGGATACCCTGCTCCAGGCCGGTTTCATCCGCCTGCGCGGCCGCCGGCGCACGCCCGGGCGCCCGGTGACGTTCGGGACAACCGAAACCTTCCTGATCCAGTTCGGTCTGAACCGGATTGGCGACCTGCCGGGCCTCGACGATCTTGCGGGAGCAGGGCTCGTTGAGGGGCAGGTCCCGGCCGGCCTGCATTTCCCCCTGCCGAGCGACGATCCTGCCCTCAGGGGCGACGAGGACCCGCTGGAGCCCGACCTGTTCGATGTCATGACCGAGGAACGGCTCGATGCGCTGGCCGGGGAGCCGCCGCTTGATCCCGATGACGGCGCGCTCCCGAGAACGGACGATCGGAATGGGCAGTCCTGATGGTGGCGGCCGCCGCCTGCGGGCTTCGGCCGTCATTCCCGCCTCGCTTTCCTTCGAGAACCTCACCCGACGCTTCGGCGACAAGGAGGCTGTCCTCGACGTCTCCTTCACGGCAGCCAATGGCGAGGTGATCTGCCTTCTCGGCGCCTCCGGCTGCGGGAAATCGACCTTGCTCCGGCTGGCAGCCGGCATCGAGGTTCCGAGCGCAGGCCGGATCCTGGTCGACGGCAAGGAAGTGGCCGGGCCTGAACGGTTCGTCGAGCCGGAGCATCGCGGAATCGGCCTTGTCTTCCAGGATTATGCGCTGTTTCCGCATCTCGATGCGCTCGAGAATGTCATGTTCGGCCTCGGCAACCTGCCGCGCCGCGAGGCCCTGGTTATCGCCGATGCCGCCTTGCGGCGCGTCGGCCTCGGGGACCGGATGCGCGCCATGCCACATGAGTTGAGCGGCGGCGAGCAGCAGCGGGTTGCCCTGGCGCGGGCGGTCGTGCCGCGCCCGCGGGTTCTTCTCATGGACGAGCCCTTTTCCAATCTTGATCGTCGCATGCGGGATCAGGTCCGCGAGGATACGGTGGCGATTCTCCGGGAAACCGGCGCCACGGCGCTGATCGTGACGCATGATCCGGAAGAGGCGATGCGGATCGCCGACCGCATCGCCCTGATGCGCAAGGGCCGGCTGGTCCAGATCGGCCGCAGCCAGGATATCTACCGCCACCCCGTCGATCTCGAGGCGGCCCGGTTTTTCTGCGATCTCAACGAAATCGAGGGAATCGTCCAGCGGGGCGCCGTCGATACGCCGGTCGGGCGCTTCCCCGCCGCCGGCAAGGAAGAGGGCAGCCGGGCCATCGTGGCCATCCGGCCGCAGAATATCCGCCTCAAGGCAGCCGGCTTCTGCCTGCCCGGCCGGGTCATCGATCACCGCTTCATCGGCGAGGTCGAACTGGTCGATCTGGCCGTCCAGGGGCTGGAAAGGCCCCTTCGGGTGCGTGCGGCGGAAACCGTCGGCCTCAGGCCTGGGCTCGATGTCGGCGTGGAAATCAGCGCAGACGAAGTGCTGGTGTTCTGAGGTCCTTGTTTTTGCCAGCAAGACCCCCTAGTTTCCGCTCGAACTTGGACGCGCGCGGGGAGCGCGGTCCTGCAGGAAGCGTGTGGAGGCGTCGATGGGCAGCATGAGCATCTGGCATTGGCTGGTGGTAGCAGTGATCGTGCTGCTGCTGTTTGGCCGTGGCAAGATTCCGGAACTGATGGGCGATGTCGCCAAGGGCATCAAATCGTTCAAGGCCGGAATGAAGGATGAGGACGCCGCCAAGGCCGATGAGCCTGCCAAGGAAATCGAGGCCAAGGCCGGTGAAGTCGTGAAGCCTGCCGAGGCGGCGAAGACCGAGCCCAAGGCCGGTTGACGGCCCTGAAACGGCAGAGCCCGCCTGTTCTGACAGGGCGGGCAGGAAAGCGCGTGGTATCCGATGTTTGATATCGGCTGGAGCGAGTTGGTCGTCATCGGCGTGGTGGCCCTTGTGGTGATCGGCCCGAAGGAACTGCCCGGCGTGATCCGGTCGGTCGGTCGGGCCGTGTCCAAGCTGCGGACCATGGCCGGCGAGTTCCGGACGCAGTTCGACGACGCCATGCGCGAAGCCGAACTCCATGACGTGAAGAAAACCTTCACCGATATGGGCGAGGCGGCGAATGCCGCGGCCAGCGCGGTCACCAACCCGGTCGGAACCGTGCTCAACGAGGTCAAGGCTGCCGCGGAGGGCGCTTCGGGCGTCTCCGAGGCCAGCCAGGCGCTGCAATCCATCGAAGCGGATGCCCGTGCCCTCGAGGCCGAGATCGCCCAGCCGGCGGCAGGGCCGGCCAGCACCGCGCCGGCAGCCCCGGCGCCAGAGGCTGCAAAATCATGAATGCCCAGGTCCCCGCACCGATTTCGCCCGATCCCAAGCCCGTCGAGACGCCTTCCGGCGGCCGGGACGGCCATGACGAGATCGAGGCCTCGCGTGCCCCGCTGATCGAACACCTGATCGAACTGCGCACGCGGATCATCAAGGCGGTCGTTGCCTTCATCCTCATGACCTTTGTCTGCTTCGGCTTTGCCAAGCACATCTACGCGATCCTGGTCTATCCCTATATCTGGGCAGCCGGCGGGCCGCAGAATGCGCCGCTGATCTACACCCATCCGCTCGAATATTTCTTCGTGCAGCTCAAGCTGGCCGTGTTCGGCGGGGCCTTCCTGGCCTTCCCGGTCATCGCCACGCAGATCTACAAATTCGTGGCGCCCGGCCTCTACAAGGACGAGAAGGATGCCTTCCGTCCCTACCTGATCGCCACGCCCGTCTTCTTCGTGCTCGGCGCCGCGGTGGTCATGCTGGTCGCGATGCCGATGCTGATGAAATTCTCGCTGGCCATGCAGCAATCCGCGACCGAGGGCCAGGCTCCCATCACCTTCCTCGGCAAGGTGGATGACTATCTCAGCCTGATCATGACTTTGGTCTTCGCTTTCGGCATCACCTTCCAGCTGCCGGTGATCCTGACCCTGCTGGCCCGGATCGGGCTGATCGACGCGCAATTCCTGCGCGAGAAGCGCCGCTACGCAATCGTTCTGGTCTTCGTGGTGGCCGCCATCTTCACGCCGCCGGATATCCTGAGCCAGTTCACGCTCGCGATCCCGACATTGCTGCTCTACGAATTGTCGATCATCTCGGTCTCGATGGTCGAGAAGAAGCGCGCGGCAAAGCAGGAAACCACAAACTGAACGCGGCAGGGCTTGACCTGCCGGTCCGGACTTTCCAAACAGCGACGTTCCATGCGATGGCCGGGCCAGCGAGGCTTCGAGCCCGTCGCCGATTCGCCGCCATGAAATCCGAGCCCTCCGATGCATGATATCCGCGCCATCCGAGCCAATCCCGAACCGCTGAAGCAGGCGCTCCTGCGCCGTCAGCAGCCATCGGCCGATGTCGAGGCACTGCTGGCCTCGCTTCTTGCGCTGGACGAGCAGTACCGCGCCGCGCTGACGGAGAAGGAAACGCTGCTCGCCCGCCGCAATGCCGCCTCGAAGGAAATCGGGCAGGCCATGGCCCAGAAGGACATGGCCCGCGCCGAGGCGCTCAAGGCGGAAGTCGCCGCCGGCAAGGACAGGCTGGCCCTGCTCGAAGGCGAGGCCGGGGGGCTGGAAGGCCAATTGCGCGACATGCTCTCGGCCATGCCGAACATTCCGCTCGACGAGGTGCCGCAGGGCGCAGACGAACATGGCAATGTCGAATATCGCCGCCATCTCGCCGTCCCGAATCTGAGCTTCGCGCCGAAGGAGCATTTCGACCTTGGCGAAGCCCTGGGGATGATGGATTTCGAGACGGCTGCGAAGCTCTCCGGCAGCCGCTTCGTCGTGCTGCAGAAGGGCCTCGCCCGGCTGGAACGGGCGCTCGGCCAGTTCATGCTCGACCTGCATACCGGCGAGCATGGCTATACCGAGGTCCAGCCGCCGATCCTCGTGCGCGACGAAGCCATGTTTGGCACGGCGCAATTGCCGAAATTCCGCGAGGACCAGTTCATGGTCATGAGCGAGGGCACCCGCACGGAGTTGCTCTCCGATGCGCTGGAGCATGTGTCGCCGGGCGATGCGCAGGTCTTCCGCGAAGGTCTCATGCCCCTGACGAAACTGGTCGAGCGCACGCTCAACCGGGCGCCGTCCCGCGAAGATCGCTGGCTCGTGCCCACCGCCGAGGTGCCGCTGACCAACCTCGTCCGCGAGAAAATCCTCTCCGAAGAGGAACTTCCGCTCCGCTTCACCGCGCTGACGCCGTGTTTCCGCGCCGAGGCCGGCTCGGCCGGGCGGGATACGCGCGGCATGCTGCGCCAGCACCAGTTCAACAAGGTCGAGCTGGTCTCGATCACAACGCCGGAAACCTCGGGGCAGGAGCATGAGCGCATGCTTGCCTGCGCCGAGGCCGTGCTGAAGAAGCTCGGCCTGCATTTCCGGACCATGACGCTCTGCACCGGCGATATGGGATTTGCCAGCCAGAAGACCTACGATATCGAGGTCTGGCTGCCCGGCCAGAACAGCTATCGCGAGATTTCCTCCTGCTCGGTCTGCGGCGATTTCCAGGCCCGGCGCATGGATGCGCGGTTCCGCAGCCCGGCCGACAAGACGACGCGTTTCGTCCACACGCTCAACGGCTCGGGCGTGGCGGTCGGCCGCTGCCTCATCGCCGTCATGGAAAACTACCAGAACGCCGATGGCTCGATCACGGTGCCGGACGTGCTGAAACCCTATATGGGCGGACTCGGCCGGATCGAACGCGCGGCCTGAGCGAGGGCAGGGGACAAGGTCATGCGAATCCTGATCACCAATGATGATGGCATCCACGCCCCCGGGCTGGAAGTCCTCGAGACCATCGCGCGCGGCCTTTCCGACGATGTGGTGATCGTGGCGCCGGAAACCGATCAATCCGGCGTGTCGCATTCGCTTTCGCTGAACGACCCCCTGCGCCTGCGCGAGATCTCGCCGCGGCGCTTCGCGGTGAAGGGCACGCCGACCGATTGCGTGATCATGGGGATCAAGCACATCCTGCGCGACACCCGGCCCGATCTGGTTCTGTCCGGCGTCAATCGCGGCCAGAATGTCGCCGAGGATGTCACCTATTCCGGCACGATCGCGGCGGCGATGGAAGGCACCCTGCTGGGTGTTCCTTCGATCGCGCTGAGCCAGGCCTATTCGCGCGGCGATCACGAGAGCATCCGCTGGGATTGCGCGGAAACCCATGGCGCGGATGTCGTGCGCCGGCTGATCGCGGCGGGGATCCCGCCGGGCATCGTCATGAATGTCAATTTCCCGGCCGTTGCACCGGAAGCGGTCGCCGGCCTTGCTGTCTGCGTGCAGGGCCAGCGCAACCAGGCCATGCTCGATGTCGACCGGCGGCTCGATGGCCGTGGCAATCCCTATTACTGGCTCGCCTTCGCGCGCGGCCGCATCACCCCGGCCGAAGGCACGGACCTGCACGCCCTGGCGGATAGCCGGATTTCCGTCACGCCGCTCCGGCTCGACCTGACCGATCTTCCTAACCTGACCCGCCTCGCCGAGGCCCTTGGCGTATGAGGGAAAGCGCGCTCGACCGGCGGGACGATGACGCCTTCGAGCCGGTTGGCCCGATGACGGCCGATACCGCGCTGGCACGCTTCATTCTCGACCTCCGCTCGCGCGGCCAGACCGATGCCGCGATGCTGACGGCCTTCGAGCGTCTTCCCCGGCATCTCTTCATTCCCGGCTTTCCGCCCGAACGGCTCTACAGCCCCGTTTCGCTGCCGATCCCCTGCGGCGAGGAGGGAACCGATCCCTTCTCCATCGCCCGCCATCTCGCCCTGCTGGATATCCGGCCCGGACATCGCGTGCTGGAAATCGGCCTCGGCTCGGGCTTCCAGGCAGGTGTCATGGCGCGGCTGGGCGCCTCGGTCACCAGTTACGAGCGCTACCGCAGCCTGCTGCGCCTCGCCGAACAGGCCTTCCGGCAAGCCGCGATCACCGGCGTGACGCCCATGCTCGGCGATGGCCTTGCCCGGCTCGACCGCCCGGACAGCTTCGACCGCATCATCCTCAATGGCGCGCTCGACCTCCCGCCGACGCCTTTCCTTGACCGTCTCAACCCTCATGGCATCCTCGTCGGGCATCGCCGGAAAGGCCTCGAAACGCGGCTCACCCTGTGGCGGAAAGATCTTTCGGGCCAGGCGGCCGAGCAGGATCTCGGTCCTTCGCGGCTGGGGCCGCTCCGGGGCGGGCTGACTTTGGTCCTCTGATCCGCGCAACACTTCCGCAATTCATATTCAGGTAACCTTGCTGCTCAACCTGACCTTAAGCTGAATCCGTCTTTACTCCGGATCATCGCCTTTGATGGTTACCGGGTGAGACGAGTAATGCGTGAGTTTCAATGGAGTAGCGGGAAGCGCAAGCTTCTGGCGACCGTGATGGTAGCGGGCCTCGCAGGGGCCTGTTCCTCGGATGTCACCCGGTTCGAGAACGACCCCTTCAAGAATCCGTTCCGGTCCCGGGCGGCCTATGATCCGTCGCAGACCAATTCGATCAACCGGCAAGCGCCGGCGGCCCCGCGCGCCATCGAGCCTGTTCGTCCGTCCGTGGCCACGACGCAGGCGTTGCCGCCGCCCAGCCAGCCGATCATGGGCGTCAACCCGTCGCGCGCGAACGCACCGCTGACGACCGGTTCGGTCAGCGCCCCGAATTATGTCCCGCTGGCGCCGGTCGCCGAGCGTCCGGCCACGGCCCTGAGCGCCAATGCCGGCACGACGGGCTGGTCCGCCGTGGGCGGTACGCCGGTCGTGCTGCGGGAAGGAGAGAGCCTCAACACGCTGTCCTCGCGCTACAATGTGCCGGTCAACGCGATCATGGCCGTCAACGGCATCTCGAATGTCAACCAGGCCCGTCCCGGCCAGCAGATCATGATCCCGGCCTACAGCCCGGTTTCCGCCGCCCGGAATCCGGCAGCCAATGCCATCATCCAGCGCCCGGCGACCGCACAGCCGATGCCGGTGGCAACGGCGCGTTCAGCGCCGGCCCAGCAGCAGGCGATGCCTCCGGCCACCGCCAGGTCGGCCCCGGCAATTCCCGCCCGCGTGGCCGAAGCGCCGCGTCAGGCAGAACCGGCCCGGAGCGCCACGACGGCACGGCAGGTCCAGCCGACCGGCCAGAGCGAAGCCGAGAAACGCGCGGCCGCCAAGCTGGAGGCCATGCGCCGCCAGAACGAGGAAGCCCGCACCAGGCAGCAGGCGGAAGCCGCCGCCGCGAAGAAGATCGCCGAAGTCCGGGCTGCCGACCACAAGGCCAAGGCCGAGGCCGAAAAGGCCAAGGCCCAGGCACTGGTGGCCAGCCGGAAGGCCAAGGCCGACGAGGCGGCGATGACGACGGCGTCGATTCCGGATTCGAAGCCGGTCCCGGCCCGCTCCCAGCCCCTGCCGGAGAAGGAAGCCGCAGCAACGACGGAAGCCACCGATGCGCCGACCTTCCGCTGGCCGGCACGCGGCCGCGTGATCTCGGGCTTCGGCGCCCGCGGAACCGGCGGTGCCAATGACGGCATCAATATCGCGCTGCCGGAGGGAACCCCGGTTCGTGCCGCCGAGGGCGGCACGGTCGTCCATGCCGATGACGCCCTGAAGGGCTATGGCAAGCTGGTTCTGATCCGGCATCCGAGCGGTTATGTCTCGGTCTACGCCCATAACAGCGAGCTGAAGGTGAAGCGCGGCGAAAGCGTCCGGCGCGGCCAGGTGATCGCCAGCTCCGGCCAGTCCGGCAACGTGACGGCGCCGCAGCTCCATTTCGAGATCCGCAAGGGGGCCACCCCGGTCGATCCGAACAAGTACCTGACAGAATAACGGATTAACGGAATTCGGCGGGGATCTCGCGAGACCTTGACCTCCGTCGGAAAAACCCCACTGCCTCCAAAGAAAGGGGCAGTGGGGTTTCTGCTTTCCGGATCAGCCCTCGATCCTCTTGCCCATCCGCCCGGCCAGATCGGCAATGTATTGCCAGGCAACCCGCCCGGCACGGCTGCCGCGCGTCGTCGACCATTCCAGCGCCTCGTGATGCAGCTGCTCCTTCGGCAGGGCGAGGCCGAAATGCGCGGCATAGGCGTCGATCATCGCCAGATACTCGTCCTGGCTGCATTTGTGGACGCCCAGCCAGAGGCCGAAGCGGTCCGACAGGGAAACCTTCTCCTCCACCGCCTCGTTCGGGTTGATGGCGGTCGAGCGCTCGTTCTCCATCATGTCGCGCGGCAAGAGATGGCGGCGGTTGGATGTGGCGTAGAAGAGCACATTGTCCGGCCGGCCCTCGATTCCGCCATCGAGAATCGCCTTGAGCGACTTGTAGGCATTCTCGCCCGCATCGAAGGAGAGATCATCGCAGAACAGGATGAAGCGGAACGGCGCGATGCGCAGCCGGTTCATCAGCGCGGGCAGCGATTCGATGTCCTCGCGATGCAGCTCGATCAGCTTCAGCGGATGGCCAAGCGCCACCATCTCGGCATGCGCCGCCTTGACCAGCGAGGACTTGCCCATCCCGCGTGCGCCCCAGATCAGCACGTTGTTGGCGCTGTGCCCTTCGGCGAAACGGCGCGTATTCTCGACCAGGATGTCACGGATATGGTCAATGCCGACCAGAAGCGAGAGCGGAACACGCTGGATTCGCGGCACGGGCTGCAACCGGTCCTCGGCCGCATGCCAGAGAAACCCTTCCGCCGCGGCATAATCGGGCACGGGCGGCGGGGGCGGGGCCATGCGCTCCAGCGCTTCGGCAATGCGGGTGAGAAGGGGCAGGAGAACAGGATTGTCGAGCGACATGCGGGAAAACCTTTGGCACGGAGGCCCCCGCCATAGCGGATCGCACGCACCGGCGCCAGATTCCTGCGTCGTTTCCGCGACAGGTCGGGGTGGCATGCGGGAAAAGCCGCAAGGACCATTTGCGTTTCATGGCCCCATCACTATATTCCGGCGCGAAATCACACGGGCGCCGGCGGTTCGGGCCTGACAGTCTTGGAGTGCGCCTTGTTCATTACCCCAGCTTATGCTCAGGCGGCTGCCGCCCCCGGCGCGAACGACATGTTCATGCAGCTGCTTCCCTTCGTGTTCGTGCTGATCATCATGTATTTCCTGCTGATCCGCCCGCAGCAGAAGCGCGCGAAGGCCCATCAGGAGATGGTGAAGAACCTGCGCCGCGGGGATACCGTGGTGATGACCTCCGGCATGATCGGCAAGATCACCAAGGTCATCGACGATGCAGAGATCGAGGTCGAAATCGCCGACAATGTCCGCGTGCGCCTGGTGCGCGGCATGGTTGCGGAAGTGCGGAACAAGAGCGAGCCGGTTCAGTCCTGACCGGACGAGCCTTCCGCCCCTGATGAAGCTGGAACCGCCGGAATCCCGGCGGGAGGGTCAATGTTCAGACAATCCACCCTGAAAACCGTCCTGATCGCCTTCACGCTGTTCTTTGCGGCCTATGTGTCGCTGCCGACTCTGCTCGGCCCGGACCGGATGAAGGCGATGACCGGGATGCTGCCGTCCTTCCTGGTTCCGAAGGGCGCCATCAAGCTCGGTCTGGACCTGCGGGGCGGTGTCCATGTGATGCTCGAGGCCGACAAGGCCGGCCTCACGCGGGATCTCGTCCGGCAGCTTCAGGAAGATGTCCGCCGCGTGCTCCGGACGGAGCGCGTCGCCCCGACAGGCGGCATCGTCGCGCAGAATCGCGGCGTCAGCTTCCGGGTGGCCGATGCAGCGGCCCGCACGCGCATCATGCCGAAGATCCAGGAACTCTCGGTTCCCGTCAGCAATTCCGTTCTCGGCAATACCGGCCAGCGCAGCCTCGAAGTGGTCGATCTCGGCGACGGGCTGATCCAGCTTGCTATCACCGATGCCGAGCTCAACGAGCGCATCCGCCGGGCCGTCGACCAGTCGATCGAGATCTTCCGCCGCCGTATCGATCCGGAGGGCGTGAAGGAACCTTCGATCCAGCGGCAGGGCCTAGACCGAATCGTCGTTCAGGTGCCGGGCGCGCAGAATTCAAAGGAAATCACCGACGTCCTGCAGCCGGGCAAGCTCGAATTCCGCATGGTCGCCGAGCCGGGCGCCAATCCGGCCGAAATCGAGACCTTGCCATATACCGACGAGGGCGGTGGCACGATCCAGGTCGAGCGGCGCGTCCTCGTCCGCGGCGAGGATCTCACCTCGGCCGAGCCGACTTTTGACCAGCGGACCGGCGAACCCGTGGTCAGCTTCCGCTTCAACGTGAAGGGGGCCCAGGCTTTCGCCAAGGTCACCACCGAGAATGTCGGCAAGCCCTTCGCGATCATTCTCGACAACAAGGTCGTTTCGGCGCCGCGCATCATCTCGCCGATCACGCAGGGCCAGGGGCAGATTTCGGGCCGCTTCACGGTCGAGCGCGCCAACCAGCTCTCTATCCTCCTGCGCTCCGGCGCCTTGCCAGCCAGCTTCACACTGGTCGAGGAACGCACGGTCGGGGCTGGCCTCGGCGCGGATTCGATCGATGCCGCCATTCTCGCCTCGATCGTCTCGCTGGTGGCGATCTCGATCTTCACCCTTGCCACTTATGGCGTCTTCGGCGTGATCGCGCTCGTCGCCCTCGGGGTGAACTTCCTGCTGCTCATCGCCCTGATGGCGCTGATCGGCTCGACACTCACCCTGCCGGGCATTGCGGGGATCGTGCTCACCCTCGCCATCGCGGTCGATTCCAATGTGCTGATCTACGAGCGCATCCGTGAGGAGCAGGCGGCTGGCCGCTCGGCGATCTCCTCGCTCGATTCCGGCTTCACCCGCGCGCTGGCCACCATTCTCGATGCCAACATTACCGGCTTTCTTGCCCATGCGATCCTCTATTTCGTCGGGACGGGCGCGGTGAAGGGCTTTGCCGTGACGACCTGCCTCGGCCTCGGCACCACGATCTTCACGGCCTTCACGCTGACGCGCATGATGGTCGCGGCTTGGTATCGCTGGTTCAAGCCGAAATCGGTTCCGATCTGATGATGTCGAAGCGCCCGTTCTCCAGTCCTGACCGGAAATCCCGATGAAGCTCCTTCGCCTCGTTCCCGACAATACCCGCTTTGGCTTCATGCAGTTCCGCCGCGTGTCATTCCCGGCCTCGGCGCTCCTGTCGATCCTCTGTGTCGCGGCCTTCCTGTTCCTTGGCATGCATGTCGGCATCGACTTCAAGGGCGGCACGGTCGTGGAGATGCAGTCGCGCGGGGATCGCGCCAACATCGCCCAGATCCGGGACGCGGTCTCGCGTCTGAATCTCGGGGAAGTCGAAATCCAGGAATTCGGCTCGGCGCGGGATGTGATCCTGCGCGTCGGCCTGCAGGAGGGCGGCGATGCCGGCCAGGCGCAGGTTGTGGTCAAGCTGCGCAGCGCCTTCGAGGCGGCCTATGAATTCCGCCGCGTCGAGGTTGTCGGGCCGCGCGTGTCGCAGGAACTCGTCCAGAACGGAACGATCGGCGTTCTGCTCGCGATCATGGTGATCCTGGTCTATCTCTGGTTCCGCTACGAGTGGCAATTCGCCGTCGGTGCCGTCATCGCGACAATGCATGACCTGGTGCTGATGATCGGTTTCTATGCCGTCACCCAGATCCAGTTTGACCAGACCTCGATCGCCGCGATCCTGACCATCATCGGCTACTCGCTCAACGATACGGTTGTCGTCTATGACCGGGTGCGTGAATTGCTGCGCAAATACAAGAAGATCGGGCTGCATGAGCTGCTCGATCTCTCCATGAATTCCACACTTCCGCGAACCATCATCACCTCGATCACGGCGATCCTCGCGCTTGTCGCCCTGACCGTTTTCGGCGGGGATACCATTCGCGGCTTCTGCCTGGCGATGCTGTTCGGGATCGTTGTCGGGACATATTCGTCGATCTTTATCGCGGCACCGATTCTGATCTATCTTGGGGTCCGCGTTGGCGAGGGCGTCGGCGGCACCTCGGGCAATGCCGACAAGGCAGCCAATTCAGGAGCAACGGCATGAGCGGATATGTTCCTGGCGGCCATCAGATCGAATCCTACGGCAATGGCGGCTTCCGCTTTGCCGGCATGTCGCATCAGGGCTCCATCATCGCCCTGCCGACCGGCATCCAGTCCTGGGCGGTCGCATCGCCGAACCGGATCGATGTTTCCTCGCTCACCCCGGTGATCGTGGAGATGAACCAGCTCGACATGCTGCTGATCGGCACGGGCGAGAAAGCCCTGCCGCAGGATTCGCCCTTCGCCCGCGCGCTCCGCGAACTCGGCTTCAACGTCGAAGTGATGGACACGGCCGCAGCGGCGCGAACCTACAATGTGCTGTTCGAGGAAGGGCGCCGGGTCGGCGCCGCGCTCCTGGCGGTCTGACGCAGTAATCCACAGCCGAAGACACGGGAATCGGCATCGCCCGCTTCCCTTGGCCCGTGACCGCTCCATATCTGCGGCTGGGAGGAGATGGCTGGATGAACTCGCCGCTTGCCATGCCAGGCCTTGCGGTTCGGAAAGGTCCGGAACTGGACGAGGCCTTTGCGATCTGCATGGCGCAGGTCCGCAGCCTCGACCCGGATCGCTATCTTGCCTGCCTGTTTGCTCCGCGTGAGGCGCAGCCCGGCCTGTTCGCGCTTTATGCGTTCAGCAGCGAGATTGCCCGGATCCGTGAAGTGGTCTCGGAGCCCATGCCCGGCGAGTTGCGCCATCAATGGTGGCGGGAGGCCCTGTCGTGCAAGGGCGAGGAAGCAGGCCGCCAGAACCCGGTCGCCATGGCCATTCTCGAAACGCTCAAACGCTATGCGCTGCCGCCGGAACCGCTTCTCGCCCTGATCGAGGCCCGGAGCTTCGACCTCTACGATGATCCGATGCCGACCTGGCAGGATCTCGAGGGCTATTGCGGTGAGACCTCCTCGGCGCTGGTCCGCCTTGCATCGTTGATCCTCGCCCGCGGCGAGGATCCGGGCGGCGCTGATCTCTGCGGCTATGCCGGCGTTTCCTATGCGATGACCGGCCTTCTGAGGGCCTTCCCGATCCATGCCCGCCGGCGCCAGTGCTTCCTGCCCCACGAGACGCTGATCACCTGCGGCGTCTCGCTGGATGACATCGCCGAAGGCAAGGACAGCGAGGGCCTCCACGCTGCCCTGCACGAGGCGCGGCAACGCGCCCGCGGTCATTTCGAGACTCTGCGTGGCCGGATCGGCGAGATCGACGCCCGGATGCGACCGGCCTTCCTGGCCTGCTGCCTCGTGCCCGCCTATCTGGGCAAGATGGAAAGACCGGATTACCGCCCGTTCGAGACGCTCGTCGATCTCGATCCGCTCCGGAAATGGTGGATTGTCGGCCGCTCGGCCTGGAACGCGCGCCGCTACCGCTGATCCCGCCTTATTCTGCGGCCTCCGGCAGGGCAGCAGCAAGCTCATGCGCCGCCATCCAGGTCGCCAGCGCGGCCTTGGCGCGGGCGGTAATCATGCGCTTCTTCGCAACCGCCTTGTCCTTGCCGCGCAGCCTCTTGCCGTTCTCGTCGCGCGGGGCGGCCTCGATCGGCGGGAAAAGGCCGAAATTGATGTTCATGGGCTGGTAGGATTTCGGGCCGGTATCGATCGTCTCGATATGGCCGCCGGTAATGTGGTTGAGCAGGGCGCCGAGCGCCGTCTCGGGCGGCGGCACATCCAGCCCCAGGCCCGCGCGCTCGCGGCTTGCCAGGAGCCCGGCAACGAGGCCGATGGCCGCGCTCTCGACATAGCCCTCGCATCCGGTGATCTGGCCCGCGAAACGCAGGCGGGGCTGGGCCTTCAGGCGCAAGACGGAATCGAGATGCCGCGGCGAATTGAGATAGGTATTGCGGTGGATCCCGCCGAGCCGGGCAAATTCGGCCTGTTCCAGCCCTGGGATCATCCGGAAGATCGCGGATTGCGGGCCATATTTCAGCTTCGTCTGAAAACCGACCATGTTGTAGAGCGTGCCGAGCTTGTTGTCCTGCCGCAGCTGGACAACGGCATAGGGCTTCACGGTCGGATCATGCGGGTTGGTGAGGCCGACAGGCTTCATCGGCCCGTGCCGCAGCGTCTCGACGCCACGCTCCGCCATCACCTCGATGGGCAGGCAGCCGTCGAAATACGGCGTGTCCTTCTCCCATTCGCGGAATTCGGTCTTCTCGCCCTCGATCAGGGCGGCAACAAAGGCCTCGTATTGCACCTTGTCGAGCGGACAATTGATGTAATCCGCCCCAGTGCCGCCGGGCCCCGCCTTGTCGTAGCGGGACTGGAACCAGGCCATATCCATATTGATCGATTCGCGATGGACAATCGGCGCGATCGCATCGAAGAAGGCGAGCGAATCCTCGCCGGTCAGCGAACGGATCGCCTCCGCCAGCGCCGGGGAGGTGAGCGGCCCCGTCGCCAGGATCACGCTGTCCCATTCCGCCGGCGGCAGACCAGCCACCTCGTTCCGGTCAATCGTGACCAGCGGATGGGCTTCGAGCCGGGCCGTGATGTCGTCTGAGAAGGCATCACGGTCCACCGCCAAAGCGGAGCCGGCCGGCACCTGATGCCGGTCGGCCGCATGCATGACCAGCGAGCCGAGCTGTCGCATCTCGTGATGGATCAGCCCGACGGCATTGAGGTCGGAATCATCCGAGCGGAAGGAATTCGAACAGACGAGTTCAGCCAGCCCCTGCGTCTTGTGGGCTTCGGTCATGCGGCGCGGCCGCATTTCATGGAGCACGACAGGGACGCCGGCCTGGGCGATCTGCCAGGTGGCTTCGCTGCCGGCGAGGCCACCGCCGACGACATGGATCGGAGAAAGGGTTCGGGTCATCCCGGCTAGATAATCGCTTGCGCAGCCGGAGGCGAGGGGGCGCATAAAAAAAGGCCCGCCGAAGCGGGCCATTCGCACGTAAGGGCCGGGAGTTAGCCGATACGCGTAGGAGGAACACGCGAGGTCAGGCGCCAGGGGGGAGAGTTCTGCCGCCTGACCCGCGTGAAGCGGGATGGGATGCTGGCGCGGACGGAACAACCATCCGGACCTGCCAATTGCCTCAGGCGCCGACGGCCTGACGGGCAGCCTGTTCGATGCTGCCGCGGTTCAGGCCGATATCGGCAAGCTCGCGATCGGAAAGCTGCGAGAGGATCTCGACATTCCGGCGGAAACGCAGCCAGGACTGGATGCGGGCGATAATGTGGGTCAGGATCATGGGTCTTCTCCAGAATTCAATGTCGTGGCCCGCCGACTGCCGCTGCATCACCGTGGGGGACGCTGCCGTCGTCTTGGGCATGGATGCTTATGTGCAGTGCAATAAAGGCAAAGTCTAGGCAGAGCTGGCGCCTGAACGGTCACCAGATATGCGCATTTCGCATGCCTGTTTGATAAAACTTTAATGATTGCGCGAGAACCGATCGCGCCTCAGGCCGACGGTGCAACGAAGGGCTGGGAAATTTCCCTAAAGATTTCGGTCGCTTCGAGCATGGCGGCCAAGGCAGCCAGCCGCGGATACCCGTCAAGGCGGGCCGGATCGGGATGTGCCTCGCCCAGATGCCGGAGAATGACCGCCACCGTGATGTCCGGCTGGCTCAAGGCCTCGCCGGCCCAGAACGGACCGGGTCGCTCGGCATAGGCCTGTTCCAGCCAGACAAGCCCGTCGCGGATCTGGCGATGGCAGCGCTCGACGTAAAAGGCCGAGGGCGCCTCGTGCAGGCGCAGCTCGTAGAACAGGGCAACGGCCTTGTCGCCGATCCCGCAGGCCACGGCACAGATGCGCATCGCTTCGGCCCGGGCATGCCCCTCTGACGGCATCAGCCGCCGGCCGGGTTCGACCAGACCGTCGAGATGATCGAGAATCGCCTGACTGTCGACCAGCGCGATGCCGTCATCCAGCACCAGGGTCGGCACGCGCAGCAGCGGATTGTGGGCGCTGATCCGGTCGGCATCGCCGAAGACCGACCAGGGCCGGTGATCGAAGGGCATCCCGTAGAGCCGCATCGTGATCGCGACGCGCCGGGTGAAGGGCGAATCGAATTGTCCGATCAGCATCATGCTGGTGCACCCTTGAGGGGCCGCCGCTTCAGGACATCCGCGAGGAACCGCCCCGTATGGCTCTCCGGATTGCGCGCGATCTCCTCCGGTGTGCCCTGGGCCACAACCCGGCCGCCGCCATCACCGCCTTCCGGCCCCATATCGATCACCCAGTCCGCGGTCTTGATGACCTCGAGATTATGCTCGATCACGACCACGCTGTTACCCTGCTCGACAAGCTCATGCAGGACCTCGAGCAGCTTGGCGACATCATGGAAATGCAGGCCTGTCGTCGGTTCGTCGAGGATATAGAGCGTCCGCCCGGTCGAACGGCGCGACAGCTCCTTGGAAAGCTTGACGCGCTGCGCCTCGCCGCCGGACAGCGTCGTCGCCTGCTGGCCGACCTTGACATAGCCAAGGCCGACCCGGGCCAGGGTCTCCATCTTCTCGCGGATCGAGGGCACGGATTTGAACAGCTCGGCCGCTTCCTCGACCGTCATGTCGAGGACGTCGGCAATCGACTTGTCCCGGAACTTCACTTCCAGCGTCTCGCGGTCATAGCGCTTGCCCTTGCAGACATCGCAGGTGACATAGACATCCGGCAGGAAATGCATCTCGATCTTGACGACGCCATCGCCCTGGCAGGCCTCGCAGCGCCCGCCCTTGACGTTGAACGAGAACCGGCCGGCGGAATAGCCGCGTGCCTTGGCATCCGGCAGGTTGGTGAACCATTCCCGGATCGGCGTGAAGGCGCCGGTATAGGTCGCCGGGTTGGAGCGCGGCGTCCGGCCGATCGGCGACTGGTCGATATCGATCACCTTGTCGAGCAGTTCGAGCCCCTCGATCCGGTCGAAGGGGTACGGATGATCCATCGCGCCGTTGAGCCGGCGGGCCACCGCCTTGTAGAGCGTCTCGATGACGAGGGTTGATTTTCCCCCGCCCGAAACGCCCGTCACGCAGGTGAAGAGCCCGAGCGGGATATCGACATCGACCTGCTTGAGGTTGTTGCCGCGTGCCCCGAACAGCCGGAGCATCCGGCCCTTCTGCGGCGCCCGGCGCTTGGCTGGCACGGGCACCTGCTTGCGGCCGGTGAGATAATCCCCCGTGAGCGATTTCGGATGGGCCATCACCTGGTCGGGCGTACCCTGCGCGATGATGCGGCCGCCATGGATGCCGGCGCCGGGCCCGATATCGACGACATAATCCGCCTCGCGGATGGCATCCTCGTCATGCTCAACGACAATGACCGAATTACCGAGATCCCGCAGGCGCTTGAGCGTGCCGAGCAGGCGTTCGTTATCGCGCTGGTGCAGGCCGATCGAGGGCTCGTCCAGGACATAGAGCACGCCGGTCAGGCCCGAGCCGATCTGCGAGGCGAGACGGATGCGCTGGCTCTCGCCCCCCGAAAGCGAGCCGGAGCCACGCGACAGGGTGAGATAATCGAGCCCGACATCATTGAGGAAGCGGAGCCGGTCCCGGATCTCCTTGAGCACCCGGCCGGCAATCTCGTTCTGCTTCGGCGTCAGGCTGCCAGGCAGCGCTTCGTACCACAGGCCGGCATCGCGCACCGAGAGCCGGGCGATCTCGCCGATATGCTTCCCGGCGATCTTCACCGCGAGGGCTTCGGGCTTCAGGCGGTGTCCATGGCAATCCGAGCACGGCGTCTCGGACATGTAGCGCTGGATTTCCTCGCGCGACCAGTCGCTCTCGGTCTCCTTGTAGCGCCGCTCGAGATTGGTGATGATGCCCTCGAAGGGCTTCTTCACCTCGTATGCACGCGAGCCGTCGCTATAGGCGAAGCGGATCGGCTCCTGCCCGGAACCATAGAGCAGCACCAGCTTGACGCTGTCCGGCAGGTCCTTCCAGGGCTTGGTCATCGAGAAACCGTAATGGGCCGCGAGCGCCTCCAGCGTCTGCCCGTAATAGGGCGACGAGGATTTCGCCCAGGGCGCGATCGCCCCTTTCTTCAGGCTCAGCGTCTCTTCCGGCACGATCAGCCCGGCATCGATCCGCATCTCATGCCCGATCCCGCCGCAGGACGGGCAGGCGCCGAACGGATTGTTGAACGAGAAAAGACGCGGCTCGATCTCCGAAATCGTGAAGCCGGAGACCGGGCAGGCAAACTTGGAGGAGAAGGTCATCCGGCGCGGCTGGCCGTTTTCGTCCTTCTCGTCCGCCCATTCGAGGATCGCGATGCCATCGGCCATCTCCAGGGCGGCCTCGAACCCCTCCGCCAGCCGCGAGCCGATATCCGGGCGGACGACGATCCGGTCGATGACGATGTCGATATCGTGCTTCAGCTTCTTGTCGAGCGCCGGCGCTTCGGCCAGTTCGTGATACTGGCCGTCGATCCTGGCACGCTGGTAGCCGCGCTTGAGGAAATCCGCGAGTTCCTTGCGGTATTCACCCTTGCGGCCCCGGATGACCGGCGCCAGGAGATAGGCGCGCGTCTTTTCCGGCAGGGCCAGCACGCGATCCACCATCTGGCTCACCGTCTGGCTCTCGATCGGCAGGCCGGTGGCCGGGGAATAGGGCACGCCGACGCGCGCCCAGAGCAGGCGCATGTAGTCATAGATCTCGGTGACCGTGCCGACCGTCGAGCGCGGATTGCGCGAGGTCGTCTTCTGCTCGATCGAGATGGCCGGCGAGAGCCCGTCGATCTGGTCGACATCCGGTTTCTGCATCATCTCGAGGAATTGCCGCGCATAAGCCGAGAGACTCTCGACATAGCGGCGCTGGCCCTCGGCGTAGATCGTGTCGAAGGCGAGCGACGACTTGCCCGAGCCCGAAAGCCCGGTGAAGACCACCAGCTTGTCGCGCGGAATGACGAGATCGACATTCTTGAGATTGTGCTCGCGCGCCCCGCGGACAGCGATCACGCGCTCGCCCGGAAAGCTGAGAGCGGCTTCGTCGAACAGGGCTTCGACCTGCGCCGCTTCCTTGCGGCGGGTGGATTTCGCTTGCGTCATGACAAACCGGCTGAGGAGAGGGCTGTTCCTGCTCAAGTAAGGCGCGGGGCAGGGGGGTTCAACCGGCAATCGTCATTCCCGGCCAAGCTTTCCTGCGCGAGGACCCTTGCACAAGCCGATGCATCCGTCTAGAACAAACAAGGAACAACATCAAGGATTGCTGACATATCCTGTCAGCAATGCCGGGAACGAGGTCAGGATGCGCCGATCGGAGCCCAGAAACAGGCCGGCTTGCCCGGAATGGAGATCAGCTTCCCCTTGCCGTCCTGGTGCCGGCAGATGTGGAAGCGTCCATCGGGCGAGGGGCGGGCCTCCCGGTGTCCGATGAAAGTGCCGTCCAGGAGCATCCATCCCCCGGTGGTCGACTTTACCTGCTCCAGCGCGACGGGGAAGCAGTCGCGGTCGGAGCAGCATTCATACGGGTACCAGCTATGGGCAAGGGCAGCGGTGGGAACGAGCACGACAAGAAGAGCGGAACCAAGCTTCATCAGAACCTCCAGAGCGCTTGACGTTCGGAACAACGGCAGGACATGCGGCGCGCGGGGCGCGCGCCGTGGAGACAGCTTCACTTCATCTTCTGATTGTTGGGGGGGCCTGCCGGCGGAAAACGACAATACGGGCAACCCACCATTGGAACAGGCTATGGGACAGATGGTTAATTATTTGTTTCCGTCATCGGGCGGGGCGCTGTGGACAAGGACACGGAGCTTCTGTCCCCGAGGGCAGCGCATCACTAAGGTGCGGCGGAGTTGGATCGAACGGCAGAATTCGGGAGCAGGCCATGGCCGGTAGCGTGAACAAGGTAATCCTCGTGGGCAATCTCGGGCGGGACCCGGAAACCCGCCGTCTGGCCAACGGGGATCCGGTGGTCAATCTCCGGATCGCCACCTCGGAGACCTGGCGCGACAAGCAATCGGGCGAGCGCCGCGAAAAGACGGAATGGCATTCCGTGGTCATCTTCAACGAGAACCTCGCCAAGGTCGCGGAGCAGTACCTGCGCAAAGGCTCGAAGGTCTATGTCGAGGGCCAGCTCCAGACGCGCGAATGGCAGGACAAGGATGGCCAGAAGCGCTATTCGACCGAAATCGTCCTGCAGCGCTTCCGCGGCGAACTGACCCTGCTTGACGGGCGCGAGGGCGGCGGCAGCGCCCCGCGCGAGGTCGATGACGCGGGCGGCGGCTATTCGGCGCCGCGCATGGGCAGCAGCGGCACAGGCGGTGGCGGCGCTTCGCGCCCGGCCGGCGGCGGTCGCCCGGACATGGACGACGATATCCCGTTCTGATCAGGCGGAACCGTCAAGCAAACCTTGAAAGCGAAACCCGCCCTGCAGGGACAGAGCGGGTTTCTGGGGCTTGATCCGGCGCGTCAGGGGCCGGACCGAAAGGCGAAGCGGCCGCTGTTACGAGCCGGAGCCCGAGGATTTCTCGACCGGGCCCTTTTTCTCGAGCGAATATTCCAGCATCGAGCCGTCATAGAGCTTCACGCCGGGCAGGCCGAGCACTTCGCTCATCACGAACCAGTCGGTCGCGGCCCAATGGCCGGTATTGCAATAGGCGATCGCACCGCTCGAATTGGCCGCCGCGCTGAATTCCCGCGCCAGCGAAACCTTGTCCTTCAGGCGGTTATCGGCTGTGAAGGCCCGGGCATGCGGAATATTGACCGCGCCGGGAATATGGCCGGCCACCGGGATGGCCTTGTGCTTTTCCTTGCCGCTGAAGAAGGTCTCCGGACGGCTGTCCACCAGCAGGGTGCCGGATTCACGCGCCTTCAGCACATCGCCCAGCCGGGCGCGAAGGCTTGCATCCGGGCGCGCCTCGTAGATGGCAGGCACCGGCATGGCATCGCCTGTCGCCACCGGCCGGGCCTTGTCATCGGTCCAGCCCTTGTAGCCGCCATCGAGAATGGCGATCGAGGCATGGCCCATCGCCTTGAACGACCAGTAGACGCGCGCGGCGGCGCCGAAGCTGCTGCTGTCGGTGCCCTCATGCACGATCACCACATCCGATTCCGGCGCGATGCCGAGATCGCCGGCCAAAGCCTCGAATTGCGCAGGTTCCGGCAGGTAGAGCGAGGTGTTCTCGCGCGGCAGGCGCCAGCTGGCATGGGCATAATCGGCATGGACCGCGCCGGGTATATGCCCGGACTGGAACAGGGCGCGCCCTTTTTCCCGCGTTTCGCCCGAGCGGATATCCACAACCACCAGGGTCTTTTCGCCAAGGCGGGCCGACAGGCCCGGCCCATCGATCAGGCCGCGCAGGGGCGTGCCGGCCATTGCAGCCGTGAGCGGGGCAAGCAGCGCGGCGGCGACGAGGGAGGCCAGCACATGGCGACGATGGGCAAACATCAGGCAATCCTCTCGCGGGCCGGCTATGGCAGCCCGACATGGATGATGATTTAGAAAAATCTTCTTCCATTGACAACCAGGGCGGGTGATATAGGGAAATCCTTCCTGTTTCGGATCGCCCACAAGAAGGGTCGACCGTTCCGGCCCGGAAGAAGCAAAAGGGTTTCTGGAGACGCAACATGGATTCTTTCGATCGCGCGATCCTCTCGCTGATCCAGGCCGATGGTTCGCTGCCGCTGAACGAGATCGCCTCGCGCGTCGGCCTCTCGCCGACCCCGTGCTGGAACCGCATCCGCAAGATGGAGGAGACAGGCATCATCGCCCGTCGTGTCGCCGTGCTCGATGCCGCGAAGCTCGGCCTGGGCGTGACGATCTTCGTCTCGATCGAAACGTCGGATCATTCCGAGGGCTGGCTCGCGCGGTTTGCCGAGGCGGTGAAGGACATGCCCGAAGTGGTCGATGTCTACCGCATGTCCGGCGATGTCGACTACATGATGCGCGTGGTGGTTCCGGGCATCGATGCCTATGACGACTTCTACCGCCGCCTGATCAAGGCCGTGCCGCTGAAGAATGTCACCTCGCGTTTCGCGATGGAGAAGATCAAGGCGACGACCGCATTGCCGCTCGAGCAATCGCCGGTCTTCAAGGCGCGGAAGAAGACGCTGAAATAGGCCGGCCCGCTCAGCGGACCGCCTTGATCCCGTCAATCACGAACTGAACCGCCAGAGCGGCGAGGATGACGCCAAGCAGGCGCGTCAGCACGAGATTGCCCGTCACGCCGAGGATCTTGGACAGCCGGTCGGCGATCAGGAACACCGCAAGGCAGGAAATCGAGACAAGGGCGATCACCGCAACGAGCACGCCCAGCTTCATGCCATCGCCCCCGGCCGAGCCGGCAATCAGCATCGTCGCGGTGATCGTGCCCGGCCCGGCCATCAGCGGAATGGCGAGCGGGAAGGCGGCGATGTTGCGGATATGGTCCTCGTCGATCGCCGTGCGGGCCACATTGTTCTTCCGGCGGCCGCGCAGCTCGAAGATCATCTCGAAGGCGATCCAGAACAGCAGCAGCCCGCCGGCGATGCGGAAGGCCGGGAAGCCGATGCCGAGCGCGCCGAGGACCGGCTGGCCGAAAAAGGCAAAACCGAGCATGATCGCCCCGGCGATGATCGTGGCCCGCAGGGCGACATTCCGTCGCTCCGCCGGCGTGAGCCCCACGGTGAGGCTGAGGAAGATCGGTGCCAGGCCCGGCGGATCGACCGTCACCATCAGGGTCGTCAGGGCGGCGAGAAAATACTCGGTGACCGCTGCACTCATTGCCATCTCCCGCCTTGCCGGCGCTGAAAATCGATGTAAACACGCCTTACATTCAACACGAGGCGACAGGACCTCTCCCATGACCCTAGCGCCTTTTTATGCTGCCCCGCTCTTTGTCAAGCTTCACATTCTCTCGGCACTGCTGGTTGTCGGACTCACGCCATTCCAGTTCGTCGGCTTCCGCAAGGGCAGTCCGGGCCACCGCCTGACAGGGCGGCTCTGGCTTCTCGCCATGATCGCCGTGGCACTCACCTCGCTGACCATCTCCTCGCGGTTCCGGTACTCGATAGCCGGGTTCGGCCTGATCCACCTGCTCTCCCTTCTCACGCTCGCCTCCTGCTACGGCGCATGGCACGCGGCGCGCACCCATGCGGTCGAACGCCATCGTCAGATGCTGATCGGCCTGACAGCGAGCTTTTTCGTGGCAGGGGCCTTCACCTTCCTCCCGGGCCGGATCATGCACCAGATCGTGGCTGGCTGAGGGGACTTATCCCCATGCCACATTCGCATCTCGCCGCGGAATCGCCTAGAACGCGAAGGAGCGTCGCGTGCCCGGCCCATCGGAGAGCCGGATCGCGCCGAAGCCCTGTTTCTCTGAACTTGGGATACCTCCTTGTCCGACGACCAGAACAACGAAAAGCCCGGCCTTCCGTCCGGAGACGGCTCCGATATCCGCCCGATCTCGATCACGGATGAAATGAAGCGCTCCTATCTCGATTACGCGATGAGCGTGATCGTGAGCCGCGCGCTGCCGGATGCCCGCGACGGGCTGAAGCCCGTGCATCGCCGCATCCTCTTCTCGATGCACGAGAACGGCTACACGCCGGACAAGGCCTATCG
>JAIXSR010000021.1 GCA_027484605.1 Hyphomicrobiales bacterium | reverse complement strand
GGGTCTCGGTCGCGAATTCGAAATTCGGCCCCTCGACAATCGCATCGACCGGGCAGGCTTCCTGGCAGAAGCCGCAATAGATGCATTTCGTCATGTCGATATCGTAGCGGGTCGTCCGGCGGGTGCCGTCATTGCGGCGCGGGCCGGCCTCGATCGTGATGGCCTGGGCCGGGCAGATCGCCTCGCAGAGCTTGCAGGCAATGCAGCGCTCCTCGCCGTTGGGATAGCGGCGCAGCGCATGCTCCCCGCGGAAGCGCGGCGAAACCTGCCCCTTCTCGAACGGGTAATTGAGTGTCGGCTTGGGCTTGAAGAAATACCGCATCGTCAGGAAGAACGCGGAAACGAACTCCTTCAGCAGCAGCCCTCTTGCAGCTTGAGCGAATGACATCGCCGAGGCTCCTCTCACTCTGTCCAGTTCACGGCGAGCATGTAGCCGATCACCGCGAAAACCAGCGGCAGGCCGAGAAAGCTCGTCAGCTTGAGTTGATCGATGGCGTCATAGGCACGCTGCTGGATATGCGGCGGCTTCCCCACCGCATAACGGCGCAGCAGGATCACCTGCAGCATCGCGAAAGCGAGGCCGAGCAGGGCACCTGTAATCGTTCCGAGCATGATCATCATGGCGCCATCCTCACCGGTACCAGCCGGTCAGCTGGAGAACCCCCGCCACGATGACCACCGCCGCGAGGCTCAGGGGCAGGAAGACCTTCCAGCCCAGCCGCATCAGCTGGTCGTAGCGGTAGCGCGGCACCATGGCCTTGACCATGGCGAACATGAAGAAGACCGCGGAAACCTTGAGGATGAACCACACCACGCCCGGCACCCAGGTGAAGGGCGCGATATCGAGCGGCGGTGTCCAGCCTCCGAGGAACAGGATCGCCGTCAGCGAGCACATGGTCATGATCGCCACGTATTCGCCCAGCATGAAGAGCAGATACGGCGTCGAGGAATATTCCGACATGAAGCCGGCCACCAGCTCCGATTCCGCTTCCGGCAGGTCGAAGGGCGGTCGGTTCGTCTCGGCCAAAGCCGAGATGAAGAAGATCACGAACATCGGGAAGAGCGGGATGAAGAACCAGTTCAGGAACGTCATCCACGGCACGCCCAGCATATGGGCAATGCCGGCATTCTGCTGCGCCAGCACGATGTCGGTCAGGTTGAGCGAGCCGACGATCATCAGCACGGTGATGATGACGAAGCCGATCGAGACCTCGTAGGACACCATCTGCGCGGCCGAGCGCAAAGCGCCGAGGAACGGATATTTCGAGTTCGAGGCCCAGCCGCCGATGATGATCCCGTACACCCCGAGCGACGAAATCGCGAAGATATAGAGAATGCCGACATTGATATCGGCGATGGCCCAGCCGGCACTGACCGGGATCACCGCCCAGGCGGCCAGCGCCAGCACGCAGGTCAGCAGCGGCGCGAGCAGGAAAAGGGCCTTGTCCGCCCCGGCCGGGACAACCGGCTCCTTCAGCACGAATTTCAGGAAATCCGCGAAGCTTTGCAGCAGGCCCCAGGGCCCGACCACGTTCGGGCCGCGCCGCAATTGCACGGCCGCCCAGATCTTGCGGTCGGCCAGCAGGATATAGGCGATGAAGATCAGGAGGCCCGCCAGCAGGAGCAGGCTCTTGCCGACGATGATCAGCGCCGGGATGAACCAGGTGGTCTGCAGGACGAGATAGCGCAGCACCAGGAAGCCCACATAGATCGCCGCCATCGCGCCGATGACGCCGATGCTCATCAGGACCAGCGGGACCCAGTTGGTCTTCTTCTTGGGAAGATTGGGAGCGATATCGACCATGGGATCCTCTTACTCCGCCGCAACCTGGCCCTGGCCGGCCGCGAGGGCGGCACATTCGGCCATGATCTTCGATGCCCGCGCGATGGCATTGGTCAGGTGGAAGGCCGGCACGGCATTCTGGAACGGTGCCTTGTCGGCCTTGGCCTTGCCCTTGGCAAGCGCGACGATGGACTCGCCCGCCCCCGCCGCGATGGCATCGAGCCCGGCGAAATGCGGATGCGCCGCATAGAGCGCGGCCCTGAGCTGGGCGAGGCTGTCGAAAGCCAGCGTCCGGCCGAGCTGGGCCGAAAGCGCCCGCAGGATGGCCCAGTCCTCGCGGGCATCGCCCGGCGGGAAGCCGGCGCGGTTGGTCATCTGCACGCGGCCTTCCGTGTTGACATAGGTCGCGGATTTCTCGGTATAGGCTGCGCCCGGCAGGATGACATCGGCGCGGTGCGCGCCCTTGTCGCCATGCGTGCCCTGATAGACCACGAAGGCCCCGGCCGGGATCTCGACCTCGTCCGCCCCGAGGTTGAACAGCACGTCCAGCGCCCCCGGTGCCAGCATGCCGGCCGTATCCAGCCCGCCTTCGCCTGGCACGAAGCCGAGATCGAGCGCGCCGACCAGCGCAGCCTCGGTGTGAAGGACATTGAAACCGTTCCAGCCATCCTTGACAACGCCGATCGCGGCTGCGGCCTTGGCGGCCATCGCGAGGATCGCCGCGCCGTCGGGCCGGTTGAGCGCCCCCTGACCGATGATGAAGATCGGCTTCTCGGCCTTGGCCGGCGCATGGGTGACGAGCGCCTCGAGGCTGTCTGGCCCAGCACCGAGATAGGTGTAGGGATAGGAGAGATCGGCCTGCTCGCCGATCACGCCGATCAGGACATTGCCCTTGAGATAGCGCTTGCGAATCCGGGCATTCAGCACCGCCGCTTCCTTGCGCGGGTTGGTGCCGATCAGCAGGATGGCATCCGCTTCCTCGATCCCCGCAATGGTCGCGTTGAAGAGATAGCTCGCCCGGCCGTTCTTTGGATGGAGCGGCGAACCGGGATAGCGGCAATCGAGATTGGCCGAGCCCAGTGCCGTCATCAGCGCCTTGAGCGCGAACATCTCCTCGACGCCCGCCAGCTGGCCGGCCACGGCACCGATCCGCTCCGGCTTTGCAGCCCTGACCTTCGCGGCGATGGCGGCGAAGGCCTCGGCCCAGCTGGCCGGGCGCAGGGCGCCGTTCTCGCGCAGATAGGGCCGGTCGAGGCGCTGCGTCTTCAGCCCGTCCCAGATGAAGCGGGTCTTGTCCGAGATCCATTCCTCGTTCACCGCCTCGTTGATGCGCGGCATGACCCGCATCACCTCTCGGCCGCGTGTATCGACGCGGATCGCCGAGCCGAGCGCATCCATCACGTCGATGCTCTCGGTCTTGGTCAGTTCCCACGGGCGGGCATTGAATTCGTAGGGGCGCGAGGTCAGCGCGCCGACCGGGCAGAGATCGATCACGTTGCCCTGCATCTCGGAGGTCATCGCCTTCTCGAGATAGGTCGTGATCTCGGCATCCTCGCCGCGCCCGATCAGGCCCAGCTCGGTGATGCCCGCCACCTCGGTGGTGAAGCGGACGCAGCGCGTGCAATGGATGCAGCGCGTCATCACAGTTTTTATGAGAGGTCCGATATACTTGTCTTCGACGGCGCGCTTGTTCTCGTCATAGCGCGACCCG
>JAIXSR010000139.1 GCA_027484605.1 Hyphomicrobiales bacterium | reverse complement strand
TCTCGCCCGATTCCCCGCTGAGCCTGACGGATACGCCCTCGCGGCTGGTCATGCCGGCGGCCAGCCAGGAGGCCGGGCCTGACAAGGCAGCGCCGACCGCCCCGCGGGCCATGCCGCCGATGATCGTCATCACCTTCTAGGCGAAACGGGCCATTGCCCGCGCGAAGCGCGAAAACAGGATTGAATGTCCGGGAAGTTCTGGAGCGGGTAGCGGGAATCGAACCCGCGCGTTCAGCTTGGGAAGCTGACAGGCTACCATTACATCATACCCGCGCGAGCCGGAGATAAACCGGTTGGGGCCGGAAAGGCAAGGGCATTGCCTTCGCAAAATCCCGCTGCGGATTTCGCTGCGTATAATTCCCCGGCCAGTGCCGCCGCCCCTCGCCGGAAGGCCCGCACTGCCTTATCCAGAACAAGAGGGTCAACAGGGGGATCCGATGTCGCTGCTCCATTCCATCGTCACCAATCCGCTGACCGAACGGTTCATCATCGGGCTGATCATTCTCAACGCGATCACGCTCGGCCTCGAGACGAGCCAGACGATCATGGCGGAATACGGCCCGCTGCTGCACAAGCTCGACACGCTGCTGCTCAACATCTTCGTCGTCGAGTTGCTGGCCCGGATGGCCGTGCATCGCCGGAACTTCCTGAAGGACCCCTGGAGTGTCTTCGACATGCTGGTTGTCGGGATCGCACTGGTGCCGGCGACAGAATCCCTGTCGGTGCTTCGCGCCCTCCGGGTCCTGCGCGTGCTCCGGCTGGTGACCATGCTGCCCTCGCTCCGCCGCGTCGTGGCGGGCCTGATCGGCGCCATGCCGGGCATGGGCTCGATCAGCCTGCTGATGCTGCTGATCTATTATGTCTTCGCCGTCATGGGCACGAAGCTGTTCGGCGGCACGGCGCCGGAGCAATTCGGCTCGCTGGGCCAGACGGCCTACACGCTGTTCCAGGTGATGACCTTTGACGACTGGTCGAACGGCGTGGTGAAGCCGCTCATGGACAAGCACCCCTATGCCATTGCCTATTTCGTGCTCTTCATCCTGCTCTCGGCCTTCATGATGCTCAACCTGTTCATCGGCGTCGTCGTCACCGCGCTCGATGACGAGCGCGCCGGCGACCAGAAGCAACTCCTGCACGACCCGGCCGTGATGGAAACGATGCTTGGGGAGCTGCAACAGATCCGGGCGAAGCTCGATGCGCTGGAATCGCGCGAGCGCGGCTAGCCCTGCAGCAAGGCGGGGGCGCCACGGAGACAGGGCGGATCAGCTGCGGAAGTGCTTGGAAAGCTTGAGGCCCTGGGCCTGGTAATTCGAGGCCAGCCCCTCGCCGTAGAGGCGCTGAGGCGGGCCGGCCATGCGCTCGTAGATCAGGCGGCCGACGACCTGCCCGTCCTCGAGGATGAAGGGCACATCGCGCGAGCGCACTTCGAGCACGGCCCGGGCGCCGGCACCGCCAGCAGCGGCATGGCCGAAACCGGGATCGAAAAAGCCGGCATAATGGACGCGGAACTCGCCCATCATGGCATCGAAAGGCACCATTTCCGCCGCGTGATCCGGCGGAACATGGACCGCTTCCTTCGAGGCGAGGATGTAGAATTCGTCCGGATCCAGCACAAGCTCGCGCCGGTCATGCAGGGAGATCGGCTCCCAGTAATCCTCGACGCGATAGGCGCCGACACGGTCGACATCGATCAGGCCGGTATGGCGCTTGCCGCGATAGCCGACAAGCGAGGTGCCGCCAAAGCCGGAAAGATCGACCGAAAGCACCACGCCGTCCTGGATCAGCGCGGAATCGCGGTCGACCAGCCGCTCGCGCTGGTGCAAGGCCTTCAGCGCGACATCGTCGATCCGCGGCTGGCCGGCGCGGAAGCGCAATTGGGAAAGGCGGCTTCCCTGCCGGACGAGAACGGGGAAGGTCCGGGGCGAAATCTCGGCATAGATGGGTCCGTCATAGCCCGCCGCGACGACATCGAACGCGGCCGCTCCATCGGTGATCACCCGGGTGAAGACATCGAGCCGGCCGGTGGAACTCTTCGGATTGGCCGATGCGGCGAGATCCTTCGGCAGGTTCACGGATTCGAGAATTTCCGCGACATAGACGCAGCTGGTTTCCAGGACGGCTCCCTGGCTCAGGTCAATCTCGTGCAGCGCGTAATCGCGGATGCGGCTGGCGACATCGCCGCCATGGCCGGGCAGGAAACTCGCGCGCATGCGCCAGCAGCGCCGCCCGAGGCGCAGGTCGAGGCTGGCCGGCTGGACCTGCCCGCGGGCCAGCGGTTCGGGCACGCGGATGGCCCCCGAGCGGACGAGACCCTCGATCATCGCATCGGAATAGATCCCCGGCGCCACCTGCGGCACAGCCACTCTCCCTTGTCTTCGATCTGGCTACAGGAGCCGCCTTCCCCTGACAAGCTTCGGGCGCCGCCTCGTCGCGCGAATGCCCACAGATCTCCATGGGCGCCGGCCCGGCCCGGCAGGCATTTCGGCCATTGACGGCCCGGAGGCTGCTCGGCATGGTCAGGAGCCGGTTTCGCGCGGGCAGGATGAGGGGCGCCATGTACCGCAAGAGCACGCGAGGGATCGAGGTGACGGTGGAGCCGGAATTCTCGCCGGAACGCTCCCGAGGCGAGGCCGGGCAGTTTTTCTGGACCTATGCCATCGAGATCCGCAACCTTTCGACCGAGACGGTCCAGCTCCGGGCGCGACACTGGATCATCACCGATGCCGATGGCCAGGTGCAGCATGTGCGCGGCCTCGGCGTGGTCGGCGAACAGCCGATCCTGCGGCCGGGCGATCTCTACCGCTATGCGTCGGGATGCCCGCTGACGACCTCGCACGGGATCATGGTGGGCACCTTCGAGATGGTCTCGGCCAGCGGCGAGCGTTTCGAGGTCGAGATCCCGGCCTTCTCGCTCGACATGCCGGCGGACAAGCGCGTGCTGAACTGAGGCCCGGCGGGCCGGCCGGGACCGAACGCCGATGGCTGCTCAAAGCGCGAGTCGGTAGCGCCGGCTGCAGAATTCGCAGGTCACCGCGATCTCGCCGTCCTCCTCGCGCATATCGGCCAGGTCTTCCGCCGAGAACTGTGCCAGCGTCTCGCGGATGCGCGCCTCGGAGCAGCGGCACTGGTCCGCCATGGGGATCGGCTCGGAAACCGCCACGCCGCGCTCGTTGAACAGGCGGTAGAGCAGGCGGTCGAGGCCGAGGCCGGGATCGACGAGCTCGATATCCTCGGTCGTCTCGACCAGGGATCGGGCCTCGATCCAGGCATCATCCTCCTGGACGACATGACGGATCGTGCCGGCCGGCGCATCGCCAGGATCGAGATCGGCCTGGCGCATGCGCTCCGGCGCGGCGGGAAGGAACTGCGCGAGCACGCCGCCGACGCGCCAACGGCGCTGGCCACCGGGTTGCTGATGCTCGGCCACGGCAATGCGCAGGGCTGTCGGGATCTGCTCGGATTGCCGGAAATACTGCTTGGCGGCGGCCTCGAGCCCCTGGCCTTCCAGGGCGACAATCCCCTGATAGCGGGACTGGAGCGCCGTCTGCTCCACTGTCAGGCCGAGATAGCCCTGGCCGAGCAGCGTCGCGGCATCGGCGCGCTCGCCCGAGGCGGCGACCTTCTCGGCATCGAAACGGGCATAGGCGCGCAGGGACGAGGGCGTGCCGAGATCGACAACAAGCATCGAGACCGGGCCGTCGGTCTTGGCCTGAAGCTGGAAACGCCCGTCGAATTTCAGGGAAGACCCCATCAGGGCCGTCAGCGCGATGGCCTCGGCCAGCAAGCGCTCCACCGAGGGCGGATAGGCATGGCGGGCGAGGATCTCGTCGAGCACGCGCCCGAGCCGGATGGCCCGGCCGCGCGTGTCCAGCGGCTCGACATGGAAGGGCAGGACGATATCGTCCGCCCCGAAGATCGAGCCGGAACCCGGTGACGCCTCAACGGCCATCAGGCAAAGCTCTCGCCATAGGCCCAGGCGAGAATGGCCTTCTGGGCATGAAGACGGTTCTCGGCCTCGTCGAACACGACGGATTGCGGCCCGTCCATGACTTCGTCGGTCACTTCCTCACCGCGCTTGGCCGGCAGGCAATGCATGAAAATGGCCTGCGGGCCTGCAGCACGCATCAACTCCGCATTGACCTGGTACGGACGCAGAAGGTTATGCCGGCGGCCGGCATCCTTGTCCCCCATGGAAACCCAGGCATCGGCGATGACGCAATCCGTGCCCTTTACGGCTTCCTGCGGGTCCCGCATCAGCGTCAGATCAACCTTGTTCTTGCGTGCCCAGTCGACGATATCGGCCTTGGGCTGCAATTCCTCGGGCGTCGCCACGCGGATCGAGAAGCCGAGGCGGCCGGCCGCCTCGATCCACGAGCGGAGCACATTGTTGCTGTCGCCGACCCAGGTCACCGTCCGGCCGCCGACCGGGCCGCGATGTTCCTCGAAGGTCAGGATATCGGCCATGACCTGGCAGGGATGCGAGGTTTTGGTGAGCCCGTTGAGGACGGGAACCGTCGCGTTCTCGGCCAGTTCCACCAACTGGCGGTGATCGAGAATGCGGATCATGATGCCATCGACATAGCGCGAAAGGACGCGGGCCGTATCGGCGATGCTCTCCCGCTCGCCGAGCTCGATCTCCTTGCCGGTGACCATGATTGATTCACCGCCGAGCTCGCGGATCGCCATGTCGAAGGACATGCGCGTGCGCATCGAGGGTTGCTCGAAGATCATCGCGATGGACTTTCCGGCCAGCAGCTTGTCCCCCGGCAGGGGGGTGCGGCGGCGCGCCTTGATGCGGCGCGCACCGTCGAGGATGTGGCGGACTTCCTCGGCGCGGAGATCGCCGAGGTCGAGGAAATGCCTGTGGGAGGCCGGAAGCGAGAATGCGGAACTCATCTGTCTCGTACCATTCGGATAGGTCAGCTGGCCTTGGCGGGCGCCTGGGCCGCACGCAGGGCGATGCAGGTTGCATCGAGCCGGCGATAGGCTTCCTGGATTTCCGGCTCGCCGATGATCAGCGGGGGCAGCAGACGGACGACATTGTCCCCGGCCCCCACGGTCAGGATGCCCTGCTCCCGCGCCTCGGCAACGAAAGCCGTATTGGGCACACGCATCTTGAGGCCGATCAGCAGACCGGAGCCGCGGACCTCCTCGACGATATCCGGATAGTGATCCTTCAGTTCGGCGAGGCGCTGGGCGAAATCACGGGCGGTCTGGCGGACCTTCTCGAGGAAATCGGGATCGGACACGACATCGAGAACGGCATTGCCGACAGCCATGGCCAGCGGATTGCCGCCATAGGTCGAGCCATGGGTCCCCGCCACCATGCCCTTGGCCGCTTCCTCGGTCGCAAGGCAGGCGCCGAGCGGAAAGCCGCCGCCAATTCCCTTGGCAATCGCCATGATATCCGGCCGGATGCCCGACCATTCATGCGCGAAGAGCTTGCCGGTCCGGCCGACCCCGCTCTGAACCTCGTCGAGGATCAGCAAAAGGCCATGCTTGTCGCACAATTCGCGCAGGCCCCGCAGGCATTGCGGCGGAACCGGGCGCAGCCCGCCCTCGCCCTGCACCGGCTCGATCAGGATGGCGCCGGTATCCGGGCCGATCGCGGCCTCGAGGGCGGCATGGTCACCGAAGGGCACCTGGTCGAAGCCCTCGACCTTGGGGCCGAAGCCGTCGAGATATTTCTGCTGGCCGCCCGCCGCGATCGTCGCGAGGGTACGGCCATGGAAGGCGCCTTCGAAGGTGATGATGCGGTAGCGATTGGGCTGCCCGTTGACCGAATGGTACTTCCGCGCCGTCTTGATGGCGCATTCCAGCGCCTCAGCGCCGGAATTCGTGAAGAAGACGCGGTCGGCAAATGTCAGGCTGCAGAGGCGCTCGGCGAGACGTTCGCCCTCCGGGATCTTGTAGATGTTGGAGACATGCCAGAGCTTGCCGGCCTGCCCGACAAGCGCCGAAACAAGGTGCGGGTGCGAATGCCCGAGGACATTCACGGCGATGCCGCTGCCGAAATCGAGATATCTCCGGCCGTCCGGTGTGATCAGCCAGGGGCCCTCGCCCCGCTCGAACTCAAGCGCGGCGCGTGCATAGGTCGGCATCAGGCTGGAGGCGGCCGATCGCCCAGCGCGGGCCGAAAGATGGGCGGCTTCGCTCTTGGACGTCATGCTCATGATACCCTCCTGCCGGGTTGGGCCTGCCGGCTGGCCAATTGGCCCGCTCCCGCGGCCGGCCATTGGCGAAAATCCTCGCCAAAAAAAGAAGGCCGCCTCGAACCGGGCGGCATGTTGTTTCTTTGCGAGAGAACGACCGAAAAGTCAATAATTCACGCGTCTGCCACAGTTCCGACTCACGGCGGGCGAGTTGAGCGATTGCTGATTATGCCTGTTGAAAACGGGTGCTGTTGCAGCCCCGACTCTCAACCTTGGGCGCAGCTTCGGCTAGTGTCCCGGGCAGAGGCAAGGTGTCGGCAGGTCAAGAAGCGCCGACACGGCGTGCGGTCTCTGGTCAGGTTTCTCCCCTCCGGATGTTCCGGTTGGTTGCTTGCGTCTTTGCAAGCCACGGTGAGGGATTCTGCCAGGTCGCCGCGCAGGCAGGCGAGGAGGCAACAATGTCGTGGGACGACAACCGCATCGAGCAGTTGAAGAAACTGTGGAGCGAAGGGTTGAGCGCCAGCCAGATTGCCGCCGAACTGGGCGGTGTCACCCGGAATGCCGTCATCGGCAAGGTGCATCGCCTCGGCCTGTCAGGCCGGGCCAAGGCCAAGCCGGCCAGCGTGGCGCGCCCCCGCAAGGTGGTGAAGACCGCTGCGCGTACGACCACCATTTCCGTGCGGGGCAACCTTGCCGTGGTCGAGATGATGGAAGCCGTGACCGAGGTGGTCCCGGTGCGGGAGAATGTCGTGATTCCGATCTCGCGCCGGATCTCGATCATGGAATTGCGCGAAGGCCTTTGCCGCTGGCCGATCGGCGATCCGCTTCATGCCGATTTCGTCTATTGCGGTGCCGATTGCGGCGCGGGGCGGACCTATTGCGAGGCCCATGCCCGGGTCGCGTTCCAGCCGCAGGGTGACCGGCGCCGGGGCGGCTGAGACAAATCGGAGTGACTTGAGGGTCAGAGGGGGCGGCAACGCCCCTTTTTTGCGGATATTTCAGGCCCTGCGGCCGAATGTCTCGTCGAAGGCATAGCCGGCGCCGCGCACGGTGCGGATGGGATCCGCCTGGCCACGCCGGTTCAGCACCTTCCGCAGGCGACCGACATGCACGTCCACCGTGCGCTCGTCGACATAGACATCCTGCCCCCAGACGGAATCCAGCAGGTGGTCGCGGGCAAAGACACGGCCCGGACTTTTCATCAGGAATTCGAGCAGCCGGAATTCCGTCGGGCCGAGATGAAGTTCCCGCTCGCCCCTGCGCACGCGCTTGGTCACCCGGTCGAGCTCGATATCGCCGATCATGAGCCGATGGGCGACATGCTCGGGCTTGGCCCGCCGCAGCAGGGCATGCACGCGAGCCACCAGTTCCGGCACCGAGAAGGGCTTGACCACATAATCGTCGGCGCCCTGGCTCAGGCCGCGGATGCGCTCGGATTCCTCCCCGCGCGCCGTCAGCATGATCACAGGCAGGCGGGCTGTTTCCGGCCGCGCCCGGAGGCGCCGGCAGATCTCGATCCCCGAAAGCGCCGGCAGCATCCAGTCGAGGATCAGCAGATCCGGCACCGATTCCTTCAGGCGGAGATCCGCCTCGTCGCCCCGGGCGACATGATCGACCTCGTAGCCCTCGGCGGTCAGGTTGTAGCGCAGGAGGATGGCCAGCGCCTCCTCGTCTTCCACAACCATGATGCGGGGTGCCATGCTGGCCTCACTTGCCCGGCGCGGAAACCGCAAAGACCGAGGAATCGCCCTTCGGACGCGGGCCGCTCAGCTGCTGCCCGGTCTCGATGAAATACACCGTTTCCGCGATATTGGTCGCATGGTCGCCGGCACGCTCGATATTCTTGGCGATGAAGAGCAGATGCGTCGAGAAGGTGATCGAGCGCGGGTCTTCCATCATGTAGGTGAGCAGCTCGCGGAACAGCGAATTGTTGAGCTGGTCCACCTCGCCATCATGCAGCCAGACATGGCGGGCGAGATCAGGGCTCTTCTGGGCGAAGCTGTCCAGCACTGCCTTGACCTGGCCGAGGACGAGATGCGCCATGTGCTGGATGCCCGCCAGCGACCGCGTGCCGACGAAGCGATCCTCCATCACGGTCACGCGCTTGGCGATGTTCTTCATCAGGTCGCCGATGCGCTCGATATCCGAGGCGATACGGATCGCGCCCATGATGTGGCGCAGATCATTAGCCATGGGCTGACGCTTGGCGATGACAATGACCGCCAGTTCCTCGATCTCGTTCTGCAGGAGATCAAGCTGGCCATCGCGCTCGACGACACTCCGGGCCTTGCTGACATCGTAGCGCGCGAGCGAGTCGACGGCATCGGTCAGCATGGCTTCGGCGAGGCCACCCATCTGGTTGATCTTGGCCGAGAGGATGCCGAGTTCCTCGTCATAGGCCCGTACGATATGCTGGGTCATGTCATGCTTTCCGTATCGCCGCAGGATCAGCCGAACCGGCCGGTAATGTAATCCTGGGTGCGCTTGTCCTTCGGGTTCGTGAAGATCTGCTCGGTCGAGCCTTCCTCGACCAGCGAGCCCAGATGGAAGAAAGCCGTGCGCTGCGAGACGCGCGCTGCCTGCTGCATCGAGTGGGTGACGATGACGATGGTGAAGTTCGTGCGCAACTCGTCGATCAGTTCCTCGATCTTTGCCGTGGCAATCGGATCCAGCGCCGAGCAGGGCTCGTCCATCAGGATGACTTCCGGGCTGACCGCAATGGCGCGGGCGATGCACAGACGCTGCTGCTGGCCGCCGGAAAGACCGGTGCCCTGGTCATTGAGGCGGTCCTTGACCTCCTCGAACAGGCTGGCCCGCTTCAGCGAACCGACAACGATCTCGTCGAGCTCGGTCTTGTTCCGGGCCATGCCGTGCAGCCGCGGCCCATAGGCGACATTCTCGTAGATCGACTTCGGAAACGGGTTCGGCTTCTGGAAGACCATGCCGACGCGCGCCCGGAGCAGAACCACGTCGAGGCGGGGATCATAGATATCCTTGGCGTCGATGGTGATGTCGCCGGTGACCCGGCAGATCGGGATCGTGTCGTTCATGCGGTTGATGCAGCGCAGGAAGGTCGACTTGCCGCAGCCGGACGGACCGATGAAGGCCGTGACCGCGCGCGCCGGAATGTCGACCGAGACGTCCTTCAGGGCGTGTTTTTCGCCGTAATAGACGTTGACGCTCCGCGCCGCCACCTTCGCGGCGACGTCGGGTTCGCTCACGCTGGCGGGTTCTTGGACCATGGGAGATGCGAGGGACATCGACTCTTTCCTTGTTTACGCCGCGTGCGATTACCAGCGCCGCTCGAAGCGACGCCGCAGGAGAATGGCCGCGCCATTCATGATGAAGAGAAAGGCCAGCAGGACGAGGATGGCCCCGGCCGTCTTGGCCTGGAAGGCGATTTCGGGCAGGTCCGACCAGAGATAGATCTGGACCGGGAGAACCGTGCCCGGATCGGTGACGGCCTGCGGAATGTCAACGATGAAGGCGACCATGCCGATCATCAGCAGGGGCGCCGTCTCGCCGAGCGCATGGGCCATGCCGATGATCGTGCCGGTCATGATGCCCGGCATCGCCAGCGGCAGGACATGATGGAAGATCGCCTGCTGATGTGAGGCTCCGACGCCGAGCGCCGCTTCCTTGATCGAGGGCGGCACGGCACTCAAGGCCGCGCGGCTGGCGATGATGATCGTCGGCAGGACCAGCAGCGCCAGGACAAGCCCGCCGACCAGCGGCGCGGATCGTGGCAGGCCGAAGAAGTTGAGGAACATCGCGAGGCCGAGCAGGCCGAAGACGATCGACGGCACGGCCGCCAGATTGTTGATGTTGACCTCGAGAATATCGGTCAAACGGTTCTTCGGGGCAAATTCCTCGAGATAGACCGCTGCACCGACGCCAAGCGGCAGGCAGACGATCAAAGTCACCAGCAGCGTGAGGGCCGAGCCAATCAAGGCACCGCGGATGCCAGCCAGTTCGGGCTCGCGGCTGTCACCGCTGGTGAAGAACCGCGTTGCGAAGGCCTTCTCGATGACGCCGCGCGCATTGAGGGATTCAAGCCAGGCGATATCGGCATCGCTGGCCTTCCGGTTGCTTTCCGGGGTCGCGAAGGTCGTCACGGTCCATGCATCGAGACGCGTGATCGCGCGCTGCGGCGCAACGAGGAGGAAGCCTTTCGCCGAGGCCGGCCCGATCTCGCGGAGCTGGATGAAGGCACCTTCTGCCCGGACGATCCGGCTCGGCATGGCGGCGAAATCGATCATTTCCGCACCACCGGCATCGCCCGCGCGGCGCTTCAGATCCGCCACGCGTGCGGTGAGTTCGGCGCGCTTGGCGTCCAGGGCCACGTTCTGCCCGCCCTGCTGGGAGGCCGGCAGGCGGGCAAGCTCGGCATTGGCCCGATCGGCATCCCGCAGCAGGCCCGCCTTCACATCGGCGAGGATGGTTGCGAAAGGCTGGCCCGAACCGATCAGAGTGACCTCGCGGCCATTGACCTGGACATCGAGAGCGCCGTTTCCGGCGACAGCGGACATGCCGGTCGAGAGGCCCTTGAAGTGGAGATCGGCATCATCCGAGAGGAGAACCGGAAAGCGGAGTTTCTTGCCGATCAGGGACGGATCCCGCAGGATGGCGCCGCGCAGATCGTCGGCAGCGCCACTGGAGACGAGCGCTTCCAGCCGGCGGCGTTCGGCACGCTGCGTCACTTCCGGGAAGTTCGCGCGCCATGCATCCATGACGATCTTGTTGTAGTCGCCGTTCCGCAGGGCATCGACTTCCCGGCGTCCCGTCGGATCGATGAGGCTGGCATCGAGGTCCAGCGTCATGACCACGCGATGCTCGAAGAAGGCCGGCATGCCCTTGCGGACGATATCCGCCAGCAGCACGAAGACGAAGGCTCCGGCGAAGAGCACGGCAAGCAGACCATAGAGCTTGAACCGGCCTTCCGCCTGGTAGCGCCGCTTCACCCGTGCAAGGGCTTCGTCGGAACCATAGTCGAACGTGCGGGTGCCCGTCGCGGGCGGAGCGATCGAGGTGTCAGTCATATTGTTCCCGATACTTCCGGACGATCGCGAGCGCGATGACGTTGAGCGAAAGGGTGAAGAAGAAGAGCACGAAGCCGAGCGCGAAGGCCGACAATGTCTTGGCACTGTCGAATTCCTGGTCGCCCACGAGGATCGTCTTGATCTGCACCGTGAAGGTCGTCACCGCGTCGAGCGGGTTGAAGGACAGGTTGGCGGCAAGGCCGGCGGCCATCACGACGATCATGGTCTCGCCGACCGCGCGCGAGATCGCGAGCATGAAGGCCGAGACGATGCCTGGAAGCGCCGCCGGCAGGACGACCTTCTTGATCGTCTCCGACCGGGTCGCGCCCATGCCGTAGGAACCGTCCCGCAGCGATTGCGGTACAGCGGTGATCACGTCGTCCGAAAGGGATGACACGAAGGGAATGATCATGATCCCCATAACGAGGCCGGCCGCGAGGGCGCTTTCGGAGGCGACGCTGAGGCCCAGGGATGTCCCGACCTCGCGGATCAGCGGTGCCACGGTAAGGGCCGCGAAGAAGCCGAGCACCACGGTGGGAATGCCGGCCAGGATCTCGAGGAGCGGCTTGGCGAAGGCGCGGAATTTCGGCGACGCGTATTCGGCCATGTAGATCGCCGCGAAGAGGCCGATGGGGCCGGCGACAAGAATCGCGATGGTGGAGATCAGCAGCGTGCCGACCAGCAGCGGCACCATGCCGAAGGAGCCCGATGAACCGCCCTGATCGGCGCGGATCGCGGTTTGCGGCGACCAGTGGGTGCCGAAGAGGAAATCGATCGGCGACACCTTCTGGAAGAACCGGAAGGTCTCGAACAGGACCGAGAAGACGATCCCGATCGTGGTGATGACAGCGACGGTCGCGCAGGCCAGGAGGAGATACCGCACCACCTTCTCGAACCGGTTCCGCGCGCGGAACTCGGTCGAGATGCTGCGCATGGAGAACATGGCCATGGCGATACCGACCGCGAGGCCAAGGCCGAGAACCGCCCAGTTGGTCAGGGCGGCGAGATAGGCGTACATCGCGGCGCCAGCCTGGAGCGCCTGCGTAGCCGTTGCCGCGCCGCGGCCGGCCGCAAATTCACGGATCTCGCGGAAGGCTGCACCCCGGCGCAACTCGTCGCTCAGGAGCGCCGGGTCCATCGCTGTCAGCGCCTGATGCTCGACGAAGCGTGAGGCGAAGATCGATCCGACAAGATGGATCAGGATCATCGGCAGGACGACCTGCGAAGCGGCCAGCAGGCCGTGATAATTCGGGCGGGAATGCAGGACCTGGCCGTTGGCGAGCGTGGTTGCACGCCCTCTCACGAGGATATACGCCCCGAGGGCAAGCGCGATCATGAGCGCGTAATACAGACCTGTCACTGCCGACCCCCGCTGACAAAGACCGGCGCCAGCGGCGCCGGTCAGGTTTTCGACTGCTGTCGCAGCCTTACTTCGGCAGGCCTTCGCCCGTCATGACCTTCATGGCGGCAACATTGGCCTTGGCTTCCGCCAGCTTGGCCTTCGGCACCGGCACGAGGCCCTTCTTCTCGAGATAGCCGCCGTCGCCGGCAGCACGATCCGAAACATATTCCAAGGCGAACTTGTCGAGACCCGGAACGACGCCGACATGGGCCTTCTTCACATAGACGAAGAGCTCACGCGAGGGGCCGTATTTCAGCGCGGAGATGGTGTCCATTTCCGGCACGACGCCGTCAATGGTCACGCCCTGGATCTTGGCGGCATTTTCTTCAAGGAACGAGAAGCCGAAGACGCCGAAGGCATTCGGGTTGGATTCGAGCTTCTGCACGATGACGTTATCGTTCTCGCCAGCTTCGACATAGGCACCGTCTTCACGGATGGTCTTCCAGGCGGCGTCGAAAGCCTTGCGATCCGAAGCCTTGAGGGCCTTCAGCACCGCAATCTGTTCGGCACCCGGCTCCATCACCAGTTCATGGAGCGAGTCACGCGTGCCCGAGGTCGGCGGCGGGCCGAGGATCTCGATCGGCTTGTTCGGCAGCGACGGGTCGATCTGGTTCCAGGTCTTGTAGGGATTCGGAACAAGCTTGCCATCCGGACCCGGGACGTTCTTGGCCAGCGCCAGGAAGACCTGAGCGCGGGTCAGCTTCATCGGGGCCGACTTCTTGGAATGCGACAGGGTCAGGCCGTCATAGCCGACCATCAGTTCGATGATGTCCTTGACGCCGTTCTTCTGGCAGGACTCGAACTCGCCGGCCTTCATGCGGCGCGAGGCATTGGTGGCATCGGGGAAGTTCACACCGACGCCGTCGCAGAACATCTTCATGCCGCCGCCGGTGCCGGTGGACTCAACCACCGGAGTCTTCACGCCGCCGGTCTTGCCGAGCTGCTCGGCCACCGCCGTCGTGAACGGATAAACAGTCGACGAACCAACGATACGGATCTGGTCGCGCGCGGACGCAACGCCGGCACTCACGGCCATGGCGAGGGCAATCACGGACACGCCGAGGAATTTCGAACCCATCTGGGGACTCTCCTTGTTAGCCCGATCGCGAAGGGGGAAAGGCGACCGGCACAGACGCTTCTAGCGGGTCCGGACGACAAAACGATGACAGTTCAACCTGCTGAACTTAATCGGATTTCTTCCCTGCTTACCGGCAATGTAACCGAGAAGGTAGCCCCCTCGCCCAAGGTGCTGGCAATGGCCATGCGGCCCCGGTGGCGGGTCACGATATGCTTGACGATGGCCAGACCCAAGCCGGTCCCGCCCAGCACGCGGCTTTCGCCGATATCGGCCCGGTAGAACCGCTCGGTCAGGCGCGGGAGATGTTCTTCGGCGATGCCGGGCCCGTAATCACGGACATGGACAACCAGATCGGCCGGCGACTCCCCTTCGCCCGGTTCGAGCACGATATCGACCTTGCCGCCACTCTGGCCATACTTGATCGCATTCTCGATGAGATTCTCGAAGACCCGGACCAGTTCGTCGCGATCTCCGGTCACCGGCGGCATCCCCTCGGCGAGCGCGAACCGGAGCTGGACGCCACGATCCCGGGCGAGCCCGCCGAGCGCGTCCGACACCGAACGCAGCAGCAGCGGAAGGTCGACCGTGTCCGCGGGGGGGATATGGGCGTTGAGTTCGATTTTCGAGAGAGAGAGCAGGTCTTCGATCAGGCGCGCCATGCGACGGGCCTGCTTCTCCATGATGCCGAGGAAATTGCGGCGGGCGGTCGCATCGTCCCGTGCGGGCCCCTGCAACGTCTCGATGAAGCCGAGGATCGAGGCCAGCGGCGTGCGCAATTCGTGGCTGGCATTCGCGACGAAATCCGCGCGCATCGCCTCCAGGCGCCGCGCCGAGGTCGTATCGGTCATGAAGATCACCGCGTAGGCCACCCCGTTCGCCGGCAGGACGGGGCCCTGGGCGAGACGGCGGATGACGATGTCGTAGCTCCGCTCGATCGGCACGCGCTCGACAATCTCGGCGCGGGCCTCGGCCTGCCCGGCCAGAACTGTCTCGAGCGCGGCAAGCATGGCAGGCGCGCGCAGGGCAAAGGAAACCGGATGCCCGAGCCGGAGCCCCCCCAAGGTTCGCAGCGCGGCGGCATTGCCGTGGACCATGTTGCCGCGATGGTCGATCAGGATCGTCGGCGAGACCATGGCATCGAGCACGGCATTCAGCCGCATGTCCGGCAGATTGCGCAGCGCCCGGACCGGATCGGCCCGGCGCAACGCGGAAGGCTCGAGCGTGCGCCAGCCGAGGAAGACGAAAACCAGCGCGAGGATCGCGAGGAGATGGGCCAGCCAGGGCAGGCTGGAGAGATGCGCCATGAGGAGCAGCCCGCCCAGCGCCGCGATGGCCAGCAGGCGCAGGACATTCGAGCGCATGACGATGGAACGCAGGGTCGGTGCCTCCGGCACATCCTCGGCGGGATCGGAGGGCAGCCCGGGATCAGGCATGGTCGCCCTCGTCGGGTGCCGAAAGCTGGCGTTGCAGCATGCCGGCCCGGATCATGAGTTCGCGGACGCCGAGCAGAACGAGCGCAAGAATGAAGGGCACGACATAGTAGCAGAGCCGATAGACCATCAGCGCGCCGAGGAGCTGTTCCCGCGGGACGCCGGGAAGGGCCAGCAGCATCGTGGCCTCGAAGACGCCGATTCCACCCGGCGCATGGCTGGCAATCCCCAGCGTGCAGGCGAAGACATAGGCCGCCAGCATGGTTGCGAAGGGGATCTGCGCCTCGGGTGGCAACAGGACAAAGAGGACGGCCGCGCCGGCACAGACATCGGCCGCGCCGAGGGCCATCTGGCGCGAGGTGATCCGAACGCCCGGCAGGCGGAGCTGCCAGCCCTGGACGGAAAGGCTGCGATTGCCGCGCTTGACCACCAGGAGGTAAATGCCGATGGCCAGCATGACGGCGAGCCCGATCAGCACATTCATGGTCAAGGGCAAGCGCGTGAACGTCGAGGCGGAACCGGGCAGGATGATCATCACGGTCGCGAGCACGACACCCATGCCGAGCCAGAAGGTGATTCCCGCAATGAGCGTGAGGCTGGCGATCGCCTTCGCGCCAAGCCCGACGCTGGAATAGATCCAGTAGCGCACCGTTGCCGCGGTCAGAAGCGGGAAGCCCAGGGTGAAGCTGACGGCGTAGGACGTGAAGGAGGCCAGGGCGGCAATCCGGTAGCGGACCTTCTGCGTCGTGACGGCCGGCAGGGCGACCCAGTCATAGCCGGTCAGCATCAGATAGGAGATGGCCGTGAAGAAAAGTGCCAGCCAGATCTGGCTGGCGGTTGCCCGACCGAAGGCGGCCTTCACCTCGGCCGCATCCAGTTCGGTAATCAGCCAGTAAAGAACGGCCAGCGACACGGCAAACAGCGCGGCACTGGCGAGGGTGCCGGCGATTTTCATAATCCGGGCACGACGGGCCATGACGGCGGTATCTTCCCGCGCGGCGGCTTGGTCCACGTTGTTCACCCTTTCCTCCGCCCCGGGGCATGCCCCTTCCGGGCACGGTACTGCATTCGGCGTAGCGTATCGTTGATGTTGCGATGGCTATCAACCGAAATTCCTGTCGGAATCATGGTGAGGGTGCGGTGCTTGTGCGCTCGCCGGCAGCAGGGCATCGCCGTGAACTCAGGCGCGGCTGGCCAGGCGCCGCATCCAGTCTCCGGCATCCCCCATCAGGATCGCGATTCCGATCCGGGCTCCGAACATCATGCTGATGATGACGACCGGCATCGACAAGGCGAGCAGCGAGCCCGCGGTCAGGCCCTGACCGATCGTGCAGCCGCCCGCGAGCACGCCACCCGTGCCCATGCAGACCGCCCCGATCAGGTGCCGCTTCATCTCGTGGTGATCATCGAACGCCTCCCAGCGGAACTCGCCCGCCTTCAGGCTGGCCAGGAGCGCTCCGGCGACCACCCCGACGATGTTCGCCACGCCGAAATCGAGCCCGTCATCCTGGCCGGCAAGGACCCCGAACATGGCGCGGGCCACCGGCGCGACATAGGTCAGGCTCTGCAGCCGCTGGTGCAGTTCGAACGGATCGCTCCACCAACCGGTCACGGCCCAGCCCATGGCCACAGCCAGCCCCAGGACCACGCCCGCTGTCAGCAGGCGGCGGGCCCGGAGGAGCCGCGCATCCCTCAGGACGAGGATGAAGAGGCCGAAGGCCAGGGCCAGGGTCAGCACCACGCGGATGTCGAAACCAAGAAAGCGCTGAAGCTGGGTTGCGAGATCCGAACGGCTTGGCCCCGGCATCGGCCAGGCCCAGCCCTCGACCACCCCGATGCGGAAGGCGGAGAGCAGGCCGCGCAGCATCGCATAGGCAAAAAGCGCGTAGACCATGATCACGATCAGGCTGCGCAGATCCCCGCTGCCGAGCCTGACCAGGGAGCCGAAGCCACAGGTGCCGACCAGCGCCATGCCAATGCCAAACATCGTGCCGCCGATGATCAGGCCGATGACGGGAACAGATTGGGGCAGATAGGTCGTGCGGTCGGCATCAAGGAAGCCGAAAAGGATCATGCCCTGCGTCAGGACCAGCGCAACGGCGAGCGCCAGCCCGAAAACCTTGGCGCGACGCCAGTCCTGGCCCATCAGGCCGTCCTCGATCGCGCCGAAGGTACAAAGCCGCGCACGGTAGACCAGCGCACCAATAACCAGCCCGGTCAGAAATCCCAACAGACCGGTGGCGATCGAAGACATTCCGTCGCGTTCCTCAGGGTTTCGGAGGGTCGCAGAAGATGCGGTAGATGATCGAGATCACCTGCCTCACATCGTTGTTGGCGAGGCTGTAATAGATGGTCTTGCCATCGCGCCGTGTGGTCACGAGGCCGTCGAGCCGCAGGCGGGCCAGTTGCTGCGAGACCGTCGGCTGCCGGAGCGACAGGATGTTCTCGAGATCGCTGACCGAGCGTTCCTTTTCCGACAAAAGGCAGAGCAGCAGCAGCCGGTTCTCGTGGCTGAGCGCCTTCAGGAAATCGCTGGCCTTGCGGGCCTTGCGCATCAATTGGTCAAGTTCGGGCGAGAATTCGTCGCCATCCCGCAATTCGGTCTCAAGGCCTGCTTCAATCAAGGACATTGGTTACTTTCCCGCTTGATCTACCGAATCCAGCTTGCCAGCCAGCATCTTCATCAGGCTCCAGAAGGCATCGTCTCCCATATAGCCGGTTATCCGGCCAATTTCTTCCCCTTTTTCCACCAGAACGAAAGTCGGCGTGTAGAAGACCGGCTCTTTCAGGCGGTAGGCGGATTGTGACTGGCGGTCGAGCATCAGCGCCTTGAGGGGCGCCCGCTCGCCTTCCGGCGTCTTCGGATAAATGCTGCCGACCTCCTTGTGCCAGCGCACGCACCAGGGGCAGCCGGGCCTTTCGTACATCACCAGTTCGGCCGCTTGGACCTGCATCATTCCCGTAAGGGCGAGCAGGATTCCCGCGAGCCCGCCCCGGAAGGCGGCACGATGCAACGTGATGCGAGGATGGCGGATATCCGGCAGCATCCGCATGATATAGCGCAAGATGAATATGTTGGCCAGTGGCCTCAGAATCCGTCGGCGCGGGTATGCAGGCGCCGAAGGCGGCGCATGATGACCCACATGACGGCGACAACCAGCGGAACCGACAGGCCGATGGCGACATCGAGCGGAAGCCGAAGCCAGCCGCCTTCCTTGGCTGCCTTGAGCAGATAGCCGACCAACCCGATGACGTAATAGCTGATCGCCGCAACCGAGAGCCCCTCGACGGTCTGCTGGAGGCGCAACTGCATGCGGGTGCGCTCGCTCATCCCGCTCAGCAGGGCATTGTTCTGCTTGGCCAGTTCGACATCGATGCGCGTCCGCAGCAGGCCCGAGGCGCGCGTCAGGCGCGCTGCGAGGTCGAGCAGGTTGGCTTCCATGGTCTCGCAGGTGCGCAAAGCCGGCGCGTTCCGCCGGGTGAGAAAGGCCTCGATGGTCGGCGCATCCTGGCTGGCCGGGACCGTGAAGGCCGAGAGCCGGTCATTGAGGATCGCGCCATAGGCGCGGGTCGCGCCGAAGCGGAACTTCGTGGTGGCGATCTCGCTCTCGACCCGTGCGGTCATGTTGGTCAGGCGGGCCAGCAATTCGTCCCCCTCGCCGAGCGTGGTCTGGTGCACGAGGTCGCGCATGAGATCCGCCAGCCCCTGCTCCACCTCGCGGACGATCGGGCCGATCCGCTGTGCTTCGGGCAGGCCCATCAGGGCCAGGTTGCGATAGACCTCGATTTCCATCACGTCGCGGGCGAGAGAGCCGAGACGGCGATCCGGCAGGCCGCGATTGACGATCACGAAGCGGACGAACCCCGCCTCGTCAGGCACGAAATCCGAAGCGATCCGTGCCCGGGCCTCCTCGACATCCGAGACGGAGATCACGCCCGACTGGACATGGCTCATCGCGGCATCGCTCTGGTCGTCGCCGATCAGCGACATGTCGACCGAGACGAGATGCGGGCCGGGCTGCTCGGGAAGCGCCAGCGCGTTCAGGATCTCGCCGCCGGTCAGGTCGAACCGGGCAGCCTCGCCGCTGAGCATGAACACATAGGTGGTGAACTCGGTATGCTGTTCCCAGCGGAACAGGCCCTGCGGCAGGTTCATGCGGTGATGGCGCGCCGAGGGTGGTGCCGGCGCCGCGCCGTGGCTCCGGGCAAAGGCATCGAGCCGGGCCCGCACCTCATCCGGCGAGGCGGAGCCGCGGAGAAAGGCCAGCCCCAGCACGCGCGACGGTGTTTCCAGCCGGAAGAAGGGCCGGGCATGCGCCTCCGAAAGGATGGCGTGGCGGGCCGGATGCGGTTCAAAGGGCGGGGTCGAGGCAACAGTCAGCACGAAAAACCCCATGCAACGAAAAAAAGGGAGGCCGGGCAGCCTCCCTCTATACTGGCGTGTTCCGTCAAAAAATCTACTTGTTCACCGGAGATTCCGGATCGAAGAGGAAGGCGGTCAGGTCCTTCATCTGCTGTTCCGTCAGGAAGCCGTGATAGCCGAAGCGCGGCATGGTCGAGCAAGGCATGACTGCCATCGAATTGTAGATTTTCGCGTAGGCGGCCTTCGCCTCTTCGGCCGCGTATTTGCGATCCTTGCCGTAATTGACCAAAGACGGCCCGAGCGTCCCGTAGCTCAGCTCGAACCGATCCATCTGGTGGCAGGCATAGCAATTCGCGCCATTGGTCATCGGCCTGTCCGTGAAGGTCCCGCCACGGCCATCATTGGCGAAGCGCTGGCCGGCCTTCCAGTCGCCCATCACCTTGCCGTCGGCCGGAAGCTTGATCGTGGCCAGTTCGCGCGCCCTGACCTTGTCGAACTCGGCCTGGGGCAGATCGTTCCGGAATTGCGAGCAGACCGCCTGGGTCTCGTCGTAGGAGATGCGCTTCTCCCAACCTTCGGGGGTCTTGGGCCACATGGCCTTCGTGACTTCCTCGAGGCGCTTGGCGTCAGGTTTCGGCGCATCCTGCGCCCTGGCGGGGCCAAGGATGCAGAGGCCAGCGAGGAGGAGGGCGGAAATCGAGAGCGTCTTCATGATCCATCCCCCTCAGCGCTTGATCGACGGAACCTGGATCTCGCCACCCTCGGCCTGTTTCACGAGATACAGGGTCAGGGCGGTGAGACCTTCCGAGAGATAGACGGGCTCGGGCGAGCGCATCTGGCGATAGCAGTCCCAGAGGCGATGCTGCATCGTCCGGGTCTGGCTCTGGCTGACGCGGTAGGTCGGCCAGGAGCCCATCGTGGCCTGCGCATCCTTGCCGGCCTTGTTGAGCTGCGGCAGGCCCTGGAGGCGGATCCGCTTGCCTTCCTCGGCATGGCAGGTGGCGCAAGAGAAATCCATGAAATCGGACCGCCGGAAGAAGAGTTCCTGCCCGATGGCGAAGGCTTCCTTTTCCTTCGGATGCGCCAGCGGAGCCGAATACTTCATCCCGCTCGACTTGTTGGCGATGAAGGCGACGAGATCCTCCATGTCGGAGGTCCGGCCGGGCGCGCCGAAGCGGCGGCGGATGATATCCGCCATGTCGAGGCCCTGCTGGGTTTCCATGCAATGGGCGAGGCGCTGCTCGAGATCCATGACCTTGCCGGTATCGGCAAAGAAGCGGGGGAGCTTCGCAAAGGCACCCTCGAGCTTGCCCGGGCCCTCGCCGAGATCGCAGGCCTCCAGCGAGGCGTTCTTGCTGCCGCGCTTCTGCGCCCAGAGCACCTCGCCCCGGTCGACATTCAGGAAGCCGGGATTGGACATCGGGTCCGACATCATCTGCCGGTACTTCTCGAGTTCCTTCTCGGTGTCGACCGGCTGCTGCGCCCGGGCCAAACCCGCGCCCAGTGTGATCGACATGGCCAAGGCCATGAACACCCTCATCGTTTCTCTCCTCTTCAGGGTCGTTGGCGGGGTTCTGATGCCCCATTCGACCTTCGTCATGATCATGCAGCGGGGACGCTAGCATACTTTACATTCAAAAAAAACTATGTTTCTATATGTTAGGTTGAGGGAGGAGCGTTGCATCCGTCAAGATGCCGCTCTCGGAAAAACAAGGAGAAGCCTGATGGCACAGCGTGCGGCGCAGACGCGCCGGGAAACCCTGATTGCCGGCATGGCCAGCTTTGCGGCGGCAGCGATTGCCCCGTCACTGGCCCTTGCCGATGCAGCCGCCGTCGAGGCGGAGATCAAGAAGCTCTACGGCGACAAGAAGGTCGAAGCCGGCAAGATCAAGCTCGACGTTCCGCAGATCGCCGAGAACGGCCTCGTCGTGCCGATCAATATCGAGGTCGAGAGCCCGATGACGGCCGCAGACCATGTGAAATCGGTGCATGTCTTTGCCGATGGCAACCCGCTGCCGGGCATCGTGAGCTACACGTTCACGCCGGAAAGCGGCCGCGCTGCGGCTTCGGCACGCATGCGCCTTGCCCAGACGCAGAATATCATCTGCGTCGCGGAAATGGCGGATGGCAAGATCTTCACGGCCAAGTCGGAAGTGAAGGTCACCATCGGCGGTTGCGGCGGCTGAGAGAAGCGAGACACAATCATGAGCAACAAGCCCACACCCCGCGTCCGCGTCCCGGCCAATGCCAAGAAGGACGAGATCGTCGAGATCAAGACGCTGATCAGCCACGAGATGGAATCCGGCCAGCGTCGTGCCGCCGACGGGAAGACCATCCCGCGCAAGATCATCAATACCTTCACCGCCGCCTTCAACGGCAAGGTGTTCTTCGAGGCGACCTGGCATCCCGCCGTCTCGGCAAATCCGTACCAGTCGATGTTCTTCCGCGCCTCCGAGAGCGGCGAATTCGCCTTCTCCTGGAAGGATGATGACGGGTCGGTCTACGAGTCCAAGGCCAAGCTGACGGTCGCCTGATTCCGCAGCTCCCGCCGGCGCCTCCGGGTGCCGGCGATCTTTCAAAAGCAAGAATGACAAGGGCATGCCAGCCATTGCTGGCGTGAAGGGAAACGCATGGTCTCGCGACGCGAGTTTATCCAGGCCGGCCTGGCCGGCTCGGCCCTGCTGGCCGGCAGCGGCCTTGGCTCGATCGGCCGGCTGGCAGCCCAGCAGCGCCTTTCGGAGGCGGAATTGCTGCGGTTCGAACCGCTGGGCAATGTCACGCTGATCCATGTCACGGATCTGCACGCCCAGCTGGTTCCGATCTATTTCCGGGAACCGTCGATCAATCTCGGCGTCGGCGAGGCCAAAGGCCTTGTTCCCCACATCACGGGCAAGGATTTTCTCGCCCACTACAAGATCCCGGCCGGCTCGCCGATGGCCTATGCCCTGACCAGCGAGGATTTCGCGGCCCTCGCCCGCAATTACGGCCGGATGGGCGGCTTCGACCGCATCGCCCGTGTCATCAAGAGCATCCGTGCGGAACGCGGCGATCGTTGCCTGCTGCTCGATGGCGGCGATACCTGGACGAACAGCTGGACCTCCCTGCAGACCAAGGCCGCCGATGTGGTCGAGGCGATGAACCTGCTGAAGCCTGATGCCATGACCGGGCACTGGGAATTCACGCTCGGGGCCGACCGCGTGAAGGAAATCACCGACAGCCTCGATTTCCCGTTCCTCGCGCAGAATGTGCGCGAGAGCGAATTCGAGGACAGGGTCTTCGAACCGCAGAAGATGTTCGAGCGCGGCGGCGTCAAGGTAGCCGTGATCGGGCAGGCCTATCCCTATACCGGCATTGCCAATCCGCGCTGGATGTTCCCGAAATGGACCTTCAGCCTGAAGGATGACGACGTGCAGAAGGAAGCCGATGCCGCGCGGGCGGCGGGCGCACAGCTCGTCGTGCTGCTTTCGCATAACGGGTTCGACATCGACCGGAAGATGGCCGGGCGCGTCAAGGGCATCGATGTCATCCTCACTGCCCATACCCATGACGCGCTGCCCGAAGCGGTGCAGGTCGGGCAGACGCTGCTCGTTGCGACGGGCAGCCATGGCAAATTCGTCTCCCGGCTGGATCTCGATGTCGACAAGAGCGGCGTGAAGGGCTTCCGCTATCGCCTGATCCCGATCTTCTCGGATGCCATCACACCGGATGCCGAGATGGCCGCTCTGGTGAAGAAGGTCCGGGCCCCGTTCGAGGCAGATCTCGGCCGCGTTCTCGGCAAGACCGATGGCCTGCTCTACCGGCGGGGGAATTTCCAGGGCACTTTGGACGATGTCTTCACCGATGCGATGCTGCAGGTCCGGGATGCGGAAATCGCGCTCTCGCCCGGCGTGCGCTGGGGCGCAAGCCTCATTCCCGGACAGGACATCACGTTCGAGGACGTGACCAACGCCTGCGCGATGACCTATCCGAACTGCTACCGCATCTCGATGAAGGGCAGCCAGATCAAGGCCGTACTCGAGGATATCGGCGACAACATCTTCAACCCCGATCCCTATGCACAGGGCGGCGGCGACATGGTGCGCCTCGGCGGGCTGACCTTCTCGGTCGATCCCTACCAGACCAGCGGGCGCCGGATTTCCGATCTGAGGCTCGCCCGGAACGGGCAGGCCCTTGATGCCGGGCGGGACTACACGGTCGCCGGCTGGGCCTCGATCAACCAGGCCACCGAAGGTCCGCCCATCTGGGACGTCGTCAGCACCTATCTGCAACAGAAGAAGGTCATCACGCCTCGCCCGCTCGATGCGGTGAAGGTCGTGGGGGCCGGCTAACCGTCAGGACATCGCTATGGATCACGATCCCCAATTCCAGAAATCACGGCGCGGGTTCCTCGGCGGGCTCGGTGCCACCGCAGCCGGCCTTTCGCTGGCCCAGGCCGGCGCCGCCCGCGCCCAGGCCAAGCCGGATCCGGCCATCACGGAAATCCAGGACTGGAACCGCTATCTCGGCGATGGCGTGGCCGCCAACCCCTATGGCAAGCCCTCGAAGTTCGAGAAGGGCGTGGTCCGCCGGGATGTCGAATGGCTGACAGCCAGCCGGGAATCCTCGGTGAATTTCACGCCGCTCCATGCGCTGGATGGCATCATCACGCCGAACGGCCTCTGTTTCGAACGGCATCACGGCGGATCACCGGAGATCGATCCGTCGAAGCACCGGCTGATGATCAACGGGCTGGTCGACAAGCCGCTGGTCTTCACCATGGATGACCTCAAGCGCTTCCCCGGTCGCGTGAACAAGGTCTTCTTCCTCGAATGCGCGGCCAATGGCGGCATGGAATGGAAGGGCGCCCAGCTCAATGGCTGCCAGTTCACGCACGGGATGGTCCACAACGTGATGTATACCGGCCTCCCGCTGAAGGTCCTCCTGGACGAAGCGGGGGTGAAGACGAACGGCAAGTGGGTCATGCCGGAAGGCGCCGATTCCTCGGCCATGACGCGCTCCATCCCGATCGAGAAGGCGATGCAGGATTGCCTTGTGGTCTGGGGGATGAACGGCGAGGCACTCCGGCAGGAGCAAGGCTATCCGCTGCGCATCGTCGTGCCGGGCTGGGAAGGCAACATGTGGGTGAAATGGCTCCGCCGCCTCGAAGTGGGTGACCAGCCGTGGCATCACCGCGAGGAGACCTCGAAATACACCGACCTGCTGGCGGACGGACGCTCGCGTCGCTTCACCTGGATCATGGATGCCAAATCCGTGGTGACCAGCCCCTCGCCGCAGGCTCCGCTGAAGCACAAGGGTCCGAACGTGCTGTCCGGTCTCGCCTGGTCCGGACGCGGGACGATCCGGCGCGTCGATGTCACGATCGATGGCGGCAAGAACTGGCAGACGGCCCGGATCGATGGCCCGGTCCTGCCGATGTCGCTGACGCGCTTCTATGTCGATTTCAACTGGGATGGACGGGAGATGCTCATCCAGTCCCGGGCGATGGACGATACCGGCTATGTGCAGCCGACCAAGGACGAGCTGCGCAAGGTGCGCGGTCTCAACTCGATCTACCACAATAACGGGATCCAGACCTGGCTCGTCCGGAGCAACGGGGAGACGGAAAATGTCGAAATTTCGTAAGGCCGCCGGGCTCGCGCTTTTCGCTGCTCTCGTCACGGCACCGGCGCTGGCCGGCAAGGTCGGGCTGGGGCGCGAGGCCCTGCCCGAGGAGGTCGCGGCCTGGGATATCGATGTCCGGCCGGATGGTGCCGGGCTTCCGCCGGGCAAGGGCTCGGTCGGGGATGGCGAGCAGCTCTACCTCCAGCAATGCGCCTCGTGCCACGGCGAATTCGGCGAAGGTGCCGGGCGCTGGCCGGTCCTGGTCGGGGGCCAGGGCTCGCTGAAAAGCGAGGGACCGGAGAAGACGATCGGTTCGTTCTGGCCCTATGCATCGACAACCTTCGACTACATCAAACGGGCCATGCCCTATGGCAATGCGCGGTCGCTCTCCGATGATGATGTCTACGCGATCACGGCCTTCCTGCTGAATCAGAACGGCATCGTGAAGGATGACTTCGTCCTGTCGAAAGAGAACTTTTCCAAGGTCAAGCTTCCGAACGAACAGTCTTTCTATGATGACGACCGTGAAAAGGCCGAACGTCACTTTTGGCAGAAAGACCCTTGCATGAAGAACTGCAAGCCCGATGCTAAGGTCACCGGACGCGCACGCATGGTGGACGTGACACCGGAAGACGGCAAGTCGATCAAGGTGGAGTGAGCAGCCGATGAAAGCACTGGTCAGACCGATCCCCGGCCGAGCCAGCCCTTCGCTCGCGCTCGCCCTCCTGATCCTCGCCGCCCCGGTCCAGGCCAGTTCCGATGCGAAGAATGCGCCGAAGGGGGATGCCGCCTTCGGCGAGTATCTCTCCGGCACCTGCGTCACCTGCCACCAGGTTTCCGGCAAGGCAACCGGCGGCATCCCGCCGATCGTGGCCTGGCCGGAAGACCAGTTCATCGCCGTGATGAATGCCTACCGGTCCAAGGATCGCGAGAACCAGGTCATGCGGACCATCGCCGCCGCGCTCAACGACGAGGAAATTGCTGCACTCGCCGCCTATTTCGGCGGCCTCATCCTGCAACCCGATACCAAGAAATGACAGGGAGGCGGGGAATGGGACCCTTCGATCGTCGTGCCGTCATCGGCGGGGCCGTGCTGGCCGGTGCCGCCGGCATCGCGCGGGCGCAATCCGTCCCGAAGCAGCTCGGTCTGGCCGATATCCGCAAGGAGGCCGACATGGCCTGCCTCTATCATTGCGATTTCGGCGAGGCGCCGCGCTTCTCGCAGATGATCAACAATATCGGGAACCATTACTCGGTTTTCGGGGCGAACCCGTTCGATGCCCAGCTCTGCATCGTGGCCCATTCGGCCGGGGTGAAGTTCTTCCTCGAGACGATGGAGGGCACGCCCTGGGCCGAGGAACTCACCGTGCCGAAGATCTTCGAGCGCGTGGAGGCCCAGATCACCAACGGGCTGAAGATCTATCTTTGCGCCATCACGTTCGAGCGGCTGAAGCTTGACCGGGCGAAGGTGCGGAAGAACGATGCGATCGCCTTCGTTCCCTCCGGCGTGGCCACGGTGGCTGCGCTGCAGGGCAAGGGATTTGCCTATCTCAAGGTCGGCTGAGGCACCAGAGAAGTGCCGGATGATAAGGAGAGCACGATGATGATCAACCGCAGACATATCCTGGCCGGCACAGGCGCCATTGCCGCCGTGGCCGGGCTCGGCATGCCGGTGGTGAGAGCCCAGGCCAAACCGCGCGTCGTCGTGATCGGCGGCGGTCCGGGCGGGGCCACCGCCGCCAAATACATCGCAAAGGACAGCCAGGGCGCGATCGACGTGGTCCTGGTCGAACCGAAGGATACCTTCGTCACCTGCTTCCACTCGAACCTCTATCTGGGCGGGTTCAAGAAGTTCGACGAGATCACCCATCGCTATGACAAGTTGAGCTCGGCCTACGGGATCCGCCATGTGCGCCAATGGGCCAATGCGATCGACCGTGACAAGCGCGAGGTCGTGCTCGGCGACGGGACGCGTATCGGCTATGACCGGCTCGTCGTCTCGCCGGGCATCGACCTGCGCTATGACAGCGTACCGGGCTGGGGCAAGGAGCATGAGGAAACCATGCCGCATGCCTGGCTGGCCGGTCCGCAGACGCAGCTGCTGCGCAAGCAGCTCGACGAGGTGAAGGATGGCGGCGTCATCGTGATGATCGCGCCGCCGAACCCCTATCGCTGCCCGCCGGGCCCCTACGAGCGCGTCTCGATGATGGCGCATCAGCTCAAGACGACCGGCCGCACCAAGTCGAAGATCGTCGTGCTCGATCCGAAGGAAACCTTCTCCAAGCAGGGCCTGTTCCAGCAGGGCTGGGAACGGCATTATCCCGGAATGGTCGAATGGCTCGGCCCCAAGATCCATGACGGGATCAAGTCGGTCGATCCCAAGACGATGACCGTCACAACCGGTTTCGAGACATACAAGAACTGCGCGCTCGTCAACGTGATCCCGGCCCAGCGCGCCGGCAAGATCGCGGTCGATGCCGGCCTCGCCAATGCCTCGGGCTACTGCCCGATCAATGCCGAGACCATGATGTCGACGCAGGACCCGAACATCTATGTGCTCGGCGATGCCTCGATCGCCGGCGACATGCCGAAATCGGGCTTCTCGGCGAACAGCCAGGCCAAGGTCGCCGCCATGATGATCCGTGGCGAGCTGATCAAGGCCCGGACCTTCCCGGCCCGCTATGCGAATACCTGCTGGAGCCTGATCGCGCCGGACGATACCGTGAAGGTCGGTGGCCGGTACGAGCCGAAGCCGGACAAGATCACGGCATCGGAGACCTTCGTCTCGAAGACCGACGAGACCGCCGAATACCGCAAGCAGGTCCAGGCCGAGAATATGGGCTGGTATGACGGCATCATTGCCGACATGTTCACCTGATCCCATCCGGAACGGCGTCATGACAGGGCGGCCGCGTGCCGCCCTTTTTCATGGCTCGACAGGCAGGGACATCGTCACCTGGGTGCCCTGGCCGGGCTGGGACTGCATGGTGAGCTGGCCCCGATGGAGGCGCACGATCTCGGTGGTGATCGGCAGCCCAAGCCCGAGCCCCTCGCGCATGCGGGCCAGTGACATGTTCTCCTGCGAGAAGGGCGCGAGGCAGGCCGCAACCCGATCCGGCGCCATGCCGATGCCATCATCGATGACCGAAAAGAGGATGCGCCCGTCCCTGTGCGCGCTGGCCACGGTGATGGTCCTGGCCTGCGCGGCATGGCCGATGACGTTGTCGATCAGCCTGACCATGGCCGAAACCAGCAGCGTCTGGTCTGCAAGCATCCGGAGGACCCGGGGTTCCTCATGGATCACGAGCTTCAGGCCGGCCTGATCGATCTTGCGCTGGCGATGCTCGATGGCCTCGCCCAGGATCCAGTTCGGGTTGACCGTGACTGCCTTGTCCAGGGATTTCTGGGCAATCAGGTCCGAATAGGTCGACATGTCGAGGAAGCTGGCCATGAGCCGCTCGCCCGATTGCCGGACAAATTCGAGATGCTCCTTCAGGCCGGAAAGATCTCCGGAGCCCTGTGCCTCCACAGCGAGCTGGGTGAAGCCGGTAATGGCGCTGAGCGGCGTCTTCATCTCGTGGCGGATCACCGAGATGAGGTTGTCCTTCGCCCGGGACAGGGCCTCGGCATCCGCATGGGCACGCCGGGCCATCACCTCGTTCATGGCGGCACGACGGACGAACCGGATGGCGTGATCGAGCAGGGTCCAGTTCACGGGCTTGACGATGAAGGACGACGCACCGAGTTCGTAGGCGCGGTCGATGGCAGGGGCATCGTCGCGGCTAGTGACCATGATGATGGGCAGATCGCGCTGCCGGGGCATGGCCCGTGTCGCGGCGATCACCTCGAGGCCGGTCATGTCGGGCATCTCGAGATCGACGATCATGACGTCGAAATCCTCGTTGGCGACCCGGGCGAGACCCGCCGTCCCGTTCTCCGCCAGCACAACCTGCCGCCCGAACATGGACAGGAACATGCGCGCGGTTTCCCGATAGACCGGATCATCGTCGATCACGAGAATGCGCATGGCGTCCGGCGCCTTCGATGCAGCGCCCTGCCGAGAGGATACGGCGTCAAACATTCTGGGCCCCTTCTACCCTGTTCTAGCCGAGAAGCGTTTAAGCCGAAGTTACGCCATTAACCTGAACATCAGGGATTTGCCGTAAATCCGGGAGGGATTCCGCGCCCTGCGAGTGAGCCTTGTCGATCCGCACCCGACTCCTCCTTCTGATCCTGATCTCGACCCTGACAGCTACCGTCATCGTCACGGGTCTTTCGGTCATGCGGGAAGCGGGAAACTACCGGGAAACGCGGAAGGCCGAGATCGAAGCCACGGCCTATGTTTTCGCCTCCGTTGTTGCCGATGCGGTGACCGCACGGGACCAGGGGCAGGCCCTGCGGGTCCTCCGGGCCGTTGCCCGCATTCCGGGCCTGCAGAGCGCGACGCTCCAGGATGGCGAAGGCCGGATCATCGCCTCGCTCGGCGACGCGGTTCTGCTCATCCGGGAAACCCCGCGGCACGGACTCCATTCCTGGATCGACACGCTGGTCCGCCAGCAGATGCACATTGCGGTGCCGGTTGTTGCCGGGGGCGAAACCGTCGGGGAGATCGCCGTCGTGGCGGATACCTCGAAGGTCCTCGACAATGCCCTCGCCAGCGTCAAGGCCGCGGTGATCGGCGGCCTCGTCGCCCTGCTGGCCGGCCTGGCAATGGCCCTTCAGCTGCAAAGGAGCCTGGTCTCGCGCATCCGCACCATGGTGGACACGATGGAGCATGTCCGCCGTCGCCATGATTACTCGCTCCGCATCGAACCGCAGGCGCAGGACGAGTTCGGCCGGATGGCGACCAGCTTCAACGCCATGCTCGACGAGATCGACATCCGGGACTCGAAACTCGCCCGCCACCGGGAAATGCTCGAGGACGAGGTGGCCGAACGGACGCGCGACTACCGGATCGCCAAGGAGCAGGCCGATGCGGCCAATGCCGCCAAGTCCGAATTCCTGGCCACGATGAGCCATGAGATCCGCACGCCGATGAACGGCATCCTCGTGATGGCGGAACTTCTGGCGGCTTCCGATCTCCAGCCGAAGCAGAAGCGTTTCGCCGACGTGATCGCGCGGTCGGGCTCGTCGCTCCTCGCGATCATCAACGACATTCTCGACTTCTCGAAAATCGAGGCCGGGAAGATCGAGCTGGAGACGATCCCGGTTCAGACCGACGACCTCGTCGAGACCATCGCCCAGCTTTTCGAGGAAAAGGCCCGTTCGAAGGGGCTGGACCTCGCCACGCATATCGCGCTCAACGTGCCGCTGCGGATCGGCGCCGACCCTGTACGGCTGAACCAGGTCCTGTCGAACCTCGTCAACAATGCGCTGAAATTCACCGAGAACGGTTCGGTCAGCCTCACTGTCCAGCGCGATCCCGGGCGGATGGCGAACCTGCTGTTCGAGGTCACGGATACCGGCATCGGAATCCCGGAGGGCAAGCTCGCCACCGTCTTCGAATCCTTCAGCCAGGCCGACCAGACTACAACACGGCGGTTCGGCGGGACGGGTCTCGGCCTCGCAATCTCGCGGCGCCTCGTCGAAGCGATGACGGGGTCGATCCGCGTCCGGAGCACGGTCGGAGTCGGAACGACCTTCACGGTCTCGATCCCCATCATCCCCGTCGACCAGAAGGAACTGGTCCGGCAGGTCGGACCCCTCGGCCATGGCCGTGTGCTGCTTGCGGTTTCCGGCGAGGCGACAGCACGCCATCTCGGGGCCTATCTCTCGGAGCTCGGCTTCGACGTGGCCGATCCCGTCTCGGAAAGCCGGATGCCCGGCTTCAGCGATATCCGCCTCGTGATTGCCGATGCCGCCCTGCTCAGCGATCCTGGCCTCAGGCCGCTGCTGAAGCGCGCGCCGACCATCGCCGTCGGGGCCTTCGGCGATGCCGAAACGGACCGGCTTATGGAACAGGGAACCGCCCAGGGGCAGATCATCAAGCCGATCAGCCGGCGGGACCTGCGGCAGGTCATCGGCGACCTGCTCGCCGGCCGGACGCAGAGCCGCGGCTCTTCCGGCCAGACGGGTGAGACCTTCGCGCGTTATCCCGAAAATCTCGTGCTGGTGGCCGATGACAATCCGGTCAACCGCGAGGTCATCATCGAAACGCTGCGGCGCTTCGACCTGCCCTGCGACACGGTGGTCGATGGCCGGGCGGCCTTCGAGGCCGTCAAGGCCAAACGCTACGATCTCGTGTTCATGGATGGCTCCATGCCCGAGATGGACGGGTTCCAGTCCGCCAGCCATATCCGCCGCTGGGAGCAGGAAACCGGCATGGCGCGAACGGCGATCGTGGCGCTCACCGCGCATGTTGTCGGCGCGCATGCCGAGGCATGGAAGCAATCCGGCATGGATGGCGTCCTGCACAAGCCCTTCACCTTGCAGGCCATGAGCGAGACGCTGTTGCAGCATCTCGCCCCGGCTGCCGGCGCAGCAAGGCAGGAGCGCTCCCGGAATGCGGGCCTGCCGCGCCCCGCCGGAGCTTCCTTGACGGAAAGTCCGGATCATCACCCCGTGCAGATCCCGGAAACATCCCCGGTCGAGGCCCGGGCAGATCAGGCCGGCACCGAGGATTCCGTCGAGGGCGCCCTGCTGGATCCGCACATGACGCAGCAACTGCTCGGCATGATCCCCGTTGGCGGCAAGCAGGCCATCCTGCGCATCTATAAGTTGTTCCTCGAGAATGCGCCCCTCACCCGCGACGAGATCGCCGCTTCCATCCAGGCGAAGGATTCGGTTCGCCTCGGCAAGGCGGCCCATGCGCTCAAATCGATGAGCCTTTCGCTCGGAGCCAGCAGGTCCGGCCATGCGGCCGGCGAGATCGAGAAGGCCGCACGGGTGGAACTGGTGGCGCGGTACCCCGAAATGCTGGCGCAGCTCGATTCCGTGCTCGCCGATACGGAGACCGCCATCCTGGCGCTGATCGCCGGGGAAGGTCTCACCGAGGAGGCCGGGACGCTGCCGGCCAGTGCAGCCGGCTAGCGCGCGCCGCCCTTGGGTTTGCCCGCGGCCGGGAAGTCCTCCCGCGGCAGCCAGAAAACCTCCGCCTCGCTCTCCTCGGTATCGAGCCACAGGAAAGGTGTTTCCGGAAAGGCCGCCTCGAGCGCCGGGCGGGCCAGACCGACCTCGCACAGCAGGCCGGCCCCGGGCGCGAGATGCCGCGCACCTTCGGCCAGGATCCGCCGGGTGACATCCAGCCCGTCCGCCCCCGATCCAAGTGCCATGGCCGGCTCGTGGCGGAACTCCGCGGGCAGCATGGCCATCGTCTCGGCATCGACATAGGGCGGGTTCGAGAGGATCAGGTCATAGGTCCGGCCCCGGAGCGGCGCGAAAAGATCACCCTCGTGCAGCGTGATACGATCCCCGAGCCCGTAATCCGCGATGTTCTCGCGCGCCAGGGATGCCGCCTCGGGGGAGAGTTCGACCGCATCGATCCGGGCTTCCGGGAAAGCCTGCGCCGCGAGAATCGCCAGCGAGCCGCCGCCGGTGCAGAGATCGAGCACGCGATGGATTGCGTCCGGATCGACGACGAGCGCGGCGGCATCGCCGGTTCCATCGAAAAGCGGGCTGAAGAGCAGGTCCGCGATGAAGGACCGGGGGATGATCGCGCGGGCATCGCTCCGGAACGAGAAGCCCTTGAGGTAGGTCCGGCCGGTCAGGTAGGCGGCAGGGATGCGCTCCTCGACCCGGCGGGCCAGACGCTCGCCGAGCAGGGCCTTTTCCCGCGCCGTCAGCCGGGCCTCCGCGAAGGCGTTGAAGTCATCCACCGGGAGATGCAGCGTCTCCAGGACGAGGAAGGCGGCCTCGTCCATCGCATTGGTCGCACCATGGCCATGATGCAGATCCGTCGAACGGAAGAGCGAGACCGCATAGCGCAGCATGTCGCGCAGGGTCGAGAGTTCGGCGCATTCGCGGCGGGGATCAGGATTCTGGGCGGTCATGGGAGGAACCGGTTCCGGAGGCCGCAAGACGCGGCATCACGATCAGGAGGGCTTGGGCGAGAAAGGACAGCAAGCCGGTTAGCGTGAAAAGGTCGGCGATGAAAGCCGAAAGACTGCCACCGAGGAGCAGGATGCCGAGCGCCAGTTCGGCCGCCATCAGCAGGAGGAAAGCGACAAGGCCGACCTCGAACTGCCAGATCGCCGAGCCGGGCCCGGCCCGGCGGAGGATCCAGCGGGCCGCGAGCCAGGACAGGGCGATCATTACCGGCAATTCAAGCAGGCGGGCAGCATCCGGGCCGATGGCCGGGCGGAGGGCCAGTTCGCGGATCGTGCCGAGGACGAAGCCCGCGGCAAAGACGAGGCCGAAGAGCCCCGCCCCTGCCGGAACCGAGCCCTGCCGAAGCATGGCTCAGAAGAAGGCCTGGAGCCCCGTCTGGGCACGCCCGAGGATCAACGCATGGACATCATGCGTGCCTTCGTAGGTGTTGACGGTCTCGAGGTTCTGCGAATGGCGCATGACATGGTACTCGACCTGGATGCCGTTGCCGCCATGCATGTCACGCGCCATGCGGGCAATGTCGAGCGCCTTACCGCAATTGTTCCGCTTGACGATGCTGATCATTTCTGGCGCCTCGCGATGCTCGTCCATCAGGCGGCCGACCCGCAGCGAGGCCTGAAGGCCGAGCGTGATCTCGGTCTGCATGTCCGCCAGCTTCTTCTGGAAGAGCTGGGTCTGCGCCAGCGGCCGGTTGAACTGCTTGCGGTCGAGCCCGTATTGCCGTGCGCGGTGCCAGCAATCCTCGGCCGCGCCGAGAACGCCCCAGGAAATACCGTAACGGGCACGGTTCAGGCAGCCGAACGGGCCCTTGAGGCCCGAGACATTCGGCAGCAGGTTCTCCTCGGGGACGATCACGCCATCCATCACGATCTCGCCGGTGATCGAGGCGCGCAGGGAAAGCTTGCCGCCGATCTTAGGGGCGGAGAGGCCCTTCATCCCCTTTTCGAGAATGAAGCCGCGGATCTGGTTGTCATGCGCGGCGCTCTTCGCCCAGACGACGAAGACATCGGCGATCGGCGAATTGGAGATCCACATCTTCGAGCCGGTCAGGCGATAGCCGTCGGCCACCTTCTCGGCCCGGGTCTTCATCCCGCCCGGATCGGAGCCGGCATCGGGCTCGGTCAGGCCGAAACAGCCGATGAACTCGCCGGAAGCCAGCTTCGGCAGGTACTTCTTGCGCTGGGCTTCCGAGCCGTAGGTATAGATCGGGAACATGACGAGCGACGATTGCACGCTCATCATCGAGCGATAGCCCGAATCGACGCGCTCGACCTCGCGCGCGACGAGGCCATAGGCGACGTAGGAGGCATTGGCACAGCCATATTCCTCCGGCAGGGTCACGCCGAGCAGGCCCTGCTCGCCCATCAGCCGGAACAGGGCCGGGTCGGTCTTTTCCTCGAGATAGGCTTCCTGCACGCGGGGCTGCAGCTCGCCCTCGGCAAAGGCCCGGGCAGCATCGCGGATCATGCGCTCGTCTTCGGTCAGCTGGCTCTCCAGATCGAAGGGATCGGACCAGACGAAGGGTGCGAAAGTCGATTTGGTCATGGCAGGAGCCTTCCTCGAAAGAAAAGGGGGATCGCGCGCGTGTGCGAGGTTGCGCCACCCTTAACCGAATTGGTTGCGCGCGCAAGCAGCGCACCTGCGGTCTGGCGCCGCCCCTTGCACGATCACCGCGAGGGAGATTGAATTCTTTCCCAGAACCCTCACTATGCAACCGAGGGGAGGCGATCTTTGGCCCGGCATTTGCTGCCGATCCGGGGATCGAAAGGCTGTCGGGAAAAACCGGCATGCCCCGGGGGAGAGCGTATGGCGAACCAGTTGGTGTTTGACGAAATGGGTGGCGTCGAGGGTGACCCGCGACAGATCTATGCCGAAGTTGCCCACTGGTTCCGACAAGCAAGTCCCGATCTGATCGCCAACCGCAAGGCCGAAGCCGAAGCCTTCTTCCGCCGGATCGGCATTACCTTCGCCGTTTATGGCGACGAGCAGGGTGCGGAGCGCATCATCCCTTTCGATATCCTGCCCCGGATCCTTTCGAGCGGCGAGTGGGCGCGCCTTTCCGAAGGGCTCGAACAGCGCGTGCGGGCGCTGAATGCCTTTATCGGCGATGTCTACGGCGCGCGGGAAATCGTGCGGGCCGGCATCGTGCCGGAAGACCTGATCCTGTCGAACCCGGCCTTCCGCCCCGAAATGACGCGGATCAAGCCGGCGTCCGGGCTCTATACCCATATCGCGGGCGTCGATCTCGTCCGCACCGGGCCGGACGAATTCTACGTGCTCGAGGACAATGCCCGCACGCCTTCCGGCGTGTCCTACATGATGGAAAACCGGGAGGCGATGCTGCGCCTTTTCCCGGAGCTTTTCGGAAAATTGCGGATCAAGCCGGTCGATCAATATCCGGATGAATTGCTCACGACCCTGCGCTCGGTGGCCCCAAGTTCGGCCTCGCGCGAGCCGACCGTCGTGGTCATGACGCCGGGGCCGTTCAACTCGGCCTATTACGAGCATTCCTTCCTGGCCGACCGGATGGGCGTGGAACTGGTCGAGGGCCGCGATCTCTTTGTCCGGTCCAATGTCGTCTATATGCGGACGACGGAAGGGCCGCAGCGCGTGGACGTGATCTATCGCCGCGTCGACGACGAGTTCCTCGATCCGCTGGCCTTCCGGCCGGACAGCACCCTCGGCGTGCCGGGGCTCATGTCTGCCTACAAGGCGGGCAATGTGACGATTTCGAATGCAGTGGGCACCGGTGTCGCGGATGACAAGGCGGTCTACAGCTACATGCCCGAGATCGTGAAATTCTATACCGGCAAGGAGGCGATCCTCTCCAATGTGCCGACCTGGCGCTGCCGCGAACCCGAGGCGCTGGCCCATGTCCTCGCCCATATCGGCGATCTCGTGGTCAAGGAAGTGAATGGCTCGGGCGGCTACGGCATGCTGGTGGGCCCGCATGCGACGAAGGCCCAGCGCGAGAGCTTCGCCGCCAAGGTACGCAACAACCCGAGCAACTACATCGCGCAGCCGACGCTCGCGCTGTCCACCGTGCCCTGCTATGTCGAGGAGGGATTGGCGCCCCGCCATGTCGATCTCCGGCCGTTCGTGCTGTCCGGCGCGGACAAGGTACGCATTGTTCCGGGCGGGCTGACCCGCGTCGCGTTGAAGAAAGGATCTCTGGTGGTGAATTCGAGCCAGGGTGGCGGGACCAAGGATACCTGGGTGATCGAGGACGGGCCCCCGCGCGCCAGCCAGTCGCAGTCCCAGAAGGCAGGAGCGTGACCGATGCTCGCCCGCACCGCTGACAATCTCTACTGGCTGTCCCGCTATGTCGAACGCGCCGAGAGCCTCGCGCGGATTCTCGACGTGGCCCTGCGCCTTGCCACCCTGCCCTCGGCCTATGCCGGCACTTCGAATGAATGGGAAAGCGCGATCGACATCGCCGTCTGTCGCGACGCCTTCTTCCGCCACTATGACGTGGCCAACCAGGCGAATGTGACCCAGTTCATCATTGCCGGGCCCGACAATCCCTCATCGATCCGCGCCTGCATCGAGGTTGCCCGGCAGAATGCCCGCGCCGTCCGCACCGCGATCACCACGGAAATGTGGGAAATCCTCAACGATGCCTGGAACGAGATGCAGCGGCTCCGCTTCCAGAGCTTCACCTCGAAGGACCTGACCAAGTTTCTCGCCTTCGTGCGCGAGGTCTCGCTCCGCTTCGACGGCGCCGCCTACCGGACCATGCTCCGCACCGACCATTACTGGTTCCAGCGGCTCGGCATGCTGATCGAGCGGGCCGACACCACGGCGCGCCTGCTCGACGTGAAGTACCATGTCGTCCTGCCGGAAACGGAGCCGGTCGGCGGTGGCCTCGATTACTTCCAGTGGTCGGCGCTGCTGCGCGCCGTCTCCGCGCTGAACTCGTTCCACCTGATCTACCGGGGCGGAATCAAGCCGTGGCTGGTGGCGGATTTCCTGATCCTCAAGCCCGAGCAGCCCCGCTCGCTGATCTCGTCCTACGAGACGCTGAACCGCGTGCTCGACCTGCTGGCCGAGCGCTATGGCCGTCAGGGACCCAGCCAGCGCCTCGCCCGACAAACCTATTCCCAGTTGCAGAACATGGATATCGACACGCTGTTCCAGACCGGATTGCACGAGTTCCTCGAGCAGTTCATCGCGGATAACAACCGCCTGGGGCTGGCGATCAACGACCAGTACCTGCAATAACGGGCCTCCAGCGGACAAGGCCCGGATCATGCGGCTCAAGCTTCACCACGAAACACGCTACATCTACGACGAGCCGGCCCGCGGCGCGATCCAGATCCTGCGCCTCACGCCGCGGAACCATGCCGGGCAGTTCATCCGGTCGTGGCGGGTGGAGATCGATGCCGATTGCCGCCTCTACCGGGATGAGGATGCCTATGGCAACATCATCCATACCTTCTCGATCGATGGTCCGCTGGAGGGGCTTCGCATCCTCGTCGATGGCGAGGTGGATGTGGCCGCCGATGCCGGCATGGTGAAGGGATCGCTGGAGCGCTTTCCGCCCGGCTACTGGGCGAGTGAAACCGCGCTGACGCGGCCGGATCTCGCGATCCGTGATTTCGCGGCCGATCTGGCCGGGCAGGAAGGCGGCGACCCGCTCGCTTTCCTGCACCGCCTGGTGGCGACGATCTTCAAGGAATTCGCCTTCGAAACCGGCGCCACCGATGCCACCACGTCGGCCGAGCAGGCCTTTGCCAGCCGGAAGGGCGTCTGCCAGGATTTCGCCCATGTCTTCATCGCCGCCGCCCGGGCGCGCGACATCCCGGCCCGCTATGTCAGCGGGTATTACCTGCGCTCGGACACAACCGAGCAGGAAGCTGGCCATGCCTGGGTTGAGGCCTATGTGACCGCCCTCGGCTGGATCGGGTTCGACCCCGCCCATGGCCTGTGCACGGATTCCCGCTATATCCGCATCGCGGTCGGGCGGGACTATCTGGAGGCCGCTCCGATCCGTGGCGCCCGGCTGGGCGGCGCCGGCGAGGCGATGGATGTCGCGATTTCCCTGCACGAGGGAAAATCGCTGATGGACCAATAGATCAATAGACAGGGGCCGGACGCCCGATTATGGGCGGAGACGGGGCCGCGAACAGGCCGGGGAGCTTCTTCATGACGTATTGCGTCGGCATTCTGACTGCCGGAGGCCTGGTAATGATGGCGGATACCCGGACCAATGCCGGGCTCGACAACATCGCCACCTTCCGCAAGCTCCACATCTTCCGGGATCCGGGCAAGAAGCTCTTTGCCCTGGCGACGGCCGGCAATCTCGGCTTCACGCAATCGGTCATCTCGATCCTGCGCGAAGGGCTCGAACGCGAGGACGGCCGGATCGAACGGCTGATCGACCAGCCCTCGATGTTCCGCGCCGCGCAGTTTGTCGGCGAGGTCATCCGGCATGTCTACCGGATCGATGGCAGCGCGATCGAGCATATCGGCGCCTCGCTCGATATCTCGATGCTGCTGGCCGGCCAGATCGAGGGGCGGAGCCTGCGGCTCTACATGCTCTACAAGGCCGGCAATTTCATCGAAGCAACGCAGGACACGCCCTATCTCCAGATCGGCGAGCACAAATACGGCAAGCCGATCCTCGACCGCGCGGTCACCTTTTCCTCCGATCTCTATGATGCGCTCAAGCTCGGCCTGATCTCGATGGATTCGACCATGCGGTCGAATCTCGGCGTCGGCCTGCCGATCGACATCCTGGTGATGCGCCGGGATGCGATCGTTCCGGAGGTCGAACACCGGATCGAGGCCGGCGAGCCCTATTTCCATGACCTGCGGGAGCGCTGGTCCGCCGCCTTGCGCAAGGCCCATAACGACATTCCCGCGCCGCCCTATGGCAAGAACAAGGGCCATTGAGCCATGACGGTTTCCGCTCCGTCCCGCGCGGTCATCATGACCGCCGAACTCGTTCGCTGTGCTTCGGTAACCCCGGAAGAAGGGGGTGCCCTCGGCCTGATCGAGGCCTGGCTGAAGCCCTACGGGTTCGAGATCCACCGCCCGGTCTTCCAGACCGAGGGCCATTATGCTGTCGAAAATCTCTATGCGCGGATCGGTTCCGGCGCGCCCTGCCTGGTCTTTGCCGGCCATACGGACGTCGTTCCCCCGGGGGATGTTTCGGGCTGGTCGCGCCCGCCCTTTTCCGGCGAGATCGCCGAGGGCGCCGTCTGGGGGCGCGGGGCGAGCGACATGAAATCCGGCGTGGCGGCTGCCCTGGCCGCCGTGCTTGACCATCTCGATCAGCACGGGGCGCCGCAGCAAGGCTCGATCGCCTTCCTGATCACCGGTGACGAGGAGGCCGATGCGGTCGATGGAACCGTCCGGCTGCTGGAATGGGCAAAGGCCCGAGGGGAAGTGTTCAGCGCCTGTGTGCTGGGCGAGCCGACCAACCCACGGACCATGGGCGACATGGTCAAGATCGGCCGGCGCGGGTCCCTTTCAGGCGATCTCCATGTCGACGGGGTGCAGGGGCATGTCGCCTATCCGGATCTCGCCCGGAACCCGATCGACGGGTTGATGCGGCTGATGGCGGCCCTCAAGGAGCCGCTGGATGCCGGGACGCCGCATTTCCTGCCGTCGAATCTTGAATTCACCGCGCTGGATTGCGGCAATCCCGCCCGGAATGTCATTCCTGCCCGCGCCGGCGCCAAGTTCAACATCCGCTTCAATGATCTCTGGACCAGCGAGACGCTGGGCGCGGAACTGCGCCGCCGGCTGGCCGGCGTGAATGATGCGCCCCGTTACGAACTGACCTTGCTGCCGACCAATGCGGAAGCCTTCCTGACCGAGCCCGGCCCCTTCGTCGAACTCGTGGCGGCGGCCGTCGAGGCCGAAACCGGGCGGCGCCCGGTGCTTTCCACGACCGGCGGAACCTCGGATGCGCGGTTCATCCAGGCTTATTGCCCGGTGGTCGAGTTCGGCGTCGTCGGCAAGACGATGCACAAGGTCAACGAGAATGCGGCAATTGCCGATATCGATTGTCTAAAGGCGATCTATGGCCGGGTGATCGACCGGTTCCTCGGCGTCTGACCGGCGGTGGGCCGCAACGTCAGATCACGTTGCGGAGGCGCGGCTCGCCACCCTCCTCGCGCGGGGATGCCGGGAGGTTCGGCTGCTCGAATTCGAGGCTTTCGATGCGCTGACCGCGGCGGTTGACCTTCTCGGAGGAGACGAGGATGCCCTGCACATCCTCCTGCGCCTGACGGAAATGCTGTTCCAGCTTGCCGGCACGCTCGGTAAGGCGGCGGACATCCTCGAGCAGCTTGCCCAGTTCCGACTGGATGACGCGCGCCTGCTCGCGCACGGCGGCATCGCGCACGATCGATTGCGCGACCTGGATCGCCATCATCAGCAGCGAGGGCGAGACAATAAGGATCCGGGCGCGATGGCCCTTCTGGATGATATCGTCGAAATGCTCGCCAAGATCGGCATAGATGGCCTCGGACGGCACGAAAAGCATCGCGATGTCCTGCGTCTCGCCCGGGATCAGGTATTTTCCCGCGATATCCCGCAAATGGGTGCCGAGATCGGTCCGGACCTGCTTCTCGGCGGCGGCGCGCTGCTCGTCCGTGCGCGCCTCGCGCAGCAGCACGAAGGCCTCCAGCGGAAACTTGGCATCGATGACCAGCGGCCGGTCATCCCCAGGCAGCAGAATGGTGCAATCCGGCCGCGAGCGGTTCGACAGGGTCGGCTGGAAGGCATAGGCGGAAGCCGGCAGCGCATCCCGGACAATGGCCTCCATCCGGCCCTGTCCATAGGCGCCGCGCGCCTGCTTGTTCTGCAGCACGTCCTTCAGGCTCAGGACCTCGCTGGTCAAGCCCTTGAGATCGGCCTGCGCGGCATCGATGACCGCCAGCCTTTCCTGCAGGCGCGCGAGCGATTCCTGGCTGCGCTGGGCGGTTTCGGTCAGGCTCGAGGTCATGCTGTGCCGCACGGAATCCATCCGCTCGCTGACCAGCCGGGCGAGATCCGCCTGCCTTGTGCCAAGAATCTCGGCAAGGGTCTGCATGCGCCCGGTCATTTCGGATTGCAGCCGGTTGATCGACTCGACCTTGTCGTCCAGTTCCCGCTGCCGCTCTTCTTCCCGCGCCGCAGCCATCAACCGTTCGCGCCGGTGGCGCATTCCCCCGATGACCTGGACCAGCAGCAGGCAGACCACGACCCCCACCGCGCCCGCCAGGGCGTGGAGGATCGTTACAGCCTGGCTGCCCAGATGGAAGAGCGTGGCGTCCACGAATGGCCCTCGGGAATCGTGCGGCAGGAACAAAAAATGAACATGTTGACCGGGCTTCCGTCAATGCCTATGTGAACGGCAAAGAGAGTTATCCATGGCCGTCAGACCCCTTGTCATTGTTCCCGATGCGCAATTGCGCCTGATCTCGAACCCTGTCGCCGGCGCCGACCGCGAACTCCGCATGCTCGTCGATGACATGTTCGCGACGATGTATGACGCGCCGGGCATCGGCCTCGCTGCGATCCAGATCGGCGTGCCGCGTCGTATCGTCACGATCGATCTCGCCCGGAAGGAAGAAGCCGCGCAGCCGCTGGTGCTGATCAACCCGGAAATCGTCTGGTCGTCGGAGGAACGGCGCGAGATGGAAGAAGGCTGCCTCTCGATCCCCGACTATTACGAGACGGTGGAACGCCCGGACAGGATCCGCGTGCAGTATCAGGATGTCGACCTGAAGTCGAAAATCCTGGAGGCCGACGGGATCCTTGCCACCTGCATCCAGCACGAGGTGGACCATCTCAACGGCGTCCTCTTCATCGACTATCTCTCGAAGCTGAAGCGGGACCGTGTGCTCAAGAAATTCGCCAAGCAGGCCAAGCTGAAGGAGCCGGAAGCGTGAGCCTCCGCGTGGTCTTCATGGGCACCCCGGATTTCGCGGTGCCCACCCTGACGGAGATCATCGGGCAGGGCCACGAGGTTGTCGCCGTCTATACCCGCGCACCGGCGCCGGGGGGCAGGCGCGGTCTCGACCTTGTCGAAAGCCCGGTCCATCGCTGCGCCAGCGGGTTCGGCATTCCCGTCCTGACGCCAAAGTCGCTGCGGAACCCGGATGCGCAGGCCGTCTTCGCGGGCCATGCCGCGGATGTCGCGGTGGTGGTGGCCTATGGCCTTCTGCTTCCCGGGCCCATCCTCGACGCCCCTGCACTCGGCTGCCTCAACCTGCATGGCTCGCTGCTGCCACGCTGGCGCGGGGCGGCACCGATCCACCGGGCGATCATGGCCGGCGATCGCGAGACCGGCGTGATGGTCATGAAGATGGATGAGGGGCTGGATACCGGGCCCGTCGCCATGGCCGAGCGCATCGCCATCGGCCCTGACATGACCACCGGCCAGTTGCATGACCGGATGCGGGTGATCGGCGCCGACCTGATGGCCCGCGCGCTGGCCGCGCTGGAACGCGGCTCGCTGGGTTTCCAGCCGCAGGCCGAAGCCGGCGTGACCTATGCTCACAAGATCAGCAAGACCGAATGCCGGATCGATTTCACGGCGGACAGCCAGGCGGTGCATGACCAGATCCGCGGGCTCTTCCCTTTCCCGGGTGCCTATCTCGAACTCGATTGGGGCGCCGGGCCGAAGCGGATCAAGGTGGGGCGGGCGCGAAAGGTCGAGGGCCATGGCCCGCCGGGCACCGTTCTCGATCACGCGCTGACCCTCGCCTGCGGCGAAGGCGCGGTGCAACTGCTCGAGGTCCAGCCCGCCGGCAAGGGCATGATGAGCGCCACCGAATTCCTGCGGGGCGCTGCCATCGGACCAGGCGTTCGCGCCCTGGCCGGTCCGGCCGCGTGACATGCCGCGCTACCGCCTGCTGATCGAGTATTTCGGCGCGCCCTATCACGGCTGGCAGAGCCAGGCCGGCGGCCGCACCGTCCAGGATGCGATCGAGCGCATGATCGCGCGGCTCGGGGAACCGCCGGTCCGCATCATCTGCGCCGGCCGCACCGATGCCGGCGTGCATGCCCTGGGACAGGTGGCCCATGTCGCGCTCACCAAGAGCTGGCGCCCGGATACGCTGCGCGATGCGCTCAATGCCCATCTGACCCAGAATGGCGAGAGCATCGCCATCCTCGACGCGGCGGAAGTGCCGGAGACTTTCGATGCCCGGCTGAGCGCGATCCGGCGGCATTACCGCTACCGGATCCTCAATCGCCGCGCGCCATCGGCGCTCGGCCGCCAGCGTGTCTGGCATGTGGCGCGGCCGCTCGATGCGGCGGCGATGCACGAGGCGGCGCAGGGCATCCTCGGCAAGCATGATTTCACGACATTCCGGGCCTCGTCCTGCCAGGCGAACAGCCCGATCCGGACGCTCGAGCGGCTCGACGTGATCACGCAGGGCGAGGAAATCCATGTCGTGGCCAGCGCCCGCTCGTTCCTGCACCATCAGGTGCGCTCGATGGTCGGTTCGCTGGCGCGGGTCGGACATGGCGCATGGCCGGCCACGGCCATGCGCGAAGCGCTCGATGCGCAGGACCGGGCCCGATGCGGCCCGGTTGCCCCGCCGGACGGGCTGTATTTCCTGGCAGTGGATTATCCCGCCGAGGCCTTCAACCCGTGATCAGCGTGCCGGCGCCATGCTCGGTCAGCAATTCGAGCAGGACGGCATGCGGCACCTTGCCATCGAGGATGACAACGCCCTCGACCCCCTGCTCGATCGCATAGATGCAGGTCTCGATCTTCGGGATCATGCCGCCGGTGACGGTACCGTCCGCGATCAGGCGGCGGCATTCATCGACGGTGAGCTGCGGGATGAGCTTCTTGTCCTTGTCCAGAACGCCGGGAACATCCGTGAGGAGCAGCAGGCGCTTCGCCCGCATGGCGCCGGCAATCGCGCCGGCAAAGGTATCGGCGTTGACATTGTAGGTCTCGGCATCCTCGCCGATCGCCACCGGTGCGAGAACCGGGATCAATTCAGCCTTCAGGACCGCATCCAGCACCGAACGATCCACCTTGTAGGGGTCGCCGACGAAGCCGAGATCGAGTTCTCGCTCGATCAGGGAATCCGGGTCGCGGACCGTGCGGGTCAGCTTGCGGGCCGTGACCATCTTGCCGTCCTTGCCGCAGAGGCCGATCGCCTTGCCGCCTTCGGCGGCGATCCAGCCGACGATCTGCTTGTTGATGGAGCCGGCCAGCACCATTTCCACCACCTCGACCGTGGCGCGGTCAGTCACGCGGAGGCCGCCCTGGAACTCGCTCTTGATGCCGAGCTTGTCGAGCATCTTGCCGATCTGCGGGCCGCCGCCATGAACCACGATCGGCTTCACGCCCTGCAATTCAAGCAGCACGACATCCTCGGCGAAATCCTCCGCCGCGGCACGGTCGCCCATGGCATGCCCGCCATATTTGATGACCACGACTTCCTGATCATAGCGCTGCATGAACGGCAGGGCCTGGCTGATCACCTCGGCGCGGACATGGACATCGGGCAGGATCTTGTCGGACATGACGTTCGGGTCTCCGCGCAGCAGGAACGGCGCCTTCTTTAGGCAATGCCGCGGGCCGGCTCAACCGCCCGCAGACAATATTTCATCGGTGTGTCCGCAACCCGGCCAGGGCAAGCCCGAGCCAGGTCAGGATGAGCAGCACGCCGCCGGTCGGGGCTGCGCCCGGAAAGAGGCGGAAACCGAGGAAGACGCGCGCCGCGAGATCGCCGCAGAACAGGCCGAGGCCCAGCGTCCAGCCGATCAGGATCGCCGCAACAAACGGCCTCGCCATCCCGTCCCGCCCCGCCAGTGCCGCCAGCGCGAGGAAGGCAGCGCCGTGCAGCAGGAGGAACAGGCCAGCCGTGCCCAGCGAGGCGCCGCCCGGAATATGCGCGCCCATGGCCGAAAGCGCGACGCCCAGAGCACCGCACAGCCCGGCGAGAACCAGCGGGATCCGCATCGTCATTCGAGCGTCCAGCCGGGAAGCTGGTGCCGGTCATGCAGTAGCCGCGCAAGGCTGGCCCGCAGGGTCTCGATGCCCATGCCGGTCTTGCTGGAGGTGAGGATGATCTCGGGATGAGCCGCTGCCTTCTTGCGCAGGATCTCGCGGATGGCGCCGACGCGCTGCGCGGCCTCCCGTTCGGACAGGGCATCGGCCTTGGTGAGGATGAGCTGGAAGGAGACCGCCGCCTTGCTCAGCGTCTCGAGCACAGGGTCATCCGTATCCTTGAGGCCATGCCGGGCATCGATCAGCAGCAGGACGCGGGCGAGCTCGACGCGGCCGCGGAGATAGTGATGGATCAGCCCCGTCCAGGCCGAGACCTTTTCCTTGCCCACAGCAGCATAACCGTAGCCCGGCATGTCAACGATCGAAAAGGCGCCGGCAATATCGAAGAAATTGAGTTCCTGCGTCCGACCGGGCGTGTTCGAGGTGCGCGCCAAGCCATTGCGGCCCGTCAACGCATTGATCAGCGAGGACTTGCCGACATTCGAACGGCCGGCAAAGGCGATCTCGATCCCGCGCGGTGGCGGAAGGCCATCCTTCTTGGCAGCCGCCCAATAGAATTCGCATTCGCGCGCGAAGAGACGGCGGCCCGCTTCGGCGAAATCGGGTTCGTCCACCTGGTCCATGCTCATCCTCCGATCTCCCTCGCCGCCTTGCGGAGGGTTGCGAGATCCGTTCCCCGGATGGCCGCCACATGCCGCATGATCTGCTCCACCGGCCAATCCCACCAGCGGATTTCCAGCAGGGCCTCGATGGTCGCGCTGTCGAAGCGCCGCCGTGTTTCCCGTGCCGGATTGCCGACAACGATCGCATAGGGCGCGACATCCCGGGCGACGACCGCATGCGCGCCGATAATGGCGCCATCGCCGATCCGGATCCCGGGCATGATCACGGCCTCGCGCCCGATCCAGACATCGTTGCCGATGATCGTGTCACCCCGAGGGGGATCGCCTTCCTCGCCATGGGGTTCGCCGGGGACGAAGCCCATGGTGCCGAAGGGGAAGGTGGAGAAGCCTCCCATCGGATGGTTGGCGCCATTCATGATGAACTGCGCTCCCTGCGCGATGGCGACAAACCTGCCGATGATCAGCCGATCGCCGACGAAGTCGAAATGGTACCGCACGCAGCGGGCGGCGAAATGCTCGGGCCCCCGCGAGTCGTCATAGTAGCTGAAATCGCCGACCTCTATCCTCGGGTCGTTGACAACAGCCCTGAGATAGGCCGTGCCGTGCCACCCCTGGATCGGATGGCGTTCGAGCGGGTCGGGAATGCGCATGCCGGCCTCCCGGAGCCGGCGGGGTCACCCCCGCCGGAACGTGCCCTTGAGATTGGACCAGAGCTCGATCTTGGTGCCCATCTTTTTCATGATCAGATATTGCTGGGCGACCGAGAGGATGTTGTTCCAGGCCCAGTAGATCACAAGGCCGGCCGGGAACGAGCCCAGCATGAAGGTAAAGATCACCGGCATCCAGGCGAACATGGTCTTCTGGATCGGATCCGTCGGTTCCGGGTTCATCTTCATCTGGACCCACATCGTGATGCCCATGATGATCGGCCAGACGCCGAGATGGAACAGCGACGGCGGCGTGAAGGGCAGCAGGCCGAACAGGTTGAACAGGTTCGTCGGATCCTGCGCCGAGAGATCCTTGATCCAGCCGAAGAACGGGGCGTGCCGCATCTCGATGGTGACGAAGAGCACCTTGTAGAGCGCGAAGAAGACCGGGATCTGGATGAGGACCGGCAGACAGCCGGCCATCGGATTGATCTTTTCCTTCTTGTACAGCTCCATCATGGCCTGCTGCTGCTTCATCTTGTCATCGGCGAAGCGATCCCGGATGGCGAGCATTTCCGGCTGCACGGCCTTCATCTTGGCCATGGATTCGTAGGATTTGTTCGCCAGCGGGAAGAAGAGCAGCTTGATCAGGACGGTGACGATCAGGATCGTCACGCCGAAGTTTCCGATCAGGTGGAACACCTTGTCCATCACCCAGAACATCGGCTTGGTGATGAAGTAGAACCAGCCCCAGTCAATCATCAGGTCGAAATTCTTGACCCCGAACGCCTCGCCATAGCCGTTGATGGCATTGACTTCCTTGGCGCCGGCGAAAAGCCGGATCGTGCTTTCGATGCTTGCGCCCGGCGCCACCTGCTGCACCTCGGTGATGGCGGCGGATTCATAAACCGGATCGGTGCCATTGGCGCCGAACGCGGCGGAGAACGGCTTTTTCTGGTCCGGGATGAGGGCCGAGGCCCAGTATTTCTCGGTCAGGCCCAGCCAGCCGCCCTCGCTGCGGGCGAAGGTCTTGGACTTGTCCTTGCGGATCGAGTCGAACGAGACTTCCTGCAGCTTGTCGGCGACATAGCCGATCAGGCCCTCATGCAGGATGTAGAAGCCGAGCACCGTCGGGGTGCCCTTGCGGGTGACGCGGCCGTAATTCTGCAGCGCGACGGCGGCAGCGCCATTGTTCCGGACGCTGTCGGTAACGGTGAAGAGGTATTTGTCATCCACCTCGATGCGCCGGGTGAAGACGAGGCCCTGGCCGTTATCATGCGTGAGCGTGAGCGGCGTGCCGGGTTTCAGCACATTGCCGGAAGCCTGCCAGGCCGTGTTCTGGTCCGGAAGGTTCTGCCCGCCGAGCCAGCCGAAATCGGCGAAATAGGCATCCTTCGCGCCATCCGGCACATAGAGGACGATGTTGGGGCTCTTCGGGTCGACCGTCTCGCGATAGCGTACGAGGCTGAGGTCATCGATGCGCGCGCCGACAAGGGCGACAGAGCCGGTCAGCGACGGCGTCTCGATCCGCACGCGCGGCGACTTCGCCAGCGCGGCTTCCCGCGTCACCAGCGCGGAAACCGATGCACCGGCCGCCGGAGCTGCCGGCGTGGCGGCTGGCGTACCCGACGGCAGGACCGTGGAACCCGGTGCCTGGGCAGCCGGGGTCTGGGCCGCCTGCGTCTGCTGGGCGGCCTGGCGCTGCTGATCGATCTTGGGGGCCCCGTAGAAATAGTTCCACCCGACCATCACCCCGACCGACAGCACAATCGCCAGTAGGAGGTTCCTGTTGTCTTCGGACTGCATCGCCCTGCCTTGCCTGCTTGCGGGCGCCCTCCCGGGCACCCTCATGAATTCGCTGCCGCCTTCTATGCCGAAGGGGGGCTGGTTGCCAAGCGCTGCCTTGCAGCAAGGTCAAGAATCACGCCGGTTTTCGGCCCGGGCCGGCTTCCGGGCGCATGCCGAGGGCGGCGACGGCCCGGGCAAGATCGGCCTCGATGCTGCCAAAGGGCTGGGTGAGGAGCCCGGACCGGGCGAGGATGACCAGATCCATCGCCGGACCCTGATGGCTTCTGGCGAGACCCTGGATCGCTGCCCGCAACCGGCGGCGGATCCGGTTCCTGACCACGGCATTGCCGATCTTCCGCGTGACGGTGAGGCCGATCCGCACCCTGCCGTCTTCTGCAATGCCGGGCTTGCGCAGCAGCGTGAATCCGGGCGTCGAGAAGCGGAAGCCGGCCGAGGCCGCCTTGAAATCCGATCGCTTCCTGAGGCTTTCAAAACAGAAAGGGGGCGCGCCCTGTCGGGTCTCGCGCCCCTGTTCCTTCACGATATCCATGGCCGGAAAACCACGCGCCAAACCGGGCGCGGATGCCGGACGCTCAGGCGGAAAGACGCTTGCGGCCACGGTTGCGGCGGGCCGCAATGACCTTCTGGCCACCCTTGGTGGCCATGCGCGCACGGAAACCATGGCGGCGCTTACGAACGAGCTTGCTCGGCTGATAGGTGCGCTTCATCGTCGATCTCTACTGGCTTTGGAGGAGAAAACCGAGACAGGACACCAAGCCGGCGCCTCGGACCCACTCCGAATAGAATTGAGATGGCGCAGAAACATCAAACGGTCGGAAAAGTCAACGCCTGTTCGTGCGCGTTTGCCAAGAACAGCACCTTGCGGCATGACGACAGGGCGCCATCTCTGGCAACAGGTGATTGAACAAGGTTCTCTCCATGTCCGTGAAGCCCGATCTTCTTGTCATCGGCTGCGATCCCGTCGGCTTCGAGATTGCCTTTGCCGCGGCAGGGCTCGGTGCGCGGGTCGTCCTTGTCGAGCAGGATTGCCCGCCGGATCCGGCCCGCCGGGCGCGGCTCGGCGCCGTCGGTGTCACCCTTGTGGCAGCGCGCGGGCAGATGGCGGATCGCCGGCATTTCGTGGCGGAGGACAAACGCTGGGCCCCGCGCTGGATCGTGCTGGCGAACGGGGCTAACCGTCCGGAACCGGGCATTCCCACAGGACAGGGCCCGGTGACACTTGTCCTCGGCGATGGCGCGGAAGCCTGCGCCGAAGCGCTGGCCGCCAGCGAGGCCGGTCGCCGTGTCGTGCTGGCGAGCCCCGGGCCTTTCCTTTCCCAGTTCCACCGCGATCACGTGGAATGGCTGCTCCTCCATATGGGTGCGCGGGGCATCAGCGTGATCGAGGAATGCGGCTTGCCGCTTGCCCGGACCGAGGGTGAAGAGCGCATGCGCTTTGCCGGCGGACAGAGCCTCGCGGTCGCGGAGATCGGCCCCGTCATCAATTGCCTGCCCCGCATTGCCAGGCTGGACGGGCTGGAGATCGGGCGCGTCGCCGGCAGCCCCCTGACCCCGGATCGCGGGTTGCGGCTCGGGCGGTCCCGCCTCTTCATGGTCGGGGAAGCCCTCGGCGAAGCGGATGGCGTCCCGCCGCCGCGGAACCAGATCGGCCTGGTGCTGGGACAGGCCCTGTTCGGCAAGCGTGACCGGGCGGATCCGGCGCTCGACCTGCGGCAGGTTCCGACCCGCCCGGGACTGGCGGAATTCGGGCTCACCCCGGACCGTCTGGGCGAGAAGGAGCGCAACCGCCATCGCCTCCTGCGCGCGACGCGCCACCCCGGAGGACCGGAGAACAAGGCGGCCCTGCTCGTCGTGACGGACCGCAGATCGCGCGTGGTCGGAGCCTCCGCCTATGGCCAGCGGGCCCCGGAACTCATGGTGCCGCTGCTTCTTCTGGCTCGACAGGGCCTGCCCGTCACGGCGCTTGCCGGTCTTGGCCTGTCCGTCGAGGGAGAGGATGACCTGCTGGCGCAGATCGCCCGGCAGCCGCTGGTCGACCTGCTGAAGAGCCCGGCCGCGAAGCGCCTGATGCGGCTGCGCCGTCTTTTCGGGTAAAGTCGCGGGAATGCTCGATTCGCCCACGGAAACCCGCGTCCCGTCCAAGCCCCTCGCCCGGGCCGGGCAACGCCTGCGCGCGGGTCTTTCGGCGCGGCTGCTCTTGCTCACCGTGCTGTTCGTGCTGATCGCGGAAGTGCTGATCTATGTGCCCTCGGTGGCCAATTTCCGGAACAACTGGCTGAGCGAGCGCCTCGCCCAGGCGCGGGCTGCCGCGCTCATCCTCGAGAAGAGCCCGCCGGATGCCCTGCCGCGTGCACTCGTCGAGGAATTGCTGGCCGGCATGGAAACCTCGATGATCGCGCTCAGGATCGACAATGCCCGGCGGCTGCTGGCCGTTGCGGACATGCCGCCGATGGTCGATTTCGAGATCGATCTTCGCAAGCGCTCGGTGGTGCGGGATATCGGCAATGCCTTCGATATCCTGCTGTTCGGCCAAAAGCGCACCATCCGTGTGGTCGGACCGCCGCCGCGCGGCGGCGATTTCGTGGAAATCGTCATCAGCGAGCTGCCGCTCCGGCAGGCCATGCTGCGGTTCTCCTGGGGCATTCTCGGCCTGTCGCTGATCATCTCGGTCATTACCGCCGTGCTGGTCTTCGTCTCGCTGAACGGCCTGATTGTCCGCCCGGTCAAGCGGCTCGCGACAACGATGAAAGCTTTCCAGAGCCATCCGGAAGATGCACGGTCGATCCTGCGGCCCTCGCAACGGTCCGACGAACTCGGGGCGCTGGAAACCAGCCTTGCCGAGATGCAGAAGAGCCTGCAGCAGGAACTTCGCCAACGCGAGCACCTGGCCAATCTCGGCCTCGCCGTGGCCAAGATCAACCACGACCTCCGCAACATGCTGGCCTCGGCCCAGCTGATGGCTGACCGGATCAGCACCTTGCCGGACCCGAATGTGCAGCGCTTTGTCCCCAAGCTGATGAGTGCGCTCGACAGGGCCATCACCTTCTGCCAGTCGACGCTGGCCTATGGAAAGGCGAGCGAGAAGGCAGCCGACCTGATGCTCGTCGATCTGGGACCGCTCGTGGAGGAAGTCGGCGAACTCCTGATGCTCTCGCCGGAAACCGAACCGGCTCTCCTTATCGAGATCCCGACGGGTCTTCACGTCCTCGCCGATCCCGATCACCTGGCCCGCGTTCTCACCAATCTCCTGCGCAATGCGCGGTCGGCGCTCGAGGCCATGGCCACAACGCCCGGGGGCCGGCGCAACATCCGGATCATCGCCCGGGATGGCGCCGGTGCCACGCGCATTGCCGTGATCGATACCGGGCCGGGCGTACCTGCCGCCGTCCGGGAACGGCTGTTCAAGGCCTTCAGCGGATCGGCCCGGCCGGGCAGCACCGGGCTCGGGCTCGCCATCGCCCATGAGCTTGTCCGCGGCATGGGCGGCACGATCCGGTTGCTGGACAGGCACGACGAGCAGGCCGGCACCGGGGCCGTCTTCGAAATCACCTTGCCGAAAGCCGGCTAGCGGAAGCGCCTCGCGAAATTTCTCCCGATGCCCCGGGAAGGGGGTTGCCCTTTGCCCGCCAACCCGCTATCAGACCGCCTCCTCCCAAGCGGAGGCGTTGCGCCCGTAGCTCAGCTGGATAGAGCACCAGACTACGAATCTGGGGGTCAGAGGTTCGAATCCTTTCGGGCGCGCCATCCTGCCATTCCGATCATTCTGGAAAAAACCGCCCGCAGCAGACCGGCCGGGTGAGCCCCGCTTTCCATCCCGGCGGGATGAGCGACCGGATTATGTGGCGAGGCCTGCCGGTGCCGGCGCCAGATCGGGCCACCGGCTAAGCCGGAATTTCAGCTCCCGCGCCTGGAGAGCATAATTGACGAGATCCAGAAGAAATCCGGCATTTGCCATCTCGTATTCGCCCATCAACGCACGTCTCACGCCACCGGTCCGCACCTTGAACTGGTAGACGCCGGGATTGCCCTCGGGGTCGATTCCGCCGAGATCGAATTCGGTCACGCCGAGTTGCTGGAGCATCGCGAGCTGATGCCAGAACACGGCATAGGAAGCCCGGGTCTGCCGGCCCTCGGGCGACGAGGCCGCAATGAAATCGACCGCCTGGCTGCCCAGCACCATCGTGCAGCGGAAGGCCAGCACGGCACCGCGCGCATTGCGGGCGCTGGCAAAAAGGATGTTCGCACCCTTCCGGTCCAGCAGGGCGCGGATCTTCCATTCGTCGATCGTCGAGGCGAATTGCTTGACGGCGACCATTTCGCCGAAGATGCGATCCAGCTCGCGCGGATCAAGGGCGGCATTGGTCTCGATGGTCAGCTCATGCCGATGCGCGGCGTTGAGATGCTGCCGCCAGGTTCGCGAAAGGCCGGCCCTGACCTCGTCCAGCGACCGCGCGAGATCGATCATCATCGTGAGACCGGAGCCGGAGGCGACCGGCACGCGGCGCCATCCGGTGGCCTCGATCACGGACTGGGCCCGTTCGCAGGAGCCCTGGTCACACCGGAAGCGCAGATAGACCCATTTCAGGCGAAGATGCCGGCGTACGGCATCCGGCAGGTTTGCCCATTGCGCGGGATCCCCGCTCGGCCCGCCGATACAGGCGAGGATCACTGTGTTCCAGAACCGCGCCTTGACCGTGCAGAGCGCCATGGCAAGGACCCTGCCATCAGGGCCGAAGCAGACGCAGAAAAGCGGGTCGCAGCCGATCCTCTTGTAGTATTGACCGACGGCAAACGACTGGAAGGGACTGCTGGATGGCATTTGGCTTGCCCATCCATCCCAGGAACCGGCGGCATGCTTTTCGCCGACAACAATCCAGCCCGATGACACCGTCCAACCCATCCCAGATCGTTCCGAGCAGGTGGCAAGATCGACGGAGAGCGACGATCTCCGCGGCCCCAGCCCGCCAAGAATGCCGAACAGTCAAAGGTCCGGGCCTTAAGAAAGGGTGCAGATGCCCAAAATCCGGGCAGGCCCATCCTGTTACAGTGAACAAGACCTGAGGATCTTGCATCGCAAGCTGCTCCAACCTGCGGGTTAACGGATCTTCACCATTTCTTCGGGAGCCCGTCAGCAAGACCTGAACCAAGATCCCGACAATTTGAGCGAAGCCGAAGCCTCTGCCGGTCGCATTATCCCGCTGTTAAGCCGTCGGCACGAGCGTGGGGTCAACAAGACCTGCCCTGGCCGGATACCTGCCGGCCGAACCGGAGCCTCCATGTCCAAAGCCGGATCCGCCGAAGTGAAGTCGCCCGTTGTTGGCTCACCTCCCGGCCTTTCCCATCTCGCCCCTCTCGATGGCCTTCGGGGCGTCGCGGTTCTGCTTGTCATCTTCGCCCAGACGCCCTTCATCCTCGAATGGCCGGCGACGCGCGCCCTGCAGGACCTGGCCCTCCGGCTCTCCCTGGGGCATTTCGGTGTCGACCTCTTCTTCGTGCTCAGCGGCTTCCTGATCACGCGGATCCTGCTCAGCGACATCGACACGCAAGGCCGGATCGGGTTCCGGAACTTCTATATCCGGCGCATGCTGCGCATCTTCCCCGCCTATCTGATCAGCATCGCGGTCTATCTGCTCTGCTTCGAGGCGAAAGGGCTGTGGTCCCTCCTGACCTACACCTTCAATATCTACCACCCGTTCAATCCGGGCCCGCATCCGCTGGAAAACACCTGGTCGCTCTCGGTCGAGGAACAATTCTACCTTGTCTGGCCCTTCCTGATCGCCGCCCTGCCCCGTGCGGCGGGCTGGCGGGTCACGGCCTTTTTCGTTCCCGGCATCGCGCTGGCGATCGCCATCGCCATCGCGCTGATCGTCGAGGGCCCGCTGGCGGGCGAGTTGATCTACCGCTCGACCCCCGTGCGGATGATGTCGCTGTCGCTCGGCGCCGCGCTCGCCTATCGCGAGCTGGCCGGCCGGCCGCTCCCCGAACGCGCGTGCTGGCTGCTGATGGCCGGCGGCGTATCCATCCTGGCGATGGGGACATGGCTCCGGGCCCGCGGCCTGATCGATGCCCAGGGCGATTTCCAGGTTCTCGCCACCTTCGGCTTCACGCTGGTGAGCGCAGGCGTCGTTGCCCTGATCCTCGCGCCATCGGGCGCTTTCGCCCCGCATCTCCAGTCGTGGCTTACGGCACGATGGCTGCGCGCCGTCGGGAAGATCTCCTACGGTCTCTATATCTACCGTAGTCTGATCCTGTACCTGCTCGGCATTCCGCTGCACCATTCGCAGGTTCACGGCGCTCCGGCCCTCCTGGTGGCGGCCTTCCTCCTGCTCAGCTTCGGTCTTGCCGCCCTCTCCTATCATGTCGTGGAGGCGCCGATCCTGAGGCTGAAATCCCGGCTGACAGGCGCAGGCGAGAAGGAAGGGGCGAGCCCGAGGGCGGCGCTTCACCCGATCGTGGCGAACCGGTAAAGCAACCCGGGATTGCGTGCCAGAACCTGCTGGCGCGCCTCTGCATCCGGGATCCACTCCTCAAGCCAGGACAGCGTGTCCGCATAGTCGTGACGGCCCTCGAATTGTGTCGCGGGCCAGTCGCTGCCCCAGACGATCCGGTCGACCCCGAGCGTCCCGACGAGCCGCTCGGCACAGCGGGCCGCCATGCCGGGCGCAAGACGGTAGGGTGCAGAGACCTTGAACCAGAATGCGGTGTTCCGGACCGCCGCCGCGAGCAGGGCCTCGAAGCCCCGCGAGGAAGCCCCCGGCGCGGTCCGCCCGAAATGGTCGATCAGCACCCGCGTCTCACCCTGCTCCAGCACCGGCAGGATGGTTTGCCATTGCACGCCCTCAGCCTGGATTTCGAGCACCATGTCCTGCCGAGCCAGGGCTGCGACAAGGCCGCCATGGCGAGACGCGAAATCGTCGACCGGCAGTCCGATCAGGTTGAGCCGGATTCCCACCACGCCCCGCGCCTTCAATTCGGCGAGCGCGCTTTCGGGCAGGTCGGGCGCGGTTACCGCCACGCCATGGAAGCGGCCCGGATGATCCTCGATCGCCGAAAGGAGGAACCGGTTATCGGTTCCGAGAAAGCTCGGCTGCACGAGAATGGCCCGGTCAATTCCGCTCGAGGCCATCTTCGCGAGCAGCGTTTCCGGCAGGGCGTCATAGCCGGGCGTATAGCGCCGGCCCTCGACGAGCCCCTCGCCGCGCCGGAAGACATGGACATGCGTGTCGAAGACAGCCGAATCCGGCAGATCTGGCGATGCCTTCACGGCCTTGCCTTTCTTATAGAGTTATATAAGACTAGCCATATCTCCGGCGGCCGATCCTGACAAGAGCCGTGGCGGGACCCTGACAAGAACGAGGCGCAACCATGAAGACGCGTGTGAAATCGGGCCTCATCGCCCTGGCTCTCGGCCTGCTGGCTGGTGGCGCCACCGCCCAGTCCTTTCCGGCACGGACAGTGACCCTCCTCGTGACCTACCCCGCCGGCGGCGGCGCCGACATCATGGCGCGGCTGATCGCGCCGAGGATGAGCGAGAAGCTCGGCCAGACCGTCATTGTCGAGAACAAGGGCGGCGCGGCCGGGCAGGTCGGTGCGGCAAGCGTCGCCAATGCGGCGCCGGACGGCTACACGGTGATGATCGATGCGGCCTCGTTCGTGATCAACCCGCATCTCTATGCGAAGCTGCCGTATGATACCGAGAAGGCCTTCCGCCCTGTCGGCGTGATCGCTGCCTTCCCGCATGTCCTTGTGGTGACGCCCGGCTTCGAGGCGAAAACCGTGAAGGATCTGGTCGCGATGGCCCAGGCGAAGCCGAACGCGATCAACTATGCCTCGTCCGGGACCGGCTCGGCCCAGCATCTGGCCGGCGCGGCTTTCGTGAAGACCGCGAATGCGCCGATGACGCATATCCCCTATCGGGGTGGCGGCCCGGCCATGAACGATGTGATGGGCGGCCATGTGCCGGTCTTCTTCGCCAACATCGCCTCGGGCCTGCCGCTCATCAAGGGCGCCAAGCTTCGGCCGCTGGCGCTGGCGCGCGATACCCGCAGCAATGCCCTGCCGGATGTTCCGGCGCTCAGCGAGTTCGGCATCAAGGGCAGCTCGATCTATGAGTGGAATGGCATGTTTGTGCCAGCGGGAACGCCGGATCCGGTCGTCGATACGCTGGCGGCCGCTCTCGCCTTCGCCCTGCAATCACCGGAGGTGAAGCAGCGGATCGCCGATCTCGGCGGCGACATCATCGGCGACGGCAACCCTGCCGGAGCCCGGGCGTTCATTGCCAGCCAGCGCGAGACGATCGGCACGCTGATCCGCGAGGGCAATATCAAGATCGAGTAAGGCAAGATCGAGCAACGAAGGACGCGCCGTCGCATGGCCATCGAGCCCCCGCTCCGGCAAAGCCCGGCCCTGCTGCCCCCGCTGGATGGCGACCCGCATCTGCCGCTCTATCGCCGGCTCTACCTGGCCTTCGCGCAGCAGATCGCCCGGGGGGCATGGCGCCCGGGCGACAGCCTGCCGGCGGAAACGCGGATCGCCGAACTCTACCGGATCGCGCCGGGCACGGTCCGGAAGGCCATTGACGAGCTCGCCGACCGGCGCCTTGTGGATCGCCGGCACGGGCAGGGGACATTCATCGCCCGGCCCAATTTCGACAATGCCATGCTGCGCTTCTTCCGGTTCCGCGACGATCGCGGCGCACCGGTCCTGCCGGAGAGCCGGATCCTGCACCGCGGCGTGATATGCCTGCCAGCAGCGCTCGCGCAGCGCTGGTCGATCCCCGAAGCCGAGATGATCCATCTCGCCCGCGAGCGTTCCTGGGAGGGCCAGGTGCGGCTGATCGAGGACATCTACCTCCCCGCCGTCCCCTTCGCCGCCCTGCTGGAGGCCGAGGAATCGTCGATCGGCCCGCTGCTCTATCCCGCTTATGAGCGTCTCTGCGGGCAGGTCGTCTACGGGATCGAGGAGGACATCGTCATCCGCGATGCCGCCGGGCCCGACCGGGCGCGGCTCGGCCTCGGGCCGGGCGCCCTGGCGGTGGAGATCGCGCGCATCGCCCGCAATGCCGTCGGCGAGCCGCTTGAATGGCGGCTCTCACGGGCGGAGGCACGGCGGTTCCGTTACCATCTCGCGCTGGGCATGGAAGGGCCGGATGCCGCCTGGCCGCATGACCCGGCGTCGATGAAGGCCTGAATTCAGGCGAATTCAGCAAGGATCTCGCTCTGCATGACGATTCTGCCCATGCCCGGCATCAGGACGGTTTCGTTCTCGGTGTAGTATCGCGCATCATCGAGGGCCTGCCGGTAAATGGCCAGATCCTGGCCTGCCGCGCGCCGCCGCGCGGCGACAATCGCGGCCTCGGTGAGGAAGCCGGTGGTGAGGCCGGTGGCGAAGAGCCGCAGGAAGGGCGTCGCACTCCCGAGGAGGCGCTCCGGCGCACCGGCATTCTGCCGCAGCCACTCAATCGCTTCCGCAAGGACCGATCCCGCATCGGAACAGGCTTCCGCGAGCCGCGGCAGCCCGGCAGATCGGGCGGCTGCGGCGGTGGCGGCAAGCTCGGCGATCATCACCTCTGCCAGTCCACTGCCGGGCCGAAGGACCTTCCGGAGCACGAGATCGATGGCCTGGATGCCATTCGTGCCTTCATAGATCGGCGTGATGCGCGCATCGCGGAACAACTGCGCAGCGCCGGTTTCCTCGACATAGCCCATGCCGCCATGGATCTGGACCCCCAGCGAAGTGACCTCGCAACCGAGATCGGAACAATAGGCCTTGACGATGGGCGTCAGCAGGGCGGCCCGTTCGCCCGCCTCCTCGCCGCCGGGCCCGCCTTCACGCGCGCGGTCGATGGCCGCGGCGGCGCGATGGGCAAGCGCCCGGCCAGCTGCCGTCAGGGCGCGCATCCGGAGCAGGTTCCGCTGCACATCGGGATGGTCGATGATCGGGCTGGTCTGGCGCGTACCCGGTGCCCGCCCCTGCTTCCGCTCCCGCGCAAAGGCGAGGGCATGCTGGAAGGCCCGCTCGGCAATGGCTACGCCCTGGAGCCCGGTGAAAAGCCTGGCCTTGTTCATCATCGTGAACATGCAGGCAAGGCCGCGATGCGGCTCGCCGACCAGCCAGCCGATGGCGCCGGCGCCCTGCCCGAAAGCCATCGAGCAGGTCGGGCTGCCATGGATGCCGAGCTTGTGCTCGAGACCGGTGCAGGCCACATCGTTCCGCGCGCCGAGCGTTCCATCGGCATGGACGAGGAATTTCGGGACGAGAAACAGCGAGATACCTTTCGTCCCCTCCGGTGCTCCGGGCAGCCGCGCGAGCACGAGATGGAGGATGTTCTCCGTCAGATCGTGCTCACCATAGGTAATGAAGATCTTCGAGCCACGGATGCGATAGGTGCCGTCGCCCGCCGGCTCGGCCTTGCTGCGCAAAAGGCCGAGATCGGATCCAGCCTGCGGCTCGGTCAGGTTCATCGTCGCGGTCCATTCACCGGAGACGAGGCGCGGCAGGTACATTCCCTTGAGTGCAGCGCTGCCATGGATCTCCAGTGTATCGACAGCGCCCTGCGTCAGGACCGGGCCCAGCGCGAAGGCCATGCAGGCCGAGGTCCAGAATTCCATCGTGGCCGTGGCGAGCCGCGTCGGCAGGCCCATCCCGCCCCATTCTTCGGGCATGTCGACGCTGTTCCAGCCGCTTCCGGCCCATTCCCGGTACAGAGCCGGCCAGCCTTCCGGGGTCACCACGGCGCCAGCCTCCATGCGTGAACCCTGCCTGTCACCGGGCCTGTTCCCGGGCGCCAGCCTCTCCTCCGCGAAGCGCGCGGCTTCCTCGAGGATGCCCTCCGAGCGGTCCGGCGTGAGGCCGGCATGGACATCGAGGGAGAAGCGGACAGCGTCGACCGGAGCTCGATAGGGCATGGCGGACCTATCGCGGAGGGAGACGGAGCGCGCCATCGAGGCGCACGATCTCGCCATTGAGGAAGCGGTTCTCGATCATGTGGCCGACAAGGCTGGCATATTCCCCGGCCCCGCCGAGGCGCCGCGGGAAGGGGATGGAATCGCCGAGGCTTTTCTGGACCTCTGCCGGGAGGGTCTGCATCATCGGGGTGAGGAAAAGGCCCGGCGCGATGGTGAGCACGCGGATTCCGAAGCCGGCGAACTCGCGCGCGATCGGCAGCGTCATCGCGGCAATCCCGCCTTTCGAGGCGGAATAGGCGGCCTGACCGACCTGCCCCTCGAAAGCCGCAACCGAGGCGGTCGAGATGATGACCCCGCGCTCGCCATCCTCGAGCGGATCGAGGCTTGCCATTTCCGCGCCGGCCAGCCGCAGCATGTTGAAGGATCCGACGAGATTGACGCGGATGACACGTTCGAACTCGGCCAGCGGCATCGGCCCGTCACGCCCGACGACACGCTTTGCCGTGCCGATCCCGGCGCAATTGACCAGGACGCGGCAGGGCCCGTGCGCAGCCCGGGCACGGGCAAGCGCCGCGACCATCGCCCCCTCGTCGGCCACGTCGCCCGGCAGGGCAATGCCGCCGGTCTTCGTGGCCACGTGCTCTGCGGCTGCGGGATCGAGATCGACGATGCCAATGCGCGCCCCGCGCGCGGCCAGGAATTCCGCCGTGGCGGCGCCGAGGCCGGAACCGCCCCCGGTGACAATGACGGCCTTGCCGTTAAGGTCCATGCGCCCGCTCCTCAGCCCAGGCCCAGAGCGCGGATCGCGTTCTGCTTCAGGATCATGTCATGCACCTCGGGCTTGAAACCGGCCTCCCGGAACTGCTCGATCCAGCGATCCGGGCGGATCAGCGGGAAATCGGACCCGAACAGCATCTTCGTCCTGAGCTGGCTGTTGGCGTACTGGACGATCTGCTGGGGGAAGTATTTCGGCATCCAGCCCGAGAGGTCGATATAGACATTCGGCTTGTGCAGGGCCATCGACAGCGCCTCGTCCGTCCATGGCCACGAGGGATGGGCGAGGATGATCGTCATGTCCGGAAAATCGACGGCGACATCATCGATGTGGATCGGCTGGGAGTATTTCAGCCGCATGCCGCCACCGCCGCGCATGCCCGTGCCGATGCCGGAATGGCCCGTATGGAAGATTGCCGGCAGCTTGTAGTGGTTGATCAGCTCGTAAAGGCCATAGGCGAGGCGGTCATTCGGGAAGAAGCCCTGGCAGGTCGGGTGGAACTTGAAGCCCTTCACCGCCCCGCTCTCGACCAGGTCCCGTGCCTCGCGCACGCCCATCTTGCCCTTGTGCGGATCGATCGAGGCGAAGGCGATCATGATGTCGCTGTTCTCGCGCGCGGCATCGGCGATCTCCTCGTTGGGGATGCGCCGATTGCCGATCTGGAATTCGGTATCCACCGTGAACATCACGAGGCCGATCTTCCATTCCCGGTAGAGTTTCAACGTTTCGGCAATGGTCGGGCGCTTGCCGACCTTGAAATACCGGCTCGCCGCCTCGTCATAGGGTGCCCAGTAGACATCGGCATCCTGGCGGCAGGACACTTCCGCATGGGTGTGGACATCAATGGCGACAAGGTCATCGATCTTCATCGCGGCGCTCCTCAGCTCTCGGGCAGGATGGGGTCGGGGCCGGGCGGCTCGGCATAGAGCGCCTCGACCAGGGCGGCACGCCGGGTCAGCACGGCGCGCTGGTTGATCGAGCCCTTGTCGGTGATCTCGCTGGCATCGATGGAGGGCAGATCGACGAGCAGTATGAGGCGGGTCACGCGGTTCGAGGAACCGGTGCTGCCCTTCGCCAGCTGGCCGAGGCGCGCAGCGAAAAGCCGGCGCAGGGCGGGTTCGGCCAGCAAGGCGGCATCGGATACCGATGGCGACGCCCCGAGGGCGGCGCGGCAGGACTCGAAGTCCGGAAAGACGAGCGCGCGGATATCGTCGCGATCATGGCCGGCGATCACCACGTCCTTCGCCAGCGGCGCAAAGGCGGAGATCAGTTGCGCACGCAAGGGGCCGACGCTGACCCAGGTGCCGGTGACAAGCTTGAAATCCTCCGAGACACGGCCGTCAAAGATGAAGCCGCCCTCCGGGCGCCCGGGCTCGGCATAACGGAGCGCATCGCCGAGGCAGTAGAAGCCGTCCTCATCAAAAGCCTTGGCAGTCTGGGCCGGATCGCGCCAGTAGCCCGGCATGATGGTCGGGCCCCGGAGCCGCGCCTCCAGCTTGCCGGCATTCGGCACCAGCTTCAGTTCGAGTCCCGGCAGGGGCAAGCCGACAAGGCCCGGCCGCGCCGTTTCCTTGGTGCAGGCCAGAGCGGCCGGTGCCGTCTCGGTCGCGCCGAGGCCGGTCACCATCAGGATGCGTTCGCCGATCGTCTCCAGCGCGATCTCGTCGAGCGCCTTCGCGACATGCGGCGGGAGGCCGGCGCCTGCATAGAAATTCGCCCGGAGCCGGCGGAAATAGCTGTCGCGCAATCCGGAATCGGTGCGGAGCCGGGCGACCAGTTCCTCGAAGCCCTTCGGCACGTTGAGGTAGAAGGTCGGCGAGATCTCCTTGAGATTGCGGACGGTCTCGTCGATGCCGCCCGGCAGTGGCTTGCCATGGTCGATATAGAGCGAGCCGCCATTGGTCAGGGCCAGCCCGAAATTGTGGTTGCCGCCGAAGGTGTGGTGCCAGGGCAGCCAGTCGACCAGCACCGGCGGCTCGTCCTTCACAAAAGGCAACCAGTGCCGCAGCATGGCCTGGTTGGCGGTCAGCATCCGGTGGGTGTTGATCACGCCCTTGGGCTGGCCTGTCGAACCCGAGGTGAAGAGCACCTTCGCAATCGTGTCGGGACCGACGCCCTGGCGCACCCGTGCCACCTGCAGGTCATCCGCGTCCCCCTCCAGCAATGCCGAAAACGGGGTGGTGGCCATGCTGTCGATCCGGCCCTCAGTGCAGACGATCTCGCAATCCGGCGGCGCAGCAGCCCGCAAGGCGCGCTCGAAGGGCGCCGCCCGCGCGACGAAAATCAGGCCCGGCGTCAGCTTGGCGAGGATGTAGCGGAGCTTCTCGAAATCGGTCGAGACAAGCGAATAGGCCGGCGATACCGGTGCGACGGGCACGCCGATCCGCATCGCAGCCAGCACCAGAAGGCCCTGCTCGATATCGTTTCCGGAGAGGATGGCAACCGGACGCTCGGCCGAGACACGGCGTCGGATCAACGCCGATGCGATGCGGGACGAAGCCGAATGCGCCTCGGCAAAAGTCAGCTTGCGCCAGTCTCCGCCACGGTCGCGCTGGGCAAGGAACACCCGTTCCGGCGCCGCGACAGCCCAATAATCCAGCGGATCGGTCATCCGGGCGGGCAGGGCCTCCAGCCCTTCAACCGAACGGATGATCCGAACGCCACCCGGCTTCTCGCTCAGGGCGGGTGTCAACATGCCGAGGGCAACATCCCGATACACAGCCATTGTTTCTCCCCTGGGTCCGACCGGTTCTGGCGCCGTCGAAACCCGATTGCCTCATGGCCTAGCCATGCGTGATCTTCCTGGCACGCTTCTCGAGGAAGGCGCGCAGCCGTTCCTGGGCTTCCGGCGTGGCTTCCGCGATCGCGGCTATCAGCGATTCCGTGAACAGGCCTGCCTCCGGACTTGATTCCGCGATATGGGGCAGGGCCTGCAGAACGGCATAGTTCGTCATCCGGGCATTGCCGGCCGCCTTGTGGGCCAGTTCGACCGCCTTGGCCCTGCCCTGCCCGGCCGGCACGAGATATTGCGCCGCGCCCATCCGATGGCCTTCCTCGGCCGAAAGCGTGCGCCCGGTGAGCATCAGGTCCTGCACCATCGGGACGCCGATCAGGCGGGGGATCCGCATCGACCCGCCGCCGCCGAGGAAGATGCCGCGCTGCCCTTCCGGCAAGGCGAAATAGGCCGAAGCCTCGGCCACCCGGATATGCGAGGCCGCGGCCAGTTCGAAGCCACCGCCGACCACCGCCCCGTGCAGGACCGTGAAGACCGGCACCGCCGCAAACTGGATCGCGTGGAAGGCATCATGCCACATGCGCGAATGGAGGATGCCCCTGAAGAGATCCGGCTCGCCGGTGACCTCGCCGAGATCGAGGCCGGCGCAGAAATGATCGCCATGGCCGTGGATGACCACAGCGCGCACTCCGTCCGGCAGGTTGCGGAAGAAAGCGGCCAGGCCGAGGATGGTCGCATCGTCCAGTGCATTGCGCTTCCCGGACCGGTTCAGCGCCAGCAGGGCGACAGGGCCATCCCTTTCCAGCACGAGCGTCGACGGCAGATGATCGGTCATGACCCCTCCCCGCGCCCTCGGAACGACGCGATCCACATGATCGTCATAATGCATAACGATACAATCGGGTCAAGGCAGGGGATGCGGCCGGGCATGCCGGATGGTTGACCGGAGAGCCAGTTCGGGCACAACAAGCGAAACCCGGTGCCGAGAACGCGCAATGTCCAAGATGTCGAACCTCCCCGTCCACCCGGCCGCAGGCAGCCCGGCGACGTTCGATGCCGATCTCGATTTCGGGCCCCTGACGCGGCGCCTCGGCTATGTTGTCCGTCGGGCCCAGATCGCCATTTTCCAGAGCTTCTTCCAAACGATGAGCGGGGCGCAGATCAGCCCGGCACAGTATTCGGCCCTGGTGATCATCGCCCGGAATCCCGGTCTTTCGCAAACCCGGGTGGCCCAGGCACTGGCGATCAAGAAGGCGAATTTCGTGGCTCTCGCCCGGGAACTCGAGCAGCGCGGCTTTGTCGAACGGCGCAACATCCCCGGGGACAAGAGATCGCTGGCGCTGCACCTGACTTCGGCCGGGAGGCTTGCCTATGCGGAGCTGGACCGCCTTTCCGAAGATCACGAGGCCAGGCTGCGCGAGGTGATCGGCATCGAAGCCTACGAGGCGTTGTTCGAACCGCTGATCCGCGTTGCCACGGTGAATGCCGTCGAGCCGAATCTGTCGGATTCCGACGCGGATTGACAAATTCCACGGTCGTCATATCCTATAACGAAATAGTCGGCAGAAGCCGCATTCCGGAGGGAGGACGACCATGACGGACACCAAGGGGGCCGGTGCGGCCGCGCCCATGACTTCACGGAGGAACCTGCTTGTCGGCGGGACGGCGGCAGCCGGTTCGGTGATCGCGGCACCGGCCATCGCGCAGAGCAATCCGGCGCTGACCTGGCGGATGCCGATGTTCGTACCCCGGACGGTCGATTCCGTTGTCGAGGCTGCCAATGACTTTGCCCGGCGCGTGGCCGATTCGACGGACGGGAAATTCCAGATCCAGCGCTTCAGCGTTGGCGAGATCGTGCCCGGCGGCCCGGCCCTGCTCGATGCCGCCGAGACCGGGACGGTGGAATGCGCCTTCACATTGTCCTATTATTCATTCGGCAAGGATCCGGCCTATGCCTTCGGGGCGACCCTGCCCTTCGGCTTCAACACGCGCGGCCAGGCAGCCTGGCTGTTCAAGGGCGGCGGCCTCGCCCTGCTGAACGAGTTCTTCAATGCCCGTGGTACGCATGGCCTGCCGGTCGGCAATTCGACGGCCCAGATGGGTGGATTCTTCCGCAAGGAAATCAATACGCTCGAGGATCTCAAGGGCCTCAAGATGCGCATCCCGGGCCTTGGCGGCACGGTGATGGCCAAGCTAGGCGTGGTGCCGCAGCAATTGTCGCCGGGCGATATCTATCCCGCTCTCGAGCGCGGCACGATCGATGCCGCGGAATGGGCCGGCCCCTACGACGACTTCAAGTTCGGGCTGCACAAGGTCGCGCCCTACTACTACGCCCCGGGCTGGTGGGAACCCCAGGCGACGATCATGGTCTTCGTCAACAAGGGCAAGTGGGACGAATTGCCGAAGCATTACAAGGCCATCCTCGAGGCAGCGGCAACAGCGACCTGGACCGGCCATGTGGCGCATTACGACGCGATCAATTCAGGTGGCCTCCGCCAGCTGGCTGCGGCCGGCGCCAAGATCAGCTTCTTCTCGAAGCCGATCCTCGATGCCGCCTATGACGCGTCGTTCAAGACCTTCGAGGAATTGCGTGCCAGGAGCCCCGATTTCGCGAAGATCTATCCGCACTGGAAGAAGTTCCTTGAGGAGAACGAGCTCTATGCCCGCGTGGGCGAGGCGAGCTACGACAATTACATCTACAACCGCAGGACACGCTGACGCGCGGAACACTGCATGATCCGGCCGC
>JAIXSR010000011.1 GCA_027484605.1 Hyphomicrobiales bacterium | reverse complement strand
GTCACCTTGACGGTCAACGGCGCTGCGACGACCTACACGCGCACCGCGCAGCAGCTGTATGACGCTTCGGGTAGTGGTGCTGGCCTTACGACGCGGTATGCCGGCACCACCACCGGCGTCTCGACCCTGATCGGAGACTTCGCCAGCTACATCAATAGCCAGGGCCTCGGCAATATTGCCTCGGTAACTACTTCGACGAGCATGATCCTCAAGGTCGACACTGCCAGCGCTGCGCTCGGCAAGTCGATCGTGGCCTCTGCCTTCACGCTCACGGGTGCCAACGCCGATACTCCCGCCTTCGCTACTGCCAACTCTGCTGCCGCCACGACCGGCACGCAGGATATCTTCGACGTCAGCCAGTCGATGCAGGCGAACGACGTCATCAAGTTCGCCTTCACGCAGGGCGGTGCTTCGAAGACGGCGCAGGTGACCGTGGGTGCCACCCAGACCAAGGTGGAAGTGCTGCGGGCCCTGGCGGACGCGATCAACACCCAGGCTAGCGGCACGATCGCGGCGGTCGAAGGTGATGTCGGCGCGGAGAAGCTCTTCGTCAATGGCGCGCTGGCGTCGACCGCGGTGAGCTACACGGCGGGTACCGCCATCACCGGTACGTCGCACTCCACGACGCTGCCGACCACGGCGACGTCGAACACGGTTGCCACGGACGTCTCCTACACGGGTCTGCTGGCGACCCTGAATGCCGCCCAGTCCTCGGTCGTCTCGGCCGGCGCGGCCTTCGGTTCGGCGCAGACCCGCGTCGATAGCCAGAAGACCTTCATCGACAAGCTGGCCGATACCCTGACGGCCGGCGTGGGCTCGCTGGTGGACGCCGACATGTCGGCCGAAGCCGCCCGCCTGCAGGCCCTGCAGGTCCAGCAGCAGCTGGGCACGCAGGCGCTGTCCATCGCCAACCAGGCGCCGCAGAGCATCCTGTCGCTGTTCAAGTAAGCGACTGACCGGGGCGCGGCTTCGGCCGCGCCCCACCCCGCCTACGCCCACCTGGAATCCGGCCGGGTCTCCCCCGCCGTGCCGCCCCGATCCCCCCTCCCCCCCAGGGCGGCACGGACCGGCCGGGTTCCAGCCCCCCTCAAGCGCTCCAGGAAAAGCCGCACGTGCAGAATGCAGCCGACCCCGCTCCGCACCCGGCCCTGTTCCGCCCGAACGGCGCGGCGGCCGCCTATGGCGCGGTCATCCGCGGCACCGAATCCCCGCGCGACATCGAATACCGCGTGCTGGCCCAGGCCACCGGCCTGCTGCAGGCCGCCATGCTGCCCGATGCCGGTCCGGCCGCGCTGGCGGTGGCCCTCCACGAAAACCGCGCGGTCTGGACCGCGATGATCTCCGACCTCGCCAGCCCGGGGAATACCTGGGACGACCAGGGCAAGGCGCGGCTCTTCTCCCTCGCCCGCTGGGTGCTGCTGGAATGCGACCGCGTGCAGCAGGCGCGCAGCGCCCCGGCCGCGCTGATCGAAGTCAACCTCATCGTCATGCAGGGGTTGAAGCCGGCCACCGCAACCAGCGTGGAAGCCGCCTGATGTCGCTCGTCCTCAAGCTCGCCCCGGCGGAACAGCTGTTCGTCAACGGCGCCGTGCTCACCAATGGCGACCGCCGCAGCAACCTGCAATTCGAGAATGTGGCGCAGATCCTGCGCGAGAAGGACATCCTGCGCGAAGCGGATGCGACAACGCCGGTGCGCGGTGCCTATTTCGCCGCGCAGAACGTGCTGCTCAATACCCGCACGGAACTCGGTTCCACCGAGCCCTTCACCGAGCAGCTCGGCTATCTGCGCAACGCCTTCATCAAGCCCGAGCATCTGCGGATGCTGGACGAGGCCGAGCGGCAGGTGCGCGAGGGCAATATCTACCGCGCGCTGGTCACCCTGCGCGACCTGGTGCTGTACGAGGCGGCGCTGCTGAACATCCAGCCGCCCGACCGGTTCCAGCGCGAACCGACGGTTCCGTCCGGGCGCGGCTGACCGGCCGCTGTCCACGCCACACCCTTTGCGAAACCACAGCTTGCGAAATTGAGGCACAACCTGGCGTTGCTGCCAGTCGTTTCATGACATGATGCTGCCGAGGCAGAAACTGGGAGAAGCCCAGACAAAGCGCCGCCCGAGGGCGGCAGGAGTTGTATCATGATTGAGATGGTGACAAACAAGCAGAAGAATTTCGGCACTCCGGACCCGGTCATGGCCGAGCTGTCCCGCCCGCAGCCCGCGCGCCAGGAGGCGGCGCCCGCCGTCACCGGCGCCGCGCCGCAGACCAATGAGCAGCAGCAGCGCGTGGCCCCCGCCAATGGCGGCTTCGAGGTGCATCTGGATGCCGATACCATGCGGCTCTATTCCGAGCTGCGCGACCCGGCGACCGACCGGGTGATCCTGCGGCTGCCCGAGGGCTACCAGCCTTCGGCCAAGGCGGAAGCCAACCACAAGCCGACCTCGCTCGTCGCATGACCATCAGCGGCGCCATCCTGGGTCTGCCCAAGGGCACCGCCGGCTGGCGCCTGCTGCAGACCAAGCAACCAGCGGATTTCGCGGCCTTCTCGAAGGACCCGACGCTGAAGAGCGACATCGCCTATCTGCGGGCGAAGCTGCCGACCAAGCTGACCGCCAAATCGCTGCTCGCCGACCCACGGCTGCAGAAGATCGTGCTCTCGGCCTATCGGCTGGATGCGCAGGTCGGCATGAACGGGCTGATGGAGAAGGTGCTCAACAGCGACGTCACCAGCAGCGCTTCGCTGGCGGTGAAGATGAGCAACGCGATCTACAAGCAGATCGCCACGGATTTCAACTACGGTGGGATCGCAGTGCCGGCGATTCCCGCGGTGCCCTCCACCGCCAAGGTGGCGATCGAAGGCCTGAACGTCCAAAAGACCATCGCCCGCTTCAGCGGCAGCTTCGGCGGGGTGACGGTTCGGGAGGTGGATACCAGCGAGGCCACCAGCCCGAAGGAACTCGCCGCCACCTTGCAGGCCGCACTGCGGACGGCGGATGGCTATCGCGGCGATATCAGCGTCAAGGTCTTCGGCGACAGCCTGGTCTTCACCGATGCGAAGGGACGCGGCGCGGCGAAGAATTTCACCTTCGGCGCGGTAACCGGCGCAACCGGCAGCCTGGTCACGGACAGCGCCGTGTCGGCCGGCCTCCTCGGACAGCCTTCCAAGGCGAAGGTCACCGTGAATGGCCTGAAGGAAGGCCAGACCATCGGCAATTTCAGCGGCACCTTCGGTGGCATCACGCTGACCGCGGTCGATACCAGCGGCGCCACCTTCCGTCCGAAACTGGCGGCCGAGTTGCAGGCCGCCTTCCGCAAGGCCGATGGCGGCCGCAGCGATATCAGTGTCACCGCCAATGGCAGCGAGCTGATCTTCACCGATGCCAAGGCCCGTGGCGGCGCCAAGGCCTTCAGCTTCGACACGCCACCCGGCGGCGGGGCGACGGCCAGCCTGACCGAGACCACGGTGGATACCGGCGGCGTGCTGGCGCCGGCGGTGCTGCCGACGCCTTCGGTCGCCAGCCTGGCGGTGAATGGCTTCCAGCCCGGCCAGGCGCTCAACAGCTTCAGCGGGACCTTCGGCGGGGTGACGCTGAAGGCGGTGAACACCAGCGCTGCGACCAATTGGAAGGAGCTGGCCGCCACCCTGCAAAGCGCCTTCCGCGCGGCGGCCGGCGGCCGTGCCGATATCAGCGTCACCGCCTATGGCCATAGCCTGACCTTCACGGATAGCCAGGGCAAGGGCGGCGCCAGCGGCTTCAAACTCGATACCTCAGGCGGAGCCACCGCGACACTGACCGGGACGACGCCCGCGACCGTCACCCCGACCGTGGATTCCACCGCAACGCTGGCGATCAGCGGGCTTGGGGTTGGCCAGACCATCGGCAGCATCGTCGGGACCTATGCCGGGGTGACGCCGCCGGAGATCGATACCAGCGCCATCACCACCGTGGCGGATCTGGCCACCGCGCTGCAGACCGCCTTCCGGACGGCGGACAAGGGCGCGACCGACATCAGCGTCACCGCCTCGGGCAATACCCTGGTCTTCGCCGATGTGCGGAAGCGCGGCGGTGCCGCCAGCTTCAGCTTCGAGCAGCCCAATGGCCCGACCGCGACCTTGATCTCGACCACCAGCGGCAATCCACCGACAGCCGCGACCGGTGGCCCGCAGGTCACCAGCAGCAGCTTTGTCGACCAGCTGGTCACGCGCTATACCCAGGCGCAGTTCGAACAATCGGTTGGCGACATGTCGCAGTCGCTGCGGCGGGCGCTCTATGCGAAGACCGCGCTGCCGAAGGTCACCAACTGGTACAGCGTGATCGCCGACCAGAACCTGGGCGCTGTCGTGCGCTCCACGCTGGACCTGCCCGACAGCTTCGGCTCGGTCCCGGTGGACCAGCAGGTGACCCTGCTGAAATCGCGGATGAACATCGCCGATTTCAAGAACCCGGCGAAGCTGCAGAAGCTGCTCGATACCTACGTCGCCAAGGCCAGCGCCACGGAGACCAGCACGGTGAACGATCCGAGCGGGCTCCTGTCCCTGGTCCAGCCGATCGACCTGAGCGGCGGCAATGGCAGCACCAGCGACAGCTTCAGTGGGGCAAGCTCGGCCGCCTTGTTCGCCCTGCTTTGAGGCGGGCCGGATTTGCCCGTCGCGCGGCCCAGGTTGCGCCGGCGCATTCTTGGGTAAACATGGTATAGTCTTGTTTTTGCAAGACAATTCATGGTCCACGAACCGCTGCGCGGTTCCGGCCACAGCGACTTCGCTTGAGGGTCAGCGACCAGGGCACCGCCGGCATCAACGCCGCCGCCATGCCACCAACAGGGCAATGACGGACCAGAACGGCAGGGATATCAGGGCCGCAAGGAGAATTCCCCGGGTAGGCTGCTTGGCATCATTGCCAGGACCGGCCGAAGAGCCAACCGCCCAGGGTTGCGCGGCGCTGTCGACCTCGCCTTGCTCCGCGGGTTCGCACCGCGGCGGAACCAGTGCCGGATCGGCCACCCTGCGGCCAAACCGATGTCGATCGATCAGCTGGATCGCCTCGTCGGCCCTGTTTGTGTGATCGGCGTTCCGCCGACCACCAGGCGGAACATCCCCACCAGCCGTGCTCATCAAAGGCGCTCCGGCGCCGCGGCCATGCTGCCATGATCAGCATGCCCGACCACCGGCTGTACCGCGGTAGACGCGACACATCGGTGGTTCGCGCAGGCATCTACCATTTCAGCAGCAGGTCGATGGCCTCCTGATCCAGGTCGGCTGTGCTCCGCTCCGGCTCCGAGACGGTATGGCGATGCGTCGTCACCTTCACCTGTTCAACCTTCGAAGCCGCGCCATCCGGGACTAGCCCCGTCAGCATCGTCTCCACCTGCTGCAGGTGCTGGATCGCCCGACGGATGCGCTGGCCGGTCACGTCCTGGAAGCTGCAGGCCTCGAAGATGGAATCCACCTTCTCGGCAACGGCCTTGAGCGATTCCTCATCCTGACGATCGCCGCTGAGCCAGGCCTGGATCGCCTCGGCCGCTTCCATGATGGTATTGGCCGCCGCCTCGGTCGCCTGCACCACCGCCTCCAGTTCCAACCCGCTGCTGCGGGTGGCGGCGGTCGGCATGGCGACGAGCTGGACGATCTCCTCATGCATCCGGGTGAGCTGGCCGGCCAGATTGGCCTCGCTGTAATCGACCATCTGCACCGCGGCATGCACCTCGACGCTCAGCTCGGCGATCCGCCGATCGACGAAGGTGTGCAGCTCGCCGATTTTCCCATCGAGCTCGCTGCGCATCACCAGACGGACCGCATCCAGCAGCGCGTCTCCTGTGATTTCCGTATTCATGATGTGAGGAGTCCGATGGCGTGTAGTTTGTCGGAGATGATATCGGCGTCGTAGGGCTTCATGACGTATTCGTCGGCGCCGGCTTCGAGAGCGGCGACGAGCTGGTCGATGTCGTTGTTGGTGGTGCACATGATGATGCGGAGTGCGGCGCCACGGTCGGTGGCGCGGAGCGCCTTGAGGGTCGAGAGGCCGTCGAGCACCGGCATGTTCCAGTCGAGCAGCACGAGGTCGGGGATGCTGGCTTCGACCATGCCGAGGGCGATGGAGCCGTCGCCTGCCTCGGTGCAGTCAAAGCCGAGGCCGGTGAGCGTCTTGCGCGCGATCTTGCGCATGGTCGGGCTGTCGTCGACGATCAGGCAGGTAGGCATTGCGGGGTCTCCCTTCAGGCGGCGGTGGCGACGGCGGCCAGCAGCCGGTCGAGCGAGAGCACCAGCAGCAGGTGGCCATCGAGCTTGACGATGCCGTCGGTCAGGCCGCGCCAGCGGCCGTCCATGGTCTGCGGTGGCGGTTCCATGGCGGTGATGGGAAAGGTCAGCGCATCGCCGACGCCGTCGATCATCAGGCTGTAGAGCTCGCCATCCTGTTCGATGACGATCTCGGTTGCCTGCTCGGGCGCCTCGGTCGGACCGAGGCCGAGGGTGGCGCGCAGGTCGAGCACGGTGACGATGCGACCGCGCAGGTTGAGCGAGCCGGCGACGGCGGCCGGCGCCAGCGGGATGCGGGTGAGCGGCTGGGGGCCGAGCACCTCGCGTACCGCATCGATCGGGATGCCCCAGGACTGGCCGACCACCTCGACCGAGATGAGCTGGAGCTGGGCCGCGGCGGTGCTCATGCCAGGTACTCCGGGACCATGATCTCGTTGATCGCCTGGGCGATGCCGTCGCGGCCGAGCTTGGGCAGGTGGCGGATAAAGCCGGCGGCCTGGCCGCGGGCCAGCTCCTCCTCGCCGGCCTGGCCCGAGAGGCCGATGATCGGCAGCGCCGCCCAGCGCGGGTCGGCCTTCAGCGCGCGGGCCAGGGCATAGCCGTCGATGCCGGGCATCTCGATATCGGTGACGACGAGGTCGATGCGCTCGCCGGCATTGAGCCGGGCGAGGGCCTCCTCGCCGGAGCCGGCGGGCACCACCTCGAGGTTGCAGGCGCGCAGGACGGGCGCCATCAGGCTGCGAAAGAAGGCGCTGTCATCGACCATCAGCACCCGCTTGCCGGGGCTGCGATTGGCCTGGCGGGGCGGGTTGAACCAGTCCTGCGAGGCCTGGGTGAGGAAGTAGCCGGTATTGATGATCTCGGTCGGCCGGCCGTTGACGATGGCCGAGCCAAAGATCTCCGGCCGGCCGGTCTCGAGTTCGATCTCGATGCCGCTCTCGACGATGTCCTCGATCTCGTCGACCACCAGGCCGACCGAGCGCTCGCCCTCGCTGAACACCAGCACCGGCTTGCGGCTGCCCGGCGACAGCATGACCTCCGGATCGGCGACGATCAGCGGCATCAGCCGGTCGCGGTACTTGATCAGCATATGGCCGTTCGAGTGGTTGATGTCGTCGGCGGCGACTTCCTCGAGCCGGGCGATCAGGTCGAGCGGGATGGCCTTGACCATGCCGCTGCCGGCGCGGACCAGCAGCAGGGCCTGTTTCTCCGGCGCGCCGGCCATGCCGCCCAGCAGCCCGGCGACGGGCTTGGTGGCGGCGGCGGCGGCCGAGGTATCGACCCGGCCGGCGCGGGCGAGCACGCCGGCGGCGTCGATGATCATGCAGACCGCGCCGTCGCCGAGGATGGTATTGCCGGAATAGACGCTGACTTCCTTGAGCAGCGGCGCCACCGGCTTGACCACGACTTCCTCGGTGTCGTAGGCGCGGTCGACGACGATGCCGAACTCGTAGCTGCCGACCTGGGTGACGATGACCAGGTGGCTGGTCGTGGTGTCCGGGTCGGCCGCATCCAGGCCGAGGATCTCGCGCAGCGGCACCAGCGGCAGCAGCCGCTCGCGCAGCCGTAGCACCGCGGTGCCGCGGATCCGCTCGATGCGGTGCTCGCCATTGGTGCCGGCATGCACCAGCTCGGTGACCGAGATCTGCGGCATGGCGTAGCGCTGGCCGGCGCAGTCGACGATCAGCGCGCTGATGATGGCCAGGGTCAGCGGGATCTTGATGGTAAAGACCGAGCCCTGGCCCGGGGTGGTGGCCAGGTCGATGGTGCCGCCGATGCGCTCGACATTGGTGCGCACCACGTCCATGCCGACGCCGCGGCCGGAGACGTCGGTGACGGCGGCGGCGGTGGAGAAGCCGGCCCGGAAGATGAAGTGGCCGACCTGGGTATCGGTCATGGCGGCGACCTCGGCCTCGCTGGCCAGGCCGCGCTCGACCGCCTTGGCGCGGATCCGCACCAGGTCGAGGCCGCGGCCGTCGTCCGACAGCTTCATGACGATATGGCCGCCCTCATGGAAGGCGTGCAGCCGGATGATGCCGGTCTCGTCCTTTCCGGCGGCGAGCCGGCCGGGGCGGTCCTCCAGGCCATGATCGCAGGAGTTGCGGATCATGTGGGTCAGCGGGTCGCGGATCAGCTCGAGGATCTGGCGGTCGAGCTCGGTCTCGGCGCCGCTCATCTGCAGCTCGATCTTCTTGTCGAGATCGCGCGCCAGGTCGCGGACGATGCGCGGCAGCTTGTTCCAGGCATTGCCGATCGGCTGCATGCGGGTCTTCATGACGTCGCCCTGCAGCTCGGAGACCACTTGGTTGAGCCGCTGCAGCGGGCCGGTCATCGCCGGGTCGGGGTTGTTGCGCGCCAGCTGCATCAGCTGGTTGCGGGTCAGCACCAACTCGGAGACGCTGGTCATCAGCGTCTCCAGCAGGGCCAGGTTGACCCGGATCGACTGGTCGCTGGCGGCCGGGGCGGCGGCCCGCGCCGCCGGGGCGGCGGCGGCGGGCGCGGCCGGGCTGGGGGCTGCCGCCGGGGCCGGGCTCGGGGCG
>JAIXSR010000093.1 GCA_027484605.1 Hyphomicrobiales bacterium | reverse complement strand
GATTCCGGACTACGGCTTCAATGAGGAATAGGCGCTCTTCGCGCCGGCCTCATCTGGTGCTTTATCCCTCCCAGGGCTCACCTGGGAGGGTTTTTCATGTCTGCGGAATTGACGGTCGGCATCGCCGGCCTTGGCGCCATCGGCCTGCATCTGGCGCGCGCGCTGGACCAGGGCGTGCAGGGGTTGCGCCTCGTCGCCGTCAGCGCGAAGGACCAGGCGAAGGCCGCCGCCAATGTCGCGGGCTTCGCGAACAAGCCCGCCATCGTGCCGCTGGCCGCGCTCGCCGAGCATGCCGACATCGTGGTCGAAGCGGCCCCCGCCGCCGTGTTCGAGGAAGTGGCCTCCGCCGCCATCGAACGCGGGCGCATCTTCGTTCCCAGCTCCTGCGGCGCGCTGCTCCCGCGCATGTATCTGGTGGAGCGCGCGAAACAGACCGGTGCCCGCATCATCGTCCCCACCGGCGCGCTGCTTGGGCTCGATGCCGTGCGTGCCGCGGCGGAGGGCAATGTCTCCTCCGTCACCATCGAGACGCGCAAGCCGCCGGGCGGCCTGGTGGGCGCGCCCTATCTGGAGCAGCAGAAGATCGACGTGCTGGCGATCAAGACGCCCACCATGATCTTCAAGGGCAATGCCTTCGATGCGGCGCAGGGCTTCCCCGCCAATGTGAACGTGGCGGCCGCGCTGGCCCTGGCCGGCATCGGGCCAGAGCGCACCATGGTCGAGATCTGGGCGGACCCGGCGATGACGCGCAACCAGCACACCATTCGCGTGGAATCCGCCGAGGTGCGGCTGACCATGACGGTCGAGAACGTGCCGAGCATCGAGAACCCGCGCACGGGCAAGATCACGCCGCTCTCGATTCTCGCCTGCCTGCGGGGCATGACCAGCACGCTGAAGGTTGGCAGCTGACCGGCGACCCCGTCCGGAGATTTCCCGCCCGCGCCGTGGCGCGCATCCGCTCCAGAGCGATGCTCCGGACGGCAGTGAGCGCCGCGGGGCCGTTTTCCTCGCGCATTGCGGCATCGGCCCTCTATACGCGCTTCGGCTTGAGTTGGGCCGGTGTGGTCAGGGCGTTGAGGATGGGGTTGCGCCGGAACCGGGCTCCTGCTTGCGCGGGGGCCAGGGGCGCGCGCAAGCTGGATCTCCGGAGAGGAAACATCCCATGCGAAACCTTGCGCTCACGCTGGCATTGCTCGCCACACCCGCCGCCGGGCAGGTGGCACGCTTCGAGATGGAGGCGCCCACACCCGCCTATGCCGGCGCAAGCTTTGGCGCCGCCGGCGCCTATGAGCTGCTGCGTGGCCGGGCCACCATCGCGCTTGACCCCGCCGATCCGCGCAATGCGGTGATTGCCGACATCGCTCTCGCACCCCGCAACGCGGCCGGACGCGTCGAGGCGGTGGCGGATGTGCTGATCCTCCGCCCTGTCGACCCCGCGCGGGCCAATGGCACGCTGCTGGTGGAGCCGCCCAATCGCGGTCGGCAGATCATCGGGCAATTGCTGAACGACGCGCCGGGCGCCAGCAATGGCCGCTATGCGACGGCGGCCGATGCCGGCAATGGCTGGATGTTCCGCCAGGGCTATACGCTGGCCTGGATCGGCTGGCAGGGCGACCCGACGCCGGGTCCGGGGATGCGCGTGCAGGTGCCGCGCGTGCCCGGCGTGACCGGCGCTGTGCGCGACGAATTCGTCTTTGACAACCGGACCAATCCCGGCACGGGCCAGCTCACCTATGACCTGGCCGATCCTGCCAGCCTGCGCGTGACGCTGCGCGCCCGCACCGAGGATGCGCGCACCACGCCAGCCGGGCTTTCCGTCGCTGTCACCGCACCGGGTCGCGTCGCCATCACCCGGCCCGAAGGCTTTGCCGCCGGCGACATCTACGAAGTCGCTTATACGGCGCGTGACCCTGGCCTGATGGGCATGGGCTTCGCCGCCTTCCGCGATGTCGCGGCGGCGCTGCGGCATGGCGAGGCGCCGATGGATCCGCAGGCGGGGGGCAATCCGCAGGCCGGGCGCGCTTCGGCGCGGGCGGTCACGCTCGGCGTCTCGCAATCCGGCCGCTTCCTGCGGGATGCGCTGTATCTCGGCTTCAACGAGGATACGGCAGGTCGCGTGGTGTTCGACGGCATGGTGCCGCATATCCCTGGCGCCCGACGGACCGACATGAATGCCCGTTGGGCGCAGCCGGGGCGCAACCCCTCGGACCATACGGACCGGCTCTATCCGGCCGATCAGTTCCCCTTCACCTATGCCGACACGACCGACCCGCTGAGCGGCGCCACCGATGGCCTGCTGCGCCGCTGCACCGAGCGCCGCAACTGCCCGCGCATCATGCAGACGGACAGCGAGTTCGAGTACTGGGGTGCGCGCGGCTCCCTGACCGTGACGGATGCGGCTGGCCGCCATGTCGGGCTGCCGCCGAATGTGCGGGCGTATATGTTGGCAGGCCATCCGCATTACGCGACCGCCGATGCCTGGGCCGCGCCCAGCCCGGTCTGTGCCATGCCGCTCAACCCCTTGCAGGGCGGTGCCCCGATGCGCGCGCTGATGGTGGCCTTGGAGGCCTGGATCCGCGAGGGGAGGGAGCCGCCCGCCTCGCGCACGCCGAGTGTCGCCGACGGCACCTTGCGCCCTTCCGGCAACCTGGCGCGGCGTGGCGAGGGGCCGGCCAACTTCGCCTTCCCGGCGATCCCGGGCCTGGTCGCGCCTGATTCCATCACGCCGGCCTACCGGCTGGATGTCAGCGCGATGCCGCCGCGTGCCATCGGCGCCTGGCCGGTGCTGGTGCCCACGTTGGATGCAGACGGCAATGCGGTGGCCGGCATCCGCCTGCCGGTGATCGAGGCGCCGCGCGCCACCTATACCGGCTACAATCCGCGCGCGGCGGGCTTCGGCGCCGGCGCGCTCTGCACCAACCAGGGGGCGGCGCTTGCCCTGGCCGCCACGCGGGCCGAGCGCGAGGGGCGGGGCGATCCGCGCCCCTCCATCGCCGAGCGCTGGCCGGATATGGCGGCCTATGTCGCCGCCGTGCGCGCCAGTGCGGCGCGGCTGGTGGCGGAAGGGCTGCTGCTGGCGGAAGATGCGGCGGCGATGGCGGCGGCGGCCGAGGCGGGGACGCTGGCGCGGCTGCGCTAGCCTCTCAAAGAATGACCCGCCCGCCGGCGCCCTTGTCATCCATCACGCGGGCCATGTCGTCCCGCACCTTGGGGATGCGGCGGTAGAATTGGTGGCTGGAATCGAGGCTGCGGCCGGGCCCGGCATCGGCTGCTCCCTCGCAATCGACGAAGCGCCAATTCTCGCGCGGGTAGCGGGTGAGGTCGGTGCGGTCGGCGGGGCCGCTGCGGCCCAGGCGCTGGATGTTGTTCACCACCTGGCTCAACCGCAGCACCTGGTCGGTGGCCGAGTGATAGAGGCTGACGCGGCCCGAAAGGGCCGCGAGATGGCTGAGCCAGGGGGGGCCGCGCCCGGCCTCGGAATAGGAGCAATCGGCTGCGGCGCTGAGCGCTTCGTCGAAGAGCATGCCATCGGGCAGGCCCATCGCCCCCCAGAGGTTGAGGGCATGCTCAATCGCCCAATTGCCCATGGAATGCGCCAGCAGGAAGACGCGCCCCCCGCGCCGCTGGACGCGCCGCATGGCCGGGCGCAGCCGGTCCAGGAAGCTCACGAGGTCGGCCGCGGAGGCGGCGGCCGCCGCCTGGTCCTCGAAATAGGCATTGGCGAGCGGCGAGGCGGTGATGCCGAGCAGCTTGAGCGCCAGCGTCATGGGGCCGAGCGCGATGCCTCCCATCACGTCGCCCGGGTTCACCACCACGCCGCGGGAGGGCCAGGAGAAGGAAACGACGCTGCAATCGGCGGCCGTGACGCCGGAGGCCGCGAGCCATTCGCGGTTGAAGGCGGCGCGGGTGATGCTGTCCGTGAAGCTGTTGGCGAAGCCGTGGATGAAGATGAGCAGGTTGCGGCCGGAGGCGAGATCGGCCTGCACCGTCTCGCTGAAATCATCCGCGGCGACGCTTTCGATGCGCGCGAGGCGCCCGGCTTCCAGGCGCGCGAGGTCGGTGCCTTCGACGAAGCCCACCGCATGGGTGACGCTGCCCGGCAGCCCCGCGGGGCCCGTTTCGCCGGCATATTGGCTGGCGCTGGTGCCATCACCCCGGAGGCGCCGGTTGGTGGCGAAGTAAACCGTGCTGTTCATATGTGCCACAATGGCATGCAATCTATGCGTGCAAAAGAGTGAAAAATTCCCCTATTGAAAGAAGGTCGCGCCGAGCAGCGCGCCGGCTCCCAGCACCCAGAGCGGGCTGAACCGGCTCCGCCAGACAAAGAGCGTGCTGCCGATGGAGATGGCGATGGCGAGCGGCGCACCCCCCGTGCCGAAAGCGGCACCCTGGGCCAGCAGCAGGCCCGAGGCGGCGATGAGACCGACGGCGATGGGCACCATGCCGCGCTCGAAGACGCGCATGGCGATCGCCCCTTGGAGATGCCCGCGCAGTCGGCAGAAGGCATAGGCGAGGATCGAGGTTGGCCCGCACATGGCGAGCATGGCGGCGAACATCCCTGTGATGCCGGCCACATGCCACCCGAAGAGGCCCACCACCATCACGTTCGGGCCAGGGGCGGCCTGGGCCAGCGCGTATCGCTTGGAGAAGGCCAGGTCGTCCATCCAGCCTTGGTTCTCCACCATCAGGCGATGCATCTCGGGCAGTGCGGCCACCCCACCACCCACCGACAGCAGCGAGATGCCGAGGAAACCCCAGACCAACGCCCAAAGGTCATCGCCGTCGCTCACCGGCGGAGCTTCCACCAGGCGGCGGCGAGGCCGAAGGGGGCCAGGCCCAGCACAACGAAGGGCAAGGGGGCGCGCAGCAAGGCCAGAGCCACCGCAGCGAGGCCGACGGCCAGCAGGGGCAGCGTCGGCTGCAGCTTCACCCCCATCTTGATGGCGGTGCCGAGCACCATGCCCGCGGCTGCGGCGGCGATCCCGGTCAGTGTGGCGCGCACCAGCGGCAATTGCCCATAGGCGTCATAGAGGGCGGCGATCCCGGCCAGCAGTGCCATGGGGCCGGCGAAGAGACCGAGCGCGCAGGCGAGCGCGCCCATGGCCCCCCCGAAGCGCACGCCGACCCCGATGGCCGTGTTGAGCGCATTGGGGCCGGGCAGCACCTGGCCGATGCCGAGCGTCTCGGCATATTCCTGCTCGGTCAGCCAGCCACGCTTTTCCACGAGCATGTGCCGCGCCCAGGCATTCACGCCGCCGAAGCTGGTCAGGCCGATCTGGAGATAGGTGAGGAAGAGCGCGCGGTTCGTCGGCGCCTTCACAGCAGCAGAAGGCCCAATGCACCGCCGCCCGCCAGCACCCAGAGCGGCGAGTATTTCGTGCGCCACACGAAGACGGTCGAGACGGCGATGATGACGAAGCTGAGCCAGTTTGTGCCCGCCGCCTGCGCCATGATGACGCCCGAACCCGCGATGAGCCCGACGGCGAGCGGCACCAGCCCGAATTGCGCCGGCTTCAGCCAGGTGTTGCCGCGCAGCCGTTGCGTCAGCCCCTGCATGCCATAGGCGAGGATGGCAGCCGGCAGCAGCATGCCGATGGTGGCCATGGCCATGCCCGCCCCGCCCGCGATATGCCAGCCCATGACCGAGGCCGCGAGGATGTTGGGGCCGGGGGCGGCCTGGGCGAGGGCGAAGAGCTGGCTGAAGGTCGCATCATCCATCCAGCCATGCACATCCACGACGAGACGGTGCATCTCTGGCAGCACGGCATTGGCGCCGCCGATCGCGAGCAACGAGAGCGTGCCGAAGGCCAGCAGGATCTGGAGCAGGAGCGTCATGCCGCGCGCTTCCAGCTGCGCCGCAGCGAGAGGAAGACGCCGAGCGGCGCCAGCACGACGACAATGAGCGGCAGGGGCAGCCGCAGGAAGGCGGCGCCGGCCACGGCAAGCAGCCCGACCACGATCAGTTCCGGCGGCGGGCGCAGATTCTGGCCCATCTTGATGGCGGTGCCGATCACCATCCCGGCCGCGGCGGCTGCCACACCCTGCATGAAGGGCGCCACACCCGGCCGCGTCCCGTAGAGCTCATACAGGATGGAGAGCGCGATCAGGATGCAGAGCGGGCCGATATAAAGGCCGGCGGTCGCGATGAGCGAGCCCGCCAGGCCATGGAAGCGCCGGCCGATCATCACCGAGGCATTGCCCACATTGGGGCCGGGCAGGATCTGGCCGAGGCCGAGCACCTCGGCATAGTCGCGCTCGGAGAGCCATTTGCGCTCCTCGACGATCACATGGCGCGACCAGGGGCCGACGCCGCCGAAGCCCAGCAGCCCGATCTTCACATAGCCGAGGAAGAGCTCGATCTTGCCGGGGATAGGCGCCTCGGCCTCCCCTTCCTTAGCCACGGGGCAGAAGCTGCTCGGCCAGCGTCACCCAGTAGCTGGCGCCGATGGGCAGGATGTCATCGTTGAAGTCGTAGAGCGGGTGGTGGACATTCGCCTCATTGCCCGTCTTGCCGCCGCCCAGCATGAGATAGGCGCCGGGCCTGGCGTTCAGCATGAAGGCGAAGTCCTCGGCACCCATCGTGGGCTTGGGCATGTGGGCCACGCGCGACTCGCCGGCCACGGTGAGGGCTGCACGCTTGGCGAGCCCCGTGCTCTCCGCCTCATTGATGGTGGCGGGGTAGGCGCGGAGGAATTCCGCGGTGGCGGTCGCGCCGAAGCTCGCCGCGATGCCGGTGACGAGGGATTTGAACTTCGCCTCCAGCATGTCCCCCACCTCGGGCAGGAACCAGCGGGCAGTGCCCAGCATCGTCACCACCTCGGGGATGACGTTGTAGGTGTGGCCGCCATTGATGTGGCCGATGGTGATGACGCCGGCATCCGCGGCATCCAGGTTGCGCGCCACGATGCTTTGCAGCGCCTGCACGATGGCGGCCGCGATCACGATCGGGTCATTGCCCTGGAAGGGAAGCGCGCCATGGGCGCCCTTGCCGGTGATGGTGACTTCGAGATTCGCGACGGCGGCCATGACCGGGCCCTCGCGCCAGGCGAAGGTGCCCTCGGGCATGGTGGGCCAATTGTGCAGGCCGAAGATGCGCTCCATGGGGAATCGGTCGAAAAGGCCTTCCTCGACCATCACGCCGCCGCCGGCCAGGTTCTCCTCGGCGGGTTGGAAGACCACGTAGACGGTGCCGTCGAAATTGCGGGTCTCGGCCAGGTATCTGGCGGCTCCCAGCAGCATGGTGGTGTGGCCGTCATGGCCGCAGGCATGCATCTTGCCTGGAATGGTGGAGGCGTGCGGCAGGCCGGTCGCTTCCTCGATGGGAAGTGCGTCCATGTCGGCGCGAAGCCCGATGGCGCGGCCGGTGGGCCCCTGGCGGCCATGGATGACGCCGACGACGCCGGTCTTGGCGATGCCCGTCACCACCTCGTCACAGCCGAATTCACGCAGCTTCCCGGCCACGATGCCGGCCGTGCGGTGCTCCTCGAAGCCGAGCTCGGGGTGCATGTGGAAATCGCGGCGCCACTCCGTCATTTCGGGATGGAATTCGGCGATGCGGTTGATCACGGGCATGGGAGCGACTCCTGTTCGCTTCAAGAAAACGTCCGGCGCAGGCCTTCGGCAAGGGGGATGGGGGTAACGCCCAGCGTTTCGCGCATGGCCGTGATGTCGAAGGACTTGTCCTCGGTGAGGCGGCGGATTTCCTCGGCGCCGATGCGGGGCAGGAAGGGCAGGGCGCGGGTGAGGGGGCTCAGTGCCATGAGGAGGCCCGCCGATAGGGGCAGCACGAGGCGCGGGGCGAGGCCTGCGGCTCGTGCCACTGCGGCACAAAACGCGTGATAGGGCAGGGGCTCGGGCCCGGCGATGATGTTGACTTCCGGCGCGGTGTTGCGGCGCGTGGCGGCGGCGATGATCGAACGCGTGACGTCGTCCTGGTGGATGGGCTGCACCAGGCTGGCACCGCCGCCGGGCAGGGGCAGGACGGGCAGGCGGCGCATGAGCGCGGCGAGGCGCCGGACATTGTCCTCGCCTTCGGCGCCGTAGATCATCGTCGGGTGCAGCAGCGTGCCGGCGCGGCCGCTGGCCAGGAAGGCCGCCTCACCCGCGCGCACGCCATCGCCATGGGCGTCGGGCCAGCGGGAATGGCGGCGCGTGCTGCCGATGAAGACGAAGCGGGCCTCATCCGGCGCGGCGGTAAGGATGGCCGGGATGTGCCGGGCATGGGCGCAGGAGATGATGGTATCCGCGCCGGCCAGGGCCTTGGCCAGCGCGGCCGGGTCGGTCAGATCGGCCAGCGCATGCGGGGCAGGAATGCCGAGCGCCTGCCATTTCGCCGCATCGCGCACCACGGCGCGGAAGGGCTGATGCAGCGCGCGGCAGAGCGTTGCGCCGGAGCGGCCGGAAGCGCCGAGGATGGCGATCATGGCGTCTTCCTCATCCAAGGCCCCTCGGCCCGGGGGGCATGCGCCTGCCGCCGGAAGCCGGGCGCGGCGGCGACGCATCGCGCCAAACCGCGGTTCAGTGGGTTGCTCATGCGCCCATCATCGCCCGCGGGGGCGCTCTTGCCCGTTGCGGCCCATGCGCCGCTGGCCGGAATAGGTGCAGAGGAAATTGCGCGCGCCATCCACCTGCTCGATGCTGATGGGATGGCTGAGGTCGCAGAAACTCGCCGCGATGGGCAAGGCCTCCTGCGTCAGGCCGAAGACCATCAGCGCGTCACCGCGCTGGCAGCGCTCGGCCGTGATCCGTTGCGAGATCTCGGCGGTGGGCGTGGCGGAGGTGACGAGCGCCCAGCAGATCTGCCCGCCATGCTCACTGGCACCTTGCGCATGCCCCGCCGCGGGGAGCAGGGCGAGCAGGCCGAGCAGGGCGGGCGCGCGCATCACACCCCCTCGGCGCGCAGGAAGCGCAGGTCCGCGCCATCGGGGGCCTGGAGCACCTGCTCATGCACGAGGCGGTCCCAGCCGCGCTTCGGGCGCGCGCGGGCCTGCCATTTGGCGCGGCGGGCGGCGAGCGTGGCTTCGTCCACCAGCAGATCGAGGCTGCGCTTCTTCACCGAGAGGCGGATGCGGTCCCCCGTCTCGGCGAAGGCCAGCGGGCCGCCGGCCTGCGCCTCGGGGGCGATGTGCAGCACCACCGTGCCGAAGGCGGTGCCGGACATGCGGCAATCGCTCATCCGCACCATGTCCTTCACCCCCTGCCGCGCGAGCTTCTTGGGGATGGGCAGATAGCCCGCCTCGGGCATGCCGGCGGCCGAAAGCGGGCCGGCATTCTTCAGAATCATGATGGTGTCGGCCGTCACCGCCAGGTCGTCGCGGTCGATGCGCTCGGCCAGATCCTCGACGCTCTCGAAGACCATGCACTCCGCCTCATGCTCGAAGAGGGATTCGGTGGCCGCCGAGCGCTTGAGGATCGCGCCGTCGGGCGCCAGCGAACCGAAGAGCGCCACGAGACCGCCGACGGGGGAGACCGGCTTCTCCCGCGCCTTGATGTAGGTGCGGTCCACGAAATGCGTGCCGTCGCCGATGCGCTCGGCGAGCGTGCGGCCGTAGACGTCCCTGGTGCCGAGATGCAGCAGGTCGCGGATCTCCCAGAGGAGCGCGCGCATGCCGCCGGCGAAGTGGAAATCCTCCATATAGCCCTCGCCGGTGGGCTTGAGGTCCACCAGAACCGGCGTCTCGTCGCTCATCTGGTCCAGGCGCTTGAGGTCCACGCGCAGCCCCGCGCGGCCGGCGATGGCGGCCAGGTGCACCAGGGCATTGGTGGAGCCGCCCAGGGCCAGCAGCACGCGCATGGCGTTCTCCACCGCCTCGATCGTCAGGATCTCGGAGGGGCGGACCTTGAGGCCCATGGCCAGCCGTCCGGCCTCCTCCGCGATGCGCAGGCGGTCGGCATGGACGGCCGGCGCGCTGGCCCCCTCCAGCGGCATGAAGCCGAGCGTGGCCACCATGCAGGCCATGGTGCTGGCCGTGCCCATCACGCCGCAGGTGCCGGCGGTGACGGCGAGTGCGTTCTCCACCTCATTGATGCGCGCCTCGCTCACATCGCCCGAGCGGTAGCGCGCCCAGTAGCGGCGGCAATCGGTGCAGGCGGCCAGCCGCTCGCCCTGGTAGCGGTTGGCGCTCATCGGCCCCGTCACCAGCATGACGGCCGGCACATCGGCGCTGATCGCGGCCATGAGCTGGGCGGGCACCGTCTTGTCGCAGCCGCCGACCAGGACCACGGAATCCATGGGCTGCGCGCTCACCATCGCCTCGGTGTCGAGCGCCATGAGGTTGCGGTAGTGCATGGAGCAGGGCGTCAGGAAGGGCTCGCAGAGGCTGATCGTCGGGAAGGCCATGGGCAGGCCGCCCGAGAGCATCACGCCGCGCTTCACGGCCTCGATCAGGTCGGGCACGGAGCGGTGGCAATTGTTGAAGTCGCTGGCCGTGTCCACGATGCCGACCACGGGCCGGGTCAGTGCGTCCTTGGAATAGCCCATGGAGGCGGCGAAGCTGCGGCGGAGGTAGAGGGCGAATTCGCGGTCGCCGTAATTGGCGGCGTTGCGGCCAAGACCGTGGGCGGCGGGGTTGGTGGTGTCGTCGGTCATGGCGCGCTCTCCTGCGGGGACTGTCCCTGTGTTTAGGCTGGAAGCACGCAGGGGCGAAGCCCTGGGGGCTTGAGGCTACTCGCGGTTATGCTTCATCCGAGCGACAAACCCGGTCGTGCGCAGGAGCGCTCCCTCGCTGGGTTGGCTGCGAATGCGGGCCCAGGGCGTCGCGGCCTTCAGGCTCAGGCTCCGGTGCTTGATTTCGAGCCGAACGGGATGCGGTCGCCAACTTGCCCTGGCCTGGCCGGGCGGACGGGTTACTGCACTTTGCAGGTCTGACTTTCCCGGCCGAAGAAGAGGCCGCTGGTGATGAAGATGCCGCCACGCGGGTCAACGAAGTGAAGGTTGCAAGGGCCCACCTCGTGCCACGTGCCAAACCACACGAAAACTCTTAGGCGCAAATAGCGCAAGACCGGATAGTCCTGACAAAAGCGCGACCTGGCTGGAATTCGCCGCCAATCATTCTCGATTTCGTAGTAGCCCAGGGATGTCTGGTAAAGCTTGATGCGCATGGGCTCAAACATTTGGTTGTCGAAGCATATTACATTTCCACTGGCCCGTTCGGATGCCATGGCGGGCAGGGGGGCCGCGAGCAGGGCCAGGAGGAGAAGCAGGAGCAGCTTGCGCATTGGGGTATCCTTGGGCGTCTTGCAGGAGGGATGATGCGATATGGCGCGCGGCCTTGCCAATCGGCCTTGCCGGGGGCGTCCTTCGGCGGCGCCGATGATCCTGGAGAGGTATCATGTTACTACGGCAAAAAAACGCGCCCGCGGCTTGACCTTCCGCGCGCCCTCAGGCACACCCCCGCCCAGAACAAGCGTATTTGAAGGTTAACATGCTCAGCACACAGACCCGCTCGCTGAAGCCGGCCGAGGTGACGAAGAACTGGTGGGTGATCGACGCCGAAGGGCTCGTCCTCGGCCGTCTCGCCACCATCGTCGCCAACCGGCTCCGCGGCAAGCACAAGCCCCAGTTCACCCCGCATGTGGATTGCGGCGACCATGTCGTCATCCTCAATGCCGGCAAGGTGAAGCTCACCGGCAACAAGGGCGACCAGTCCATCTTCTACTGGCACACCGGCTTCGCCGGCGGGATCAAGGAGCGTTCGCAGCGCCAGCTGCTCGAAGGCCGCTACCCCGAGCGCGTCATCACCAAGGCGGTGGAGCGCATGATCACGCGCGGCCCGCTCGGCCGGAAGCAGATGAAGAACCTGCACGTCTATGCCGGCACCGAGCACCCGCATGCCGGCCAGAGCCCCGTCGTGCTGGATGTCGCGGCGATGAACCGCAAGAACACCGCCATCGCGGCGTCGCAGAACAAGGTTGCCTAAGCCATGAGCGAGCAGACCACCGCCAACTCCCTCGCCGACCTCAAGAGCCTGGTGCAGGGCACGGCCGCCGCCGCGCCGGGCGCCACCGCCGCCGCCCCGGTCCAGCCGAAGCGTGACGCGCAGGGCCGCTCCTACGCGACCGGCGGCCGCAAGGAATCCGTCGCCCGCGTCTGGGTGATGCCGGGCAAGGGCAAGTTCACCATCAACGACAAGCCGGCCACGCAGTATTTCGCGCGCCCCGTGCTGCGGATGCTGATCGCCCAGCCCTTCCTGGTGGCCGACCGCTACCAGGCCTTCGACGTGGTCGCGACCGTCACCGGTGGCGGCCTCTCGGGCCAGGCCGGCGCGGTGCGCCATGGCATCAGCCGCGCGCTGGTGAACTACGAGCCGGAGCTGCGCAGCATCCTGAAGAAGGCGGGCTTCCTCACGCGCGATCCGCGTGCGGTCGAGCGCAAGAAGTACGGCAAGGCCAAGGCCCGACGTTCCTTCCAGTTCTCCAAGCGCTGACGTCCAGGATCCGGGCGTCACGCCCGGCCTGCATGCCGGTCATACCCGAGGGGCGGATCCGCAAGGACCCGCCCCTTTTTCGTTTCTGTTACCCTGTCATCCCGACGGAGATTCCCATGGCAAGCATCTTCATTGACGGCGAAAGCGGCACCACCGGATTGCAGATCCGCGCGCGCCTGGAAAACCACCCCGCGCTGACGATCCGCTCGATCGCGGAGAGCGAGCGTAAGGACCCGGCCGCCAAGCGCCGCCTGATGGAAGAGGTGGATGCCGTGGTGCTCTGCCTGCCCGATGCCGGCGCCAAGGAAGTGGCCGCCATGGCCGCCGAGATGGGCGATGCCGCGCCGAAGCTGCTGGATGCCAGCACCGCCCATCGCGTGAACCCCGACTGGGTCTATGGCTTCCCGGAACTCACCGAGGGCCATGCCGCGCTGATCGCCGCCGCGAAGCGCGTCGCCAATCCCGGCTGCTACCCCACGGGCGGCATCGCGCTGCTGCGGCCGCTGGTGGATGCGGGGATCATCCCGCCCGGCCATCCCATCACCGTCAACGCCGTCTCGGGCTATACCGGCGGCGGCAAGGCGATGATCGCGGAGTTCGACGAGGGCACGGCCGCGCCCTTCTTCCTCTATGGCCTCGGCCTGGAGCACAAGCATGTGCCGGAGCTGCAGCTCTATAGCGGCCTTTCCATGCGACCGATCTTCGTGCCCAGCGTGGGCAAGTTCGCCCAGGGCATGCTGGTGAGCGTGCCGCTGCACCTCGATGCCCTGCCGGGCAAGCCCAAGCCCGCCGACCTCGAAGCGGCCCTGGCCGCGCGCTACGCGACATCCGGCTGGGTGCGCGTGCTGCCGGCCGACCCCGCCGCGCGGCTGGAACCGGAGCCGCTGAACGGCTCCAACATGCTGGAGCTGCGCGTCTACGGCAACGCGAAGCACAACCAGGCGGTGCTGGTCGCGCGGCTGGACAATCTGGGCAAGGGCGCCTCGGGCGCCGCGGTGCAGAATCTCGGGCTCATGCTCGGCGTGGATGTGAGCGAGGCGCTGCCGCTGGCGGCGTGAGCCGTCAGCACCAGCCCTCGCGCGGCCCGCGCCCGTGATAGGCGCGGGCCAGCCCCTCGCGGATCAGCACGGCGGCGACGTCCTCGCCGCGCTGGTCCCGCACCACGGCCAGGCTGCGGCCGAAGCGGTCCTGCCCCGCCTGTTCCAGCGTGACCCCGCCCTCCAGCAGGTGCCGGAGCCGCTCCGTTGCCGCCTGGGCGAGCCGCGCTTCCTCCTCGCAGCGGGCGCGCAGCTCCGGCGCGTCCAGCCCGATCAGCCGCACCCGCTGTTCTCCGCAATGGATCGTGTCGCCGTCCACGGCCTCGCAGAATTGGCGGGTCGGGGGCTGCCAATGCAGCCAGGCGGAGGCGAGAGCGACGCCCGCGAGCAGGATCATCGCCAGGCCGCGCGGGCGCCGGGTGCGTCGGGCCATCTCATGCGGCCCGGGAGGGGGAAGGAAGCGGCGCGGGCCCGGCCGGCGGGCAGGGGGTGCCGGCGCGGCTGGGGAGGCTGGGAATCCTGGCGTGGCTTGGCATGTGTTCTTTATATGTTCTGGCCATTCGACCGGCAAGCCCGGGCCGGGCGCCGGGACGGAAAGCGCCCTCAGCCGCCCGGCGCCGGCTCCGTTCCCCTGGCCCCGGCACGGCGCCGCAAGGCCGTGGCGTAGGCCTGCGACACCGCAGCGTGCATCTCCGCCATGCGGAAGGGCTTCAGCACGAAGGCCATGGGCGCATGCGCCGGCGCGCCCGGCTCCGGGCTGGGCAGGGCCCCGCCGGAAATCAGCACCACCTCCAGCGCCTCGGCTTCGGCGCGGGCGTGATACATCCGGCTGCCCAGGCTGAGGCCGGTCTCCCCCGGCATGCGCATATCGGTCACGAAGACCGCGACATCGGGCGACGTCTCGATCAGGAGGGCCGCCTCCGCCGCCGAGGAAGCCGTCAGCACCCGGGGCCATCTGTAGGACAGGCCCATGGCGAGTTCCTCCAGCAGGAAGGGCTCATCCTCCAGCACCAGAATGGCGAGGCCCGCCTCCATCACGTCACCCGTCATGCAACCGCCTTTGCGCCTTCGTCGTCGGAGCCGGGGGTGGCTTGCCCCAGGCCGAAGTCCAGCATGAATTCCGCCCCGGCACGGCCATTCCGCGCGGTGATGTCGCCCCCGAAGCCGCGCATGGTGGACTGGCAGATGGCCAGGCCCAACCCGGTGCCCTTGTCGCTCGGCTTGGTCGTGACGAAGGGCTCGAACAGGCGGTCCAGCAGGCCGGCGGGAATGCCGCCCCCCGTATCGCTCACGATGAGGCGCAGGCGCCCCGCCTCCACGCCGCCACGGATGGTGATGCGCCGCGGTTGGCCCGGCGGAAGCTCCGCCAGGACATCCCGGGCGTTGAGCAGCAGATTCACCAGCACCTGCTCCGCGCCCACCACATTGGCGCGAACCGGCGGCAGGTCGGCGGGAAGATCAACCTCCAGCGTGATCTCCGCGTCCCGCAGCGCGCCCGAGACCAGCAGCATGGCCCCCGCGATGACGCCCTGCAGATTCACCTCGCTCTCGGCCTGCCGCTCATCCGGTTGGCTGAAGGCGCGCAGGTGCTGGATGATCGACTTGCAGCGCGTGCCCTGGGACGCGATGAGCTCCAGCGTTCCCATCGCGTGCTGGATGCCCTTGGCGCCACCGAATTCCAGCGCCGCGGCGGCATTCTCGGCGGCGAGCGAGATCACCGCCAGGGGCTGGTTGAGCTCATGCGCCATGTTGGCCGCCAGCTCGCCCAGTATGTTCAGCCGCGCGCTGGCCGCCGCCCGCGCCCGGGCCTGCCGCTCCTCCGTCACGTCCAGGAGATAGCCGACGACGCCGAACTCCGGCGCCGGCGCCGGGTTCACCAGCCGTGCCTCCTCGCGCAGCCAGCGCCAGCCGGATTCGGGGTGGTTCCAGCGATACTCGATCGCCGCGCGGCCCTCCGCGAGCGCCTTGCCGAGGAAGGCGACGCGCTCCTCCCAGCCCGCGGGCTCCATCCGCGCCTTCATCCGCTCCGGATCGACGAAGCTCTCCGGATCGCAGCCCAGCACCTGGCGCAGGTTGGGCGAGAGGAAGCCCGGCTTGAAGGCCGATTCCGGCTCGGCGCGGCTGCGCGGATCCTCGCCGGCATAGATGAGCACGGGCGAGGCTTGCAGCAGCGTCTCGAGCTGCGTCCAGGCGGCGAGGGTGGCGGCGCGCTGCGCCTGCGCCTGGGCCAGATCGCGGCGCGCCACCCGGAAGCCCAGGGCGCGCAGCAGGACGAAGCCCGCCACCGCCAGGACCAGCATGAGCAGGGCGAAGGACAGCCAGCCCCAAAGGCTCAGCACCTCTATGATGTGGCCAGCCGACTCCCAATCCTCGGCATAGGCCAGCACCAGGTGATCGCCATAGACGCGACGAAACGCCATGACGACCTGCCGGCCATCCACCACGCTGCGCGTGTGGAGGACGCCGCGCTCCCGCTCCCGCGCCGCATCCGCGGCCGGGTGATTGGCCGAGGGCGCGCGGCCCAGATGCCGTTCGGGATCGTGGCTGCGGGCCAGCAGGGCGCCATCCGGCAGGCGCAGCAGGGCCGCGACCGTGCCCTCCGCGATGGCGATCTCACCCAGGCGGGCGGAGAGCAGCACCGGATCGAGCGAAACCACGGAAACGCCCGCGAAATGCCCGGCCGCGTCCCGCAGCGGATAGGTGACCTGGACGCTCCAGCGCCCGGACACGCGGCCCACCAGGGGCGCACTGAAGAAGAGCTCCGGTGGCCGGTCGAAATGCACCCGGATATGGACCCGGTCGCTAAGGTCGAGCGGTTGCCAATCCGGCACGGTGGACCAGTTGACGATGCCCGCGCGATCCGTGGTGGCCACCTGGAGGATGCCGATGCTCTCGCGCTGGGTGAGCGCCACCAAGTGATCCGCGATGGTGGCGGCGCCCTGCGCATTGCCCTGCGCCAGCAGATCATGGCGGTTCTGCAGCAGGGCATGGACGCTTTCCACGGATTCGATGGTCCGCATGACGGTCTGCTTCAGGCCATCCACGGTGGCGAGGCTTCGGGTCCGGCTGAGCTCCTCCAATTCTTCCTTTTCATGGGTCAGGAGGAGTTGCGTCACCGCCGCGCCGG
>JAIXSR010000158.1 GCA_027484605.1 Hyphomicrobiales bacterium | reverse complement strand
GTGGCCGAAGTCTTCACCGGTTCGCCGGGCAAGCTCGTGTCGCTGAAGGACACGATTGCCGGCTTCAAGGGTCTCTGCGAAGGCAAGTATGACCACCTGCCGGAAGCGGCCTTCTACATGGTCGGCACCATCGAGGAAGCCGTCCAGAAGGCCCAGAAGCTCGCGGCCGAGGCGGCCTGACCATGCCTCGTGACAACCGAGCCTGGGAAGCCAGGCGGTTGCGCGAGTTGTTGGGCGGGGAGGTTATCGAGACCTTCGCCCGCCATCGCAATGGAGAGCTCTTGATCTGTTTTGCTAGCGGCAAACGAATGTTTGTTGACTGGCTGCCCGATAAGACGCTGGACTTCTCTGTGTCTAATTTTGCATTCCCGAAGACCTCTTCGGTAAAGCGCTTGAAAAAGCGGCGGAGATTTTGATGGCAACTTTCTCGTTCGAACTCGTTTCTCCGGAACGCGTGCTTTTCTCGGGCGAGGCGACGCAGGTCGTCGTTCCCGCCTCCGAAGGGGAAATCACGGTCCTGGCGAATCACGCGCCCTTCATGTCGGCCCTGCGCAGCGGCATCGTCACCATCGATAACGGCCAGCGGCTGTTCGTTCGGGGTGGGTTTGCCGATGTCTCGCCGGTCGGCCTGACCGTGCTGGCCGAGCAGGCCGTGCCGCTCGACGAGATCAATGTCGAGGCGCTGAGCGGCCAGATCCGCAATGCCGAGGAAGATCTCCGCGATGCGAAGACCGACGATGCCCGTCTTCGCGCGCAGGGCAAGCTCGATGGCCTGAATGCCATGATGGCGGCGATCCGCAACTGAGCGGCTCTGCTTCTGTCGGTTTGGAAGGGGCCTCCGGGCCCCTTTTCATGTCAGAACCGGAACGTTGCCGAGACCTGCGGCGCCAGCGTCACCGAACGGTTGCGGTTCGGCGCATAGGTCGAATAGGTCCGGGCATAGGCGAGCCGGAGGCCGATCTCGCGATCCTTCTCCCATTCATAGCTCGAGGACAGGAACAGGCTCCAGTTGCGGTCGCGGATGCGCGGCAGGATGGGCGTGTTGTCCTCGAGGAGATACGAGGCCGTGCCGCCGAGGCGCCAGGTCCACGCATTCCATTTCCGCGCGAGGACGAGGCCGGAGCGGAACCGGACGTCGTTCTTCGTGCCGTTCTGGTAGAAGCGCCGCGCCGCGCCGAGACTGGGGATCAGCGTCCAGTCCGGCGCGAGGGTGATGGGCCGCGACAGGCCGAGCGAGACATCCTGGCTGGCCTCGTCATGGGCCCTGAGCGGCTGGTCCATGCTGGTCCGGGCCGTGATGCCCAGCGAGAGGGTGGCGCCGCGCCAGGCCTGGCTGAAGGAGAGCGAGCCGGAGAGGCGGTTGGAGCCGGCATCCCGTTCGCGGGCATACCAGTCCGACCCGGTATTGACGCTGCTGGTCAGGGCGGCGCCGTCCCAGAGTGGGTGGCGATAGCTGAGCCCGACCTGCCAGTTCCAGTAGGCATCGCCTTTCTGCCGACCGGGCAGATCGTTCGGATTGCTTGTCCAGCCCGGGCCCAATTGCGCCGAGAGCGACCAGCCGGGGCGCGGCAATGTCTGGCCATGCGCCGGGCCGATGATGGCCACGAGGCAGGGCAGGAGCCATGCCCCGCCTGTGCGCCACTGCCTGCGCCGTCCTGCCTCGCCCTGCATCCGAATTCCCCCGCCGCCACACCTAGCGTGCAGCGGGGCAGTTGAGAAGGCTCAGCCGTCCGACAGGGCCATCAGGCTGGCATTGCCGCCGGCCGCAGCCGAATTGACCGAAATGACCTGCTCGGTTGCAAAGCGGAACAGGTAATTCGGACCGCCGGCCTTGGGGCCGGTGCCGGACAGGCCGTGCCCGCCGAAGGGCTGCACGCCGACCACCGCGCCGATCATGTTGCGGTTGACATAGATGTTGCCGGTGGCGAGCTCGGTCGTGATCCGGAGGATCTCGGCATCGATCCGGGAATGGATGCCGAGGGTCAGGCCGTAGCCGGTCGCCTCGATGGCCTCGATCACCTCGGCCAGCTTGCCGGCGGGGTAGCGCACGATATGCAGGACCGGGCCGAAGATTTCCTCCTGCAGGTCCTCGACCCGCTTCAGCTCGAAGACATGGGGGGCGACATAGAGGCCCTCGGGTGCGCCGCCGGCGAACCAGGTCTTGGCCTCGCCCTTCATCCGCTCGATATGGGCATCCAGCCGGCCCTTGGCCTCGGCATCGATGACGGGGCCGATATGGGTGGCGGGGTCGCGCGGATCGCCGAGGCGCAGCTCCTTGGCGGCGCCGACGATCATCTCGATCATCCGGTCGGCGACATCCTCCTGCACGCAGAGCAGGCGCAGGGCGGAGCAGCGCTGGCCGGCCGAGCGGAAGGCAGAGAGCACGACATCATCAGCCACCTGTTCGGGCAGGGCCGTTGCATCGACGATCATGGCGTTGATCCCGCCGGTTTCGGCGATGAGCGGCACGATCGGGCCATCCTTGGCGGCGAGGGTCCGGTTGATCTTGCGGGCCGTCTCCGTCGAGCCCGTGAAGACCACGCCGGCAACGCGGGCATGCCGGACAAGCGCGGCGCCCACGGCGCCATCCCCGAGGACAAGGTTCAGCACGCTGCCGGGAATGCCGGCCTTGTGCAGCAGCTGGATGGCCAGCGCGCCGATCAGCGGTGTCTGTTCGGCTGGCTTCGCCACGACGGTATTGCCGGCAGCGAGGGCCGCGGCGACCTGGCCGACAAAGATGGCCAGCGGGAAGTTCCAGGGCGCGATGGCGACGAAAACCCCGCGGGCGCGGTAGATGAGGCGGTTTTCCTCGCCGGTCGGGCCGGGCAGTGCGATCGGGCCGGCGAACAGCCTTTTGGCCTCGCCGGCATAATAGCGCAGGAAATCCACCGCCTCGCGCAGTTCCGCAATCGCATCATCGATGGTCTTGCCGGCTTCGGCCTGAAGCAGCCCGAGAATGCGGCCGGTTTCTTCCTCGAGGAGATCGGCCGCCCGGCGCAGCGCACCGGCGCGGATCGTGACCGCCGCCCGGCTCCAGGCCGGGAAAGCGGCCTGAGCCGTGCTGATGGCGAGATCCGCGGTTGCCACCGTGGCGCTCTCGGCGATTCCGACCGGGCGGGCATCGATCGGGGAGAGGACCGGCGCGCCTGCGCCGGAGACCGCCTTGCCATTCACAAGGCTGGTCGCGTGCAGGGGTGCGAAGCTCCGGCGCTCGAGCAATCGGGCCAGCGTCTCTGAATGGCCGAGCTCGTAGCCATGGCTGTTCCGCCGGCCGGCGCCGAGCAGGTCAGCGGGGCGGGCAATCCCGGCATGGCGCGCCTTGCGGGCATCGCCGATCAGGGCCGCCGGGCGGACCAGCAGCTTCTCGACCGGCACCGCCGGATCCGCCGCCTCGTGGACGAAGGAGGAATTGGCGCCGTTCTCGAGCAGGCGCCGGACGAGATAGGCGAGAAGATCGCGATGGCCGCCAACCGGCGCATAGGTGCGGCAGGCCGCATCCGGATGATCACCCAGCAGCGCGTTGTAGATCGCGTCGCCCATGCCATGCAGGCGCTGGAATTCGTAGCCCTCGGCATCGCCGGCCAGGGCACGGATCGTGGCGACGGTCAGTGCGTTATGGGTGGCGAATTGCGGGAAAAGGCGCGGCCGGGCGGCAAGCAGGGCGCGGGCGCTGGCCATGTAGTTCAGGTCGGTCATCGCCTTGCGGGAGAAGACCGGAAAATCCTCGAGGCCACGCTCCTGGCCGCGCTTGATCTCGGTATCCCAATAGGCGCCCTTGACGAGCCGGACCATGAAGCGGCGGCCGGTCTCCTCGGCGAGGCGGTCGAGCCATTCGACCGCTGCGCCGGCGCGCTTCTGGTAGGCCTGGACGGCGAGGCCGAGGCCGTCCCAGCCGGCCAGCTCCGGCGCCCGGGCCAATTCGGCGAAGATATCGAGCGAAAGTTCGAGGCGGTCCGCCTCCTCGGCATCGATGGTGAAATTGAGATCGAAGCTCTTCGCCGAGGTGGCGAGCTCGATCACCATCGGGATCAGTTCCTTCAGCACCGCATCGCGGTTCGTGGCCTCATAGCGCGGATGCAGGGCCGACAGCTTGACCGAGATGCCCGGCCTGTCGGGCAGGGGCCGGTTGCCGGCGCTGGCGCCGATATGCTTGATCGCATTGGCATAGCTCGCGAAATAGCGGGTCGCATCGTCGCGCGTGCGGGCGCCCTCGCCGAGCATGTCGAAGGAATAGCGGAAGGAGCGCCCCGGGCCCGAGCCTGCCCGCTTCAGGGCCTCGTCGATCGTCTGGCCGAGGACGAAATGGTTGCCCATCACCTTCATGGCCTGACGGGCAGCGGTGCGGATGGTCGGCAGGCCGATCCGCTTGGCCAGCTGGGCGAGGATGCCGTCCGGGGTCTCGCCGGGCTGGATGATGCGCGCGCCGATGCCGAGGGCCCAGGCGGAAGCATTGATCAGCAAGGCGCCGGATTTCGGCTCGTGGTTCAGGAAATCGCCCTGGCCGAGCTTGTCCTCGATGAGCTTGTCCGCGGTCAGCGAATCCGGCACCCGCAGCAAGGCCTCGGCGAGAACCATCAGCGCCAGCCCTTCCTTTGTGGAGAGCGCATATTCCTGCAGGATCTGCTCGACACCGCCAATGCCGCCCGAGCCGGCCCGGATGGCCTCGATCAGCCGGCGCGCCTCCCGGTCGATCGCGCGCTCGGTTTCCGGCGGGAGCGTGCTGGAAGCGAGCAGCGGCGCCGCCAGTGATTCGTCATCCGGCGCATAGGGGGCCCGGAAAGGCGGCAGCGAGGACGGGTTCGGAAGCGTGGTCGGGGTCATGGCGCGTGTTCCGGAGGGGCTGGAAGGACAACCAGAGATTACAAAACACATATCGCCTGTTGACAGGCGTTTCCACCGCTGTTTTTCCTATCTGTTAGTGGATATCGCTATAGAAACGGCGTTTCGGCGTGATAGGGAGCAAGTTATGGCAGAGCAGCTCGACCGGGCGGATATCAAGATCCTGCGGGCCCTGCAGCGTGACGGACGGTTGTCGACCGTCGCGCTGGCCGAGAATGTCGGCCTTAGTCCAACCGCAACGACAGAGCGCGTCAAGCGCCTGACGCGGGAAGGCTACATCAAGGGGTATCACGCAATCCTCGACCCGGCGATGCTGGATCGCGCGTTGCTGGTCTTCATCGAGATCACGCTCGACAAGACGACGCCCGATGTCTTCGCCAAGTTTGCAATCGCGGTCCGCTCGTCGCGGGAGATCCTTGAATGCCATCTGGTGGCGGGTGGCTTCGACTACCTGATCAAGACACGCGTCAAGGATATGGAAGCTTATCGCAGCCTGCTGACTCAGACGATCCTGGCCTTGCCCGGTGTGCGCGAGTCGCGCTCCTATGCCGTGATGGAGGAGGTCAAGGCCGAGCTGACCTTGCCGGTCTGACATGAAAAAGGCGGGCCGAAGCCCGCCTTTCCCTGTCTTGATATGCGCCTGGCGTCAGGCCTTGCCGACACCGGTGGCCGGGTCGTTCCGGGTTTTCCAGAGCGAGTATCCGACGCCGCCCATGATGAGCGCCAGCGTGACGCCCAGCGAGATGGCCGGGTTCAGCTTGCCCACCAGTTCGTTCCAGAAGATCTTCAGGCCGATGAAGACCAGGATCATGGCGAGCGCGTATTTCAGGTAGTGGAACCGGTGCACCATGGCTGCCAGGGCGAAATAGAGCGCCCGGAGGCCGAGAATGGCCATGATGTTCGCGGTGTAGACAATGAAGGTGTCCGTCGTGATGGCGAAGATCGCCGGGACCGAGTCGACCGCGAAGATCAGGTCGGCCACGTTGATCACGATCAGCGCCAGGAAAAGCGGCGTGGCGAAGGAAACGACCTTGCCCGTCGCCGGATCCGGCTGGCGGACAAAGAACTTCTCGCCATGGAGCTGCTCGGTCACCCGCATGCGCTTCCGCAGGAAACGCACGACCGGGTTCTTCGACACATCCGGATCGCCTTCCGGCACCACGAGCATCTTGATGCCGGTGGCGATGAGGAAGGCCCCGAAGATATAGAGGACCCAGCTGTATTGCTGCACCAGCGCCGCCCCGAGGGCGATCATGATGCCGCGCAGGATGATCACCGCGAGAATCCCCCAGACGAGGGCGCGGTACTGGTATCTCGGCGGAATCGCGAAGAATCCGAAGATCAGCGAGATGACGAAGACATTGTCGATGGACAGAGCCTTCTCGATGAAGAAGCCGGTGAAATAGGCGATGCCGGCATGCGTGCCGTCCTCGGTGACGAGGCGGCCGGTTTCATAGGACCACCAGATATAGCCACCAAAGGCGATGGCGACGCTGATGTAGAAGGCGGAAAGCCAGAGGCTTTCGGCCACGCCGAGTTCCTTCTCCTTGCGATTGAGAACACCGAGGTCGAAGGCCATCAAGGTGACGATGACAGCGAGAAAGGCGCCCCACATCCAAAGGGGCTTGCCCAAGAAGGCATAGCTAAGCATATCGATCATGGATCGTTACCGTTTTTCGAGCCCAAACAAGATGGTTCCGACATCGCGCGTCTTTCCGACACGCCAGAGGGGCCCGGTAACCGTCGTGAGGGATAAAGGGCGCAGCGACAATTTGTCAAGATGGGCGGGCTCCGCCCTGCAAGCATCGTTGCAATTTGCCTAAGACGCGGGCAGAGAGCGGCATCTTTCTGTTTTGCGGATTGGTTCGATGGCGATTGTCGCGCCCCTGCTCGGTTCCCCTGCCGCCTATGCCGAGGTGATCTCCCGTTTTCGCTGGCCGGTGCCGGCCCTGTTCAATATCGGCGTGGCCTGCGCGGATGCCCATGCGAACGTGCATCCCGACCGCCCCGCCTTGATCGAGGTCGGGCCGGATTTCCGCCAGGATGTCATCAGCTACGGCCGGCTCCGGGCAGAATCGAACCGGCTGGCGGGCGCGCTTTTGGGCGCGGGGGTCCGGCCGGGCGACCGTGTGGCCATCCATCTGCCCCAGGGCCGGCAGGTGCCGATCGCCCATTGCGCGATCTACAAGATCGGCGCGATCGCGGTGCCGCTGGCCGCGCTTTTCGGCGCCGATGCGCTGGCCTATCGCCTCAAGGATTCCGGCGCCCGGCTGCTCGTCACCGATGCCGCCGGCGTGGCCAAGACACGGCCGCTGCTGGCGGGCACGCCGGCGCTCGAGCGTGTCGTCTCGATCGATGGCGATGACGGCGATGCGGTCGGGCTGACGCGGTTCACCGAGGGGCAAGCAGCGGAATTCGCGCCGGCGGTCACCCGGGCAGATGATCCGGCGCTCATGATCTATACGTCCGGCACGACGGGCCAGCCCAAGGGCGCCCTGCATGGCCATCGCGTTCTGCTGGGGCATCTCCCGGGCGTCGAGATGCATCATGATTTCGCGCCGCAGCCCGGAGACCGGTTCTGGACTCCGGCCGACTGGGCCTGGGCCGGAGGCCTGCTCAATATCCTGCTTCCGGGGCTTTGCCTCGGCATTCCGGTTGTCGCCTGGCCTTTCCAGAAATTCGATCCCGAAGCGGCCTTCGCGATGATGTCGCGGCTCGAAGTGCGCAATGCCTTCATTCCGCCGACCGGACTCCGCCTGATGCGCAGCGTCCGGGATCCGGTGAAGCAGTTCGGCATGCCGCTGCGCAGCCTCGGCTCCGGCGGCGAGGCGCTCGGCACGCCCACCTTCGAATGGGGGCGGGAGGTTCTCGGCCTTCCCATCAACGAATTCTACGGCCAGACCGAATGCAATCTCGTCCTGTCCTCGTCACATGCCATGGGTGTGGCCCGGGCCGGCATGATCGGCCGGCCTGTTCCTGGCCATGACGTTGCGGTGATCAGCGATGATGGCACGCCGTGCGCCGTCGAAGAGCCGGGACAGATCGCCATCCGGCGTCCCGATCCGGTGATGTTCCTGGGCTACTGGAACAAGCCCGAGGCAACAGCCGAGAAATTCATCGGCGACTGGATGACCACCGGCGACCAGGGCTATCGCGATGCGGATGGTTATATCGGTTTTGTCGGCCGTGATGATGATCTCATCACCTCCTCGGGCTACCGGATCGGGCCCGTCGAGATCGAGGATTGCCTGATCAAGCACCCCGCGGTTGCGCTGGCCGCCGTCATCGGCAAGCCGGATCCGCTGCGGACGGAGATCGTGGTCGCCTTCCTCGTGCTCAAGCCCGGCTTCGAGGCCGGCGAGGCGCTGGCGCAGGAGATCCGGCTTTTCGTGCGGGAGCGGCTCTCGGCGCATGAATATCCGCGTGAGGTGCATTTCATTCCGGAAATGCCGCTGACGACAACGGGCAAGATCATCCGGCGCGAATTGCGTCAGCGGGTTTCCTGAATGCCGGCTTCGGCCCGCACCAAAGCCGCCCAGAAGGTTTCGATCGTCTCGCGCGGGATGCCCTGCACAATGAAGACGAGGCGGGTCCGCCGGTCGCGGCCGGGCCAAAGGGCAAGGCGCTGCAGCGGATGCGTGACCGACTGGACATGATGGATGACGGCCGGACGTTCCGGATCGTCCGACATGGCCACCAGCCCCTTGAGGCGCAGCAGACGCGGTCCATGCAGGATGCGCATCGCCTCCTGGAAGACGATCAGCGCTTCCGGACGGACAGGCTGTTCCGAGATGAAGCTAAAGCTCTGGATGTCGGTGCCGTGCCGGGTCGGGTCATGGCCCGGGGGATGGGGCATGCCGCCCGCCTCCGCCGCGCCGAGCCAGCCCTCGAGACCTGCATCCATCTCCCGCCAGGGCTCGAAACGGTTGGTGAACAGGGTCGCGGCGAAATCCGCCGGCTCTTCTTTCATGACCGGCACTGAGGGGTTGAATTCCGCGATGGCGCGGCCAAGGTCCTGCAGGACTTCGGCTCCGACCAGATCCAGCTTGGTCATCAGGATCCGATCGGCCAGCGCGATCTGCCGGCGCGCTTCGGCGTGGCGGTCAAGCGTGTCCGCGCCATGGACGGCGTCGACCAGCGTGACCAGCCCGGCAATCCCGAAGCGTTTCGAGAGATAGGGGTGCTGCAGCACCGACTGCAGGATCGGCAGCGGGTCGGCGAGGCCGGTCGTCTCGATCAGGATGCGCTGGAAGGGCCGGATTCGCTGGTTGTCGCGGCGGCGCAGCAGATCCTCCAGCGTGGCGACCAGATCGCCGCGGATCGTGCAGCACAGGCAGCCCGCCGCCATCAGCACCATCTCGCCCGGCGCTTCCTCGACGAGCAGATGATCGAGGCCGACAGCGCCGAACTCGTTGATGATCACCAGTGTTTCGGCGAGTGCGGGATCGGTGAGCCAGCGGTTGAGGCGCGTGGTCTTGCCCGCCCCGAGAAATCCGGTGAGGATGACCAACGGGAGCGGCGGCAGCGGGCCTGCCATGCTTATCCGGCCTCGGTTGGCTTGGTATCGGCGGGCTGGCCACGGCCCGAATCCAGCAGGATCTCGCCCGCAAGCGCGGCGAGGATCATCGCGACGCCACCGAGCTGAAGGGGCGAGAGCGTCTCGCCGATGAACCAGGCGGCAAAGACGATGGCGGTGACGGGCTCGAACAGGAAGAGCAGGCTCGTCCGCGAGGCGCTGATCCGTCGCGAGGCCATGAGCTGGAAGACGAAGGCGACCGCATAGGCCACCATGGCGATGCCGATGGCGATAGGGGCCTTTGCGAAGGCATCGAGCGGTGCCGGCCCGCCATTGACCAGCATGAAAACCAGCGAGATCGGCGCCACCACCACCTGGATCCAGAACAGCGTGCGCACGGTCGAGCCCTGCACATGGCCCGCGACAAGGAACATCGCGGCACAGGCCATGGCGGCGATCAGGGCGAAGAGCACGCCCTTGACGGTGAGCTGGTCGAAGGAGGGGCCGACAGCAATGACCAGCCCGGCAAAGGCGATGCCGAAAACCGCAATCTGCTGTCGGCTCAGCGCCCGGCCTTCGAGCCGGTTGGACAGCAGCATGACGATCAGCGGGAAGGTGTAGAAGATCACCACGGTCAGCGGCACGGAGAGGTGATCGAGCGCCGAGAGATAGAAGGTGGCGGTCAGGCCCGCGGCGACCGAAAGGCGGAGGACGGGGCCGCGATCGGCCCGGCCCAGCGACAGGCCATGCCCGAAGGCAAGGGCGATCGCCACCAGGACAGGCACCATGATGAGCGAGCGGTAGAAGATCAGCTCGGCGCCGGGCAAGCCGGCCTGCGAGGCGGCGCGCGCCGCCGGGATATTGGCCCCGTAGAGCCAGGCCCCGATCAACGCGAAGAACGTGCCGAGAAGCAGCGTGCGCCGTGCCTGGCGACCGGCAGCGCCGGCGAGCGGATCCGGGGTCACGAGCGGGGCTGGCCCTGTCTCGGGGGCTCTTTCTTGCGGGCGGCCGTGGCCTTCTTCTTGTCCGCAGCGGCCTTGGCCTTGGCCTTGCCCTGCTCGGCCGGGGCCGGGGCCGGCCGGGCGGCGACGCGCGGCGATTCGGCCGGGTGGGCTGCTGCCGCCGGTTGTGCCGGGGCCGCGCGTGTGGCGAGAGAGGCGCCGGAAGCGGGGCGCGGCTGGGCCGACTGGCCCTGACCGATCCGGCCGGCAGCGCCCGGCCGCAAGGGGGCTGCGCTGGTCAGCGCCAGGGGTGCGGCATTGCCGGTGCGGGCGGCCGCGGCCGGAGCGAAGGCTGTCGCATTGGCTGGCTGGGCGGCGTCACCGGGGCGGCGGGCGATTTCGGTGTTGCCCGGCGCGCGCCCGAGATAGACCGGGATGGGATCGAAATTGTCCCGCGGACCGAGGGCAATTCGGCCACCGACGCGCTGGCCCACGGCAAGGGCCTGGCCGGAGCGGTAGCCGCCGCCAACCACCATGTCGGGCCGGTCGGGCGCGTTGGAGCTGAAGGCGAGCGCGGTGCCGGCATCCTCTTCCTCCGCGACAGGCGGGCCACGGCGACCGCAGATTTCCGAACGGCGGTTCGGCGCCATGGTTTCGGGGCTGGCCGTGAGCTGGGCGAGGCTGCGGCCCGAGCCGGCGCCGTTGGCGAAGAATCCGCCCCCGCCCGCCGTGAAGCCTTGATCGAGAAGCTGGGCGGCCTTCAAGGTGCGGTCGGCGCCGGAGGTCGCGCCGAAAACGACGGCGATGAGCGTGCGGCCATTGCGTTCGGCGGCCGAAACCAGGTTGAAGCCCGAGGCGCAGACGAATCCGGTCTTCATGCCCATGGCGCCGGGATAGCGCCCGATCAGGCCATTGGTGTTGCTGTATTTGCGCTTGCCGAGCTGGACAGCGCCGATGGTCCAGAATTCCCGGTATTCCGGAAATTCCTGCAGCAGCGCACGCGCGAGGATGGCCATGTCGCGCGCCGAGGAGACGTGGCTGTCATGATGCAGCCCGTGCGGATTGACGAAATGGCTCTCGCGCATGCCCAGCCGCGCAGCTTCCTGGTTCATCATTTTCGCGAAGCCGGCGGTGGAGCCGCCGATCCCCTCCGCCACAACGGTGGAGATATCGTTGGCGGATTTCACCATCAGCAGCTTGAGGGCGTTCTCGAGTGTGATTTCCTGCCCGGGCTTGATGCCGATCTTGCTCGGAGGCTGTTTCGCGGCCACGGCGGAGGCGACGATCGGCGTTTCCAGCCTGATCTGGCCTTTCGAGACGGTGCGCAGGGCGACATAGGCGGTCATCAGTTTCGTGGTCGAGGCCGGGAACCACGGCCGTGTCGCTTCCTCGGCCTGGAGCACCTCGCCCGTGGCGGCATCGACCACCACGGTCGGCACCATCGGATCCGCCTGGGCGGGAAGCGCGAACAGCGCTGCCAATGCGGCAGAGAGAGAAAGCCTCAGGAGCGAATAAGACGTCACGCGAGCCTCGATTCCCCATCCGGACCGGCTGATTCGGCCCGCCAGCGATAGCCTTTGCCCTTGGTAGCCCCGGCTGCAAATTTTGAGAAGGGGTGTCAGGGAATGACCTTGCCAGAACCAGCAAATTATGGCTGCGTTGCGGCCTCCTGTTAAACTTTGAACATTCTGCCTGAAATTGCGCCGGCTTGCCGGCCCGGAGGACGCGATATGTCGGCATCGATCATCGGATGGGCCCATACTTCCTTCGGCAAGAAGGAAGAGAGCATCGAGGAGATGGTCATCGCGGTCGCGCGCGAGGCGCTGGCTCATGCCCGGATCGAGGCCGCCCAGGTCGACGAGATCTATCTCGGGCATTTCAATGCCGGGTTCTCGCCGCAGGACTTCACCGCCTCGCTGGTGCTCCAGGCCGATCCCGCCTTGCGATTCAAGCCCACGACCCGGGTCGAGAATGCCTGCGCCACCGGTTCGGCGGCGGTGCACCAGGCGGCGAAGGCCATTGCCGCCAAGGCTGCCCGCGTGGTGCTCGTCGTCGGCGTCGAGCAGATGACGCGGACGCCGGGGCCCGAAATCGGCACCAATCTTCTCAAGGCGTCCTATCTGCCGGAAGACGGCGCGACGCCGGGCGGATTCGCCGGCGTGTTCGGCAAGATCGCCGGCGCCTATTTCCAGCGCCATGGCGACCAGTCGGATGCGCTGGCCCGGATTGCCGCGAAGAACCATCGCAACGGCGTCGAGAATCCCTATGCGCAGATGCGCAAGGATTTCGGCTTCGAGTTCTGCCGCACCGAAAGCGAAAAGAATCCCTACGTCGCGGGGCCGCTGAAGCGCACGGATTGCAGCCTCGTCTCCGACGGGGCGGCCGCGCTTGTCCTGGCCGATCTCGACACCGCCCTGGCCTCGGAGCGGGCGGTGCTGCTGCGCTCGCTGGCGCATGCCCAGGATTTCCTGCCGATGTCGGAGCGCGACATCCTGGCCTTCGAGGGCTGCTCGGTGGCCTGGCGGCAGGCGCTGGACAAGGCGCGGCTCACGCTGGATGACCTGTCCTTCGTGGAGACGCATGATTGCTTCACGATCGCCGAGCTTATCGAATACGAGGCGATGGGCCTGACGAAGCCCGGCGAGGGTGCGCGTGCCATTCTCGAGGGCTGGACCGAGAAGACCGGGAAGTTGCCGGTGAACCCGTCCGGCGGCCTGAAGGCCAAGGGGCATCCGATCGGTGCGACCGGCGTGTCCATGCATGCGCTGACGGCGATGCAATTGTGCGGCGAGGCCCCGGCCGGGATGCAGATCAAGGATGCCACCTTGGGTGGTATCTTCAACATGGGCGGTGCCGCCGTTGCCAATTACGTCTCGGTGCTGGAGCGGATCCGCTGAGCAATCCGAATCCTGGCGGTGCCGGAACCCCGCCGCCGCCAGAGGAGAAGGCTGACTTGTCCCCATCGACCCTGCCTGGTTCGCTACCGATCACGTCGGGCCTTTCGCCTGTCCGGCGGCGGCTCGTTTTTTTCGCGGCGGCCTGCGGCTATCTGCTGAGCCAGTTCTACCGCTCCTTCCTGACGGTGATCCATGACGATCTCGTGCGCGATCTCGGGATCGGACCGAGTGAATTCGGCGCGCTCGGCTCGGCCTGGTTCTTTGCCTTCGCGGTTTCGCAATTCCCCGTCGGGATCGCGCTCGACAAGCTCGGGCCGCGCCGGACCATTGCCGGCATGATGCTGGTGGCGGTGGCCGGCGCCTTGCTCTTTGCGACCGCCTCGAGCCATCCCGTCGCCATGGCCGGAATGGCGCTGGTCGGCGTCGGCTGCGCGCCGCTGCTGATGGGCGCCCTCTATTTCTTCGCCAAGACCGAGCCGCCGGCCCGTTTCGCCGCGCTCGGCAGCATATTCCTGGCCTGCGGGCTGATCGGCAGCCTGATCGCAGCGACGCCGCTTGCCCTGCTGGTCAAGGCGGTGGGCTGGCGCGATGCAATCCGGATCGTGGCTCTGGTGACGCTCGTGGTGGCGATCCTGAATTTTCTCGTCTTCCGCGATCCGCCGCAGGACGAGAATCCGCCCGGCGGCTCGCTGCTGGGGGATCTCTGGGCGATCATGCGGATGCCGGCCCTCTGGCCGATCCTGGTCATGAGCTTTGCGATCTCGGCGCCGGTCTTCACCGAACGCTCGCTCTGGGTCGGCCCGTTCTTCGGCGAGGTCTACGGGCTGGACCTGATCGAGCGGGGCAATGCCGTGCTGGCCCTCTCCCTCGCCATGACGGGCTCGGCCATCTTCTCCGGGCCGATCGCGAGCTGGATCGACAATCCCAAGCGGGTGGTCTTCGTGGCCAATCTGGTCTGCGGCCTTGCCTTTCTCGCGCTCGGCCTGCTGGTCCTGCCACCGCTCTGGCTTGCCATCGTGCTGATGATGCTCGCCGGGCTGTTCGGCGTCAGCTATGCCGTGCTGATCGCCCATGGCCGGCTCTTCTTCCCCGACCATGTGATCGGACGGGGCATCACCTTCATCAATTTCGTCTCGATCGGCGGCACGGGCGTGGCGCAGCTGCTCTCGGGCCATGCTGTCGAGGCGATGCGGAAATCGGGCCTGCCGCCGGCGGAGACCTATGCCAACCTGCATATTGCCTTCGGCATCCTGCTGCTGGTTTCGGTGGTGCTCTATGCGCGGGCGCCGGCCAAGCCTGTCTGGCGCTGATCCCGGTCGGCCTCAGGCCGGATCCTTGCGGCGGAAGAGCAGCTTGTCGATGCGGCGGCCATCCATGTCCATCACCTCGAGCTGCCAGCCGTCGAATTCGGAGATGTCGCCGTCGCCGGGAATGCGGCCGAACACCTCGAGCGCGAGGCCGGCCACCGTCCGGAACCGCGCATCCTCGGGCACCTCGATGCCGATCTTCTCTTCCAGTTCGTCGATTTCGGTCCGGCCATCGACGAGGAAGCTGCCATCGGCCCGCTCGATGATGGTGCGGCTTTCGGTCTCGTGCTCCTCGGGCATCTCGCCGGTGATCGCCTCGAGCACGTCCGTCAGCGTCACCACGCCCTCGAATGTGCCGAATTCGTCGAGGATGAAGGCGAAATGGTTCCGCTTCTCGCGGAAGAGTTCGAGCACGTCGAGCACGGAGGAGACCTCCGGCACGAAGATCGGCTCGCGGACCCCCGCCTCGATATCGAGCGGCTTGCCTTCAAGGAGCTGGTCGAGCAGGTCCTTCTTGTGGACGAAGCCCAGCGGCTCGTCGATCGAACCGCCCTTGGCCACCACGACACGGCTGAACGGGCACTGGCGCAATTCGGCCTTCAGGACCTTCGGGTCATCGGCGACGTCGACCCAGTAGACATCGCGCCGGCGGGTCATGATGTCGGAAACCGGGCGCTCGGCGAGGCCGATCACCTCGCGCACCATCGCGCGTTCGGCCGGATCGATCACGCCGGATTCCGTGCCGCCCTGGAGGATGGTCTCGACTTCCTCCTCGGTGACAGTCTGGTCGCGGGTCTGGGGAATGCCCAGGGCCGTCAGGATCATGGCGCTGGAGAACCCCAGCAGGTTGACCATCGGCCGCCCGACCATGCCGAGCACGGCGATGGGCCGCGCCACGCGCGAGGCCACGGCTTCCGGATAGGCCAGGGCGATCCGCTTCGGCACGAGCTCGCCCAGCACGATCGACAGGAAGGTGATCAGGAACACGACAATCGTATAGGCGATCGGCTCGGCATAATTGGCGGGAACCGAGACGCTCGAGAGATAGGCGCTCAGCTTCTCGCCGAGGGTCGCCGTGCCGAAGGCGCCTGCGACAATGCCGACCAGGGTGATGCCGATCTGGACGGAGGACAGGAAGCTCGACGGCTCCTCGGCGAGTTCCGCCGCCTTGGCCGCGCCCTTGTCGCCGGCTTCCGCCATGGCCTCGAGCCGGGCGCGCCGCGCCGACACGATTGCCATTTCGGACATCGAGAACAATCCGTTCAGCAGCGTCAGGCCGAGAACGATCAGGAGTTCAACCGCTAACATGCGTTAGGACAAGACCATCGGAGCAGGGGGCTCCACGGCCCGTATTCACCATGACGGGGGCGAAAAGTCCAGTACGGCAGAATTCGCGGCGGGCCTCAGGCCGTGCCGCGGGCCTCGATCGCCAGGGCGTGTAGCCCGCCGGCAAATTCCGCTGCCAGCATCGCGTTGATCCGGCGGTGACATTCGACGCGCGACAATCCGTTCAGCGCCGCCGCGCGTAGACGGATGCGGAAATGGGTTTCCCCGTCCTCGCTCCAGCCCCCGTGTCCGCGATGCTGCTCGCTCTCGTCAAGGACGATCAGTTCCGCAGGCGCCAGGGCCTGCAAGGCCTGTTCGATCCGTTCCTTCCTGCTCATTCCTGCCTCGCTGAAATTCTTCGCGGGTGCAAAACATCGTCTTGCCCTCCCTTGGGGTCAGAAACTAGACTTGTCCGATGATGAATCTCAACTCCCCTCTCTTTGACCGCATCCGGTCCAAGCCGAATGCGGAGGAGGTGCGCGCCGACCAGGAGCCGCTGTGCCAGCATCCGGGATGCCGGCGCAAGGGCGAGTTCCGGGCGCCGAAGGGGCGTGATCACGAGGGCGAGTTCTACCTTTTCTGCCTCGAGCATGTGAAGGAATACAACCAGTCCTACAATTACTTCGCCGGCATGACCGATGCCGCGGTGCAATCCTACCAGAAGGATGCGCTGACCGGCCACCGGCCGACCTGGAACATCAGTGTGACGGGCGCCGGGCTCGGTGCTGAGTCGAAAGTCGATGCCGCGACCCTGCTGCGTGCCAAGCTCGACCGCCTGCGCCGGGCCCGCGAGGCGGCGGCCGAGGCGCGGGTGCGGCCGGTGGGGAAGGCTGCCCTCAAGGCGCTCGAGGCGCTCGGTCTCGACGACAAGGCCGACAAGCCGACTGTCCGACGACGCTTCAAGGAGCTTGCCAAGCGGTTGCATCCTGATCTCAATGAGGGTGACCGCTCGCGCGAAGAAAAATTGCGCGCCATCATTGACGCCTATAACTATCTCAAAACCGTTGGCCTCGCCTGAGGCCTTGCCCCAGTGAAAGGAAGACAAGCCCTCTCCCGGCTTGCTCTCGTGTGAACGATGTCCGTGACTGCCCTTGCCGATACCCTGCCTGTCGATCCGACATCCGGTGAGCCGGATACCAAGGTTTCCGTGCGCGACCTGTTCGGAATCGATTCCGACCTGACCGTTCCGGCCTACAAGGCCCGTTCCGAGCATGTGCCGGATCTCGACCCGGATTACCTCTTCGACCGCGACACCACCCTCGCCATCCTGTCGGGCTTTGCCTTCAACCGGCGCGTCATGGTCACGGGCTATCACGGCACCGGCAAATCGACCCATATCGAGCAGGTCGCCGCGCGGCTGAACTGGCCCTGCATCCGCATCAATCTCGACAGCCATGTCAGCCGCATCGATCTCGTCGGGAAGGATGCGATCGTGCTGAAGGAAGGCAAGCAGGTCACCGAGTTCAAGGACGGGATCCTGCCCTGGGCCTATCAGCACAATGTCGCGCTGGTCTTCGACGAATACGATGCCGGCCGTCCGGATGTGATGTTCGTGATCCAGCGCGTGCTGGAATCCTCCGGCCGGCTGACCCTGCTCGACCAGAGCCGGGTGATCCGCCCGCACAAGGCGTTCCGTCTCTTCGCCACCGCCAACACGGTCGGGCTGGGTGATACGTCGGGTCTCTATCATGGCACGCAGCAGATCAACCAGGCGCAGATGGACCGCTGGTCCGTCGTGACGGTGCTGAACTATCTCGCCCATGACAAGGAAGTCGATATCGTGCTCGCCAAGGCGAAGCATTTCACCGGCAAGGAAGGCCGCGAGACGGTCAACCGCATGGTCCGCGTCGCCGACCTGACCCGCAATGCCTTCATCAACGGCGAATTGTCGACGGTCATGTCGCCCCGCACGGTCATCACCTGGGCGGAGAATGCGGCGATCTTCGGCGATCTCGGCTTCGCTTTCCGGCTGACCTTCCTCAACAAGTGCGACGAGCTGGAGCGGAGCCTTGTGGCCGAGTTCTACCAGCGCTCGTTCGGGCAGGAACTGAAGGAATCGGCGGTCAATATCGCGCTGAGCTGAGGCGATGGCCGCGATCGGGGTCGATCCGCAATGTTATGACGAGATCCGGCAGGCCGTGTCTGCCGGATTGACCCGCTACAATGACCGGTTTCTCCCGCTGGACCGCGAGCGCCATCCGCTGGCGCTTTCGGTCCGGGATGAATCCGGGGCGATTGTCGGCGGGCTCATCGGCGAATTGCGGATGGATTATCTCCATGTCGACCTGCTCTGGATCGACGAGAGCCAGCGTGGCCAGGGCGCCGGCAAGCGCCTCATCGACCTCGCCGAGGCCGAGGCGCGCCGGTTCGGGGCCACGCATATGCACCTCTCGACCTGGTCCTTCCAGGCGCCGGATTTCTACAGGGCCATGGGCTTCGTCGAATTCGGCCGCATGAAGGACCATCCGGCCGGGCACGACAGCATCTTTTTCGTCAAGGCCTTCACGTGAACACGATCCGCGCCCTCCTTTTCGATGTGTTCGGCACGCTGGTGGACTGGCGCGGCAGCATTGCGCGCGAGACGGCCCGGCTCGGCCTGCCGGTCGATGGCCCGGCCTTTGCCGATGCCTGGCGGGACGAATACCAGCCCGCCATGGAAGCCGTGCGCAGCGGCGGCAGGGGCTTCGTCAAGCTCGATATCCTCCATCGCGAGAATCTCGACCGCATCCTGCCACGTTTCGGGCTGGACGGGATGGTGGAGGCGGATCGCGTCGCGCTCAACCTGGTCTGGCACCGGCTCGATGCCTGGCCGGATGTTCCCGCTGCCTTGGCGCGCCTCCGGAAGGGGTTCCGGCTGGCGCCGATGTCGAATGGCAATGTCTCGCTGATGGCGGATATGGCGCGGCATAACGGCTTTGTCTGGGATGCGGTTCTCGGGGCCGAATGGGCGCGGGACTACAAGCCGAATCTCGGGGTCTACCGGGCGGGATGCGCGGCATTCGACCTTGCCCCGTCCGAATGCCTGATGGTGGCCGCCCATTCCTCCGATCTCGCCGCGGCGCGCGAGGCGGGCCTGCGGACAGCCCATATCGCCCGGCCGGACGAGTTCGGCCCCGGGCTCGGCGAGGCCGGGCCCTCCGTTCCCGTTGATCTTGCCGCGCGCGACCTCGCGCATCTTGCGGAGCAGCTCCTGCCATGACCATCACCAACCGCAAGCCGGGCCAGCCCGAGAATTCGCCGGTCGAGCCGTTCAAGAAGGCCGTGGCCGGCGCGCTCCGCGCCATGGCCGGCAAGGAAGAGATCGAGGTCCAGTTCGCGGCCGACCGGCCGAGCCTCGTCGATGCCGGCGAGGTGGTGCGGGCCCGCCTGCCGGAGCCGCCGCGCAAGCCGACGGCGCGCGATATCGCGATCCTGCGCGGCCATGCCGATTCCTATGCGCTCAAGCTGGCCTGCCATGACGAGAAGCTGCATCGCCGGCTGATGCCGGAGGGCCTCGATGCGCGGAAGGTGTTCGAGGCCGTCGAGCAGGCGCGCTGCGATGCCATCGGCTCCAACCGGATGATGGGTGTTGCGGCCAATCTCGATGCGATGCTGCAGGATCGCTACATCAAGGCCAATCTCGCCGAGGTCAATGATCTGGCCAATGCGCCGATCGAGGATGCCCTCGCCATGATGGTGCGGGAGCGGCTGACCGGCGTGAAGCCGCCGGAAGCGGCCCGGCGGCTGACCGATCTCTGGCGGTCGGATATCGAGGACAAGGCCGGCAAGACACTCGACAAGCTGGCCGGCAGCCTCGAGGACCAGCAGGCCTTCGCCAAGGTGGTGCAGCAGATCCTCGCGGGCCTCGGGATGGTCGAGGCGGATCCGCTCGGCTCGGATGACGAGGACCGCAACGACGACAAGCAGGATGATGACGGCGATCAGGATCCGCAGGAAGGCGAGAGCGGCGAGGCCGAGGAGCAGGACGGGTTCGATCTCGAGGAAACCGATGCGCTCCAGGACGACATGAGCGAAGGCGCGCAGGAAGCCGCCGATGCCCCGCCGGGCGATTTTCCCGACGAGAGCGAGATGGCCGATGCCGAGGAACCGGCCGAGGCGTCGCGGCCGCCGATCTCGCGGGATTCGATGCGCGACGGCCAGAACTACAAGGCCTATACGAACCGCTTCGACGAGACCATCGCCGCGGAGGATCTCTGCGATGCCGAGGAACTCGACCGGCTCCGGGCCTATCTCGACAAGCAGCTCAGCAACCTGCAGGGCGTGGTCGGCCGGCTGGCCAACCGCCTGCAGCGCCGGTTGCTCGCCCAGCAGAACCGCTCCTGGGAATTCGATCTGGAGGAGGGCTCGCTCGATCCCTCGCGGCTGACCCGCGTGGTCATCGACGACATGCGCGGTTCCTTTGCACCGCTTTCCTTCAAGCGCGAGAAGGACACGAATTTCCGCGATACCGTGGTCACGCTGCTCATCGACAATTCCGGCTCGATGCGCGGCCGCCCGATCACCGTGGCCGCGACCTGTGCCGATATCCTGGCCCGCACGCTGGAGCGTTGCGGCGTCAAGGTCGAGATCCTCGGCTTCACGACCAAGGCCTGGAAAGGCGGCCAGTCCCGCGAATACTGGCTCCAGTCCGGAAAGCCGGCAAATCCCGGCCGCCTCAATGACCTGCGCCATGTGATCTACAAGAGCGCGGATGCGCCCTGGCGGCGGGCGCGGCGCAATCTCGGCCTGATGATGCGCGCGGGGCTGCTCAAGGAGAACATCGACGGCGAGGCTTTGGACTGGGCGCATCAGCGCCTGCTGGGCCGGCGCGAGCAACGGCGCATCCTGATGATGATCTCCGACGGGGCGCCGGTGGATGACACGACCCTGTCGGTCAATTCGGGCAATTATCTCGAGAAGCATCTCCGGCAGGTGATCGAGCAGATCGAGACGCGGTCGCCGGTCGAGCTGATCGCCATCGGCATCGGGCATGACGTGACCCGCTATTACCGGCGGGCCGTGACCATCGTCGATGCGGAGGAGCTTGGCGGGGTGATGACCGAGAAGCTGGCCGAATTGTTCAGCGAGAACGGGCCTGTCCAGACGGGCGCGCCGCCGCGACGCGCGGCCGGAGCCCGGGCTTGATTTCCCGCCGCGCCGTTCTCGCTGGCCTGGCGGGAACGGGTGTCGTCGGCCCTGCTGCGTCGTTCGACCGCCAGCAGCCGCGTGCGCTGGCCATCGAGGCCTCGGCCTTTTCCGGCTTCTCGGCCGGAGATCGCGATCGCCGGCAATTCGGGGCGCTGACCTTCCTCGGCGGGCTCGAATTGCGGTCGAAGGATCCCGAATTCGGCGGCATGTCCGGCCTTGTCCTCGAGCCCAATGGCGCTGGCATGCTGGCGATCACGGATCGAGCCCACTGGATCACCGGGCGCATCCAGCAGAAGGATGATGTCCCGCTCGGCATCGAGGGCGCCCGGATCGGCCCGCTTCGCGCCCCCGATGGCCGGCGGATGAAGGATACCCGCTATTTCGATTGCGAGAGCGTGTTCCGGCAGGGCCGGTCGCTGTTCGTCGGCGTCGAGCGGACGCATGACATCCTGCAGTTCGATCTGAACGCGGCCGGCGAACCCACGGGCAATGCCCGCCTGACCGCGACGATGCCCGAGATGAAGAGCCTCCATCAGAATGGCGGGATCGAGGCGCTGGGCCTCGTTCCGGCCGGATCGGAATGGAGCGGATCCCTTCTGGCGCTGGCCGAGAAGGAAGCGCGCGGCCAGCCGCCCGGCGAGATCCCCGGCTTCCTGATCGGGGCCCGGCCCGGCCGTCTCTCGCTCCGCCGGATCGGGGATTTCGACGTCACCGATCTGGCGTTCCTGCCGAACGGGGACCTGCTGGTCCTGGAACGACGCTTCGTGCCGCTCTTCGGCGTGGGCTTCCGGATCCGGCGCATTCCCCTGGCGATGATCCGCCCCGGCGCGGTGCTGGATGGCCCGGCGCTGATCGTGGCCGATCTCTCGATGCAGATCGACAACATGGAGGGCCTCGCCGTCCATCGCAATCCGCAGGGGCGCACGATCATCACGCTGGTCTCGGACAACAATTTCTCGCTGCTCCAGCGGAACCTGCTGCTGCGTTTCGCCTACGACGCGTGACACGGCCCCTGCCGGGGCTCAGGCATGGGCCAGGAGGGCCTGCGCCAGTTCATCGGCGCTCCGGACCAGAAGATCGGGTCCGGCGCTGGCAAGGCCTTGCTGGCCGCCCAGGCCCCATGTCACGGCGATGGAACGGGCGCCGACTGCGCGGGCGGCCTCGATATCCCGGATCTCGTCGCCGATGACAATCGCTTCCCGGGGCGACATATCCGTCATCCCGAGGATACGGCGCAGCCGGGCGGGTTTGCCGAACAGGGAGGCGCCGGAAGAGATCAGGCGCACATGGTCGAGGGCCGGGGCCAGTTTCCGGCGGATGGCGGTTTCGCTGTTCGAGCTGACAATCGCGACCAGGCAACCGCTGGCGGCGAGCCTTGCCAGCAGGTCCGGCACCCAGGGAAAGAGCGGCATGGCTGCATCATCCGCGAGAACGCGGCGACGCATATCGGCCGCGATGGCGGGCAGTTTCCAGAGCGGGATGCCCAGCCGACGCAGGATCTCGCGGGGCGGCAGGTCACGCAGGGTTTCGCCTTCTTCCCGCGTTACGGTGCGAAAGCCATGGCGATCGGCCACGGCATTGATCGTGCGGAAGAACCAGGGCGCGGTATCGACCAGCGTGCCGTCGAAATCGAAGAGGATGAGGGGCATTGCAGCGGCAACAAAAAAGGCGGCCGGAGCCGCCTTGGTTTCGCGCGAGTGGCGGCCGCGATCAGGCCGAGAGCTTCTTCGAGATCTCGCGCTTAAGGTCGAGGGCAGTCGAGGAGAGCTCGACATCCGCCGCCTTCATCAGGAAGGAGTCAAGACCGCCGCGATGCTCGACCGAGCGCAGGCCATTGGCCGAGATACGCAGGCGCACCGAACGGTTCAGCGCATCCGACTGCAGCGTCACATTGACGAGGTTCGGCAGGAACCGACGCTTGGTCTTCCGGTTGGAATGGCTGACCTTGTGGCCGACCTGAACACCCTTGCCGGTCAATTCGCAAACACGAGACATCGTTATCAACCTTCTTCGCCCAGAGCGCGATCTCCGGGGCCCTTCCGACAGGAGGGGCTGCGATCACGTGGAAATTCGGAAGCGGTGCCTATAGTCCAAGGAAGCCGGCCGGTCAATCACGGCAGGCCTGCCGGGAAGAAAAAAGCCATTCTCCCGGCCCGTTTGCCGGCTTCGGTGGGACTTGCCACGAATCAGCCATCGATTCACATGATAGCATTGGCAATCGATGCATGGCAGGGGCGCGGGTTTCGGATGGCAGGCACGTCGAAGGGGGCAAGGCGAGACAGGTCCCGCGTCATGGCCGTGATGGCCCTTCTCGCCGGCTCAACCGGGCTGGCCCCGGCCCTGGCTGCCGATATCGAGGCCCGCTATTCCATCACCCTGGCCGGCCTCTCGATCGGGAAGGCCAGCCTTTCGGGCCAACTCAACGGCCCGAGTTATGTCCTCAACGTCAGCTCGGCCCTGACCGGCATCGCGGGGGCCGTTTCGCAGGGGCGCGGCGCGGCCACGGCGCGCGGGAATGTTTCGGGCACGAATGTCCTCACCAACGGTTTCTCGCTCTCCGCGACAAACGGGCGGGACACGCGGAATATACAGATCGCGGCGGCCTCCGGTTCTGTCCGCAATGTCACGATCGAGCCGCCTTTCGTGGCCCAGCCGGATGATTCCACCCGCATTCCGCTCAGGGAGAGCCACAAGGTCGGCGTGCTGGATCCGGTAAGCGCGCTGATCATGCCGGTCCGGAGCGGCAACCCCATGGACAAGGCCAATTGCGATCGCCGCCTGCCCGTCTTCGATGGCAACCAGCGCTTCGATGTCGTGCTCAGCTATGCGGGAACGCGGCAGGTGCGCAACGAGGACGGCTATTCCGGCCCGGTGCTGATCTGCACGGCGCGTTACATCCCGGTGGCCGGCCATCGCCCGGACCGCCGCGTCACCAAGTTCATGGCCGAGAACCGGAACATGGATGCCTGGCTGGCGCCGGCAAATGGCGGCAAGGTGCTCATTCCCTATCGCATCTCGGTCAAGACCATGATCGGGACGGCGGTGATCGAGGCCGAAAGCTTCCGCCCGAACTGACCTCTCCTGGATTGACCTGACCCAAACCGGCACGCTGGCGATTGCCGGCGCGCCCTTTCGCGCCGGTTTCCGCTGCCTGCGCGCGAGGGGAATGCGGAAAGGCGGGCCGGATGGTTCCGTTTGCGAATCAGTTTGTGCTGATTCGTCGGTGCTTTGTTCCCGGCTTCGTCCAATCGTAAAGATGGCGGCATGGCCCGGCTGCGTTGGTCTTTACGAAGCATTAACCACGTTTTTGACGATTTCCTGCTTGACGATGATTCGAGCTGGACGTCCGGCACGAGTCGTGAACGAGCGCGCCAGAGTCGTTCCGGCTGGCCGGATTTCACAACATCTTGCGTGAATCGCTGATCTTCGTGCTCTATCTTGCGTTGGAACAAAACAAGACTCATGTCTGGTCGCCGATTCGGCGCCGATTCGTTCCTTTCCTGTTCGAAACCTTTTCATCCCGCTGATTCGCGGGCGCAAACTGTCCCGATCGCGCACAGAAATCGGCTCAATGCAGCTTGCCGCGCGGATGGCCGGCCCCCAAATAGGAAGCGGTTGCGGGCATGATCGCCTCCCGCCCATCTGCCGGCCGTGGGGAAGACGATGACCCTGCCTTTCAGCCTCCCCGCGGAAGCCCGGAAATCCGGAGCACCGCCCCGCGGGCGCGGGGTAACGGCCATTCTCGGGCCGACCAATACCGGCAAGACCCATCTCGCCATCGAGCGGATGCTCGGCCATGACAGCGGCATGATCGGCCTGCCCCTGCGGTTGCTGGCGCGCGAGGTCTACCAGCGTGTCGTCGAGAAGGTCGGGCCGTCGCAGGTTGCGCTGATCACCGGCGAGGAGAAGATCAAGCCGAAATCGCCGCGTTTCTGGATTTCCACGGTCGAGGCCATGCCGCGCGATGTCGGCGCCAGTTTCGTGGCCATTGATGAAGTGCAGATGATCGCGGATTTCGAGCGCGGCCATGTCTTCACCGATGCGATGCTGCATCGGCGGGGGCGGGGCGAGACGCTGCTCCTCGGGGCCGCGACGGCGCAACCGCTCATCCAGCGCCTCCTGCCGGGCGTGACGATCCAGACCCGCCCGCGCATGTCGCAGCTGACCTTTGCCGGGGAGAAGAAGATCACCCGGTTGCCGGCCCGTTCGGCGATCATCGCCTTCTCGGCGGAGGAGGTCTACGCCATCGCCGAGCTGGTCCGCCGCCAGCGCGGTGGCGCTGCCGTGGTCATGGGCTCGCTGTCGCCGCGGACGCGGAACGCGCAGGTGGCGATGTTCCAGGCAGGCGAGGTCGATCACATCATCGCCACGGATGCGATCGGGATGGGGCTCAATCTCGATATCGAGCATGTCGCTTTCGGTGCCGACCGGAAATATGACGGACGCCGCCATCGCCGGCTCTTCCCGGCCGAGCTGGCGCAGATTGCCGGCCGTGCCGGGCGCGCCACCCGCGACGGCACCTTCGGCACGACGGGGCGCTGCCCGGCATTCGACGAGGATCTCGTCGAGGCGCTGGAAGCGCATCAATTCGATCCGATCGCTCTGGCGCAATGGCGCAACACGATGCTCGATTTCTCAAGCCTGGACCGGCTCGAAGCTTCGCTGCAACGGCCGCCGGGCGACCCGAATCTCGTCCGGATCCGCAAGGCAGAGGACGAGACCACGCTCGAAATCGCGACCATGCGCCCGTTGGTCCGCGACCTGGCGACGGGTGAGTCGGCGGTCCGCCGGCTGTGGGACCTCTGCCAATTGCCGGATTACCGCAAGGTGTCGCCGCAAAGCCACGCTGACCTCGTGGTGACCCTCTTCGAGCCGATCATGCGGCGCGGGGCGGTCGATGCGGACTGGTTCGGCAAGGAAATCAAGGCCTGCGACCGGGTGGACGGCGATATCGACGCGCTTTCCTGGCGGCTGGCGCAGATCCGCACCTGGAGCTATTGCGCCAATCGTCCGGACTGGTTGCGTGATCCTTCTCATTGGCAGAACGTCACGCGCGCGCTAGAGGACAAGGTCTCCGATGCGTTGCATGAGCGATTGATGCAGCGTTTTGTCGACCGACGGACATCCGTGCTGATGCGCCGGCTGAAAGAGAATGCGATGCTTGAAACGGAAGTGAAGCCAACGGGAGAGGTTCTGGTCGAGGGTCAGCATATCGGACGCCTCGAAGGCTTCCGCTTTGCCCCCGACGCCTCGGCGGATACGCAGGAGGCCAAGACCCTCCGTGCCGCGGCGGCCAAGGCCCTGAGTTCGGAACTGGAGACGCGTGCGACGCGGCTGTCGACCGCCAATGACGATCAGTTCCAGCTCTCGCTGGACGGGATCATCCGGCATGTCGGCGAACCGGTGGCCGTGCTTCAGGCCGGCGCGCGCATTCTGGAGCCGCGTTTCCTGATCCTGGCGGATGAGAGCCTTGCCGGTTTGCATCGCGAGCTGGTCGAGACGCGGATCGGGGCCTGGATCAAGGCGCATGTCCAGAAGCTGCTCGGCGCGCTCTTCGCGCTGGAAGCGCCGGAAAGCCTGTCCGGCATCGGCCGGGGCATCGCTTTCCAGGTCGCCGAGCATCTCGGCGTGCTCGACCGGGCGCTGGTCGCCAATGACGTCCGCGCGCTGGACCAGAATGCGCGTGCCGAGATGCGCAAGCTCGGTCTGCGCTTCGGTGCGCATCACATCTTCGTTCCGGCGCTGATGAAGCCCGGCCCGCGCAGCCTGGCGGCGCAGCTCTATGCGCTGGCCAAGGGGGGTGATCCCTCGGCGCTGCGCGATGTCTCTCATCTCGCCTTTTCCGGCCGGACCTCGATTCCGGTCGATCCGGGCATTGACCGGGATCTCTACCGGATGGCCGGGTTCCGCGTGGCGGGGCCGCGTGCGATCCGCGTCGATATTCTCGAGCGGCTGGCGGATCTGATTCGCCCCGCCATCGCCTATCGTCCTGGCGTGACCGAGGGTCCGCCCCCCGCCGGCGCTGCGGATGGCGACGGTTTCGTCGTGACGGGCGCGATGACCTCGCTGGTCGGCTGTGCAGGAGCTGAATTCGGCGAAATTCTCAAGTCGCTGGGCTATCGCGTGGAAATGCGCGCGGGGCCGGCCATTTCCGTTCCGCTGAAGGTGCCGGCGGCAGCCATCGCACCGGTCCCCGAGGCCAGCTCCGCCGACGCTGTTGCGCCAGCGCCGGAAGCCACCCCTGCCGACGCCGCCGAAGCGGTGCCGGAAGCCGAGGTGGCAATCGCTGGGGAAGCCGAAGTTCCGGCTGAACCGGAGGTTGTCGAGCCGGTTGCCGACACGGCCAGCTCCGAGGCGCCGGCCGTCGAGATGGCCGAGGTCGAAACACCCGAGACTGAAGCCGCAAATGCCAGCCCGGTTGAAGCTGCAGCGCCGGTGGAAATCGAGATCTGGCGCGTCGCCCGTCCGGAACGGTCGCGTCAGGACCGGTCGAAGTTCAACCCGCGCGACCAGCGCCGTCCGCGTCCCGCGCAGGGTGCGCCTGCAGAAGGCGGCGCGGTGCCGCCGCGCGAAGGCCAGCCACGCCGCGACGACACCCGTCGCGAGGAGCGCAACAAGCGCTTCGATGCCTTCAAGCGGCAGGACAAGGGCCCGGCGCCGGAAGGGCGCGGTCCCCGCCCCGAACGGCCCCGCCCCGGCCGGGATGCCATGCCCCGGCAGCCCGAGCGCAAGCCGCCGGTGGAGAAACAGCCCGATCCGGATTCACCCTTTGCCAAGCTCGCGGCCCTCAAGGCCCAGCTCGAAGGCAAGTCCTGACGGGAAGCCATGGGGCGCGGAAGCCGGCCATCCGAAGCGCAGGAGGCGGCGGAAGCCGATGATCTGCGTCTCGACCGCTGGATCTGGTTTGCGCGATTCCAGCGCTCGCGCGAGGCCTGTGCCGACCTTGTGCGGGCCGGGCGCGTCCGGCTTAACGGGCGCCGCGTCCAGCGGCCCGGGGCCGCGGTGGCGCCCGGCGACATCCTGACCCTGGCCCTGCCCGGGCGAACCCTCGTCGTGGAAGTTCTGGCCCTTGCCGGAAGGCGGGGTGGCGCCGAGGAGGCCGAGCGCCTCTACCGGCTGGTCGAGAGCCGCTGATTGCGCCGGCGCACCATGGCTGCGCTTGCATGCGGGCGAAATCCGATCTAGCGAAGGGCGAACCGTTGACATGGCGCCCGCCGCCGTTCCGCATGGCAGGAGAGTCCGATGACCTATGTGGTCACCGATAATTGCATTCGCTGCAAATACATGGATTGCGTGGAAGTCTGCCCTGTGGACTGCTTCTACGAAGGTGAAAACATGCTCGTCATCCATCCCGACGAGTGCATCGATTGCGGCGTCTGCGAGCCGGAATGCCCTGCGGAGGCCATCAAGCCCGATACGGAGCCGGGGCTCGAGAACTGGCTCAAGGTCAATGCCGAATTCGCGAAAACCTGGCCGAACATCACGATCAAGCGCGAGGCGCCGACGGATTCGAAGGAATTCGATGGCAAGGCCAACAAATTCGAGACCTATTTCTCGCCCAATCCCGGTCAGGGCGACTGACCGGACGCCGCCGTTAACCTTCCGGCTTCTCCGCTGCGTCCGGGGATTCGGGAGTTTTTGATTTTCGACTGGAATCGTGGTAGGGTCTTTCCCAACAGTCGAAACAGGTGGCCGCTTCCTTGCGCCGAGCTTCCCATTGACGTGACCTCTTCATGGCCTGCACGCCAGCCGCGCGCGGGCCACACACGTTTTTTGGCAGTTCCGGGCAGGATGTGCTCTCCTTTTCGCTGAATGTGTTCGGGCAAACCGGCAGGGAATGCCTGATCTGAGCGTGGCACAGGCTGCCACAATTCGCGCGCCGGTTGCTCCGATCCGCGCGCGATAGTGAGGGACATGATGAGCACAAAAAAGACGACACAACGCGATGGGTTCAAGCCGGGCGAATACATCGTCTATCCGGCCCATGGCGTAGGACAGGTGACGGCGATCGAAGAGCAGGAGATTGCGGGTTTCAAACTTGAACTTTTTGTCGTCAGTTTCGCGAAGGAAAAAATGACCCTTCGCGTGCCCGTGGCCAAGGTCGCCAGTGTCGGCATGCGCAAGCTCACCGACAGTGCCGGCATTGCCAAGGCGCTCGATGTCCTGACCGGCCGCGCCCGCATCAAGCGCACGATGTGGAGCCGCCGCGCCCAGGAATACGAGGCGAAGATCAATTCGGGCGATATCCTCGCCGTGGCCGAGGTCGTCCGCGATCTCTATCGTTCGGAAGCCCAGCCTGAGCAGTCCTATTCCGAGCGTCAGCTGTTCGAGACGGCTCTGGCCCGCCTCGTCGACGAGGTGGCGGCTGTCGATGGCTCGACCGAGACCGAGGCGATGAAGCGCATCGAAACGAGCCTGGCCAAGGGTCCGCGCCGTGCGCGGGGTGCCGATGGCAGCGCCGAGCCCGATGCCGATAATGACGATGCGAGCGAAGAAGCTGCCTGATCGCGGCTCTTGTCGTTGAGAATTCAGGAGCCCGCGGCGCAACCGCGGGCTTTTTCTTGAAGCCGCCCTATATCGGTCCCCGAGAGAATCCTGCGCTCCCTGGTGAACCATTTGCCCGTTCCCCACGTAATCCCTGAAACGAGAATGACAGGGAGACGTGCATGGCCCAGTTGTCGGGGATTAGCCGGTCTTTCGTGCGCGCCGCCATGGACGCACCCTACCTGTCCCGGGAGGACGAACACGCCCTTGCGGTACGCTGGCGTGATAACGGTGATCAGGACGCCCTCGAACAGCTGACCCGCGCGCATATGCGGCTGGTCATCGCGATCGCCGCGCGTTTCCGGAATTATGGCCTGCCGGTTCCGGATCTTGTCCAGGAAGGTCATGTCGGCCTGCTCGAGGCGGCAGCGCGTTTCGAGCCCGAACGGGAAGTCCGGTTCTCGACCTATGCGACCTGGTGGATCCGCGCCTCGATCCAGGATTTCGTGCTCCGGAACTGGTCGATTGTCCGCGGAGGCACCAGCTCGGCGCAGAAGGCCCTGTTCTTCAACCTGCGCCGTTTGCGGATGCGGATCGCCCAGCGGATGGAGCAGGAGCCGGGGCTTGATCTCCATGCCGAGATCGCCGCCGCTGTCGGCGTCCAGAAATCGGATGTCATGACCATGGAGGCCCGGCTCAGCGGACCCGACATGTCGCTCAACGCACCCGTCTCGGACGAGGATTCGGGCGGCGCCGACCGGGGCGATTTCTTCGCCGATACCGGCCCGTTGCCGGATGAACTGGTCGGCGATGCGATTGACGGCGAGCGCCGCTATGAATGGCTCCAGAGCGCCTTGACCGTGCTGTCCGAGCGTGAATTGCGGATCCTGCGCGAACGGAAGCTCAGCGAGGAGGGCGAGACGCTCGAGGCTCTGGGCACCAAGCTCGGCATTTCCAAGGAGCGTGTCCGCCAGATCGAGAACCGCGCGCTGGAAAAGCTGCGGAAGGCGCTGATCGAACGGAACCCGCAGCTCGTTTCCGCCTATGGTTGATCCCCTCAGGGGCCGATGACCTTGTAGGCCGTGCCGGGCTGGAGGATATCCTCCGGCCCGAGACCGTTGATCACGTAGAAGCGTTCGAGCGCCTGGCTCATGCCTGCCATATGCGAGGCGACCAGATCCTCCGCCTTGTCGCCCGTGCGGGCCGTGACCAGCCGGATCCGCTGGGGCTGGATGTCGCGGACCTCGTCATCCGTCATGCGGCGGAAGCTCTGCGCGGCGTCAATGAAGCGCTGGTCCTGCGTTGCGGCCAGCCCCTGTGCCGCGAAGATCAGCCGATAGACAATATCTCCCGAACGGATCAGGAAAACCCGGAAGGTCCAGTCCGCACCCTTGGCCAGCCCGGTCGCGGCAGGCAACTGGTTGATCTGCAGCTCGCGGATATCGGTGACACCGATGCTTTCGATCGGGTTCTCGGCCAGCAGGACGGCAAGGGACTTGCCCTGGTCCACCCGGGTTGAGTCGAGCCGGAAAGCCTCTTTCGCGCCCGCGGTCACGCCCAGGACGGCCTGCGCCGTGTTCTCGAGCACGAAGCCTTCCGGCGCCGACATGGCAAAGCGCAGCTTGGGATGGAAGAATTGCCGGCCGCGGACCACGCCCTGCGTCGGGTCATCACCATAGGTGGTGCCTTCGACCGCCTGCAGCCAGCGGCCGCGATCGGCCTCGCCGATGCCCGGAGCCCCGAATTCCCGCGCCACGGCGAGAGCCCGGGCGATCCGTTCCGGCGTCTGCGGATGGGTGGCGAGAATATCGTTCTTGTCGTCCTTGCCGCCGCCCGAGATCTCCTCGCGCATGCGGCTCGAGCGGTCGAGCGCGATCAGGAAGCGCGTGGCGCCATGGGCCTCGAACCCGGCCTTGGCGATGGAGCGGACGCCCATCTCGTCGGCATCGATTTCCTGCTGGCGCGAGAAGCTTGCAAAGGCCACGCGCGACTGGTCGCGCATCAGCTGGCCGGCGCCGGGATTGTCGAGCACCTCGCTCATCACGCGGCTGACAAGCACGGAACGGCTTTCCAGCTCGGCCCGGGCCATGGCGTGCCGCGCGGTGACATGCGCGATCTCATGGGCGATGACCGAGGCGATTTCCGCCGTGTCATTGGCGAGAGCCAGAAGGCCACGGGTGAGATATACATAGCCATTGGGCAAAGCGAAGGCATTCACCGAGGGTGAATTCAGCACGATGACCCGGTATTGCTCGTTCGGCCGGTCCGAAACCAGGCGCAGGCGCTCGGAAATCGCGTTGAGCTGGGTCTGGACCTTCTGCGAGCGATACTCGCCGCCGAAGCTGCCCACGAGGCGGCGATGTTCGCGCTCCAGTTCGGAGCCCGGTTCCAGCCGCGGCCCGGTGCCAGGCAGCTGCACGCGTTGCGGCTCCACCGGCGGGACGGTGATTGAATCCGTGATGCAGGCGGCAAGGCCCAGCGCCAGGCCGGCCACCCAACCGATCGCCGTGCCGGATCGCAGCAGGTTGCGGAGGCCGGCATGAGGCCGGGCGCGCGCACCGTCTCTGCCGAAGGAAGTCGATGTCATGGCCCGAGCTTTAGTCGATCGGGAGGAATTGGTCGATGCTTTCGATCCGCATCCTGCCGAGCCCGGGCTCATGGACCACAAACCGCAAGAGGACCCGCTTGCCCTGCCAAGAAAACGGGTCGCGCTGAGCATGCCGGAGGGCTTCCATCTGTCGAGTGGTCAGGAACAAGGCAGGTGAACCATGCAATGATGGCACGAAATTGACGAAGCTGCCCGATCTGCCATTCCGGACGGAGCGGACCCGAAGGATGACGGCGATGCGCCGGCCGAGAGCGCCTGCAGGATCCCGGCCGAGGCCGGCCAGGGCAAGGTCCTGCGCATCCGGTGCCCAGATGCCGCGCCCGGCCACCAGGGCGCGACGCTCGGCGGCCAGCAGCCGCGCCAGGCAGCCGGAAGCCAGCCGCCCCGGCCAGAGCGCCGCCCAGCCATGCTGCGCCAGCCCGGCCTGAAGCCAGAAGGCCGGCTCGGCGCCTGACGGTTCGCGCAGGAAGAGGTTGGCGGGAATCCGGCCCCAGCGATCCGGCTCGCCGGCCGGCTTCCAGCCGACCCTCTGGCCGGAAAGCCAGGTCTCCAGATGCCCCGGCCCGAATTCCGCATCCGGTTGCCCGGAGCCATCGGCGGGAAGCAGATGCGCAAGTTTGAGCTCCCGGCCATCGCGCAGGCGAATGCCCCCTTGCCGGGTGATGGCGGTGATCTCCGCCGGCTCCGCGCCTTCCGGCCGGCAATCCGCCTCGCCGGCGCGGGTCGAGGCGGCCGAGAAGACAAGGCCAGCCGCGATGCCGAGGCGGAATGACCGGGAAAAAACGCGCGAAGGGGACAGGGCAGGGTGCATTTTGCTTGCGAATTCTGCTATGGCCTTCGCCATTGGTCCCGTAGCTCAGCAGGATAGAGCGGCAGTTTCCTAAACTGTAGGCCACTGGTTCGAATCCAGTCGGGATCACCAGCCATGGTCTCGTTTTCCGGAAATTATATATAATATCAATAAATTAGAAGGGTTCAGGGTAGCTTCGCAGGCCATCTTGAACCCGTCCGCTATCGACTACGGAGCCTGTTCCCGAGTCAAGCCCGGCTGCGGTGCCGGCGCGTCCCGCTTGACGATGTTCCCATGTTCTTCCAAAACCGGATGGCCTTGCTGGGCAAGGCCTTTGGCCGTCTGTTCCGTCCATGTCTGCGGGGTAGTCCGGCGCGAGCGGGGAAGTTGCGTCGATGAGTATCACACCGGGTAGGGTGCGGATCTGGATAGCGGGCCTCGTGATGGCGCTGGGCCTTGCCGGTTGTGCCAGTTCCGGCCGCAATGCCGTGGCGATTGTCGAGCAGCCCTTGCCGGCAGGCGCCAGGACGGTGGAACTCTATGTGGCGACCACGCGCGCGCCGAATAGCCAGGATGCTCGCGAATTCTCGAACAATCGCGCCGCTGCGCTGCATTTTGCCGCCTATGTGGTCACGATTCCGCCAGGCCACGAGGCCGGGGCGATCGAGGTGGGCGATGACCATCTGAACCCGGCCAACGGCTTCACCGTCCTCAGCGAAAGGCGGCTCGACCGGGCGCAGTTCGAGCGCGAGATCCGGCCGAAGCCCGGCAATCCCCGGCTCGGCATCTTCGTCCATGGCTACAATACCGGTTTCCGGGATGCGATCTTCCGCGGCGCCCAGATGAAGGCGGATTCCGATTTTCCGGGCACTTTCGTCCTGTTCGCCTGGCCCTCGCAGGGGCAGCTGACCGGGTATCTGACGGACCGGGATTCCTCGACCTATTCGCGCCAGTATCTGGCCGATCTGATCGGGCTCGCGGCCCAGGGGCGGAGCGCCGGCACGCTCGGTATCCTGGCGCACAGCATGGGCACCTGGCTGACGGTGGAAACCGTGCGCGACATGCGGCTGGCGGGGCGCTGGGCCGGCCTGCCGAAGCCTCGGGTCACGCTGGCGGCGCCGGATATCGATATCGATGTCTTCCGCACCCAGATGCAGGCCATCGGTCCCCTCGATCCGCCTATGACCGTGCTCACCTCGCCGGATGACCGGGCGCTCAAGGCCTCGAGCCGCCTCGCCGGAGGATACCAGCGGCTCGGCGCGATGGATGTGAAGGATCCGCGCCTGCTGGACATTGCCCGGGAGGCGCGGCTGCGCGTGGTTGACATCTCCGCGCTCGATTCCGGCGACAGCTTCCACCACGACCGGTTCGTGATGCTGGCCAAATTCCAGCCCCGCCTCCGGGAACTCGAGAAATCCGGCGGTGCCGTCCGGGGGGCCGGGGCCTATGTCTTCCGGACGCTGGGGGCGGTGGTTTCCTCGCCCTTCCAGCTTGTCGAGACCGTGATCTCCGAATGAGGGCCCGGCGGGCTGCGCCTTGACATTGCGGTGCAACAAGCGCATGAGGGCTGCAGAACGTCAGCGCCAGAACGGCGCGTGTGCAAAGCAGCGTGGTTGCGCCGATCCTCGAACCGAGATCCGGCGCCGGCTTTCCCCTTCAATCGTTCGTTGATCCGACAGCTCCATCACGCGAGCTGTTCCCAGAAGTCCCGCAGGCATTCCCGCGGGCATGGCGGCCTGCTGGCCGCCTTCCTTGGAAAGCATTTCCCTTGACCAGTTTCTCTGATTTCCAGCTCCTCGCGCCGTTGCAGCGTGCGCTCGCCGCCGAGGGCTATACCCAACCCACCCCGATCCAGACGCAGGCCATCCCGCAGGCAATGGCCGGCCGGGACCTGCTGGGCATCGCCCAGACCGGTACCGGCAAAACGGCGGCCTTCGCGCTGCCGATCCTGCATCGGCTCGGCAAGTCGGGCACGACCCGCAAGCCCGGCACCTGCCGGGCGCTGATCCTCAGCCCGACCCGTGAACTGGCCAGCCAGATCGCGGAAAGCTTCCGTGCCTATGGCAAGTTCATGCATCTCTCGATCGATGTCGTCTTCGGCGGCGTGCCGATCGGCAAGCAGATCCGCCGGCTCGCGCCGGGTGCGGATATCCTGGTGGCAACGCCGGGCCGCCTGCTGGATCTGATCGACCAGCGCGCCCTTTCGCTGCGCGATCTCGAGATCCTGGTTCTCGACGAGGCCGACCAGATGCTCGATCTCGGCTTCATCGTGCCGCTCAAGCGCATCATCCCGATGCTGCCGAAGAAGCGGCAGAGTCTGTTCTTCTCCGCGACCATGCCGTCCACGATTTCGGGCCTTGCCGATGCCTTCCTGACGGATCCCGTCAAGGTGGCGGTGACACCGGTCGCGACAACGGCCGAGCGCGTGACGCAGGGCGTGATGTTCGTCCCGACGGCTGCCAAGCAGTCGCTGCTCGAAGCCGTCCTCGGCGATGCGGCCATTGACCGCGTCCTCGTCTTCACCCGCACCAAGCATGGCGCCGACCGCGTGGTGAAGCATCTCGTCAAGTCAGGCATCGAAGCCAGTGCCATTCATGGCAACAAGAGCCAGGCGCAGCGCGAGCGGGCACTCGGTGCCTTCCGCTCGGGCAATTGCCGGGTTCTCGTCGCCACCGATATCGCGGCCCGCGGGATCGATGTCGAGGGCGTCTCGCATGTCATCAATTTCGAACTGCCGAACGTGCCCGAATCCTATGTGCACCGGATCGGCCGGACGGCCCGCGCCGGCGCGACGGGGATCGCCCTGTCCTTCTGCGCTTCGGATGAGCGGCCCTTCCTGCGCGACATCGAGAAGCTGACGCGCCTGCCGATTCCGGCCCTGCCGCTTCCCGAGGGGATCACAGCGGAAGCCGCGGTCATCCGGGAACCCCAGGCGGCCCGTCCGGCGCCGCATGGCCGCCCCGGCAAGGAGCAGCCGCGCGGTGGCCGGCCGCATCGCCGGCCGAACAACCCGCATCATCGCTCCGGTTCGGCGGAAGGTGGCGGCGAAGCCCGGCATAACGGCCGCCGCTGACCCCGCGCCGGCCAGGCAGGCTGCCTAGCCGTATCCGGAAGCCCGTTCGGGCCGGAACCCTGATCTGATCGTTTTCAGCTCAGGGTTCCGGCCCTTTTTCATGGCGCCACGCCGCAAGCCCTCAGTCGAAGGCGCGGAAGCCCTCGGCTTCGGCGAGCGGGGGCTGCGCCTTGAGCCATTCAATATCCGGCTGCGGCCGCGCGGTCTCTTCGGACGCAGCGAAGGCCAATTCGAGCGCCCGCGCGGCGGCGAGAACCTTGAGATCCCCGCCCCGTGGCCCGACAATCTGGAGCCCGAATGGCAGGCCGGCATGATCCCGCCCCATGGGGATGGCGATGGCGGGATGGCCGGTATTGGTGATGGCATAGGCCAGGGCCAGCCATTGGTAATAGGTGCGCGTCGGCTTTCCGTCGATTTCGGCCGGATAGAGCTCGCGCCAGGACCGTGGGCTGATCGTGATCGCCGGGGTGACGAGCAGGTCGAAACGCTCGAAGAATCCCTGCCATGACCGGTACATCGCCGTCTGCATCGACAGCGCGCGCGCGACGTCTGCCGCGGTGTAGCGAAGGCCCTCGGCAATCTGCAGGTGGATGTTGGGGCCGACCTGGTCCGGATGGCGCTCCGCCAGTTCCCGGTGCCGGCCCAGGAACAGCACTCCGCGCAGGATCCCGAAGACCTCGTCGGCATCGCGGCAATCCGGATGGGCTTCCTCGACATGGCCGACCAGTCCGGCGAGATGCCGGCATTTCCCGGCAAAGACCGTCCGGATGGCGCTTTCCGTGGGCGCGAAGCCGAGATCGGGCGAGATCGCGACGCGGAGGTTCCGCAAGGCTGCCGGACGCGGATCGGCGAAGCGGGCTGAATCGGGATGGCCTTCATGGGCTATGACGGAGATGGCGTCGGCCGCTTCCCGTTCCATCATGCAGGACAGCATCAGGCATGCATCCGGGACATTCCGGGCCATGGGGCCAAGCTGGGCCAGCTGGATCCAGCTCATGTTGCGGCTGTCGCTGGCCACAAGGCCGGGCGAAGGCCGGTAGCCGACGACGCCGTTGAAGGCGGCGGGGTTGCGCAGCGAGCCGCCGGTATCGGAGCCGGTTGCCAGCGGCACCATGCCCGTGGCGACCGCGACGGCGGAGCCGCCCGACGAGCCGGCTGCCGAACGGCCCGGGTCGAAGGGATTGCCGGTCACGCCATGAAGGGCGTTGCGCGTGTTCCCGCCGGCACCCCATTCCGGCGTGTTGGTCTTGCCGATGACGATGGCGCCGGCCCTGCGCAGCATGGCGACGATGGCCTCGTCCTTGCCGGCCCGGTTGGTGGCGAAGAGGGGCGAGCCGAACGTGGTCGGCAGGCCTTTCGCATCGATGAGGTCCTTCACCGCGAGGGGCAGGCCGTGCAGCGGCCCCAGCGGGTCGCCGCGCAGGATCGCGGCTTCCTTCTCGCGGGCCTCGGCCCGGGCGGCCTCGAAATCCCGAGCGATCATCGCATTGACGGCCGGGTCGACCGCCTCGATCCGCGCGATGCAGCTCTTGACCAGTTCCACCGGCGACAAAGCGCGCGAGGCCATCGCCTGCCGTGCCACCACGGCAGGAAGATCACAGGGTTCGGCCATCCGGTCCTACTCCGCCTTGATGCCGGCCTGGCTCGCGATCGCCTTCATCGCGGCGATCTCGGCCGCCACGCTGGCCGCCCAATCGGGATAGGTCCTGTAGGCGGGCTCGAAGCCGGCCTTCAGCATCCTCTCCTGCATGGCCGGATCCTGCATCATCGCGGCAATGGCATCGGAGAGCTTTTTCCGCGCATCAGCCGGAACGCCCTTCGCCGTCACGATCGCGACCCAGGACGAGAGATCAATATCCCTGTAGCCGAGTTCCCGGAGCGTCGGCACGTCCGGCATCATGGCCGAACGGCTGGCCATGGTGACGGCGAGCGGGCGGATCTTGCCGGCCTCGACCTGTGGTTTCGCCGCGACGATCGTGTCGACGAGATAGGGGACATGCCGGGCGACGAGATCGTTCATGGCCGGGCCGCTGCCGCGATAGGGGATATGGACCATCCGGATGCCGGCGGCCGACTTGAACCATTCGCCGCCGAAATGCGAGACGGTGGCATTGCCGAAGGAGGCCATGCTCAGCTTGTCCGGCTCGGCCTTCGCCGCAGACACAAGCCCGCGCACATCGCGGACCGGGTTGTCGACATGGGTCAGCAGGGCGAGGCCGATCGTGGCGAGCTGCGCGATCGGTTCGAAATCCCTCGTCGCGTCATAGGGGATGTTCGGCATGACGGCGGGATTGAGCGTGAAGGTCGAGTTGGAACTCAGGAACAGGGTGTAGCCATCAGCCGGTGCCGCGATCAGGGCCTGTGCCCCGATGATCGTGCCGGCGCCGGGGCGGTTCACGACGATAACCGGCTGGCCCAGCCGTTTCTCGAGATCCGCCGCGATCATCCGGGAGAAGATGTCCGCTGCGCCGCCCGGCGCGTAGGGTGCGATGATCTGAATTGTCCTTTCAGGGTAGCGCGACTGGCCAAAGGTGGGGAAAAGCCCCAGAATGGGCAGGATCAATGCCAGAAAGACGGACTTGAATCGTGTCATGATGGCCTCCCTCGCCCGCTGTTTTCCGCCAGGGCGATGTCCAAGGGAAGCGCTATTTATTTGACCAGTCAACTATTGATCGATCAGTTATTTCGTCCGTCCTCTCCAGCTGCGGATTTCCAGTGCCATGTCGACCCATGATCTCGAGAACCTGATCACGTTTCGTCTCGCGCGCCTCGTCTCGGAGCTGAACCGGCAGAGCAACCGTCTGCTCCGGCAGACGGGCGGGCTCAATGTCCCGGAATGGCGGGTTGTCTCGTTGCTCGGGGTTGGCGGCGAGATGAATGGCCGGCAGCTTGGCAGCCTGGCGCGGCTGGATCCCGGCCTGCTCAGCCGTACGCTCAACGCGCTCGAGCAGCGCGGCCTGATTGCGACCACGCGCCGCGCCAATGACCGCCGGGCTGTCTGGGCCAGCCTGACGGCCGCCGGCCTGGAAGTCGAGCAGGCGACGCGGCCGGTCATGCTCGCGCGGCACGAGCGGCTCATGGCATCGCTGTCGCCGGAGCAGCAGGCCATCGTCCTGCCTTTGATCGATCAGCTCTACCAGACGATTGCGGCCGAGAATGCCGCCAGCGGCGAAGCCTGATCAGAAATCGAGTTCGGCATTGTCGATGACCTCCTTCATCACGAAGAAGGTGCGCGTCTGCCGGACGCCGGGCAGGCGGATCAGCTGGTCGCCATGCAGATGGTTGAAATCGGCGATGTCCCGCACGCGGATCTTCAGGAAGAAGTCGAAATCGCCGGCCACGAGATGGCAATCAAGCACGAAGGACAGTTTGCGGATCGCGGCCTCGAACGCGCCGAAGCTTTCCGGGGTCGAGCGATCCAGCTCGACGCCGACAATCACCAGCGTTCCCCGTTCGACCTTCTGCGGCGCGATCTCTGCCCGGACATGCCGGATATAGCCCAGATCGAACAGGCGCTTCGTCCGCCGGTGGCAGGTGGCCGGGCTGGTATGGACCTGCGCCGCCAGCTCGGCATTCGACATCCGCCCGTCCTTCTGCAGGAGTTTCAGAATCCGGCGGTCGACGCGATCGATTTCCTCAAGCATGAGAGATTCTTTCAAGAATACAAAATAAATGATCAATCCAATCTACAAAGGCTGGCTTGATACGCAATCCGGAACACGAAGCCAGCAATCTTCGAGAGCACCTTTCCTTTTGATGATGGTAGTTTCCGCATCCTCAACCCAGGAGGGATGCCCATGATCCGACTCGACAAATTCGAACGCTATCCGCTGACCTTCGGCCCGACGCCGATCGAGCCGATGCCCCGCATGAGTGCTGTGCTGGGTGGGAAGGTGAACCTTTTCGCCAAGCGGGACGATTGCAATTCGGGCCTCGCCTTCGGGGGCAACAAGCTGCGGAAGCTCGAATATATCGTGCCGGATGTCCTCGCGAAGAAGGCCGACACGCTGGTCTCGATCGGCGGGGTCCAGTCGAACCATACCCGGATGGTGGCAGCCACCGCGGCCAAGCTCGGCCTGAAATGCGTTGTCGTGCAGGAGAGCTGGGTGCCGCACGAGGATGCCGTCTATGACCGCGTCGGCAATATCCTCCTGACCCGCCTGATGGGCGCGGACAGCCGCATCGTGCCGGACGGGTTCGATATCGGGATCCGCAAGAGCTGGGAGGAGGCGATCCAGTCGGTCCGCGATGCCGGGGGCGTGCCCTACGGCATTCCGGCCGGCGCTTCGGTCCATCCCTATGGCGGGCTCGGCTATGTCGGCTTCGCCGAGGAGGTCCGCAAGCAGGAGGCCGAGATGGGCATCCGCTTCGACTATATCATCGTCTGCGTTGTCACCGGCTCTACCCAGGCGGGCATGATTGTCGGCTTTGCCGATGACAACCGGGCTGACCGCGTGATCGGGATCGATGCCTCGGGCACGCCGGCCCAGACGCGCGAGCAGGTGCGCGCCATTGTCGACAATACGGCCGGCCTGGTCGAGCTCGGGCGCCCGGTCCGCGAGGACGAGATCGTCATTCTCGAGGATTACGCCTATCCCGCCTATGGCATTCCCAGCGCCGAGACCAACGAGGCGATCCGACTGGCGGCCCGCACCGAGGCGATGATCACCGACCCCGTCTATGAGGGGAAGTCGATGCAGGCGATGATCGACCTGGTGAAGAAGGGCTACTTCCCGGCCGGGTCAAACGTCCTCTATGCCCATCTCGGCGGCGCCCCGGCGATCAACGGCTACAGCTACACCTATCGCAACGGCTGAGGCCGGCGGCCCGGGCACGGCCCGGGGCCGGCTCTCTTCCTCAGGCAAAGGCGAGCTGGACCTTCATGGCCCGGCTCCTGTCCGCCGCGAGATCGAAGGCGCGCTGCGCCTCGCGGAAGGGGATCACCTCGGTCAGCAGGGGCATCGGGTCGATCCGGCCCGAGACGAGCGCCTGCACGGCGGTGCGGAACTCGCTGCCGAACCGGAAGGTCCCGCGCATGTCGATTTCCTTGGCCACCACCGTGTTGATCATCAGCTGCGTCTCGCCGCCGAGCCCGACCAGCACGAGGATGCCGCGCGGCCGAATCACTTCCATGGCGGAGCGGATCGCCGATTGATGGCCCGAACATTCGAAGACCACGTCGAAACTGCCCTTGTTCGCAGCGAAGGCGGCCATTTTCTCGGGCTCGCGGGCGACATTCAGCGCGATATCGGCGCCGATCCGCAGGCCCATCGCCACGGCGCTGTCGGAGACATCGGTGACGGTGATCTCGCTTGCGCCGGCATAGCGCGCCGCCATGATCGTCAGCGCCCCGATCGGGCCGCAACCGGTCACGAGGATGCGCCGGCCGGTCAGCGGGCCGGCCCGCTCCACCGCATGGAGGCAGACGGCCAGCGGCTCGGCAAAAGCGGCGCGGGCAAGGTCGAAATCTGCCGGCAGCTTCTCGCATTGCACGGCCTCGGCGACGAGCGTCTGACGGAACCCGCCGCTGACATGGGGGAAGCGCATGGCCGATCCGTAGAACAGCATGTTGAGGCAGTGGATCTGCAGCCCGGCCTGGCAATAGCTGCAGGTGCCGCAGGCCCGGGCCGGGTTGACGGCCACGCGGTCGCCGACCTGCAGGGCCGTGACCGCGCGCCCGATGGCGGTGACGGTGGCGGAGAATTCGTGGCCGAGCACGAAGGGCTGGCGCACCTCGATCGCGCCGATCCGGCCATCGAGATAATAATGCAGGTCGGATCCGCAGATCCCGCCGGCGGCAATGGCCAGCTCGACCTGCGAATCGCCGATTTCCGGCACCGGAACCGGCTCGACCTTGAGCACGCGTGCGGCATGGCAGACCACGCCCAAGGTTGACCGTTGCGATGTTTGGCCGTTCAACATGTTTCCCCGCATGGTCCCGCGCGTCGGGACCGCATTCGTTTTCCTTGTCCCTATCACGGCACAATGCGGCCGGGAGGGCAACCCGAAGGTGCCAGACCATGACCAGCGCGCTCTCCCTTTTCAACCTTTCCGGGCGGCGCGCCCTCGTCACCGGGTCGAGCCGGGGGATCGGGCTGGCCCTGGCCGAGGGGCTGGCCGAGGCCGGAGCGGCGGTTGTTCTCAATGCCCGCGCCGCCGAATCACTCGAGGCGCCGCTGGCGGCGTTGCGGGCGCGAGGCTTCACGGCCGATGGCGTGGCGTTCGACGTCACGGATGCAGCCTCCAGCCGGGCCGCGATCGACCGCGTCGAAGCGGAAATCGGGGCGATCGACATCCTGATCAACAATGCCGGCATCCAGATCCGCGGCGCGGCGGTCGATTACGACCCGGCTGACTGGCGCCGGCTCCAGGCCACCAATCTCGACAGCGTGTTCTTCGTCAGCCAGGCGGTGGGGCGCCACATGCTGGCCCGGAAGCGCGGCAAGATCATCAATATCGGTTCGGTCCAGAGCGAACTCGGCCGGGCATCGATCGTGCCCTACAATGCCAGCAAGGGCGGGGTGAAGATGATGACCCGCGGCCTCGCCGCCGAATGGGGGCCGCAGAACATCCAGGTCAACGCGATCGGGCCGGGCTATTTCAAGACCGAGCTCAACGATGCGCTTGTGAAGAATGCGGAGTTCTCGGCCTGGGTGGAGAAGCGGACGCCGGCCGGGCGCTGGGGCGATGTGCGCGAGCTTGTCGGCGCGGCGGTCTTTCTTGCCTCGGACGCGTCGAGCTATGTCAATGGCCATCTCCTGATGGTCGATGGCGGCATGACAAGCGTGGTCTGATCCGCGCCCCGTCGTGAAATTCGATGCGGATTGCCCGCCTTCGGCCCTGACCCTGCCGGGGTTTCGGGCTAGAACCAACACCATGTCACGGTACTGCCCGATTCGCCGGGCTGGTTGCGTTCCGACGTTCTCATACAGGTATCCGCATTGATGCATCCCCGCTGGATGGCGCGTTTCGGCGCCTTGCTTCTTTTCGTTTCGTTGTTCGTGCCGGTTGTCACAGCGCAGGTGCCAGCCCCGCGGGAGGGGCGCGCGCCGATCGAGACGGGCCGACTCGAACTCAACCAGATCGAGGCCGCTTTGCAGCGCGATTCGCTGGACGACAAGCGGCTGGCCGATCTCCGGGCGCGGCTTGATCCGATCGCCCAGGCCATCGAGGAACTGATCCAGCGCGAGCAGCCACGCGCCGACGAGATCAAGGCGCGGATCGAGCGGCTCGGGCCGGCGCCGGATGCCAGCAAGGGCCAGAGCGAAAGCGCCGATGTGGCCAAGGACCGGGCCGACCAGCAGAAACTCTGGCAGGAATCCGACGAGACGCTGCGGCTGGCCCGTGCGCTGGCTCTCCGGATCGAACAGCAGCGCGACGCCATCGCGGAGCGTCGCCGGGCCAATTTCGCCCGGGCCATTCTGGCGCAGGGCCCCTCGATCATCTCGCCCCTGCTCTGGCTCGATGTCAGCCGGGCCGTTCCGCAGGATTTCGCCGCCTTCACCTTCCTGATGCGGCAATGGGCCGAGACGATCCTCGCCAATCTCGACTGGTACGAGTTGCTGATGCTGATCGCCCTGGCCGGGGCCGCCGTGGCCGGCATGCCCAAGGCGCGGCTCTGGATCCGTACCGGCTCCTTCGCCGTCGAGGGCGAGCCGGACGAGGCCTTCGAACCGGGGCGCGTCGACCGGGCCCTTGCCGGGTTGCGGCGCGTGCTGCTCAGCGCGGTCGCGCCGGCAGCGCTGCTCTACCTGCTGCTCTGGATGTTCCGGAGCTTCGGTCTCCTGCCCGGGCGGGCCGATCCCGTGCTTGAATCGATCACGAACGGAATCGCCTTCGTGCTCGGCATGAGCGGCCTTGCGGCGGGCGTTCTCTCGCCGTTCCGCCGGAGCTGGCGGCTGTTCGAGGTCTCCGACCGGGTGGCGATCTCGCTCTGGCGCACCGTCCGTGCCGTCGCGGCCATCGTCGCCCTGTCGAAGATCACGGAGGCGCTTCATTCCGCCATCGTGGCCAGCCTGCCGCTGACCATCGCGACCAAGGGCGTGTTCGCCCTGCTTGTCGTCGGCCGCCTGATCCAGGGATTGCGGGCGGCCTTCCGCACCGAGATCGACGAGAAGACCGCCGAGACCCAGGAGCGCGCCGGCTCGCATTTCATCCTGCCGCGCCTGGCGGGCTGGAGCGTGGCGAGTGCCGTGCTGCTGGCCGCCCTGTTCGGCTATGTCGCGCTCGCGGGGTTCCTCGTCGAGCAGGTGATCTGGCTGCTGATCCTCGGCCTCGTCGCGACGCTGGTCCTCGTCTTCATCGACGAGCTGGTCGGGGGCGGGCTCTCCTCGCGTGGCAGGCTCGGCCGCCGCGTGCGCGAGGCGACCGGCCTGACGGCAGGTTCGCTCGACCAGATGAGCGTGCTCGGTTCCGGTGCGGCGCGCCTGGTCCTCTATGTCTCGCTGGCGATGCTGGCGCTCGCACCCTGGGGGGTCGATTCGTCGAACCTGATCGGCAATCTCCGCGCCGCCTTCTTCGGGTTCCAGGTCGGCGGCGTGACGATCTCGCTCTCGACCATCGCGCTCGCGCTGATGCTGTTCCTGATCGGCATCCTCATCACCAAGGCGATCCAGAACTGGCTGGACACGCATTACCTGCCGCATACCGGCCTCGATATCGGCCTCAGGAATTCGATCCGGACCATTTTCGGCTATGTCGGGTTCATCATTGCGGCCTCCCTCGCCCTCGGACAGGCGGGGTTCTCGCTCGACAAGATCACCATCGTGGCCGGTGCGCTCTCGCTGGGGATCGGTTTCGGCCTGCAGTCGATCGTGGGGAATTTCGTCTCGGGGCTGATCCTGCTCTGGGAGCGGCCGATCCGCGTGGGCGACTGGATCGTCGTCGGCGACGAGCAGGGCACGGTGAAGCGGATCAATGTCCGGGCGACCGAGATCCAGACTTTCGACCGCGCCAGCCTGATCATCCCCAATTCTGAATTCATCAGCGGCCGCGTGAAGAACTGGATGCATGCCGACCGTACAGGCCGGATCATCATTCCGATCAATGTCGATTACCAATCGGATCCGGACGAGGTGCAGAACCTGCTGCGCGATGCCGCGCTTGCCCATCGCGAGGTGATGAGCGAGCCGGCGCCGGTCGTGATCTTCAAGAATCTCGGCGAATCGGGGCTTGATTTCGAGCTGCGCTGCTTCTGCGATGTCGATGCCATGGCGACGACGCGCAGCGAATTGCTGTTCGACATCTTCCGCCGACTGCGTGCCGCGAAGATCGAGGTGCCCTATCCGACGCGCCGGCTGGAAATCACCAACATGCCCGGTGGCGGCTCCGGATCCTTCATCGCCTCGGAACGGCCGCCCGACGCGGTGGCGAAGGGTACGACATGAGGAGCAGGCTTATGTGCAATCCGGCCGTGCTGGCCCTGGCTTCCGCGCTCGGCCTGGCAGCCTGTTCCGATTCGGCGCCGTCTCGCCAGCAGCCCGCCTTCTATGTCGATCTCGCGCGGTCGGGTACGGCGCTCGACCCGCAGACAAGCACGACCATCATCAATGGCTACCGGACCAATCTCGGCCTGCCGGCCCTCGCCTGGGATCCGGCCCTTGCCGAGCAGGCCCGCGGCGAGGCCGCAAGGCTGGCAGCCCGGGGTGAGCTTTCCGCCGAGGCACTTCACGGCAACCGGCCTTCGCGCGGGCTGAAGCGGAGCGTCTCGGGCGGCTATCACAGCTTCGCGGATGCTTTTTCCGGCTGGCGCGGCTCGCCTGCGCATGATTCCGTGCTCCGCGCGCCGAAAGGCAGGCGCTACGGGATCGGAGTCGTGGCGCGGCCGGAATCACGCCATCGCGTCTATTGGGTGGTTCTCGTTGCCGAGGATTGAACCCGGCCCGGGGCCTTAATTCTTTGGCGGGAGCGGCGGCTGTTCGTGCACGAGCATGATCGAGACACGCCGGTTCGGGGCCAATGTCGGATCATCCGGGAAGACAGGCTGCGTATCGCCGCGGCCGACAACCGATTCGAAACGGTCATCCGGCACGCCGTTATTGGCGAGAATGTCGCGGACCGAGACAGCCCGTTCGGCCGAGAGCTTCCAGCCGGCACCGCGTTCCTTCGAGGCCGCGCGGCCGGAGGAAATGTGGCCCGTCACCCGGATGCGGTTGGGCATGCGGCGCAAGGTCGGGGCGACAGCGGCGATGATCTTCCGGGTGCGCTCGTAGGGCAGGGCCGATCCTTCCGGGAACATCGAGCGGCCATCCTGGTCGACGATCTGGATATCGAGGCCCTCATCGGTCTCCTCGATCACCACATTGCGGGAAATCTCGGCGATTTCAGGCATTTCCTGCAGGGCCTGGCGGAGCGAGACCGCGGCGGTGGTGAACCCGCGATCGGCGAGGAACGTGCCGTTTGCCACCGTATCGCGCTGCGAATTCGCGAAGGGCGAGGTCTGGTCGGCGGCGAAATCCGTCGAGACCTTGCGGGTATACTTGATCGTCGAGCGCACGGGCACGCCGTCGGTCTCGATGATCCCGGTCGTGCGCGTGTGCTTCTGCATGCCGAAGGATTCGCGCATGGAACCGGCGACGATCTGCTGTTTCTTCTGGTTCGGCGTCGAGAAGGCGACGAGCATGACGAAGAAGGCGACGAGCAGACCCATCAGGTCGGCGAAGGTCACGAACCAGCCGTGGCCTCCACCGCCGCCGTGTGCCGCTCCGCGTTTGCGTGCCATGATCGGTCTCCGTTACGCTGGTCCGCGATCAGGCGGCGGCTTCCGCATCGACAAAATGCGCCTTGTGATGGTCCGGCAGATAGGAAAGCAGCATCTCGCGGATGATGCCCGGGCTCTTCGCCTGGCGGATCTGCATCACGCCGTCGATGATGAGCGAGCGCGAGATATCCTCTTCCTCGAGCTTGACATGCAGCTTGTCGGCGATCGGCAGGCAGAACAGGTTGGCGATCAGCGCGCCGTAGAGCGTGGCGAGCAATGCGGTGGCCATGAAGGGGCCCAGCTTGGCCGGGTCTTCCATGTTCGCGAACATGCCCACCATCCCGAGCAGCGTGCCGACCATGCCCCAGGCCGGGGCGCAGTCGCCGATCGCGCGGTAGATCTTCTGGCCCTCGTCCAGATGCGCCAGGAACGTGTCCCGGTCCTTGTTCATCGTGTTCTGGATGAATTCGGCATCATAGCCGTCCACCACATAGCGGATGCCCTGGGCGAGGAAGGGGTCATCGACCTTCAGGGTCTCGAGCGCCATCGGGCCGGATTTGCGCATGACCTCGGCGATCTTGGTGATCTCCTCGATCAGTCCGCGCGGGTCGAGTGCCCGCAGCTGGAGGACATAGCGCATGCCCATCGGGAGGCCATGGACCATGGAGGAGAAGGGGAAGCGGATCATGGTGGAGGCGATGGCCCCGCCGAAGATGACGATGGCGGCATGTTCCGAGACGTAAATGCTCAGATGCCCGTCCATCAGCATCAGGACGATGACCACGGCAATGCCCAGCAATGTCCCAACGATGGTAGAGATGTCCATGTGATCCTGTCCCCGGTCGCACAGAATGTGCACCGCCTATTTGCGGTCCCTGACCGGCAAGTTATGCGCTCGAGCTAAAGGAAGGGTTAAGCTTAAGGAGCGCGCCTACTCAGTTCCTGTTCATCTGGCCGGCCGCATAAGCGCGTCCGTGTTTCCAGCCGAGGGCTCCATGTCGCTTCCGCGCCTCTATTTCCGCGTTCTGATGCAGCTGGGCCCGGAATTGCGGCTCGGCCTCGTGCTGGTCATGGCCAATCTCGCGCTCGCCACCGCGATGTTTGCCGAGCCCTATCTGTTCGGGAAGATCATCAACCTGCTCACTGGCTCGCAGGCGCAGGGCAGCAAGCCGACGCTCGAATCCCTGCTGCCGCTGATCGGCCTCTGGCTGGCCTTCGGGCTGGTCTCGATCATCGGCGGGGTCACGGTGGCCCTGCATGCCGACCGGATGTCGCATCGGCGGCGCCTCGGCGTGATGGCGACCTATTTCGAGCATGTGCTGACGCTGCCGCTCTCCTTCCATTCGGCCACCCATTCCGGCCGGACGCTGAAGGTCATGCTCAACGGGGCCGATGGCATGTTCTGGCTCTGGCTCGGCTTCATGCGCGATCACTGCGCCGCCCTGGTCTCGCTGGTGGTCCTGCTGCCGCTGACGCTGCTCATCAACTGGCGCCTCGGCCTGCTCCTCGTCGGGCTGGTGGTCATCTTCGCCTGCCTGATGGGGCTGGTGATCAACCGTGCCGCGACGCTGCAGGAGAAGGTGGAGGGTTACCACTCGGAACTGGCCGAGCATACCTCGGACGCGATCGGCAACATCCCGGTCATCCAGAGCTTCACACGGATCCAGGCGGAGCTGAATGAACTGCGCTTCGTGATCGACCGGCTGCTTTCGGCCCAGATCCCGGTTCTCTCCTGGTGGGCAATCGCCTCGGTCGCCACGCGCGCCGCCTCGACGCTGACTGTCACGGCGATCTTCCTGCTGGGCACGTGGCTCCATATCCGCGATCTCGCGACGATCGGCGACATCGTGACCTTCATGGGCTACGCGACCCTGCTGATCGGCAAGCTCGAGGCCGCGGTGGGCTTCGTGAACCAGCTCTTCATGCAGGCGCCCAAGCTGCGTGACTTCTTCGAAGTGCTCGACACGACGCCACAGGTGCAGGACCGGCCCAACGCGGTTGATGCCGGCACGCTGAAGGGCGAGGTCGTGTTCGACCAGGTCTCCTTCTCCTATGACGGCAAGCGGACGGCCATTGCCGACCTGACCTTCACTGCGGCGCCGGGCAGGACGATCGCGCTGGTCGGCGCGACGGGTTCGGGCAAGTCGACCACCCTCGGCCTGCTGCACAGGGCCTTCGATCCGCAATCCGGCCGCATCCTCATCGACGAGCAGGATATCCGCGATTTCACCCTGCAATCGCTGCGGCGGAACATTGCCGTGGTCTTCCAGGAGCCGATGCTCTTCGCCCGGACCATCCGGGAAAATCTCGAGGTCGGCCGGGCCGATGCCACCGAGGCCGAGATGATGGACGCGCTCGAGCGGGCGCAGGCGCTCGAATTCATCGGACGCCAGTCCGAGGGGCTCGACACGGTGGTGGGTGAACGCGGCCGGTCGCTCTCGGGCGGCGAACGCCAGCGGCTCTCGATCGCACGGGCGCTGCTCAAGAATCCGCCGGTGCTTATCCTCGACGAGGCGACCTCGGCCCTCGACGCATCCACGGAGCAGAAGCTCCAGAAGGCGCTCGAGGCGGTGATGAAGGATCGCACGACCTTCGTGATCGCCCATCGGCTGGCGACGATCCGCAATGCCGACCATATCCTCGTGCTCGACAGGGGCCGCATCGTCGAGAGCGGCAATTTCGAGACGCTGGTGGCAGCGAACGGGCGGTTTGCGGAACTGGCGCGGGCGCAGTTCATGGCCCAGCAGAACCCGGTCGCGGCCCCGGCGGCCGCGCCCGTGCAGGAGCATGCGTCCTAGCCGCATTCCTCCACGAGGAAATCGCGGATCGCCGAAGCCGAGACATCCCGGGCGATGAAGCTCTGGCCGAGGCCGCGGGTGAGAATGAAGGTCAGCGTCCCGCGGCTGACCTTCTTGTCCTGGGCCATCATGCCGAGCATGCCATCCGGCGTCCACGGACCATCCACCTGTTTCAGGCGCGTGGGCAGGCCGATCTCGGCAAGGTGGCGCTCGACCCGGTCCGGCAGATCCGCCGGGCAGAGGCCGGCTCGCGCGGAATAGCGATGGGCCATGGCCATGCCGAGGGCGACAGCCTCGCCATGGACCAGCCGGGCCGCATCATACCGCACCAGCCCCTCGAGGGCATGGCCGAAAGTATGGCCGAGATTGAGCAGGGCCCGGTCTCCGGTTTCGGTTTCGTCCCGTGCGACGATGGCTGCCTTGGCGGTGCAGGACACCGCGACGGCCTCCTCGCGTTCCGGGCCGCCGGAAAAGATGCCACGCCAGGCACCGGCTTCCAGCCATTCGTAGAAATCAGGCCGGTCGATCAGCCCGTATTTCACCACCTCGGCATAGCCGGCGCGCAATTCACGCAGGGGCAGGGTGTCGAGAAGGGCCGTATCGGCCAGCACCAGACGCGGCTGGTGGAAGGCCCCGACAAGGTTCTTGCCCTGCGCCGTGTTGATGCCCGTCTTGCCGCCGACGCTGGAATCGACCTGCGCCAGAAGGGAGGTCGGGACCTGGACAAAATGCATCCCCCGGCGGGCAATCGCCGCGGCAAAGCCGGCGAGATCCCCGATGACGCCGCCGCCGAGCGCGATGACGGCATCGCCCCGCTCGAGCCGGCCCGAGAGGATGGCTTCGATGGTCTTCTCGAGAAAGGGCCAGCTCTTGGTCTTCTCGCCTGCCGGCAGGACAAGCTCGGCCACGCCCAGCCCGGCGGCCGCCAGCCCTTCGCGGAGCGGGGCGAGATGGCAGGCCGCGACATTCTCGTCCGTGAGGATCAGGCAGGCCCGGGCGCGCGTCGCATCGAGGATGTTGGCGCCGGCTTCCGCGAGGAGATGGCGGCCGATCAGGATGTCGTAGCTGCGGCCGGCCAGATCGACGCGGACCTTGCGCGGGGAGGAATCGTTCATGGGGCGAGGCTTTCGGCAGGGGGCGGCGCGGTGTCGGCCAGGAAGGCCAGCATGGTTTCCAGCACGGTCTGGACCATCTGCTCATGCGGGATTTCCAGGCTGGTCACGCAGATGTCGGCCTCGGCATAGACCGGGTAGCGCTTGTCGATCAGCGCCTGCATCGTCGCAACCGGATCGGCCGTCTGGAGCAGGGGCCGGTTCTGGCGCTTCTGCACGCGGCGCATCAGCACCGGCAGGTCGGCCCGGAGCCAGACGGACATGGCCCTGTCGCGGATGCGGGCGCGCGTTTCGGGATCCATATAGGCGCCGCCGCCGGTCGCGATGACCTGCTGCGGTTCGCCGAGGAGGCGGGCGATCACCTTCTTCTCGCCGGCGCGGAATTCCGATTCGCCCAGCTGGGCGAAGATCTCGGGAATGGTCATCCGGGCCGATTCCTCGATCGCATGGTCCGAATCGATGAAGGGCAGGCCGAGCTTCTGGGCGAGGCGCCGCCCGACCGAGGTCTTGCCCGCGCCCATCAGGCCGACCAGCACGACATGCCGGCCAGCCAGCGCCTCGCGCACGGCGGGAGCCAGCATCGGCTGGGTGGAATCATCGGCGGGGGCGATCGCTTCGTTCATGCGGAGTTCCTGTCGCGCGCCACCTAATGCAAAAACCGCGAGAAATTTCTACCGCGAATTGGCGCAAACCGTTAAGCAGGATGGGGTTGCGTGCGGCGGCGGCCTTGTCCGGCCTGCCGGGCCGAAACGAATTCGGGTGTGAATCGATGCTGTTCCTGCTCCGGATCCTGATCTTTGCCGGCCTGCTCGCCGGGCTTGGCTACGGGGCGCTGCATGCCCTCGCCACGCTGGTCGAGCCGGAACAGCGCGAGATTTCGGTGCCTGTCGATCCGCCCCGGCCCCGGGCGACGCCATGAGCCGGACCCGGCCATGAGCGAGCGGGCGCTCCGGGGCTTCCTGGCGATGCTGGCCGCCGAACGCGGGGCGGCGAAGAACACGCTCGATGCCTATCGCCGCGATCTCGCCCATTATCTCGAGGGCATCGTGCCCGAACGCGCGGAGACCGTGCCCGTCGCGCGGATCCGGGCCTATCTCCAGGATCTCGCGGCGGAAGGGTTCAAGCCGGCAACCCTGGCGCGCCGGCTGTCCTCGATCCGCCAGTTCCACGGGTTCCTCTATACCGAGGCTCTGCGGCCGGATGATCCGACGGTGACGCTGGAAGGTCCGAAACGTGGCGCCTCGCTGCCGAAGGTCATCAGTGTCGACGATGTCAGCCGGCTTCTGGCCCAGGCGCGGGCCGAGGCAGAGAAGCCGGGCCTGACGCCCCATGCCCGCATGGCGGCCCTGCGCCTGCAGGCGATGATCGAGCTGCTCTATGCCACCGGGCTGCGCGTGTCGGAACTGGTGGCGTTGCCGGCCCAGAGCATCCGTTCGGACCGCGAGGGGCTCATCGTCCGCGGGAAGGGCAACAAGGAGCGGCTGGTCCTGATCACCGGGGCGGCGCGGGAAGCGGTGCGCCAGTATCGCGCGGCGCTGAAGCCGGGCCAGGACTCGCGGTTCCTCTTCCCGGCGGCGAGCGAACTCGGCCATATGCCCCGCCAGGTTTTCGCGCGCGAGCTGAAGCGCCTCGCCGGGGCGGCCGGCATCCGTGCTGACCTGCTCTCGCCCCATGTGCTGAGGCATGCCTTCGCCACGCATCTGCTGCAGAACGGTGCCGATCTGCGTATCGTCCAGCAGCTTCTCGGCCATGCCGACATTGCGACAACGCAGATCTATACCCATGTCTTGGACGAGCGGGCCCGCGCCATGGTACGGGACCTGCATCCGTTGAACGACAGGCCGGATTAATCGCCTCATTTGGCGAGGGGGCTTGACGCCAAGCGCCTCAATCGTCAGGTTGCGGCGCCTTTTTGGGGGGATCGAGGCACCGGTCTGGCCGTCTTTCCGCGGCCCGGACCTGCCGGCAGCTCGATCCCGAAACATGTTGAAGGTTCATGCGCGCCTATCTGGATTTCGAGAAGCCGGTTGCCGAGCTTGAGAGCAAGATTGCCGAACTCCGTGCCCTCGCGGCCCGTGACGGCGCCGCTGCCATCGGCGAGGACGTGACGCGCTTGGAGGCCAAGGCCGAAACCGCCTTGCGCGATCTCTACAGCAATCTCACGCCCTGGCAGAAGACGCAGGTGGCCCGGCATCCGGAGCGCCCGCATTGCCTCGACTATATCGAGGCCCTGTTCACCGAGTTCACGGCCGTGGCCGGTGATCGCGTCTTCGGCGAGGACGCGGCTGTCGTGGCCGGTTTTGCACGGTTCCGCGGCGAGCCGGTCGTGGTGATCGGGCAGGAAAAGGGCTCGAATACCGAGAGCCGCCTCAGGCATAATTTCGGCATGGCCCGGCCCGAAGGCTATCGAAAGGCGCAACGCGTGATGGAACTGGCCGATCGATTCGGCCTGCCGGTCATCTCGCTCGTCGATACGGCCGGCGCCTATCCCGGGATCGGGGCCGAGGAGCGCGGCCAGGCCGAGGCGATCGCCCGTTCGACCGATGCCTGCCTGGCGCTGGGCGTGCCCAACGTGGCGGTGATCCTCGGCGAAGGCGGGTCCGGCGGCGCGATCGCGATCGCCACCGCCAATCGCGTGCTGATGCTCGAGCATGCGATCTACAGCGTGATTTCCCCGGAAGCGGCAGCCTCGATCCTCTGGCGTGATTCGCTGCGCGCGCAGGAAGCCGCAACCACGATGAAGATCACGGCGCAGGACCTGCTCCGCATGAACGTCATCGACGTGATCATCTCCGAACCGGTCGGCGGCGCCCATCGCGCGCCCGGGGATGCCATCCACGCCACCGGCGAGGCCGTTGCCCGCGCCCTGCAGGACATGGCCGGCATGAGCCCCGAGGCCCTGCGCGAGGCCCGCGCCGAGAAATTCCTCGCCATCGGCCGACGGCTCGGATAACGGCAGTTAACGAAGCCTTGATCTTATGACGAGGTTTTGATGCAGTGTTTCAGGCAATCGTCTAGGCTGGTTGCCTTAATTCCGCCGGGCTGCGGGTCGAAAGGCTCGTCGGGCCGGAATCTGCCGTGAGGTTTGCCGTGTTGGGTCTGTCGGGTTCCTGGATGTCGCCATTCGCGGGCAAGGGTTCGCGCTATGGTCTTGCCGTGGCCGCTCTGCTCGGGCTTGCCGCCTGTGACGAGAACGGGCGCCTGCCGTCGAATTCCCGCCATTACGTGCCGATCTCGCCCCAGATGGAGGCGCTGATGTCGGAGAAGGGCATGAATGCCCGTTCGCCGATCCTGATGCGTGCCTACAAGAAGGAAAGCGAGCTCGAGGTCTGGAAGCAGGATGCCTCGGGTGAATACAAGCTCCTGAAGACGTTCCCGATGTGCCGCTGGTCCGGCCAGCTCGGTCCGAAGAAGACCGAAGGCGACCGCCAGGTGCCGGAAGGCTTCTACGCCATCACGCCGCAGCAGCTGAATCCGAATTCGTCGTTCTACCTGTCGTTCAATGTCGGCTACCCCAACACCTATGACCGCGCCTTCAGCCGCACCGGTAGCCATATCATGGTGCATGGCGCCTGTTCCTCGCGCGGCTGCTTCTCGATGACCGACGAGCAGATCGCCGAGATCTATGCGCTCACGCGGGAAGCCTTCGGCGGCGGGCAGAAGGCCGTCCAGCTGCAGAGCTTCCCGTTCCGGTTCACCCCGCAGAATCTCGCCCGCTACCGGGCAGACGAGCACATGCCCTTCTGGAAGAACCTGAAGGAAGGCGCTGACCATTTCGACGTGACCAAGCGCGAGCCGCAGGTCGCCGTCTGCGGCCGCCGCTATGTGTTCAATGCCCAGCCGAAGGATGGCGCCCGGTTCGAAGCGCAGGCGGCCTGCCCGCCGATCCAGCAGGACGATGCTTTGGTGGCTGCGGTCACGTCCAAGGCCCGCGGTGACGACCAGCAGGTGGCCTCGCTGGTCAGCGCAGGCACGAAGGCCGTCAAGCGCATCTACCAGGACGGTGACCAGCATCCCTCGTTCAAGCACACGATCCATGCCCAGATCGCGGCCGGGGAAGGCAACCGGCTTGCCGCGCCTGCACCGGCGGGAACCTCGCGCGTGGCGGAAGTCTCGCAGCCCGACGCGCTGGATCATGGCCCGGTCGACGTGCCCGCCGAACAGGCACGTGGCCTGAGCCGCCAGGCCCTGCTCGCCAAGGCCTCGCAGGTTCGCCTGCAGGAAAACGGTGTGCTGGCGACGCCGCGCCCCGCCGCTGCCCCGGCTGCCAATGCCCGGGCGGTGGCGGCTGCCCCGGCGCCCGTCAATGCCGCGCCGGCCCCTGCCAATGCGGCGGTTGTGGCGCCGCCGCGCTCGACGGCCACGGCCCTGGTCTCGTCCGAGCCGACGAAGAAGCAGGAACCCGCCTTCTACCAGCGCTGGATCGGCTCGCTCGGCAACCTGACCGCCAGCGCGGCCGGAACCGGCGAGGAAGCGCCGCGCCCCGTTACCGCGCCGCTGCCGCCGCGCCGCTGAGCGCGCGGCCTTCCCCAAGCAATGCCAGCCCCCGCGCGCCGGGGGCTTTTTCATGCCGTCATGCGGGATGGATCAGGCGTTGGGTTCGAGGATGATGATATTGGCGGTGACAAAGGGGCGGAACCGGCCGTGCCGCGTGATCGTCGTCAGGAAATGCCCGAGTTCGGGATAGCCGCCCTCGCCGACAAAGTCGCTCGCATCGTCGATCAGCACGACATGCCCCTCGACCGCCGAATCCAGGATGCAGCGGATCTCGGTGCTGATCGGCGAAGCCTGCGCGCCATGCGCGGTCTCGCCGGCCGAATAATGGCCGTCGAGCCAGAACAGGGCCGGCTCCTTCAGCAGCGCGACGATCCGGGGCAGGACATCGGCCGCATCGCCCTGGTGGAGTTCGACATTGTTGCGGCCTGCGAAACGCTGGTTGGCGCGGTCGAAATAATCCGGCGAAAGCTCGACCGAGATCGAGCGGATCCCGGTCGCGGCGACGGAGGCAAGGGTGTCGCCCTTGAACGTGCCGGTCTCGATGAACGTGCCCAGACCATAGGTCTCGAGATAACGGTGGATCAACCGGCGCTTGACAGCGGGTGCCGGCGGATTGGGCATGCCCGCCATCACCCAGCGGAAAATCTGGGCGGCACTGCGGATGTCCTTGAGGCGCTTCACGGCGGTCATGGCTCAGCGTCGATGCCGGGGCTTCACGCGAAGCGCCCGTGGCAATGCTTGTACTTCTTGCCCGAACCGCAGGGGCAGGCCTCGTTGCGGCCAACCTTGCCCCAGCTGGACGGGTCCTTCGGGTCGCGGTCGGCGGCCGGCACATCGGCACCGATGCCGAGCGAGAGCGCGGCCTGCTCGAACATGTTCTCGCCGGTGGCCGGATCGAGATGCTGGGCATGCATTTCGGGCAGTTCCGGTGCCGGCGGGGCCTCGAACACCACCTCGACGCGCATGAGCTGCGCGGTGACATTCTCGCTCAGCGTCTCGAGCAGCTTGTCGTAGAGCTCGAAGGCTTCCGACTTGAACTCGTTCAGCGGGTCGCGCTGGGCATAGCCGCGCCAGCCGATGACCTGGCGGAGATGGTCGAGCGTGACGAGATGCTCGCGCCAGAGATGGTCCAGCATCTGAAGGACGATCTGCTTCTCGACGTAGCGCATGACATCGGGCGTGTTCTTCTCGACGCGCCCGGCATAGGCCTCGTCGGCGGCCTTGATCAGGCGCTCGCGGACTTCCTCGTCGGCAATGCCTTCCTCGCGGGCCCAATCATCGACCGGCAGGTCGAGCGCCAGGAACCGGCCGACATCCTGCTTGAGCGCATCCACGCTCCAGGATTCCGGATAGGCGCCCTCGGGAATGTGGCGGCTGACCAGTTCCTCGATCACGCCATGGCGCATCTCGGTGATGGTTTCGGTCAGGTCTTCCCTGGCCATCAATTCGCGACGCTGCTCGAACACCACCTTGCGCTGGTCGTTCATCACGTCGTCGTATTTCAGGATGTTCTTGCGGGTATCGAAGTTCCGCGCCTCGACCTTCTTCTGCGCGGTTTCCAGCGCCTTGTTGACCCAGGGATGGGCGATGGCCTCGCCTTCCTGGAGGCCGAGCTTCTGGAGCACGCTGTCCATGCGCTCGGAGCCGAAGATGCGCATCAGGTCATCCTCGAGGCTGAGGAAGAACTTGGTGCGGCCCGGATCGCCCTGGCGGCCCGAACGGCCGCGGAGCTGGTTGTCGATGCGCCGGCTCTCGTGGCGTTCGGCGGCGATCACGTAGAGGCCACCCGGCGCCTGGAAGGTCTTGGCCGGCTTGGAACCCTTGGCCGGCTCCATCTCGACCAGTTCGCCGGAATTCAGCACCACGTCGCGGTTGCGGGCGATTTCCTCGCGGATGCGGGCAATGGCCGCCTCGCGTTCCGTCCCTTCGAGATCGGCCAGTTCGCGCTCGATCCGCATCTTCAGGTTGCCGCCCAGCTGGATGTCCGTGCCGCGGCCGGCCATGTTGGTGGCGATGGTCACGGCACCGGGCACGCCGGCCTGGGCCACGATGAAGGCTTCCTGCTCGTGGTAGCGGGCATTGAGCACCGCGAAGAGCTTCTCTTCCTTGGCGCCCTGGTCGCCATCGAGCAGGGGCTTGAACGCATCGGGATCGGCAAGGTCGATCTGGGTGAAGCCATGCTCCTGCAGCAGCGCGCCCAGGGCTTCGGATTTCTCGATCGAGGTGGTGCCGACAAGGACCGGCTGGCGGCGGGTCTTGGCCCGCTCGATCTCGGCGACGATGGCGAGATCCTTCTCGCGCGCGGAGCGATAGACCTCGTCATCCTGGTCGAGGCGCGCCACGGGAACATTGGTCGGGATCTCGACGACTTCCAGCCCGTAGATCTGCTGGAATTCCTCGGCCTCGGTGCCGGCCGTGCCGGTCATGCCCGCGAGCTTGGCATAGAGGCGGAAATAGTTCTGGAAGGTGATCGAGGCGAGCGTGACGTTCTCGGGCTGGATCGGCACATGTTCCTTCGCCTCGAGGGCCTGGTGCAGGCCTTCGGAATAGCGGCGGCCGGGCATCATGCGGCCGGTGAACTCGTCGATGATGACGACTTCGTTGATCCGCGTCTCGGGGTTGAAGCGGACGATGTAGTCCTTGTCGCGCGTGAAGAGGCTATGGGCCCGGAGCGCGCTGTTGACGTGGTGGACGAGGCTGGAATTGGCGGCGTCGTAGAGCGTGCCTTCCTTCAGCAGGCCCGCCTCCGTGAGCAACTGCTCGATATGCTCGTTGCCGGCTTCGGTGAGATGGACCGTCCGGGCCTTCTCGTCGACCTCGAAATCCTCCTTCACCAGGCGGGGGATCAGCGCATCGATGGCATTGTAGAGTTCTGAGCGGTCCTCGGTCGGGCCGGAAATGATCAGCGGCGTGCGGGCCTCGTCGATCAGGATCGAGTCGACCTCGTCGACGATGCCGAAGACATGGCCACGCTGGCACATCTGCGCGAAATCATACTTCATGTTGTCGCGCAGATAGTCGAAGCCGAATTCGTTGTTCGTGCCGTAGGTGATGTCGCAGGCATAGGCGGCCTTGCGCTGCTCGTCGTCGAGGCCGTGGACGATGACCCCGACGGAGAGGCCAAGGAAGCGGTAGACCTGCCCCATCCATTCCGCGTCGCGGCGGGCGAGGTAGTCGTTCACGGTCACGACATGGACGCCCTTGCCGTTGAGGGCATTGAGATAGACCGGCAGCGTGGCGACGAGCGTCTTGCCCTCGCCGGTCTTCATCTCGGCGATGTCGCCATCATGCAGCACCATGCCGCCGATCAGCTGGACGTCGAAATGGCGCTGGCCGAGCGCGCGCTTGGCCCCCTCCCGCACAGTGGCGAAAGCCGGCACCAGCAGGTCGTCGAGCTTCTTGCTGCCATCGGCAAGCTGGGCGCGGAAGGTTTCGGTGCGGCCGCGAAGCTCGTCATCCGAGAGCTTCTCGAGTTCGGCCTCCATGGCGTTGATGGCCGCGATCCGGGGGCGATAGGCTTTCAGCCGGCGGTCATTGGCCGATCCGAAAAGCGTCTTGGCGAGCGCGCCGAACATGCAACGTCTTCCTTGTTCTCGCCCTGTGGCGGATCGGGCGGCTCGCTGCAGCCGCGAACCGGCCCGGAATGACCTGAAATCAGATCGGATGATCGCCGGAGATAAGGATCGGCATAGGCCATTGTCAATGTTCGCGCTTTCCGGAAGGTGCCATGGAACACCAATCCGTGACCGGAAGGGGGGTGAAAGAGGGTTCCGGAGGGGCTCGCCAATGCCGGCGCTTTGCGATAACGGAATTTCACGCAGCCGGCCGTGTCGCCCGCCGGAGCAACCCGGAGATCCTCATGTCTAAGCCGCTCCTCCTCTCGCTCGCCCTGGCCATCGGGCTTTCCGGCCAGCTGGCGTTGGCCCAGGCCCCGGCTGGCAAGGTGCTGGCCCGCGTCAATGGCGAGCCGATCACCGAAATCGACGTGACCACGGCCATGGACGATGTGGGGTCGGAATATCCCAATCTCACGCCGGATGGCCTGCGCAACCTGACGCTCGAATTCCTGATCGAGATGAAGATCGTCGCGCAGAAGGCCAAGGCCGAGAAGATCGACCAGACCGAGGATTTCAAGCGCCGCATGGCCTATGTCCAGCAGCGGGTGCTGATGCAGCAATTGCTGCTGCGCGAGGCAAGCGCCGCGACCAGCGATGCCGCCGTGAAGAAATTCTATGACGAGCAGGTCGCGCAGATCAAACCCGTCGACGAGGTTCGCGCCCGGCATATCCTGGTCGAGAACGAGGATGATGCCAAGAAGATCGTCGCGCGGCTGAAGGGCGGCGAGGATTTTGCCAAGGTGGCCAAGGAAGCCTCGAAGGATCCGGGTTCGGGCGCCGAGGGCGGCGATCTCGGCTTCTTCACCCAGGACCGGATGGTGCCGGAATTCGCCAATGCCGCCTTCGCGATGAAGCCGGGCGAACTCTCCGCGCCGGTCAAGAGCCAGTTCGGCTGGCATGTCATCAAGGTCGAGGAACGGCGCCAGCGCCCGCTGCCGGCCTTCGACCAGATCAAGGACCGGGTGGCCCAGTCGCTCGCGGCGCGCGCGCAACAGGAATACCTGACCAAGCTGCGGGAAGCGGCGAAGATCGAGAAACCCGACGCCCCGGCCGAAACCAAGCCCGGCGAGCAGAAGAAGAACTGAGGCACGCATCGATGGCCGGAAAGAACGTTCCCGTTTCGCCGCTCGCCCCGAAGAAGACGCCGAAAATGCCGGCTCTGGAGGGCGTGGCCTTCGCCACGGCCGAAGCCGGCATCCGCTACAAGGGTCGGACGGATGTGCTGCTGGCCGTGCTGGCGCCGGGCAGCACCATGGCCGGGGTGTTCACCCGGTCGAAATGCCCGTCGGCAGCCGTGGACTGGTGCCGCCAGATCCTGCCGGGCGGCAAGGCCCGCGCGGTGATCGTCAATTCCGGCAATGCCAATGCCTTTACCGGCCTCAAGGGCCGGGATGCGGTGAAGCTCACGGCTGAAATCGGTGCGAAGGCGGTGGGCTGCGCGCCGGGCGAGATCGCGATCGCCTCGACCGGCGTGATCGGCGAGCCGCTCGACGCGACGAAGTTCAACGGCGTTCTGGCCGAATGCGCCGCCCGCGTGAAAGGCGATGCCTGGCTCGAGGCGGCCCGGGCGATCATGACGACCGACACCTTTCCCAAGGTGGCGACACGCAAGGCGAAGATCGACGGGGTCGAGGTGACGGTTTCCGGCATCGCCAAGGGCGCGGGCATGATCGCGCCCGACATGGCGACGATGCTCTCCTTCGTCTTCACCGATGCCGCGATCGGCGCCGAGGCGCTGCAGGAATGCCTCGCGAAGGGCGTTCGCGGCAGTTTCAATGCCGTGACGGTGGACAGCGACATGTCCACCTCGGACACGTTGATGCTGTTCGCGACCGGCCAGGCGGCGAAACGGGGCCAGAAGGCCGTGAATGCCCCCGGCGATGCCCGGCTGGGCGGGTTCCGCCGGGCCCTCAACGCGCTGCTGCTCGACCTTGCGGTGCAGGTCGCGCGCGATGGCGAGGGGGCGCGCAAGCTGATCGAGGTGACGGTCGAGGGCGCCACCAGCAGCCGCTCCGCCAAGCGGATCGCGATGTCGATCGCCAATTCGCCCCTGGTGAAGACGGCCGTGGCTGGCGAGGATGCCAATTGGGGCCGGATCGTCATGGCGGTCGGCAAGGCCGGTGAGCCGGCCGAGCGGGACCTGCTCTCGATCCATTTCGGCCCGCATCGCGTGGCCCATCTCGGCGCGCGGGATCCGTCCTATGACGAGGCGGCCGTCTCGGCCTATATGCAGGGCGACCATATCCGGGTCAAAGCCGAGATCGGGCTCGGGCGCGGCAAGGCCACGGTCTATACCTGCGACCTGACCAAGGCCTATGTCGAGATCAACGGGGATTACCGCTCTTGAGGCTGGTCCTGGTGGTTGCGGCCGCGCTGGTCGATACCGACCGGCGCGTGCTCATCGCCCAGCGTCCGGCCGGCAAGAGCCTGGGCGGCCTCTGGGAATTCCCGGGCGGCAAGGTCGAGCCGGGCGAGCGCCCGGAAGAGACGCTGATCCGCGAATTGCGCGAGGAACTGGCCATCACGGTTAAGGAACCGTGTCTCGCGCCGCTCAATTTTGCCTCATATGCTTACCCGGACTTTCATCTGCTCATGCCATTGTATGTCTGCCGCCGATGGGAGGGAATCCCGCAGGCGGTTGAGCATCAGGCGATCCGCTGGGTGCCGCCGAACCGGCTTCGGGATTTTCCGATGCCGCCGGCGGACGAACCGCTGATCCCGTCGCTCATTGATTTGCTTTGAGCCCGGACGGGTTCGGACTGGCCGGAGGGCGGAATGAAAGCGCTATTGAAGCGGTTTGCCGAAGATCGGCAGGGCGCGACAGCCATCGAATACAGCCTGATTGCTGTCCTGCTCGCTGGCGCCCTGCTGGCGGCCTGGCCGAGCTTCTATGAAGGCTTCCTGGCGTCGTGGACGAATGCCGGCAGCGTGATCAAGAACGCCGTCAAATAGGCTTGTCGGGCGCGTCCTGCGCCCGGATCCTTTCCAGCGCCTCCTCCAGGCGCATGGTGCCGCTCCCGCGCCGTGCCGGCTTCTGCTGGCTTTCATGGGGGGTCCAGCCCGATATCCAGATGAACTCGAACGTGGCGCGCAGGCGCCCGTCCCGATCGGCATGGCGCTCGGCATAGAGCGCGGCCGCCCGCAGGAGGATGGCCCGGGTCAGGGGTGGCTGGCCGGGGCGGATCAAGGGCAGGGCCGTGGCGCCCATCGCCCGGAGATCCCGCACTAGGTCGAACAGGTTCGCATAGCGCAGCGTGACGCGGTCGAGATCGGCCACCGGCAGCGCGAAGCCGGCCCGCTGCAGCAACTGGCCGGCGCTGCGGACATCGACCATCGGAAAAACGCGGAGCCCGGCCGCGCCGCGGATCTCGCTTTCCGCAATCATCAGGCATTCGCGCAATTCATGCAGCGTGTCGCCCCCGGGAAAGGTCGCGACCAGCAGCCCGTCCGGCCGGAGCAGCGCCCGGATGCGGGCGAGCAGGCCGGGCAGGTCATTCACGCGGTGGAAGGCATGGGCCGAGACCACCAGCGGCAAGTCTCCTGCCGGGCCGGTTTCGCCGAGAAGCTCCTCGGGCAGGGCGGCCGAGAGGTTCCGGGCGCGGCCTTCCCGTTCAAGCCGCCCGGCGAGGAAGCCGCCGGGCGTGCCGAGATCGAGCCCGCCCTCGAAATCCCGCAGGACCGGAGCCAGCCGGTCGAGCAGATCCTCGGCGCTGCGTTCGAGCAGGAAGGCCTCGGCACCGATTCTCCGCGCCCGGGCCAAGGCCAGCCCGGCCTTGACGGGGTCGAAGAGTTCGGGAACGCTCGTGGCCATGTTTTGATCCTTTTCCGGCGCCGGCTTGCGGCGCGATAGCACAGAGATGATGCCGCTTGTTTCTTTTTTGCAGGGGGCTGCCTGTCGAGGCGGGCAGATCGGCCGGCTGGCTGCCCGGCGCGTGGCGGATTTCATCCTGCCGCCGCAATGCGTCCTCTGCCAGGCGGCAACGGCCGATCCCGGCGGCCTCTGCGCCGCATGCTGGCGCGAGATGGCCTTCATCCATGATCCGGTCTGCCAGCGCCTCGGCACGCCCTTCGCCGTGGATTTCGGGGCCGATATGCTCTCGCCTGCCGCCATGGCCGAACCGCCCGCCTTCGATCGCGGCCGTGCCGCCCTGCGCCATGCCGGCGCGGCCCGGAAGCTGGTCTCGCGCCTCAAATATGGCGAGCGGCTGGATCTCGCGCCGCTGATGGCGCGGCTCATGGTCGCGGCCGGCCGCCCGATCCTGGCGGATGCCACCGTTCTCGTGCCGGTTCCCCTGCATCGCGGGCGGCTCTGGCGCCGGCGCTACAACCAGGCAGCCCTGCTGGCGCGGGAGATCAGCCGCCTGACGGGGCTGCCGGTCGTCGACGACGCGCTCGTCCGGCGGCGTTCCACCCCGCCCCAGGTCGGGCTCCGCCGGCCCGAGCGGCAGGCCAATATGGCCGGCGCCTTCGCCATCGGCCCGGACGGGGCCCAGCGCCTCGCCGGTCATCGCGTGGTTGTGATCGACGATGTGCGGACCACCGGTGCAACGCTCAATGCCTGTGCCCATATCTTGCGAAAGGCCGGCGCCCGGCGCATTGATGTGCTGACCTTTTCGCTTGTCACCGGCAGCGAGGCGCTGCCCTGAGGAATGAGATGGCTGAAGTCGTTGTCTATGCGAAAGCCTATTGCCCCTATTGCGATGCTGCCAAGGCCTTGCTGCAGCAGAAGGGCGTGACGTTCCGCGAGATCGATCTCACGCGGGATCCGGCGGGCCAGCGGGCGATGACCCAGAAGGCGAATGGCCGGTCAACCGTGCCGCAGATCTTCATCGACGGGTTTCATGTCGGGGGCTGCGACGATCTCTACGCGCTTGATTCGCGCGGGGGGCTCGATCCCCTGCTGGCCGGGAAAGGACCGACGCCATGAGCCGCTTCCTCGCCGCCATGCTCCAGATGCGGACCGGGCGCGACGTCGCCCGGAACATCGATGATCTCCTTGGCCTTGCCAAGGATGCGACCGCCCAGGGCGCACGGTTCCTGCAATCGCCGGAAATGTCGAACATTCTCGAACGCGACCGCGCGCGGCTGTTCGAGGCGGTCCGCCCGGAGGAGGAGGATCCGATGCTGGCGGCGGCCCGCGATTTCGCCCGGCGCTATTCGGTCTCGTTCCATCTCGGGTCGATCGCGGTGAAATCGGGCGACCGGCTGGCCAATCGCGGCTTCCTGATCGATGCCGAAGGCGAGATCACCGCGCGCTACGGCAAGATGCACCTGTTCGATGTCGACCTGCCGAATGGCGAGAGCTGGCGCGAGAGCGCGACCTACCAGGCGGGGGATTGCGCGGTGCTGGCGCCGGCGGCGGGCGCCGTTATCGGCATGGGCATCTGCTATGATCTTCGCTTCCCGGCCCTGTTCCATGCGCTGGCGAAAGAGGGGGCCGATATCCTGACGGCGCCGGCCTGCTTCACCCGCCAGACCGGCGAGGCGCATTGGCAGGTGCTCCAGCGGGCCCGCGCCATCGAGACAGGTTCCTACATGATCTCGGCCGCGCAGGGCGGCCGGCACGAGGATGGCCGCGAAAGCTATGGCCATTCGATCATCGTCGATCCCTGGGGCCGCGTCCTGGCGGAAGGCGGCGACCAGCCGGGCGTTTTCCTGGCGGAAATCGACCTTGATCGCGTCAGCGATGCGCGGAGCCGGATTCCCGCGCTCCGGCATGCAAGGGCGATCACGGTGTCACGGCAGGGCTTCCTGGCGGACCAGGCGGCCGAATGATCCGCTACGCCCTCATCTGCGATGCGGGCCATGCCTTCGAGAGCTGGTTCCGCGACAGCGAGAGCTTCAACCGCCAGGTCAAGCGCGGGCAGGTGAATTGCCCCACCTGCCATTCCGCGCACATTTCCAAGCAGATCATGGCGCCGGCCGTTACCACGCGCAAGGAAGAGGCCGGCCAGCCCATGGTCATGCCGGCTGCACCGGATGCGGAGATCCGGCACCTGCTCCGCGCGCTTCGGCAGCAGATCGAGGCCAATGCCGAGCATGTCGGCCCGCGTTTTGCCGAGGAAGCGCGCAAGATCCATTACGGCGAGACCGAGGAACGCGCCATCTATGGCACGACCTCGACGCAGGAGGCCGAGGCCCTGCAGGATGAAGGCATCGAGGTGATGCCGATTCCCGTGCTGCCGGATGACCGGAACTAGAGCCGGGCCGGCAAGGGATCAGGCGCCGGGCTTCACCGCCACGGCGAGATAGTTCACGTCGCAATCCTCCGAGAGCTGCCAGGCGCCCGTCAGGGGCTGGAAGACCATGCCGATGCGGGTCGTCGGGTCCAGACCGGCCGCGACGAAATGCGTGTCGAGTTCGTCCGGCGTGACGAATCGCTTCCAGTCATGCGTGCCGCGCGGCAGCCAGCGCAGGATGTATTCGGCGCCGACAATGGCGAGGCCCCAGGATTTCATCGTGCGGTTGAGCGTCGAGGCGATGAGGATGCCGCCCGGCCGGAGATGCCGCGCTGCCGCCTGGACGAATGCCTGGACATCCGGCACATGCTCGACGACCTCGAGCATGGTGATCGCATCGAACGGCGCCTCGGGTTCGAGCGCCTCGACCGGCAGGGCGCGGTAATCGATGGCGAGGCCGCCGGCCTCGGCATGCTGCCGGGCGATGCGGATATTGTCCTCGGCAAGGTCAAGGCCGGTCACCGTGAAGCCCATCCGCGCCATCGGCTCGGAGATCAGCCCGGCGCCGCAGCCCAGATCGAGCAGGCGGAGGCCGGCAAAGGCATCGAGCGCGCGGGGATCACGGTGGAAATGCGTCGAGAGCACCCGGCGCATGAAGGTCAGCCGGGTGGGGTTCACCCGGTGGAGGGGCTTCATCGGCCCGTTCGGGTCCCACCAGGTCTCGGCCAGTGCATTGAAGCGGCCGATCTCGGCGGGATCGAGATTTCCGGCATCGACAGAAGCGGCGGGGTGAGGCATGGGAAACTCCGTTTGGCGAATGGCCAGATTGACCGATCTGCCGCCCCCTTCTATACGCGCGCGGTCCGGAATTTCCACCCTCGGGGGTTGTCACGACCCCCGCATGATCCCGAAGGCGAGTTTCCCGTGTCCTCATCCCGTCCCCGGCTCGTCATGAAGTTTGGCGGCACGTCCGTCGCCACGATCGAGCGCATCAAGAATGTGGCCCAGCACGTCAAGCGGGAGATCGAGGCCGGCTATGACGTTGCCGTCGTTGTTTCCGCCATGTCGGGCAAGACGAACGAGCTCGTCGGCTGGTGCAAGGAAGCCGCCCCGCTGCATGACCCGCGCGAATATGACGCGGTGGTGGCGAGCGGCGAGCAGGTGACGACCGGGCTGCTGGCCATCGCGCTGCAGGCGATCGGGATCAAGGCCCGCTCCTGGCAGGGCTGGCAGGTGCCGTTCGAGACCGATGATGCGCATGGCTCGGCCCGGATCCAGAAGATCGACGGCACGCGCATGCTCGAATCCTTCGCCCGTGACCGCGAGGTGGCGGTGGTGGCCGGGTTCCAGGGTATCCATGCGCCGTCCGGGCGCCTGACCACGCTCGGGCGCGGCGGTTCCGATACCAGCGCGGTCGCGCTGGCCGCGGCCCTGCAGGCGGAGCGTTGCGACATCTATACCGATGTGGACGGTGTCTACACGACCGATCCGCGCATCGTCAGCAAGGCCCGCCGGCTGGACCGCGTTGCCTTCGAGGAAATGCTGGAAATGGCCTCGCTCGGGGCCAAGGTCCTGCAGGTCCGCTCGGTCGAGCTGGCGATGGTGCATAATGTCCGGACCTTTGTCCGGTCGAGCTTCGACAATCCCGCCCAGCCGATGCCGGGCACCCTGATCTGCGCCGAGGAAGATATCATGGAACAGCCTGTCGTCACGGGTATCGCCTATTCGAAGGATGAAGCGCAGATCACGCTGCGCGAGGTGGCCGACAAGCCGGGCGTGGCTGCTGCGGTGTTCGAGCCGCTGGCCGCGGCCTCGATCGTGGTCGACATGATCGTCCAGAATGTCTCGGCCGATGGCGCGACGACCGACATCACCTTCACCGTGCCCTCGGCCGATTATGCCCGGGCCATGGATGTGATCGAGAAGCGCAAGGCCGAGATCGGCTACAAGCTGGTCCAGAGCGCGCAGGAAGTCGCGAAGATCTCCGCGATCGGCGTCGGCATGCGCAGCCATGCGGGCGTCGCGGCCAAGGCATTCAAGGCTCTGGCCGAACGCGGCATCAATATCCGCGCGATCACCACCAGCGAGATCAAGTTCTCGGTGCTGATCGACGTGGCCTATACCGAGCTGGCGGTGCGGACACTGCATTCGCTCTACGGGCTCGACGCGGCCTGAACGCGGCGGGAAAAGCCGGGTTTTGTGCCTTTTCCCACGCAGAAAAGGCATGACTTGCGCTCTTGCCCTGCGGCATTGTAGCAGGGAAAGGGAATGGTTCGGATTCCGGAACTCCCCGTCAGGCTCGAGCATAAGGATAACGGTTGATGCGAGGCGCGCTCGTCGGTCCCCGCGTGCTGCTGCGGCGCCTGCGCGAGGTGATGAGCGAGCCGGCGAATGCCCAGGCCCGGCTCGACCGCATCGTCGTCCTGATCGCCAACAACATGGTGGCCGAGGTCTGCTCGGTCTATGTCGCCCGCGCCGACAACACGCTCGAGCTCTACGCCACCGAGGGCCTGAACCGCGAGGCGGTCCATCTCACCACGATGCGGCTGGACGAAGGCCTTGTCGGCCTGATCGCGCGCGAAGCGCAGCCGCTCGCCCTGTCCGATGCGCAGAGCCACCCCGCCTTCTCCTACAAGCCGGAGACGGGCGAGGAGATCTACGCCTCCTTCCTCGGCGTGCCGATCCTCCGGGGCGGCAATGCGCTCGGCGTCCTCGTCGTCCAGAACCGCGCGGCCCGGGTCTATTCCGAGGAGGAGATCGAGGCGCTTCAGACCACGGCGATGGTGCTGGCGGAGATGATCGCCGGCGGCGAGCTCGAATCGCTCGCGCGGCCGGGGAGCGGCGGCACGGTGGTCCGCCGATCGCTGGCGCTGATGGCGCAGCCGATCGCCGAGGGTGTCGGGCTGGGGCATGCCGTGCTGCACGAGCCGCGGGTCGAGATCAAGAATCTCGTGGCCGACGATCCCGAACACGAACTGAAGCGCCTGCAGAGCGCGCTCGAACTGCTCCGGGCCTCCATCGACGACCTGATGGATTCGGGCGGGCTGAGCCATGCCGGCGAGCATCGCGACGTGCTGGAGACCTTCCGCATGTTCGCGCAGGACCGGGGTTGGATCCGTCGCCTGCAGGAGGCCATCCATACCGGGCTGACCGCCGAGGCGGCGGTGGAGCGGGTGCAGTCGGATGTGCGGGCGCGGCTGCTGCGGCAGACCGATCCCTACCTGCGCGAGCGCCTGCATGATCTCGACGATCTCGCCAACCGCCTGCTCCACCAGCTCACCGGCGCCGCTTTCACGCTGGCGGCGGAGAACCTGCCGGAAAACGCCATTCTCGTTGCCCGGGCCATGGGCCCGGCCGCCTTGCTCGAATACCAGCGCCTGCGCCTGCGCGGCCTGATTCTCGAGGAAGGCGGCGCGACCAGCCATGTCGCCATCGTCGCCCGCGCGCTCGGCATTCCCACCGTCGGCAAGGCGGAGGGGATCATCGGGCTGGTCGAGCCGGGTGATGCCATCATCATCGACGGGACAACCGGCGAGATCCAGGTCCGGCCGCAGCCGGATATCGAGGCGGCCTATGCCGAGAAGGCGCGGCTCCGGGCCCGCCGGCAGGAACAGTACCGCGCCCTGCGCGACAAGCCGGCCGTCTCGAAGGACGGGCAGCCGATCGACCTGCAGATGAATGCCGGCCTGCTGGTCGATCTCGCCAATCTCGACGATACCGGCGCGGTCGGCGTGGGCCTTTTCCGGACCGAGATCCTGTTCATGGTGGCGCCGTCGCTGCCGCGGGCCCAGGCCCAGGAAGCGCTCTACCGGACGATCATCGACATTGCCGGCAAACGACCGGTCACCTTCCGCACGCTCGATATTGGCGGCGACAAGGTGTTGCCCTACCTGCGCAAGGTCGACGAGGAGAACCCGGCGCTCGGCTGGCGGGCCGTCCGGATCGGCCTCGACCGGCCGGCCCTGCTGCGCACGCAGTTCCGGGCGCTGCTCGGCGCCGCGCCGGACCGGGACCTCCGCATCATGCTGCCGATGGTGGCGACGCTCGAGGAATTCGACATGGCGCAGGCGATGCTGGCGCGCGAGCGCGAGCGGCTCCGGCGCCTCAATCGCAGCCAGCCGAAGCAGGTCCAGCTCGGCGTGATGCTGGAAGTCCCCTCGCTGCTCTTCGATCTCGACCAGGTCTTCGAACGGGTCGATTTCGTCTCGGTCGGCACGAATGACCTGATGCAGTTCATGTTCGCGGTAGACCGCGAGAACACTTTGGTCTCGAACCGGTTCGATCCGCTGCATCCCTCCTTCCTGCGGCCGTTGCGGCGGGTGGCGGAGGCGGCGCAGCGCTCGGGCAAGAAGGCGAGCATCTGCGGCGAGATGGCGGGCCGGCCGCTGGAGGCGCTGGCCCTGCTGGGCCTCGGCTTCCGCTCCTTCTCGATGTCGCCGTCGAATGTCGGGCCGATCAAGGCGCTGGTGCGCGCGGTCGATCTCGCCGCGCTGGAACGCTTCGTGCTCGAGCGACTCGATTCGGTGGACCGGGCGCGGAACCTCCGGGCCGAGCTCAGCGAATTCGCCGCCGCGCACGATCTCTCCTTCTAGCGCGACCATGGCCGAGATCATCCTTCCCGAGGACAAGCTCGATGCGATTCTGTCGCGTCATGGCCAGGTGCAGCGCGATCTCGAATCGGTGGCCGGGCCGGCGGAGATCATCGCGCTCAGCCGCGAGGCCGCGCAGCTCGGCCCCGTGGTCGAGGCCATCGGCGCCTATCGCCAGATCGTGCAGGAACTTGCCGATGCCCGCGTCATGCTGGAGGATGGCAGCCTCGACGAGGCGATGCGTGCGCTGGCGCAGGAGGAAAAGACCGAGCTCGAGGAAAAGCGCGACCGGCTGGCGCAGGATATCCGCGTTTCGCTGCTGCCCCGGGACATGGCCGACGAGAAGAGCGTCATCCTCGAAGTGCGGGCCGGAACGGGGGGCGACGAGGCCGCGCTCTTTGCGGGCGATCTCTTCCGGATGTATGCGCGCTATGCCGAGTTGCGCGGCTGGAAGGTGGACATCTCCTCCGAAAGCGAGGGAACGGCCGGCGGCTACAAGGAAATCATCGCCGAGATCCATGGCGATGGCGCCTATGCGCGGCTGAAATTCGAATCCGGCGTCCATCGGGTCCAGCGCGTGCCGAATACCGAGGCTTCGGGCCGGATCCATACCTCAGCCGCGACCGTGGCCGTGCTGCCGCTGGCCGAGGAAGTCGATGTGGCGATCAACGAGGCGGATCTGCGGATCGACACGATGCGGGCCGGCGGCGCAGGCGGCCAGCATGTCAACAAGACCGAATCGGCCGTGCGCATCACCCATATCCCGAGCGGGGTTGCGGTCGTGGTGCAGGATGAGCGCTCGCAGCACAAGAACCGGGCGCGGGCCATGTCGATCCTCCGGACGCGCCTGTTCGACCTCGAAAGGCAGCGGCTCGATGCCGCCCGGGCCGCGGACCGCAAGGCGCAGCTGGGTTCGGGCGACCGGTCGGAGCGGATCCGCACCTACAATTTCCCGCAAGGAAGGGTGACGGATCACCGGATCAACCTGACGCTCTACAAGCTTGAAGCCGTCATCGAGGGCGGCGCGCTGGACGAGCTGATCGCGGCGCTGATCACCGACCATCAGGCGCGCCTGCTCGCCGGCGAGGACGAATGAGTTCCGAATTCCCGCCGGCCCTGCCGCTGGGGGCGGCGCAGGCCCGGATCGAGGCGCGCCTCGCCGAAGCGGGGATCGATGCGCCGAGGCGGGAGGGTCGGCTGCTTCTGGCGGCAGCCACCGGGCTGGGCCTGGCCAGCCTGATCGGGCGCGCGGAACAGCCTGTCGGCGAGCACGGGGCCGAGATTGCCCGTTTCCTCGCGGCGCGGCTCGACCGCAAGCCGCTGTCGCGCATCCTCGGCCGGCGGGAATTCTACGGGCTCGAATTCCGGCTCAATGCCGCGACGCTGGATCCGCGCGGGGATACCGAAACGCTGGTCGATGTCGTGCTGGCGCGTCTCAAGGCCGAGGGGCGCGAGGCCGGCAGTCTGGCCCTGCTCGATCTCGGCACCGGCAGCGGCGCCATCCTGCTGGCCCTGCTGAGCCGGCTGCCGCAAGCCGGCGGGCTCGGCATCGACATTGCGGTGGAGGCTGTCGAGGCGGCGCGGCTCAATGCGGAGGCCCTCGGCCTTGCCGGACGCGCCCGTTTCGCCGCGGGCGACCTCATGGCGGGGCTCGATGCGCGGTTCGACGTGATTGTCTCCAACCCGCCCTATATCCCGACCGGCGATCTCGCCGGGCTCGATCCGGAGGTCCGGCGGCATGATCCGCTGCGCGCGCTGGATGGTGGCGCGGACGGGCTCGATTTCTACCGCCGGATCCTTGCCGATGCCCCGGCGAGCCTGCATCCGGGCGGGCTTCTGGCCTTCGAGGTCGGGGCAGGGCAGGCGCCGGCCGTGGCCGGGGGGATGCGGGGCGCCGGCTTCGAATCGATTTCCACGCATCCCGATCTCGCGGGAATCCCGCGCGTCGTTGCCGGCCGGCGGATGGCGGGTGAAAAAGAGGGCGATTGAGCCCGCCGCAGCCCTTGTAACGCTTGCTTTCAGGGGCCCTGCGCGCTAAGGAGACAGCAAGCGATGAGTTGCGCGAGGTTGTTCTGACCCCTTGAGCGCGCGGGTCGAACACAGAGCCATTCTTTCCGACATCCGGATCTGCCCAGGCAGGGATCTTGAGGCGGGATCGCAATTCCGGCGAAACGGTGCGAGCGTCGTTTTGGGCCGGTGGCACGGGGCATGGCCCCATTTGGGCCGGGGGAGCACCGGGTAAACCGGGTTTTGCAGCTGAGACACTCATGAGACCAGGACAAAACAAGCGCATGCGCGGCCGCAATCGGCGCGGCCCCAATCCGTTGACGCGTTCGTATGAATCGAACGGGCCGGATGTGAAGGTGCGCGGGACCGCGCAACACATCACCGAGAAATACACGCAACTGGCCCGCGATGCCCATGTCTCCGGGGATCCGGTCATGGCGGAGAACTATCTCCAGCATGCCGAGCATTACTACCGCATCATCGCGGCGGCGCATCAGGCGCAGCTTGCCGTGCAGAACGGCACCGCCGATGACCGCGACGATGATGACGATGATTTCGACACGGCGTCGGACCGCTTCACCTTCCGCTCCATCCAGCAGACCAACCCGCAGCAGGGCGGCCAGCCCGGCTTCGGACAGGAGCGTGGCCCGGGCGAGGGCGGCGAAGGCGGCGAAGGTGGCGAGGGCGAAGATCTCGCGCCGCCGCAGGGCGAACCGCGCCAGAACAACCGCAATGACCGGCAGTTCCGCAGCGGCCGCGGCCCCGACCGGAACCCGGAACGCCCGTTCCGCCAGGGCGGCGATCGTGACCGTGACCGCAACCGCGAGCGGTTCGACCCGAATCGCCCGCGCCGGCCGCAGGCTGATCTCGAGGGCGCCGAACAGCCGGTCCTGCCGGCTTTCCTGACCGCGCCGACCCGCACGATCCCGATCGAAACGCCGGAAGGTGAAACCGGCCCCGCGCCGGAAGGCGAAGCGGGCAGCGAGGAAATGCGCGCCGGCTTCCGCAATCGCCGGCGCCGCCGTGGCCGCGGCCCGCGCGAGGGTGGCGATGAGGCTTTCGAGCCGGAAACGCCCGGCGTCGATCAGGGCTGATCGACCAGCGTCAGCGTATCGCCCGGGCGGATCATTCCGCCCGTCCTGATCCGCGCATAGACGCCGCAATCATGATGGCCATAGAGCCGCTCCAGCGTCTCGACCATGCGCGTATCGCGCCGGCCGAGGCGCGGGTCCACATCCGTCGCGGCGCAGCGGTCGATCCGCTTGAGGATGTCCAGTTCCACCGATCCGACCTTGAGGATGCGGCCCGCCCAGTCATTCTCGGCGAAGGCCGGCGCATCCCCGATCAGGATATTGCCGCGGAACCGGCGCGGATCGAGGGATTCGCGGCCGAGGGCCTTGCCGATTTCCGCAATCGTCGCAGCATTGAGGATCGAGACGAAGCCCGAGCGCGAATCCATGAAGCGGAATCCCGGCGGCGCGACCAGCAGCCGGATCGGCCCGCGCCGTTCCTCGGCGCAGAAGGTCTCGAAGAAGCGCTCGATCGCGGCGCGGCCGGCCTCGGCATCGACGGCACCTTCGGCCACGACCGCGCCGCCCTGCCGGATCGTCAGCCGCCGGCTTGTTGAATCAAAGCTGGTTTCGAGCCGGGCCAGTCTTTCCTGCCGCATCAGCATCAGGAAGCGCATCTTCGGCAGATGCTCGGCCGCGGCGGGATCGAAACCGGAGGGCCCGTTTTCCAGCGCCATGATCCGGTCTTCCGGGAAATGGGCGCCCGCTTCCAGGCTGGCTACGTCCAGCCTTTCGGGGCTGAGCCCCTTGACCGGGTGACGATAGAGCGCGGCAATCCGCATTTTCGCTTCTCCCTCGGGCAGGTTCTTTGATCTGCCCCCTTTTGTTGCGCTAGTGCAACACCTACATTCTCGTCAAGGTCGCCACGAAGTGGGGCCGATCCAGGACCGGTCCGCCCGGTCTGTCCCTTCGCCTCATGTCAGGGAAGAGCCATGAATACCGAGAAATACACCGAGAGGGCCCGCGGATTCCTGCAGGCCGCCCAGACCATCGCCCTCCGCGAGGGCCATCAGCAATTCGCGCCCGAGCATCTGCTCAAGGCCCTGCTCGACGATGAACAGGGGGCCGCAGCCGGGCTGATCGACCGCGCCGGTGGCCGTTCCGCCGACGTGCGCCGCGCCGTCGAGGCGGCTTTGGCCAAGATGCCGAAGGTCGAGGGCGGTTCCGGCCTCTATCTCACGCCGGCGCTCGCGCGCGTCTTCGAGACCGCGGAGAAGACGGCGGAGAAGGCCAAGGACAGTTTCGTGACGGTGGAGCGCCTGCTTCTCGCGCTGGCCATCGAGAAGGACAACCCGGCCGGCAAGGCGCTGGCAGCGGGCGGCGTGACGCCGCAGGGCCTGAACACGGCCATCGAGGCGATCCGCAAGGGCCGCACTGCCGATACGGCGACGGCCGAGAATGCCTATGATTCACTGAAGAAATTCGCCCGGGACCTCACGGAGGCGGCCCGCGAGGGCAAGCTCGATCCGGTGATCGGCCGCGACGAGGAAATCCGCCGGACGATCCAGGTCCTGTCGCGGCGGACGAAGAACAACCCGGTGCTGATCGGCGAGCCGGGCGTCGGCAAGACGGCGATCGTCGAGGGCCTCGCGCTGCGCATCGTCAATGGCGACGTGCCGGAAAGCCTCAAGGACAAGGCGCTGATGGCGCTCGATATGGGCTCGCTGATCGCCGGGGCGAAATATCGCGGCGAGTTCGAGGAAAGGCTGAAGGGCGTGCTGCAGGAAGTGCAGGCGGCCGATGGCGGCGTCATCCTCTTCATCGACGAGATGCATACGCTGGTCGGGGCCGGCAAGGCCGATGGCGCGATGGATGCCTCGAACCTGCTCAAGCCGGCCCTCGCCCGCGGCGAGCTCCACTGTGTCGGCGCGACGACGCTCGACGAATACCGCAAGCATGTCGAGAAGGATGCGGCCCTGGCCCGGCGCTTCCAGCCGGTCTTCGTGTCCGAGCCGACGGTCGAGGATGCGATCTCGATCCTGCGCGGCCTGAAGGAAAAATACGAGCTGCATCACGGCGTGCGCATCACCGATTCGGCTTTGGTGGCGGCGGCGACCCTGTCGAACCGCTACATCACCGACCGGTTCCTGCCGGACAAGGCGATCGACCTTGTGGACGAGGCCTCGGCCCGGCTGCGGATGCAGGTGGATTCGAAGCCCGAGGAACTCGATTCGATCGATCGCGAGATCATCCGCCTCCGGATCGAGCAGGAAGCCCTGCGCCGCGAGACCGATGCCGCCTCGAAGGACCGGCTCGGCAAGCTGGAACAGGAACTGGCGGATCTTGAGGAGAAATCGACGGCGCTGACCACGGCGTGGAAGGCCGAGAAGGACAAGCTCGGCGAGGCGCAAAGGCTCAAGAGCGAGCTCGAACAGGCCCGGATCAGCCTCGACCAGGCGCAGCGCCAGGGCGAGTTCCAGCGGGCCGGCGAGCTGGCCTATGGCATCATCCCCGCGCTTGAAAAGAAGCTTGCCGCCATCGAGGCCGCCGGCGCGCAGCAGCAGGGTGCGCTGGTCGCCGAACAGGTGACGCCGGACATGGTGGCGCAGGTCGTCTCGCGCTGGACCGGCATTCCCGTCGACCGGATGCTCGAGGGCGAGAAGGACAAGCTGCTCCGGATGGAGGTCGAGCTGGGCCGCCGCGTGGTCGGGCAGGCCGAGGCGGTGGAAGCCGTCTCGACGGCCGTCCGCCGGGCGCGGGCCGGGCTGCAGGACCCGAACCGGCCCATCGGCTCCTTCATGTTCCTCGGCCCGACCGGCGTGGGCAAGACCGAGCTGACCAAGGCGCTCGCCGCCTTCCTGTTCGACGATGACCAGGCTCTGGTGCGGATCGACATGAGCGAATTCATGGAGAAGCATTCGGTGGCACGGCTCATCGGCGCGCCTCCGGGCTATGTCGGCTACGAGGAAGGCGGCATGCTGACCGAAGCCGTGCGGCGCCGGCCCTACCAGGTCGTGCTGTTCGACGAGGTCGAGAAGGCGCATGCGGATGTGTTCAACGTGCTGCTGCAGGTGCTCGATGACGGCCGCCTGACCGACGGGCAGGGCCGCACGGTGGATTTCCGCAACACGCTCATCATCATGACGTCCAATCTCGGCGCGGAATTCCTGGTCAGCCTGGGCGAGGAGCTGGGCGTCGAGGAGGCCAGGGCCGATGTGATGGCCATGGTGCGTGCGCATTTCCGGCCGGAATTCCTCAACCGGATCGACGAGATCGTCCTGTTCGAACGGCTCAAGCGCGCGGATATGGCCGCGATCGTCGATATCCAGCTCGCCCGGCTGCGCAAGCTGCTGGACGAGCGCAAGATCGAGATCACGCTTTCGCCCGAGGCGCGGACCTGGCTCGCCGAGAAGGGCTATGACCCGGCCTACGGGGCGCGGCCGCTCAAGCGCGTCATCCAGAAGAGCCTGCAGGATCCGCTGGCCCGGCTCCTGCTGGCGGGCTCGATCCATGACGGCGACCATGTCGAGGTCTCGGCCGGGCCGGGCGGTCTCGTGATCGCCGATTCCGTGCTCGGCACGGTGGAGCCGCCGCCGAAAGGGGTTCGCCTCAACTGATGCGAATCCGATCTGCACGGAGCAGCATGGTCTTCCGGGGCCGGACCCTCTAGAGAGAGCGCAACACACGCTCTCTTGCCCGGGTTTCCGGGCCGATCCGGAAATCCCATGCTGCTTCTGGTGCTCGCGCCGGCCCTTTTCGTCGTGATCTGGTCCACCGGCTGGATCGCCGCGAAATATGCCGCGCCGCATGCCGATCCGCTGACCTTCCTCGCCCTCCGCTTCGCGCTGGCGGCGCTCGTCGTTGCCCTGATGGCGCAGGCCCTGCGGGCGCCCTGGCCGAAGGACAGGCGGGCCATGGCGCATGCCGCCTTCAGCGGCGTGCTGCTCCACGCCCTCTATCTCGGCGGCGTCTGGTGGGCGATCGGGCAGGGCCTGCCGGCAGGCGTCTCGGCGCTGATCGCCGCCGTGCAGCCCTTGCTGACGGCGGCCCTTGCCCGGACCATGGGCGAAAGGCTGCTGCCGATCAATCTCGCGGGGATCGTTGTCGGGTTTGCCGGCGTGCTCGGCGTCATCGCGCCGAAGCTGATCGGGGTTTCCGTGGCGGGCCTTTCCGGACTGGGCCTGGCCGTGGCGATCAATGTTGCCGGCATGTTCGCGCTGACGGCGGGCACCTTCTACCAGAAGCATTATGTCGCCTCGGGCGACCTGCGCACGATCACAGCGCTGCAATATGTCGGCGCGAGCCTCGCCACCCTGCCGCTGGCCTATCTGTTCGAGCCGATGCACATCACCTGGCGCTACGAGACCTATGCGGCGATGGCCTGGTCGGTCATCGTGCTGTCCATCGGCGCGATCGGCCTGATGCTGATGATGATCCGCCGGGGGGCCGTGTCCCGCGTGGCGGCGCTGATCTATCTCGTGCCGCCCACGGCGGCGCTGCAGGCCTATTACATGTTCGGCGAGACGCTGACGCCCCTCCAGGGGGTCTTCATGGCGGTTGCGGCGTTTGGAGTCTTCCTTGCCACGCGGCGGTAGGCTACAGGCACAAACCGACGTTCCCTGAAAGGTCCTTCATGCGCGATCCGCATCTCCATCCGGCCCTGAGTGCCCGCGCCGCCCTTCTGCTGCCGGTGGCGCTCATTCCGCCGGTTCTGGCCAGCATGCTCGGCTCCTACCTGACCGCCACGGCTCTGGTCAGCTGGTATCCCAACCTCGTGAAGCCGTTCTTCACGCCGCCGAACCTCGCCTTTCCGATCGCCTGGACCTTCCTTTTCGCGCTGATGGCGCTGGCCTTCTGGCGGATCCTCCGCGCGCGGCCGGAACAGGGCCCCAAGGGCAGGGCGATCGCCGCCTTCCTGGCGCAGCTCGTCTTCAATGTCGGGTGGTCCTGGGCCTTTTTCGGCCAGCGCTCGCCCGTTCTCGGGCTGGTGGCGGTCGGGCTGCTCTTCGTCTCGATCGCGGTGACGATCCGGTTCTTCAAGCCGCTCGACCGGACGGCGGCCTTCGCGCTCTATCCCTATCTCGCCTGGGTTGCCTTCGCGGCCGCGCTCAACGGCGCGATCGTGATCCTCAATCCCGGCGCGTGATCAGCCGGCCAGGCCGCGCCGTTCGAGAACGGTGCGGATGGCGGCCCGGAACTCGGCAAGCGGGAAGGGCTTGGTCAGCACATCCTCGACAAGGCCCTGCAATTCGCGGGCGCGCTCGCGCTGCTCGGCATAGCCGGTCATCAGCACGATCGGGAAGCCCGGGCGCTCGGCCGCGACGCTGAGCGTCAGGGCAATGCCGTCCATGACGGGCATCCGGATATCCGAGATCATCAGGTCGAAGCCGATATCGGCATGGGCAAGCTTGTCGAGCGCATCGGCGCCGTCGATCGCCTCGGCCACCTGATGGCCGTCCAGTTGCAGGGCGCGCATGAGCGGCGCGCGCACCGAGGATTCATCATCGACCAGCAGGATCCGGGCCAAGGCATCTCCTCCGATCAGTTGCGGGGCTCGACCATGCCGACAAACGGCAATTCGCGGAACTTGTGGGCGACATCCATGCCGTAACCCACGAGAAACTTGTCCGGCGCCTGGAATCCGACGAAATCCGCCGTGAACTGCACGGCCCGCGGCACCGGCTTCTCGATCAGCACCGCCGCCATGACGCGGCGGGCGCCGCGTGCGGTCAGCAGATCCTTGGCGAAGGCGAGGGTGCGGCCGGATTCGAGGATGTCGTCGATCAGCAGGACATCACGGTCGGTAACCTGGTTGTCGATGTCCTTGATGATGGTGACCTGGCCGGACGAGGCCATGCCGGAATGGTAGCTGGCGAGCTGCATGAATTCCACGCTCGGCGCCATGCCGACGCGATGCAGGGCCCGCACCAGATCCGCCGCGAAGATGAAGGAGCCGCGCAGGATGGCGATCACCAGCAATTCGCGCGGTTCGGCATCGCGGATCTCCGCGGCGAGCGCCTCGATCCGCCGGCCGATGGCGGCCTCGTCGAACAGGACATGGATCACATGATCGTCGTCGCCGGCCAGAACCGTGCCGGGAGAGAGGGGAGTCGCGGACAAGAAGACCTCGGAAATGAAAATGCGTACCGCCGGGGTTCAGCGGATCGCGGCGACGATATCGTCTTTTGCGACAAAACGCACCATCACCGAATGCGAATCGGCGGGCGGGCTGGCCAGCCGGCGGCGGAAGCTCGTCGATTCGCCGGGGGCGAGTTCGGGCTGGTCGGCCGTGGCCGTCCAGACATAGATTTCCTGCCCGGCCGTGGAGCGGATCGAGAGCCGCATGACCGGAACTTTCTGGATGGATTTCGACAGGTTGGCGATGGTGCCGGTGACTTCGAGCGTCTCCAGCCCGTTCTCGCGCGAGAGGCGGGAGCGGACATTGTCGATATCGAGCTGGTGCTGCTTGACGCCCAGGCCGATGGCGGCGAAGAGCGGCGCCGTCTGCGGGAAGAGGCGGACGGTCTCGTGCCGGAGGATGCCGAGCATGGCAAGCGAGCCGATGCCGGCCGCCAGCACGATGCCGGTCATCGAGCTGCGCCCGGTTCCCTTGCCGTCCTTCTGGTGATGGGCTTCGGCCGCAGCGAGGCGGCGGTTGCGCCGGTTGGCGCGGCGATCGGGCTCGTCCTCCGGGGCGGCGGCCGGGGTGGCCGGCGGCGTCATCTGGTCGGCCAGGTCCTGCGGCACGCGGATCGGCTCGCCGAAGCCGGCCGGCTGCTCGGTCGGGGCGGGGGCTGCCGCGGCGGCATCGGCGGGTGCAGGCTGCGCCTCCTCGGCGAAGAGGGCCTCGAGATCCTCGGCGGAGATCGTGCTGTCCCCGGCATTCGTCTCGGCCGGCAGCCCGAAATCCATCGCGTCGATGGCGGCCTGGTCCAGGGCGGCTTCCGGTTCGGCCTTGGCGGCTGCGGCGCGCATTTCCGGCGGGTTGATCTTCAGGTCCAGCGAGGGGATGATGGCCTGCCGCGCCTTGGAATCCGGATCAGCGGCTTCCCAGACCGTCCGGCATTCGGCGCAGCGGACCTTGCGGGGGCCCTTGGCGAAGAACGAACCTTCCACGTCGTGGAGGGTGTCGCATTGGGGGCAGCGGATCAACGCCATGGGATTGTTGGGCTCGCGCATGAACAGGGGGGTTCACGGGATGTGCTCCCCCCTGCTATTCCTCGCTGATGAGCGTTAAGGGCAGGTAAAACCGTGGTCCAGAACATCGATTCCGGGCCCAATCCGGCACAAACTCCCGGGGATTCATCCGAATCGCTCGAGCTGGTGCGATTCGAGAATGTCGGCCTGCGCTACGGGATCGGCCCTGAAATCCTGCGCGACCTGTCGTTTTCCATTCCCTCGCATTCCTTCCAGTTCCTGACCGGCCCGTCCGGCGCCGGCAAGACGACCCTGCTGAAGCTGATCCTGCAGACGCTGAAACCGACACGCGGCCGCGTCACGCTGTTCGGCAATGCCGTCAACGCGATCGACAAGGCCGAACTGGCGCGGCTGCGTCGGCGGATCGGCATCGTGTTCCAGGATTTCCGCCTGCTCGACCATCTGACGACCTACGAGAACGTGGCCCTGCCGCTGGTGGTGCAGGGGCGCGAGGAATCGAGCTACAGGGCCGAGGTGATCGAGCTGCTCAAATGGGTCGGCCTCGGCGACCGCATGCATGTGCCGCCGGTCATTCTCTCGGGCGGGGAGAAGCAGCGCGCCGCCATTGCCCGGGCGCTGATCGTCCAGCCGCAGATGCTGCTGGCCGACGAGCCCACAGGCAATGTCGATCCCTCGCTGGCGCGGCGGCTGCTGCGCCTCTTCATCGAGCTGAACCGGACCGGCACGGCCATCGTCCTGGCCACCCATGACCTGCAGCTGATGGATCTCGTGGATGCCCGGCGAATGGTTCTCGCCGAGGGGCATCTGCACATCTATGATTGACCGATGAGCGCCGAACCGGAAACCAATGCGGGCGAGGCTGCGTCGCCGGGCTTCGGGCGGGGCCTTGATGCCTGGCGCCGGCAGGCTGCGGCCCTGTTCAGCGCCCCCGGCCGGGGCGAGGCCCTGTCGCCGGTCCTGCCGGCCCGCTCCATTGCCGGGCGGGCGCTGGTGCTCGTCATTGTCATCATGACCTTCCTTGCCGGCGTCACAGCCGGGGCGGTGCATCTGATCGCCGATGCCTCGCGCGGGTGGTCGAACGACCTGTCCCGCGAGGTCACGGTGCAGGTCCGGCCGCTGCCGGGGCGCGATATCGAGGCCGATATCAAGGAGGCGGCCGAGATCGCCCGCCGCACGCGCGGGATCGAGGCGGTGCGCATCTTCGCGCGGAGCGAGGCCGAGAAGCTGCTCGAGCCCTGGCTCGGCGCCGGGCTCGACCTGTCCGAATTGCCGGTACCGCGGCTGATCGTGCTCAAGCTCGGCTCCGGCGCCGCGCCGGATTTCGCGGCGCTCAAGGCGGCTCTGGCGGAGCGCGTGCCCAATGCCGGGCTCGACGACCACCGGCTCTGGCTCGGGCGGCTCAAGCTGATGGCGGATTCGCTGGTGGTGATCGGGCTTGTCATCCTCGCGCTGGTGCTGGTGGCAACGGGGCTCGCGGTGGCCTTCGCCACGCGGGGCGCGATGGCCGGCACGGCGCATATCATCGATGTCCTGCACCTCGTGGGTGCCGAGGACCGCTACATCGCCCGCGAATTCCAGCGCCATTTCCTGCGGCTCGGCCTCAGGGGCGGGCTGGCGGGCGGCTTCCTCGCGGTGATCTTCTATCTCTTCATCTCGCTTTCGTCCGAGCGATTCGCCTCGACGCCGGGGGCGGAGCAGGTCGAGGCCCTGTTCGGCCGGTTCAGCCTGCCGATCGGCGGCTATCTCTCGGTGCTGCTGATCGGCCTTGTCGTCTCGGCGGTGACGGCCATCGTCTCCCGCGTCACCGTCTACCGCACGCTCGAGGGCGAGGAATGACGGCGCCCGGTCCGGGAGCGCGGTGGCGCCTTCTGGCCGGGTTTGCCCGATGGACAGCCCGCCTGGTCGTTCTGTCTCTGGCGGCGCTGGTCCTCGGCACGATCCTCTTCGCGGCCGGGCTCGAACGGCGCGAGCCGGTGGCGCTGCAGCCGGCCGAGGGTGTCGTCGTGCTGACCGGCGGCGCGGACCGTATCCTCGACGGGCTGGTCCTGATGGAGCGCCGGCTGGGGCAGCGGCTCTTCATTTCCGGCGTCAATGCGCAGATCCGGGCCGAGACGCTCAAGCGGCAATGGCCGGGCCGCGACGGGCTTTTCGCCTGCTGCATCGATCTCGATTTCCGGGCACGGAACACCTATGGCAACGCGATCGAAACGCGGGACTGGGTGCAGCGGCATGGTTTCGCCTCGCTGATCCTCGTGACCGCGAGCTACCATGTGCCGCGGGCGCAGCTCGAATTCTCGGCAGCGATGCCGCATGTGGCGCTGCAGATCTATCCGGTTGTGCCCGAGGCCTCGCGCATCAATCGCTGGTGGCAGGAACCGGCCCTGACGCGCATCCTCATGCTCGAATTCGTCAAGTATTCCGCGGCAAGGCTGCGGATCCTCGCCGGGCTTCCCGGCCGGACCTGACGTGAAACGCTTGCCGTGCAGGCGGCAATTGGGGCAGGAAGAACCTTTGCGCCTGCCATGCGCCAGACATCCGGGGTTCCTTCGTGCCGCTGATCATCCTCCGCTCCGTGCTGTTCCACCTGCTCTTCTACCCCTATTGCGCGTTCTGGTTCATCATCGCCATCGGCACCTGGCCGTTTCCGCCCGCCCTTCTCATGGCTGCGGCCCGGGGCTGGGCGCGCGGCGCGATCTGGCTCCATGCCATCACCACCGGGGCGCGGTTCGAGTTTCGCGGCCTTGATCGAATCCCCGCAGGTCCGCTCCTTGTGGCGGCCAAGCATCACAGTGCCTGGGAAACCATGGCGCTGCTGCTGCATGTGCCCCATGCGACCTACATCCTGAAGCGTGAATTGCTGAAGCTGCCGCTTTTCGGCTGGCACCTTGTCAAGGCGCAGCAGATCCCGATCGATCGCGGCCAGCGCCAGCAGGCCTTGGCAAAGATGCAGGCCTATGCGCTCGAGGCGGTGGAGCGCGGACGGCAGATCGTGATTTTCCCGGAAGGCACACGGCGCAAGGTGGGCGCCCCGCCCGAGTACAAGTTCGGCGTCGCCCGGATGTATGCCCAGCTCAACGTGCCCTGCATCCCCGTGGCGCTGACTTCGGGCCTGGCCTGGCCGCGCAACACCCTGCTGCATTACCCTCGGCGGATCATCATGGAATATCTCGAGCCGATCCCGGCCGGCCTGCCGCCGGAAGTGTTCTTCGAGCGCCTCAAGGTGGCGATCGAGGACAATACCGAGCGGCTGCTGGCGGAAGCGGGCTACACCCCGACCAGCGGATCGGAGCGCAAGGCCTCGCCGAGCCATCCCAGCGCGTGATCGCGGATGCCCAGCTCCTCCATCGCGGCGAGGGTGTTGAGCACATAATCGCGGCAGGAGCCGGACTGGCCATGGCCCTGCAGGACGAGTTCGAGCAGGCGCGGATGGTCGAGCCCGCGCGCATATTGCGGATGCCGCCGGTCGACCAGATAGGCCAGCGCCTTGACCTGCCGGCCATCGGCCAGCCGGATGGGGCGGAAAGCCTCGTGATAGACCTTGTTGAGCTGCTCGCGCTCGGTCAGGTAGGCATGGGTCGCCTGCACCTCGGCGGCGGGCACGCGGAAGGCGATGCCGTGGCAGGCGCCGCCATGGTCAAGGCCGAGCACGAGGCCCGGCGCCTCGACCGTGCCACGATGCCGCACCGAATAGACGCAGAGCGCCCGATGGGCACCGCGCAGCAGGGCCGGGATGCGCTCGACATGCGCGAAACCCGGCCGCCACATCAGCGAGCCATAGCCGAAGACCCAGAGGTCCCTGCCGGCGATCTGCGAAGCGATTGACGAGTTTGCGTGCGACACGATATCGGACTTCAGGCATGGGGCCGGGTTTCGGGCCCGGACGGGTTGGCTTGACAGGTTTACCCGGACAGGGCGACGGAACAGGATCGAGACACGGAACAGGATCGAGACATGGCCGAACATAACGTGCCGCCCGGGGATTCGAAACGGTTCCGTGCGGGTCTCTACCTTCCCTTCATCGGTCTGGCCATCCTCTGTCTGCTCTGGACGGGGATCTGGTTCTTCAGCGCCCATCGCGCGGAGACGATCGCCGAGGCCTTCATCGCCCGCGAGGGCGAGCGGGGCCGGGAATGGGTCTGCCCGAACCGCGCGATCGGCGGCTATCCGTTCCGCATCGTGATTTCCTGCAGCGAGCCCCGTCTTGTCACGGTCGATGGCAGCGGCCTGCGCCGCGAGGGCCGGCTCGGCGCGCTCTCGCTGCATGCCCGCATCCTCTCGCCGGGGCATTTCATCGCCATTCTCGGCGCCCCCTTCGTCGCCCGCGAGGGCGAGGCTGGCATGATGGAGATCGGCTGGACCTCGGCCCGTGCCAGCATCCGCGCCGGCGCGGAAAGCATCACCGAGGCTTCGGTGGAGATTGTCGGCCCGACCCTGGCCGCCGGCGCGCCGCAGCAGCTCGACATCCGGGCTTTGGCCAAGAGCGTCGACCTGCATATGCGCCGCTCGCCCGGCCCAGTGGCCGGGACCGATCTTGTCGCGCTCGTGCAGGACCTGACCTTCGCCCCGCTTGACCATCTCGCCGGCACGAAGGATCCGGTCCGCATGGAGTTCCAGGCCACGGCGCCGGGGCTTGTGCCCGATCCACGCGTGAAGTTCCAGGATGTGCTGGAGGCCTGGCGGCTCGGCGGGCACAAGGCGCGGGTGATCGTGCTCAAGGCCAGCAAGGGCCCGGCGGTGATCGACCTTGCCGGCGAGATCGGCCTTGACGAGGCCCGCCGGCCGGAAGGCAACCTCCAGGGCCGCGCGCGCGGGCTCGACGGGCTGCTCGGCTCGCTGACGCGGCGCGGCGGGGTGGATATGGGCGGGCTGCTCGGCCGGCTCAGCGGCGGGCAGGGCATGCCCATCGCGCTCAGCCTCGATCGCGGCCGGATGCGGTTCGGCCCGTTCACGATCACCCAGCTCGACCCGCTCTACTGAGTCAGCCCGCCGGATCCTTCGGGGCGGCAAGGCCGGCATGGCGGCCGAAATCCGGCGCGGCGGTTTCCTGGCCGGAGGCGATGATGCCCCGCCGGATGGCCCGCGTCCGGGTGAAGAGCGCATGCAGCCCCTCGCCGTCGCCCCAGCGGATCATGCGCTGGAGCGCGGCGAGATCCTCGTTGAAGCGGCCGAGCATTTCCAGCACCGCATCCTTGTTGGTCAGGAAGACATCCCGCCACATGGTCGGATCGGACGCGGCGATGCGGGTGAAATCGCGGAAGCCGCCGGCCGAGAACTTGATGACCTCGCTCTCGGTCACGGTTTCCATATCCGCCGCGGTGCCGACGATGTTGTAGGCGATGAGATGCGGCACATGCGAGGTGATGGCGAGGACGAGATCATGGTGCTCGGGCGTCATGATCTCGACATTCGAGCCCAGCGCGCTCCAGAGCGCATGCACGCGCTCGATCGCGGCGGGGTCGGTGCCGGCCGGCGGTGTGAGGATCGACCAGCGATTGGCGAAGAGTTCGGCGAAGCCGGCATCGGGGCCGGAATGCTCGGTGCCGGCAACCGGATGGGCCGGCACGAAATGCACGCCTTCCGGGAGATGCGGGCCGACATCGCGCACGACGGAGCCCTTGACCGAACCGACATCCGAGACGATGGCGCCGGGCGCAAGGCGCGGGCCGATGATCTCGGCCAGGGCGCCATAGGCCAGGACCGGCACGCAGAGGATCACGAGATCGCAGCCGGTCACGCCGGCAGCGGCATCGCCGGTGATCGAATCGGCGAGGCCGAGCGCGGCGACGCGCTCGCGGACGGCGGCATCGCGGTCGATCGCCACGATGGCTTTCGCGCTCCCGGATTTGCGGAGCGCGCGGGCCATGGAGGAGCCGATCAGGCCGAGCCCGATAATGCCGACGCGTGCGAAGGGCAGGCCTGCCGGCGCCGGATTCGCCGATGCATCGTTCATGGCAGGGCTTTCGCGGCATCCTTGCCGAGGAAGCCGGCCAGCGCAGCGATGACGGCGCGGTTGGCCTCCTCGCTGCCGATGGTCAGGCGCAGGGCGCCCGGCATGCCATAGGCATCCATCCGGCGGAGGATGACGCCGCGTTCGGTCAGCCAGGCATCGGCTTCCGCCGCGCCCCTGCCGGCTTCGGCGGGGAAATGCAGCAGCACGAAATTGCCGACGGAGGGCGTCACGCCGAGGCCGAGGCCCTCGAGCGCGGTGGTCATCCGCTCCAGCCAGAGGTTGTTATGCGCCACCGCCTTGTCCTCGTGGGCGGTGTCTTCCATCGCCGCCACGCCCGCCGCGATGGCCGGGCCGTTCATGTTGAACGGACCGCGGATGCGGTTCAGCACGTCGATGATGGCCGGCGGGCCGTAGACCCAGCCGATGCGCAGGTTGGCAAGGCCGTGGATCTTCGAGAAGGTGCGCGTCATCACGACATTCTGGCTCGTGGCGACAAGCTCCAGCCCGGAGGCATAGTCATTCCGGCGGACATATTCGGCATAGGCCGCATCGAGGACGAGCACGATGTCGCCGCGCAGGCCGGCATGGAGGCGCTTCACCTCGTCGAAGGGCAGGTAGGTGCCCGTCGGGTTGTTCGGATTGGCGAGGAAGACCATGCGCGTCCGCGGCGTCACCGCAGCGAGGATGGCATCGACATCGGCGGTGTGGTTCTTCTCCTTCGCGATGACGGGCGTCGCGCCGGCCGCAAGGGTAGCGATGCGGTAGACGAGGAAGCCGTATTCGGAATAGATCGCCTCGTCGCCGGGCGAGAGATAGCCATAGGCGAGGAGCGAGAGCAGCTCGTCCGAGCCGGCGCCGCAGAGGATGCGGCCGGCATCGAGCCCGTAGCGGGCGGCAATGGCCTGGCGCAGCTTCTCGGCGCTGCCATCGGGGTAGAGTTCGAGGCTGGCGCCGGCGGCGCGGAAGGCCTCGATCGCGCGGGGGCTCGGGCCGAGCGGCGTCTCGTTGCTGGAGAGCTTGTGGAGCTTCATGCCGGCCGGGGCCTTGCTCTTGCCGGGCATGTAGGCCTCGATCGCGAGAATGCTCTGGCGGGGCTTGGGAACAGCGGTCACGGCCTTCACTCCTTCAGGGATGCGCCGGATCAGGACCCGCTGCCAAGGCGAAAGCGCCGGGCATGGCAGCCGATCTCGATATAGCGCGACGGCGCGCATTTCGCCCCTTCCAGCGCGTCCGTCAATCCTTGTGCGGAGACTTCCGCCGGATGGGCGATCAAAAGATTGGCGCCATTGGCATCGCCGGCCGAGGCGACCAGCTCCGCGCCGAGCCCGGCCAGGGCTTCCAGCGCCGGCTGCCGCCAGCGTTCGGCCCGGACCGAAGCAAGGATCGTCTCGCGGGCAAGGCCCTCCTTCTGCGGCCGGGCAATCACGAAGACGGGGAGCCCGACCGGGTGATCCGCGCGTTCGGCGAAGGGCAGGCGGGCGATGATCTTCGGCGCAGCGGGGTGTTCGAGCCCCTTCCACCAGGCGCCGAGCGTGGCGGACTGGTCGATCCGAAACATGCCGAGATCGCCCAGCGAGGCGGCCACTGCAGCGATGACGGCGCGGGAATCCTCCGCCGGCACGAAGGGCACGGTGAAGCCGAAATGGAAGCGCATGCTCTCGCGGATGGCGACATCGCCGCCCGAGAGATCGGCATGGACGCGATAGGGCACCTGCGTCCAGGTCGAGGTGGCGACGATGACGCGCCAGATATTCTCAGGCGCGTCGATCGGCCAGCGTCCCGGCGCCTTCAGCACGATGCGGCGCATGAGATCGGCCTCGCGGTCGGGGCGGAAGGCCGAGCCGGTATCGCCTGCCGCGTTCTTCGCCGCGATGACCTGCCCGACAATCTCGCCACGCTCGACCAGCGCGGCATGGATCACGGTGTCGACCCGGTCGATTTCCTGGCGCAGATGGGCGAGCGGCGGCGCGGCAGCAGACATGGCATTCCTACCCTTTCCGGCCGTCCCCCGGCCTTTTCCATGCTCTGGCCGGCAACCGGCCTTTTCCATGCTCTGGCCGGCAACCGGCCGTGTGCATCTTGCATAAGGCCTCTTTTGGCGGCAGAGCAAGCGGGCGCGGATCCGGAGGGGAACCGCTTTCCTCTTGTTCGTTTATTCGAACGATATTATCCTTTAAACAGGAATGGTCCGGAAAACCGAATTCTCCGGCCGACGGGAGCAGGACAACCAGCGTATGAGCCAGCGCCATCACGAAGCGGATGACCCGCATTCCCTGGTCCTGAGGCTCGGCGCGGACCAGCCGCTGGTGCTTGAATCCGGCGCCAGCCTCGCGCCGTTCCAGATCGCCTACCAGACCTATGGCACGCTCAATGCCGCCCGGACCAACGCGATCCTGATCTGCCATGCCCTGACGGGCGACCAGCATGTCGCCAATGTCCACCCGGTGACCGGCAAGGCCGGCTGGTGGATTTCCATGGTCGGCCCCGGCAAGCCGATCGATACCGAGCGGTTCTTCGTCATCTGCGCCAATGTCATCGGCGGCTGCATGGGCTCGTCCGGCCCGGCTTCCACCAATCCGGAGACGGGCGAGGCCTTCGCTACCGGCTTCCCGGTGCTGACGATCTCGGACATGGTCCGCGCACAGGCGCGGCTGGTGGATCATCTCGGCATCGAGACCTTGCTCGCCGTGGTGGGCGGCTCGATGGGCGGGATGCAGGTGCTGGCCTGGGCCTCGCTCTTCCCGGACCGGGTGTTTGCCGCGATGCCCATCGCCTCGGCCGCCAAGCATTCGGCGCAGAACATCGCCTTCCACGAAGTGGGCCGGCAGGCGGTGATGGCCGATCCGGACTGGCGGCGCGGGCGTTACCAGGAAGAGGGTGCCCGCCCGGTCAAGGGACTGGCCGTGGCGCGCATGGCGGCACATATCACCTATCTCTCCGAGCCGGCCCTGCAGCGGAAATTCGGGCGGAAGCTGCAGGATCGCGAGGCGCCGACCTTCTCCTTCGATGCGGATTTCCAGGTCGAATCCTACCTGCGCCACCAGGGGATCTCCTTCGTCGAGCGGTTCGACGCCAATTCCTATCTCTACCTGACCCGCGCGATGGATTACTTCGACCTCGCGGCCGATAATGGCGGCTCGCTCGGCGCGGCCTTCCGCAACACGCGGACACGGTTCTGCCTCGTCTCCTTCACCTCGGACTGGCTGTTCCCGACCGCCGACAGCCGTCAGATCGTGCATGCGCTCAATGCCGCCGGTGCCTCGGTCTCCTTCGTCGAGATCGAGAGCGACAAGGGCCATGATGCCTTCCTGCTCGAGGAGCCCAATCTCTTCGCCACGACGCGCGGCTTCCTCAATGCCGCCGCCACGGCGCGCGGCGTTTCCGGAGAAGCGGCATGAGCAGCGATACCCTGCGTTCGGATTACCGGCTCGTCTCGGACATGGTCCGCCCGGGCACGCGCGTGCTCGATGTCGGCTGCGGCGATGGCGAGTTGCTCGCCCATCTGGCGCGCGACAAGCAGGTCGATGCGCGCGGCATCGAGATCTCCCGCGGCGGCGTGGCGGCCTGCGTCGCCAAGGGGCTGGCGGTGATCCAGGGCGATGCCGATACCGACCTCGCCGATTACCCGGATGACTGTTTCGACTATGTGATCCTGTCGCAGACGATCCAGGCGACGCGCAACCCGAAGACGGTGCTCGAGCAGATGCTCCGGATCGGGCGGAACGCGATCGTCTCCTTCCCGAATTTCGGGCATTGGCGCATCCGCACCCATCTGATGTTCAATGGCCGCATGCCGGTGACGGAGAACCTGCCGGACAGCTGGTACGACACGCCCAACATCCATTTCTGCACGATCCGCGATTTCGTCGCGCTGGCCGACGCGCTGCAGGCGCGGATCGTCCGGGCGGATGCGCTCGATGCCGCCGGCAAGCCGGTCGGCGTCAAGATGCCATGGTGGTTCTGGAACATGATGGGCGAGCAGGGGATCTTCTGGCTCGCCCGGCAGCGCGACCGGACGTAGCCGGCCGTTCACCTCTAGCCCGCCGCCGTGCCGCCGCTCGGGACGAGGATCGGCTGCAGCAGCCCGCGGATCCGCGCGGCCTTGCCCGAGAGGGCTGGGCGATAGACCTGCTTGGTCGCCTCGACGAGATAGACGCCGCCGAGGGGCAGCGAGAGGCTGGCGCCGAGCCGCTCCCAGGCGAGGGCCGTGCGCAGGAAGAAGCCGCGCTGGATCGGCGGCACGAACAGGGCCTCGTCCCAATGGGTGGGCGTGAACAGGGCCTGCCGCAGCAATTCCGTGACCTGCCGCCTCGAGAAGGGCTGGCCATGGCCGAAGGGGGTCGTGTCGAGCCGGGCCCAGGGGCCGCGGCGATTCGGCACCACGATCATCACATGGCCGCCGGGCGCGAGGATGCGCCAGACCTCGTTCATCAGCGCGGCGGGATCATCCGAGGTTTCCAGCGCATGGATCATCAGCACCCGGTCGAGCACCTGGTCGCGCAGGGGCAGGTCGGTGCCCTCGACAAGGCTGGCCGCCGAAAGCTGGCCCGGCGGCCAGGCGACGATGCCCTGCCGGGCCGGCATGAAGGCGATGGTGCGTTCCGTGCCCTCGCGCAGGGTATCGAGATAGGGCGTCGCATAGCCGAGGCCGAGCAGGGCCAGCCCGCCGAGATCCTCCCAGCGCTGGCGGATCTTGCGCAGGACCATCTGCCGCGCGACGGTGCCGAGCGGGCTGCCATAGAAGGATTTCAGATCGACGACATCGAGTTGCATGGTTACGAATGGACCTTGCCCGAACGCTCAAGCTTTGCCAGAGCGGGGCGGGCCTGTCGATGAGGGATTGGACGCGTGGATATCGAACTTTTTATGTGCCGTTCGGACAATTACGGCGTGCTGATCCGTGACCCCGCGACGGGCAAGGTCGCGGCGATCGATGCGCCCGAAGCCGGGGCGATCGAGGCCGCCCTGCAGCGGCGGGGCTGGAAGCTCGACCTGATCCTGGTGACGCACCAGCATCCCGACCATATCGAGGGCATTGCCCCGCTGGTGGCGACGCATGGCGCCATGGTGGTCGCGCCCGTCCTGGCGCGGGAGGCGGTGCCGCAGGCCTATCGCTATGTCGGCGAGGGCGATTCGGTCGAGGTCGGGGCGCTCCGGGCCGCGGTCTGGCATGTGCCCGGCCATTGCGAGGACCATGTCGCCTATCATTTCGCCGGGGATGGCGTGTTCTTTGCCGGCGATGTGCTCTTCGCCATGGGCTGCGGCCGGGTGATCAGCTCGACCATCGAGAAGCTGCATGCCTCGGTGATGCGGATCGCCGCGCTGCCGGAGGAAACGCGCGTTTATTGCGGGCATGAATACACGCTCTCGAATGCCCGTTTCTGCGCCCATGTCGCGCCCGGGAACAGCGCCATTGCCGCGCGCCTCGCGCGGATCGAGGCGCAGCGGGCGGACGGTGCGTTCACGCTGCCGACCACGATCGGCACCGAGAAAGCCACGAATGTCTTTGTCCAGGCGAAGGATCTTGCGGAATTCGCGGCCCTGCGCGAGGCCAAGAACCGGTTCTGAGAGGCATGACCATGTCGGAGGGTTCCCCGATGGCGCTGACCGCGCGCGAGATCATCGCCCAGCTCGGGCTGCAGCCCCATCCCGAAGGCGGGCATTTCCGCGAGACCTTCCGCGATCCCGAGGCGGATCCGCAGGGGCGGTCCGTCGGCACGGCGATCTATTACCTGCTCGAGGCAGGCGAGGTGTCGGAATGGCACCGCGTCGATGCGGCCGAGATCTGGCATTACTATGCCGGCGCGCCGATGGTCATCACCATCAGCCCGAACGGCCATGATGCGGCCGCGCATCATCTCGGCCCCGCGCTCAAGGCCGGCCAGCGGCCGCAGATCGTGGTGCCGAAGGGCCATTGGCAGAGCGCGACCAGCCTCGGTGCCTGGACCCTTGTCGGCTGTACTGTCGCCCCCGGCTTCACCTTCGACGGGTTCGAGATGGCCCCGCCGGACTGGCGGCCCGTGCCGCGCAAGCCGGGGGGGCAGGCATGAACGCGGCCCTGTCCGGCGGGCTCGGCGATGTGCAGGCCTGCGAGGAACGTCTGATCAATTGCTGGCCGAGCCACCAGACCGTGCTGGTCGGCGACTGGCTGTGCCGCTTCGCGAAGGGCTATTCGGGCCGGGCCAATTCGGCCTGCTGCGTCCGGCCGGCCAGCAATCTCGATGCGGAGACGCTGCGGCATATCGAATGCCTCTACAATGCGGCCGGGCTGCCGCCTTCGATCCGGCTCTCGCCGCTTGTCCGCCCTGCCGTGCTGCGGATGCTGGAGCAGGATGGCTATGCGGCCGAGGATGGCTCGATCGGCATGATCGGCGAGGCCCGGGCCGGCGAGATTCCCGCCGGGCTCAGGCTCGATGCCGTGCCCGGCCCCGACTGGCTGGAAGGGGCCTGCCGCTGGCAGAGCGGCGCGAAACGCGATGTCGGCGCCCTCCAGGGCATTGTCAGCAATATCCGCGTGCCGACGCGCTATGCGACCCTGTTCGACGAGGGCGCGCCTGCGGCCTATGCGCTGGTCTCGGTCGATCGCGGCATGGCGGAATTCGGCTCGGTCATGGTCGATCCCGAACGGCGCGGCAAGGGCCATGGCCGCCGGCTGGTGAATGGCCTCATCGCCTGGGCGCATCAGGCCGGGGCGAAGCGGATGTTCCTGCAGGTGGCCAGCGAGAACGAGGTGGCGCAGGGGCTCTATGCCGCGCTCGGCTTCGTACCGGTCTATTCGGCGGCCTATTGGCGCCGGAAGCGCTGAGGCCTTCAGCGCGACCGGGCGATCACCGCACCGCCGACGATCAGCAGGCAGGCCAAAGCGAGCGGCCAGCCGGCTTCCGCCCGGCCTGCCGCCACGAGGGCAAGGGTCGAGATGACCGGCGCCGCATAGGAGGCGGTGCCGAGGAAGCGGATATCGCCCTTCTTCATCCCGATATCCCAGAGGAAGAAGGCCGCGCCGACCGGGCCGAGCCCGAGCGCGAGGATCGCCAGCCAGATGCCTGCGCCCTGCGGCAGGCCGACCGGTTCCAGCGCGAGATGGGCGAGGCCGGCCAGCAGGGCCGTCACGAGGCAATTGCCGACAACGGCCTCGGTCGGCACCTCGGCGAAGCGGCGCGAGAGCACGGAATAGCCGGCCCAGATGAAGGCGCAGGCCAAAGCCAGCCCGTAGCCGAGCCAGGGGATTGCCGCGCCGCTGCCGATCCCGCCTTTGGCGAGGGCGAGCAGCACGACGCCGGCAAAGCCGGCAAGCGCGCCGAGGACCGGGCGAAGGCCCAGTTTCTCGCCCGGCAGCAGCCCCGAGAAGATCACGATCAGCAGCGGCCAGAGATAGGCGATCAGGCTCGCTTCGGCCGGCGGCGCGGATTTCAGCGCGGCGAAATAGACGGCGTGATAGCCGAACAGCCCGCCCACGCCGAGCGCCCAGGCCCCTGCGGGCTGGCGCAGCCGGCCCAGCTGGCCGCGCAGGGCCAGCACGCCGAGGCCGAGGCCGCCGCCGATCGCGAAGGTCAGCGCCGTGAGCAGGAAAGGCGGGACGCCTGCCGTCGAGGCTGTCAGCAAGGCGAGAAGGCCCCAGAGGAGCACGGCGCCAAGGCCTGCAAGGGTGGGCAGGGAAAGGCCGGCGGAGGCCGGGCGGGCAGGGTCGGGCAGGGTCATGCGGGAGGGGATACGCGCCCTGCCCTCGCCTGAAAAGCCCGGGGCGACAGAAAATGTCGCGACAGCGTGCGCGCACGGCGCATCTGACCAAGAAAGCGTATTATTTTCAATATCTTGATGATTTCAATCGCTGCCCGGAGCGCGACTTTGTCCCCGCTTCCCGAAACGGCCCTATGATTCCCTCATTGCCAAGGGGCCGGGGGCGGATCCGGACCGCCTCTCCCCCTGGCAAACGGCGGGGGAAGCCGCGAGATCTCGCAGCCCCCGCCGGAACGGGGTTCCGCTTCCCGCTTCGGGCCGGTTCACGCCCACCCCTCCCATTGTCCGAACTGGCGACGATGCCAGCGGAACCCCGCTTTCCTTTCATATCCGCGCGGCGGGAGCCGGCGCGGCTTTCGGTGTTCAACCGGAGATAGAAATCAGCGCCCGAAAGACCCGTTGTCCGGACGCCGCCTTCGCGGCAGGATCGGCGCGATTCCGGGAGATCCGGCAGGAGGAGCCATGGCGAGATCGGCAATCGAGCAGATGCAGAAGGAACGGCGGCCCAAGCGCGTCGATACCCTGCCCGAGGGCGTGCGGCATTGGGGCCCGCCCGGCGCCTCGATGATCGTCTCGACCCCGCGCGAGGTCGATGCCATTCTCCGGCAGGTGCCGCCCGGCCGAGTCACGACGCTCGACGATATCCGCCAATGTCTCGCGCGCCGGCACGGCACGACCATCGCCTGCCCGGTCTCGACGGCGATCTTCATCGGTCTTGCTGCGCGGGCGGCGCTGGAAATGCGGGAGATGGGGGCGGAAGCCGTGACGCCTTTCTGGCGGGCCCTGCACGCGGACGGGGCGCTGAACCCGAAATATCCCGGCGGGATCCGGCTCCAGGCGGCCTTCCTCGAAGCGGAAGGCCATCGGATCGGGCAGAAAGGCAAGACCAGCTTCTTGGTGGACCACGAAGCCGTTCTTGCCGATCTGGCCTGAGCCTCAGCTCATCAGCTGGCCGCCATTGGCGGAGAGGGTCGAGCCGGTGATGAAGCCTGCCTCGTCGGCGGCGAGGAACACCACCGCGCGGGCGATCTCCTCCGGCTCGCCGAGGCGACCGACCGGGATCTGCGGCAGGATCGCCTTTTCCAGCACGGCCGGATCGATGGCGCGCACCATCTCGGTGGCGATATAGCCCGGGCAGATGGCATTGACGGTGATGCCGGCGCGGGCGCCTTCCTGGGCGAGCGCCTTGACGAAGCCGATATCGCCGGCCTTGGCGGCGGAATAGTTCACCTGGCCCATCTGGCCCTTCTGGCCATTGACCGAGGAAATGCAGATCACGCGGCCGAACTTGCGGGCGCGCATGCCTTCCCAGACGGGGCGGGTCATGTTGAAGAGCGAGTTCAGGTTGGTGTTGATGACGGCGTACCACTGGTCCTTCGTCATCTTGTGGAACATGCCGTCCTTGGTGATGCCGGCATTGTTCACGAGCACATCGATCGGGCCCAGATCAGCCTCGACCTTCGCCACACCGGCGGCGCAGGCATCGAAATCGGAGACATCCCATTTGTAGGTGGGAATGCCGGTTTCCCTGGTGAAAGCCGCCGCGGCATCGTCATTGCCGGCATAGCTGGCCGCCACCGTGTAACCCGCCGCCTTGAGGCCTTTCGAGATTGCCGCGCCGATGCCGCGCGAACCACCCGTAACCAATGCTACCCTCGCCATGATGTTCCTCCTCGAACGCTGCGGCTTCTTTCCGCCGCCGGCTCTTTGCGTCCGGGCAGCGGCTGGTTGGTGCGGCGGGCAGGCCGGCCCCTTCCGGGATAGGCCCCCCGCCGATGAAGAGGGCGGGGTTGCCCCCGCCCGGTATGCCTATTCGGATTTCAGGTCGAGATCGGGGGCATAGCCGCCCGACCGGACCTTGATGATCGCCTGACCGGCAATGACCTGCTTGCGCGCGGCATCGTAGGTCAGGCTGGGGCTGCCATGCAATTGCCAGCCCCGGCTGAGTGCTTCGCTGACGCGGTGACAGAAACCCGGGTCATCCGGTCCGGTCAGGAAGCGATACAGCGTCGTCGTTTCGTTCATTCAATCTCCTGAAAAATATGCGCCATCAACGCTCGACGCACAGGGCTACGCCCATGCCGCCGCCGATGCAGAGCGTCGCGAGGCCCTTTTTGGCCCCCCGGCGCTGCATTTCGAAAAGCAGGGTATTCAGGATGCGGGCGCCCGAGGCGCCGATCGGATGGCCGATGGCGATGGCGCCACCATTGACGTTCACGATGGAGGGGTCCCAGCCCATATCCTTGTTGACGGCGAGGGCCTGCGCCGCGAAGGCCTCGTTGGCCTCGACGAGGTCGAGATCCGAGACCTTCCAGCCGGCCTTTTCCAGCGCCCGGCGCGAGGCCGGGATCGGGCCCGTGCCCATGATGGCCGGGTCGACGCCGCAAGTGGCCCAGGAGACGATGCGGGCCATCGGCGTGATGCCGCGGCGGGCCGCTTCCTCCTCGCTCATCAGCACCGCGGCGGCGGCGCCGTCATTGATGCCCGAGGCATTGCCGGCGGTGACGGTGCCGTCCTTCGAGAAGGC
>JAIXSR010000038.1 GCA_027484605.1 Hyphomicrobiales bacterium | reverse complement strand
GGTCTTGCGCCCGGGCAGGGCCGCGGGATCTCCGTCAGGTCCCCGCAGCATGACGCCGCCGAACAAGGAGAGTGATGGTCCAGCCGATCGCATCTCGCCCCACCTTCTACCCACGCTGGTACAGGCGATCATTGGCCGGGGCAGGGGCATCGAGTCTGTGTCAATTGCCACAGGTATGGCAGAGCCACAGCGACGGGGTGCCGCGAGGCGGCGGGGTCGCGTTGTCAGTATTTGCTCCCGATCGCGAATGCTTGCTCCTCCTGCCGGAAGACTTGAAGCGCGTCATCCTGCTCATTCCAATGTGAGAAAACCCGTTGTCCGCCTTGGCCAGTTGCGGGCAGGATGATGTGGGGAGAGGATCGGACCGGCACCGCCGTCGATCCGCAGGCATCAGGGGGCTGGGCATATGCGGGCGTTGGGAAAGCGTAGGCCGGAGGATCGGACAGGGCGGCGGAGCGTCCACGCCGGCGGAGCCATTCTCACCGCGTTGATCCTGCTCTGCGCGCCGGCGCGGGCACAGGCTCCGGCCGCGCCTCCGGTTGCCGAATGTGAGGAACTGCCGGGCGTCTTCTTGCCGCAACGGAGTGTTCGGAACGAAACCCATCGGCAGGTGCTGGCGGTGTTGGGCGAGACACGGGATTTCGAGAAACGTGCCCGGCAGGCGGCCGCCTTGCTCGAGCCGATGCGGTCGCTCCATATGCAGGCGGTCCAGCGCGGCGGGGCGGGCTCGGTCGAGGCAGGCATTCTCCAGGTCGATTTCGCAAACCTGCTGGACGCGGCCAATCGCCCCGCGCGGCCCGAGGTGACGCAGGCCGTCCAGGCGCTGCGACAGGAAGCCCTGCTGATCCTCCAGAATGCGACGACGCCGGAAGGGGTCGAGGTCTGGATCGGCCTTCATCGCCGGATCGGGATTTCCGGTCCGAACCAGCAGGCCATTCAAACCGAGATTCTCAACCGCTTCCGCCGGATCGCCGGGGACAGCCCGCGCGCGGTGCCGCTTTGGCAGGATATCCTGCAGCGCGTCCGGAACAATCCGCCCGAACGCGACCGGATTACCCGGGAGCAACTCGCTTCCGCCGAACGCAGCGGATCTATTTCCTGGCGGCTCGCCGCACAGGCCGAGCGTATCGAAGCCCGCCTCGCCGTGCTGGCGCCGCGCCCTGCCGAGCAGGGTGAGGTGATCGATTCCGCAGCGCTCGAGGCCATCCGGAAGGTGCGGGGGCAGGCCGGAGACCTGCTCGAATTGGCGCGGGCCATGGCCCCCCATTTCCACGATGAGGGCGCGCCGATCACCGATGCAGCGCGAGCCTTCTGCGCCGCCCGCACTGGATTTCCGAGCTATCAGCGCGTCATGCTTGCCATCGGCACACGAGAGGAGGCGGTCCGGGCGTTCCGGATCGGTGTTTGGCGTGTAGCCACTCCGGATTCGTTTGCCACCGACTATGCTGGTGCGATCAGTAACATCCGTCTTGTGCTCGCTGCCCGGGCTGTCGACCCGACGCTCTACCGGAAGGCCATGGCGCGCATCGGTGAAGATGCGGACAGCCCTGCCTGCCGGAAGGGAGGATCCGCCCCGGAAACCTGTGCCATGGCAACAGCGGGAAAGGCTTTGGCTGCCTTGGGTAGTCGAGGGCCCGCTCTCCAGGTGGTGCGAGATGCAGCCGAGATTGCTGCAGGAAAAGGGATCAGTCCTGCGGAGCGGATAGGCATCCTTCTCCAGCTCGCCGAGCTCGAATGGCAGTCCGGCTCGGCTTCAGAAGCGCCCAATCTACTTTCGCAAGCGGAGGCGCTTCTCGGCGATGGCAAGACCCTCCCCATCGAGCAGATCCGGGCCCTACGCCTGCGCGCGATCATCGCCGATGCCCAGCTCGACGATGCGAGGGCGATTGAGGCATTCACGGCGCTGGTCAGGCTCTCCATCGACTGGAGCCGGCGCGGGCCTCGGGAAGCCATTGTTCCAGGGCCCAATACCCCGAAGATCGATCCGGTTGCGCTCGAGGCGCATCAGGCGGCCAGAGACCTGGTGGGTCAGCATATTCGCCGCCGGTTCTGCGCAGATTGCGGCGGCGCCCAGCCCTATCTGCAGCCGGCGATCGACTGGATGCACAATCTCTTCGAGCCAACAACCCCGCTGAGCTTCGTCCCGGAAGTGAACGATTATCTCCTCACCACTGCGCTTCTGGCCACCATCTGGCCCCCCGAAGCTGCACAGAAAGCCGATAACCGCTTCCGCGATACCGTTCATCTGAAAGCGGGGCAGACATTCTCGGGAGGACGTTCAGAATTCATTGCCCGGATTGAAATGCAGCAGATCATCAAGGCATTGCCGAAAAATGCGACCTTGCGGACGCAGCTCCGCGCCCTTGCCCTTCGGATGATGTTTCATGACGGTGCCTTGGGTGCTGGCCCGGAACAGAGCCAGGCCTCAAATTTCGTCCGGATCCTCACCGAACGTGATCTCGCCCAGAAGCGTCGTCTCTGGCAGAATTTCATGAATCCGATTGCTGACGAGCATTACAGCCAGTTCGGCAACGAACGTGGTCTCCATGAGGATCTCGATGCCTTCGCGCGCAACGCCATGGCCAGCGGGTATATGCCGGTCGCGCGGGTTGTGTTCGAGGACATGCTGGAGCGTATCTCCGTCGGAACTTCGACCGGCAATCCCAAGGATACAGAAGCGCTGTCCTCGTCCGGCGCCCTGGCGATCGGGGCAATTGTGCGGCTGGCAGCCTTCGCCCTCGACAACCGCGAATGGCCCTTGGCCCACCGGCTTCTCGACCTTGCCTCCAGCTTGATCCAGCAGCGCCTGAAATCGGAATGGCAAACCGGAAACGAGCGGACCGTCGCGAGCATGCGGCAGCTGCGGCCCGCCGCCCGCCTGATTGCCCAGCTCCGCACGCGCCTTGTGACACAGCCGGAATCCCGATCGGCCCGCGCCGACGGACCGGATATCCTCCTCGCCGACCTCCAACTGGCGATGCTCGGCGATACGGCTTTGGCGTCGCAGATCGCCAATCGTCGCCGGGTGATTGCCGATGCCGAACTGTCGCGCCTGATCCGCCAGCGCGATGATGCCCAGCTCGACCTCGACGGCATCCGGCAGATGCAATGGTTCTACGACCAGAACGGCCTTGTTCCTGTTGCAGAAATCCAGCGCCGGGCCATGCAGCGACGGGACGAGATGGCGGCCGAGGTCAACCGGAAATTGCCTGTCGCGGAGGACCTCGTCTCGCCGGCACCCTTGCCGCTGGCTGCAGTCCAGCGTGGTTTGCGGGCTGACGAGGCGCTGCTCGTCCTGCATGCCGGGTCCGATGGAATCTATGGTCTGCTCGTCCGGCCGGAAGGGCGCCCGCTGGCCTGGATGAGCCGCATTCCGCTCCGGGACCTGGAGGCCCGGATCGAGACCATCCGGAAAGGCCTTGACATGACGAGCGGTGTCCTGCCCCGGTTTCCGTTCGCCGATGCTGCCGGTCTTTTTGACCTTTTGCTCGGCCCCGCGCGAGAGGCGCTGGCCGGCAGGAAGCACGTGCTGGTTGTGAGCGACGGACCTTTGCAATCCGTGCCGTTCTCGGTCCTGCCAATGCGGGCACCGGCCGAGGCCCCGGTGACTGACGAGATCCGCTCGGCCCGGATTGACTGGCTGGGCCGTCAGCATGCGATCACGGTGCTGCCAAGCGTCCGCTCGATTGCGATCCGCGAGACGCAGCGCCTTGCCAGCCGCGCGCAGACGGCCTTTGCCGGGATCGGCGATCCGGTGCTGACCGGGGCGCCGGGTTCGGTCCGGTCGGTCGATTTCCGTCAAGCGTTCCAGCGCGACTCGATCGCCGATGTCGAAGCGCTGCGTCGGCTTCCGGCCCTGCCGGATACCCGCATCGAGGTGACGCGCATCGCCGAAAATCTCCGGGCCCGCCCGCAGGATGTGCTGCTCGGCGCCGCCGCCAGCGAGACCGCCGTCAAAAAGCACCCGCTTGGCGACGCGCGGATCCTGCTCTTCGCGACGCATGGACTCGTCGCCGGTGCGCTTCACGGCTCGACTGAACCTGGGCTCGTGCTTTCGCCTCCGGTCCAGGGCACGGCACAGGATGACG
>JAIXSR010000130.1 GCA_027484605.1 Hyphomicrobiales bacterium | reverse complement strand
CAGGGTGCGGGCGGCATAGGCCACCGCGGCACCGTGATTGCCGCCCGAGGCGGCGATGACGCCGGCTTGCGGCAGCTCGCGCGAAAGCATGCGGTTGAAGGCTCCGCGCGGCTTGAACGAACCGCTGGCCTGGAGCAATTCCAGCTTCAATATGATATCGTCCCCGAGCCCGAGATCCGCGGCGGCCAGCCGCAGCAGCGGCGTGCGGCGGACATACGGGGCGATGCGAAGGGCTGCGGCGCGAATGGCCGCCTGATCAGGATGGCTCGACATGCTAGGTCAGGGGTGGCATGCCCGCTGTTGCGACGCAACCGCGGGTGCCCTTGGAAGGACCAGGGCTTTCTGCCAAGGTCGGTCGGCTGTTTGGTGGCGACCGGGATGATGCTCCATGCCAGTTCAGTCGCCCGTGAGGGGGAAGCCGTGCTGCTGCTCGGCCCTCCGGGGTCCGGAAAGTCCGATCTCGTGCTGCGCCTGATCGATCAGGGCTGGCGGCTGGTCGCCGACGACCAGGTTGCCGTCTCGGCCGAGGCCGGGTCGCTCTGCGCCGCGCCGCCGCCGGCGCTGCGCGGCATGCTGGAAGTGCGCGGCCTGGGCATCTTCCGCGACCTTGCGGTGGCCGCCCCGGCGCGGTTGCGGCTGGTCGCCCGGCTGGTGCCGCGGGCCGAGATCGCCCGGCTGCCGGAACCCGAGGGCTGGGAGACGGCGGGGATCACCCTGCCGGCCATCCGGCTGGATGGCTTCGCCGCCTCGGCCACCGCCCGGCTTGGCCTCGCGCTCGATGCCGCGCTCGGCCGGGCCAGGCAGCAGGCCGGCGCCTTTGCCGGGCTGGCGATCCCATGAGCGAGACGTCGCCGCTGCCGCCGATGCCGGGCGCCCGCCCGGTGGTGCTGGTCACCGGGCTTTCGGGCGCCGGCAAGGCCTCCATCCTCCGGGTGCTGGAGGATCTGGGCTTCGAGACGGTGGACAACCCGCCGCTGAAGGTCCTGGAAGAACTGGTCGAGGATGGCGAGGAGCCGATCGCCGCCGGCATCGATACCCGCACCCGCGGCTTCGTCCCCAGCCAGGCGCTGGTCACCCTGGCCAGGCTGCGCCGCAACCCGGCCATCGCGGTGACCCTGGTCTATGTCACCGCCGAGGATGCCATCCTGCTGCGCCGCTATACCGAGACGCGGCGGCGCCACCCGCTGGCGCCGGGCGGCTCGCTCGGCAACCGGGTGATCGACGGCATCACCCGGGAAACCGCGCTGCTGGCGCCGCTGCGGGATGCGGCGGACCTGGTCGTCGATACCTCCGACCTGCCGCTGCCGAGCCTGCGGCAGATGATCGAGCGGCGCTTCCGGCCGGAGGGCACGCCGGGCCTGTCGATCCAGGTGATGTCCTTCGGCTTCCCCAAGGGCCTGCCGCGCGAGGCCGACCTGGTTTTCGACGTCCGCTTCCTGCGCAACCCGCATTACGTCCCGGCGCTGAAGCCGCAGACCGGGCGGGATGCGCCGGTCGCCGCCTATGTCGAGGGCGACCCGGATTTCCCCGGTTTCTGGTCCCGGCTGACCGGCTTCATCGATCCGCTCTTGCCGCGCTATGTGGCGGAGGGCAAGAAGTACCTCACGGTTGCGTTAGGCTGCACCGGGGGCAAGCATCGCTCGGTCCTTGTGGCGGAACGCCTGTCTGCCCATCTGCGGAGCGCGGGTTGGCGTGCTGATGTGACGCATCGGGAACTTGCCCAAGGGGATATGTCCCAACGGGGGATGGACCCGACGGTCGATCCCGGCCACCGCACCGTGACGCCCGAGGATGGCGCCGACGGCGATGATGTCCCAGCACAACAGGCCGGGACGGGGGGTCGGGAGGCCCTGACACGCACCCCATGATCGGATTGGTTCTCGTCACCCATGGCCGCCTCGCGGATGAACTCCGCCTCGCCATGGAACATGTGGTCGGCCCGCAACGGGCCGTCGCCACGGTCTGCATCGGCCCCGACGACGATATGGAACAGCGCCGGCAGGATATCCGCGACAGCGTGTCCGCGGTCGACCAGGGCGATGGCGTCGTCGTGCTGACCGACATCATGGGCGGCACGCCCTGCAACCTGGCGGTCTCGATCGCCGACCGCAAGCAGATCGAGGTGATCGCCGGGGTAAACCTGCCGCTGCTGGTCAAGCTGGCCAAGATCCGCTCGTCCGAACCCCTGGCCGAGGCGGTGGACCATGCCGCCGCGGCCGGCCGCAAATATATCGCCGCCGCCGGCGACATCCCGAACGGGATCGCGCGGGTCAATGGCAGCGCCAACGGAGGGAACAAGCCGTGATGCATGCCGCGACCCAGCCGATCGATGCCGCTGCCGCCACCACCGGCTGCGGCGACGGGGAGATGATCCTGCGGCGGACGCTGGTCATCACCAACAGCCGCGGCCTGCATGCCCGCGCCGCCGCGAAGCTGGTCACCCTGGCGGAGCGCTTTTCCGCCTGCGTCCAGGTCTCCCGCGAGGGCCAGAAGGTGCCGGCCTGCTCCATCATGGGGCTGATGATGCGGGGCGCCGGCAAGGGCAGCACGGTCGAGATCGAAGCCGAGGGCTGGGACGCCAAGGAAGCGCTGGAAGCGGTGGCCGGCCTGGTCGAGGCCGGTTTCCATGAAGAATGAGAAGACCGACTCGCCCGAGGGGCTGAGCGCCAAGGGCGCCGAGAAAGCCTCCGACCGGGCCACCGAGCGGGGCCAGGAGACGGCGCGCAAGCCGACCATCCGCAAGACCAAGGAACAGGCGATCCGCGGCCTGCCGATCGCCCCCGGCGTCGCCATCGGGCCGGTCTACGACACCACCGAGATTCCCGCCGAGGCGCCGCGCCGGAGCATCCCGGCCGGGCAGGTCGAGGCCGAGCGGCAGCGCCTGGCCGATGCCACGGCGCTGTCGCGCAAGCAGCTGAACAAGCTCAAGGCCCGGCTCGGCATCCTGCCCGAGGAAGCGCAGGAGGAGCTGGCGCCGCTGCTCGACGCCTATGT
>JAIXSR010000056.1 GCA_027484605.1 Hyphomicrobiales bacterium | reverse complement strand
GGGCGATCCGGTTCCACCTCGACCATGAGCAGCGGCTCAGGGATCGTGCTTTGCTCGACCTCGCCATCGACAGCAAGTTGCGCGGTTGCGATCTGGTGAAACTGAAGATCGGTGATGTCGTCAGCGGTGGCTCGGTGAAGCCACGTGCGATCATCATCCAGCAAAGGACCGGCAATCTGCGCGCCGTCCAGATCCTGCTGGGGCATACCAAGATCAAGACGACGGTTCGCTATCTCGGCGTTGATGTTTAGGATGCCCTGATGCTCGCCGAGGGCGTGGAGATATGAGGGCAAATGAAAAGACGCGTCCTGAACTGACTGCTTGGTGTGTGGCAGTCCAAGCTCTTTCATTCATGAAAACACCTGCATACGAATGCGGCGGGCCTGACCGAATTCGAACGGATATCCAGCGGTCGCCGGCCGAAAAGAACCCAGACATCGGTGGTAGGGCCGAAGCGCTGGTCGATGCGGAAGCGATCCGGGGCCTGCTCATCCAGTTCCACGGATGTGATACCGGAACCAAACCGCCCGGCTTGCAGCCGTTCTTCGACCGTCATGATGGAGACTGCGTAGATCTGCTGCGGCCAGGCGCTGAGATCGGCATTGTGTTGCTTCGCCGAATGGAAAGGTGCGGATCTGGTTCTAGCCGAGCACAGCTGACCGGGTGAATGGGCGCTCGGTCAGAACCTGTCGGGTCGATAGGGTCGGAGATCAAGATTTGGTCGCCGCCTTCGCGCCAGATCGGCGACGATGCGTCCGACCTTGGCCCCGATGGTGAGGCCGATGTGCTGGCCGCCATAGGCGTGCAGGATGTTTGGCGCTCCCTCTGTTGCTCCGATCACCGGCAAGCTGTCGGGCGTCGTGGGGCGGTTCCCCATCCAGCTCTGGCCGATCTCAAACTTCAGGCCCGGGTAGACTCTGCGGACCCCCTCCTTGATCAGCTCGACGGGCCGTTTCGACGGCGGCGCATCGAGCCCGCCAAACTCGGCGACGCCGGCCGCGCGCAAGGCATGGTCCATCGGCGTGAGCACGAATTTCGCGTCCATAACGAAGTAGGGTTGCGGCGCGCGATATCCATTCGAATGCAGCTCGACATGATAGCCCCGTTCTGCCTCCAGCCTGACGCGAACCCCGGCCGAGCGGGCCAGTGTCTTCGACCAGGCCCCCGACGCCAGCACGATGGTGTCGGCGGTCAGGGTCTCGCCATCCTCCAGCGTCAGGCGGGCAACGGTCCCCGGCTCCAGCGAGACCACGCGAGACCGGCGAAAACAGCCACCATTGCGCAGGAAATGCTCGAACAGCGCCGCTAGATAGGCAGCCGGCGACGAAAGCCAGCAATAGTCGTCGAACACGGTCGCGAATTGATAGGCCGAGCCGATGCTCGGGTCCCGATCGAGTATCCCCTTGCGATCCAGCAATTCTGGCACCAGGCCGAACTTCTCGCGCGTCCGGCTGGTGAGCACGTCGCCGTCATAGGCCTGCCTGTCGCGATAAAGGCTGACCAGATTGCCTTTGCGGATGAAGGCCTCGGCGGGCGTGCCGCGCACCAGCGCAAGATGTTGCTCGTTCGCGTCAAACGTCAACGCGGCGAGCGCCGCCGAGATTTCCTCGACCCGCTCCGCCCTAGCGCTGCGCAGGAACGGCACCAGCCACGGAAGAAGCCGGGGAAGATAGGACCATCGCATGAACAGTGGGGAGTTGGGGTCGCGCAGCATAGACGGCAGTTGGCGCACCAGCGACTGGGTCGCGATCGGCATGACCGATATCCGCGAGAGCAGGCCAGCGTTCCCGTAAGACGTCTGTTCAGGCGACCCAGGCTGGACCGGATCGATCAGAGTGACGGACCAGCCGTCGCGGCGTAGCCATTCGGCCACGCAGACGCCGGTGATGCCGGCTCCGGCAATCAATGCAATTCCGGTGGCCATGCGCCCTCCAGTTTTGTCAACCGTTCCGCTCGAGTAGAAGGTCGACGGTGATGGGAAAGGTTCATTCTCCATTTGCCTTCGCAGGTCTTCGCGAAGAGGCTTGTGACAAGCCGCCGCGCAAAACAGCCTGATCCAACGGTGTAGAATTGGTCCACCTTGAATTCTGCCTTCTGGCAACGAGGAGGATAGCATGCATGGCGCCGAACGACCCACGCTGCTGCAAAGTCGCACATATCCGCGTTAAGCAATCTCTCGCCTACCGGGCGCCGCTCTTGCCAAAGAGCTGCGAAATCGCCAGCAGAACCGATGTGAGAATCACAACGAGGGTCGAGATGGCAGCGATCGTCGGGTCGATCTGGTCGCGCAGGGCGTTGAACATATTGCGAGTCAGCGTCGAGTTCTGACCCCCGGAAACAAACAGCGACACGATGACCTCGTCGAAGGAGGTCAGGAAGGCCAGCACTGCACCCGAAACAACAGAGAAACGAATCTGCGGGAGGGTCACGAGGAAAAAGGCGCGCATACGCGACGCGCCGAGGCTGCGCGCGACACGTTCCTGATTCATGTCAAAACTCTTCAGCGCGGAAGAGACCACCATCATCACGATCGGAATGGCGAGCATGCTATGAGCCAGTACAAGGCCCGTCATGGAATTCACCAGCTTGATCTTCACATAGACATAGAAGACGCCGATCCCGACAAGGATCACCGGCACGATGATCGGTGTCAGCAGGATACCCAGGATAAGGCCTGAAAATCCCAGCCGGGCAGCGTGCAACCCATAGGCTGCCATCGTGCCGAACAGGGTCGCGACGATCATCGTCAGAATGCCAGCCTTGAAGGATGTTGCTGTCGCCTGCATCCAGGCGGTCGAGTTGAAATAGTTCCGATACCAGCGCAGCGACCATTCTCGGGGCGGGAATTCCAGATATTGCGATTCCGAGAACGACATCGGGATCACGATGAGCGTCGGCAGCATGAGGAACACGAGAACCAATCCAGCCAGAACATAAAGCCATAGCCGGCGGCCATGCGTGATCTGGGTATCCGTTGCAGGTCGACCGAGCCAGCCCATCACGCCCCCCCTCCGCCTAGAAGGCGGTCCAGCCTGACGATGCGCGAAGCCAGATAGAGGATCATCCCTGTCAGGACGAACAGGACGACCCCGAGCGAACTCGCCGCGCCCCAATTGAAGAAGAGTTCAATATCTGTTGCGATGCGGTTGGCGACCATCGTGATCTTGCCGCCCCCCAGCACCGCTGGCGTCACGTAAAAGCCAAGGCATAGAATGAAGACCATCAGGGCCCCTGCGATCAGCCCCGGCAAGGAAAGGGGCAGAAAGACGAGCCAGAAGGCCCGCGTCGGGCTGGCGCCGAGATTTGCGGCTGCCTTGAGGTAGTCCTGGTCGATGGCGCGCATGGAGGCATAAACCGGAAGAACCAGAAACGGCAGCATGATGTGAACCATCCCGATCAGCGTGCCGTTGAGATTGTGCACCAGCGCCAGCGGCGTATCCCACAGGCCGAGCTTGATGCCCCAGGTGTTGATCACGCCCTGTCGCTGGAGCAGCACGAGCCAGGCGTAGGTGCGAACCAGAAGCGATGTCCAGAACGGCAGCATCACGGCGATCATGCAGATATTGGCGGCGCGGCGCGGCAATTGTGAGAGCACATAGGCCAACGGATAGCCGAGCAGGATGCAGATCGCCGTTGTGATGAAGCTGATCTCGAACGTGATGCGGAAAGCGCGTCCGTAGGAGGGCTGCACCAGCATCCGGCGATAATGTTCGAGGCTGAATCCTCCCGCGTCATCGAGGAAGGACAGCCAAAACAGCCAGCCGACCGGCACCAGCATCGTCATGGTCACAAGCAGCAGCGCCGGACCGCTCAGGCTGAAGAGCGTCAGGCGTTCGACCAGCGCGTCGCGGCGAAGCCCTGCGGCATTTGGCCCTGCTGGATGGCTCATGCCGCGCTCTCTTCGACCGGCAGGAGGTATGTATCCGCAGCGTTGAGCCCCAGATTGAGCTTCTCGCCCGCCACAGGTGCACGCACCGAGGCACTTGCCCGCACGCTGACCATCGTTCCGTCAGGAAGCGACGCGTGAACCAGCACGCTGTCGCCCTGGTAGATTGCCGCCGTCACGGTGGCCGGCAACACATTGACGCCGGCCGATACGGACTGCTCCAGGATGCTCAGCCGTTCGGGACGGATCATCAGATGATATGGTCCCTTCCGTGCCGGCTGGCTGGCGAGCGCAAGGGGGATGCCGTTGAACGTGCATCCGGCAGTATCGACATCAACGGTGACGAATGTGGATTCCCCGATGAATTCAGCGACGAATCGATTGGTCGGCCGTTCGTAGATCTCCTTTGGCGTATCGATCTGGCGGATACACCCCTGGTCGATAACCGCGATGCGATCCGACATGGTCAGCGCCTCGCGCTGGTCATGCGTGACATAGACGGTCGTCATGCCAAGCCGTTCGTGCAGTTGCCGCAGTTCAATCTGCATATGCTCGCGCAACTGCTTGTCGAGCGCGGACAGGGGCTCGTCCATCAGCAGGATGCGCGGTTCGAACACGATGGCACGGGCCAGTGCGATCCGTTGGCGCTGCCCACCGGAAAGCTGGTCTATGCGCCGGGCGCCATAGCCGCCAAGCTTGACCAATTCCAGCGCCTGTTCAACGCGTTGCAATGCTTCGGCCTTGCCAATGCCGCGAAGCTTGAGCGGGAACGCGATATTCCCCGCCACATCCATGTGAGGGAAGAGCGCATAGTTCTGGAAGACCATTCCGACATCGCGCTTGTGGGGTGCCAGCCGGATGACCTCGCGCTCACCGAATGCAATGCTGCCGCAATCGGGCCGGACAAAGCCCGCCAGCATCATCAGCAACGTGGTCTTGCCGGAGCCCGAGGGCCCGAGCAGCGTCAGGAATTCCCCGCGCCGGACATCGAGATCGACCGCATCGAGAACGCGAAGCGTGCCATAACTCTTGGTCAAACGCCTGACAGCGATCGGGAGCGCCGCGTCTCTGGCCATTCGAGTTTCCTGTGCTTCCTGTTCGTTTGACTTGGGTGGAGCGGGGCTGCTGCTGCATCCCCGCTCCACCAGATCACAGGTGCCGGCTGACGGCTTACTCGCTCAGCATGTTCTCGTAAGCCGTCGCAGCCTGGGCCTCGAACTTGATGTACCATTCGAGATTGACGGTCAGCTGTTGGGCGGCGTTGTCCGGATGCGACGGCAGCCTCTTTGCATAAGCAGCGTCAATCGTACCGAGTTCGTAGGCCTTCTTGTTCGTCGGGCCGTAGGTGATGTACTTCGTAAATTCGGCCTGATATTGCGGCTTGCTGATCTCGGCGAGGAATTTCATCGCGAGGTCCTTATTCGGCGCGCCCTTGGGAATTGCGAAGCAATCATAGTCGAGCAACGCCTGGTTGAAGGTATAGGCCACCTTGGCACCATCCTTCGCCACGACATCGAACCGACCGTTCCAGCCGGTGATCATGTCGACTTCACCATCCTTCATCAGCTGTGCGTGCTGCGCGCCGGAGGTCCACCATACCGCGACATGCGGCTTCAGTTCCTTGACCTTCCTGACCGCCCGCTCGATACCGCCAGGGGCACTGAGAACTTCATAGACCTTGTTGGGGGGGACACCATCCGCCATCAAGGCAGGCTCGAGCGCACCCGCGACACCCTTGCGATAGGCGCGCTTGCCCGGGAACTTCTTCACATCCCAGAAATCGGCCCAGCTCTTGGGTCCATTGTCACCGAAGGTCTTGGTGTTCCAGGCGAGCACTGTCGAGAAGACATCGCCGCCGACACAATGATCGCCAGCCAGATTGGGCAGGAAATCCTTGGTGTCGATGAGCTTGTAGTCCAGCTTCTCCAGAATGCCTTCGGCACCCGCGCGCGCCGCACTGCCCGAGCCGCTCGCGACGACATCCCACGTGACGGCACCGGCCCTCACCTTCAGCCGGAGATCAGCGATACCGGAATAGGTCTCTTCCTTGACCGTGATGCCGAGCGCCTTGGCGGCTGGCTGGAACAGGGCCTTGCTTTGCCCTTCCTGATAGGATCCCCCGAAGGACACGACGGTCAGCGTCTGTTGTGCTGCCGCATCATAGGCGCTCACGGACAGCGCGATGCCACTCAGAATGAGGGCAGCGAAACGTCCTCCTGCTGTCTTCTTGTCGGTCATGGCTTTACTCCCTGTGGCCCGGCGAAAATTGTCGTCGTTTATTTGGTCGGCAGAACAGGGCCATTTTAGACTGCCAACAATACCATTTAGAGGCGTGCCGTTATGCATTTGAGCTTTGAGAAGCTCGCAAGAGCCTCAAGCCCCTTGGCACGTCCGAACCCGGACGCGCGGTTCCCGCCGAAAGGCGTCTCGATCCCGCCGGCGAAAAACTCGTTGATGTAGACCTGCCCGGCATCCAGCCTTGAAGCAATGCGGTGCGCATGGGAGAGGTCGCGCGTATAGATGCCGGCGACCAGCGCATAGGGCGTGCCGTTCGCCAGCGCGATGGCCTGCTCGACCGTGTCGGCGGTTTGCACGCAAAGGACAGGACCGAAGATCTCGTTCTGCACGGCCTCGTCGTCAGGTGCCAGACCGTCAAGGATCGTCGGCTCAAAGAACCAACCCAGGCCTGTTTCGGGATCGACAATCCTCTTTCCGCCGCACAGGACCTCGGCGCCCCGGGCACGGGCCCGCTCGACAAAGCCGCTTATTCTTTCAAGCTGTGCCCGTGAATTGACCGGGCCCATATCGACCATGCGCAGGCCATGCCCGAGGCGCAGTGCAGATGCGCGCTCAACCAGCCTCTCCACCAGGCGAGCATGCATGCCTCTCTCGACGATCAGGCGTGATCCAGCCGAGCAGATTTGTCCGGAATTCTCGAAAATCGCCCCGAGGACACCCTCGATTGCTGCATCCAGATCGGCGTCGTCGAGCACGATCACCGGGGACTTGCCGCCCAGTTCAAGAGCGAGGCGTGTCACATTCGGCGCGGCGTTCTGCATGACGTTGATGCCGGTTGTAACCGAACCGGTGAACGTGATGTGGTCAATGCCCGGATGCGCTACGAGCGGTGCGCCAACCTCGGCTCCCGTTCCGGTCACCACATTGAAGACGCCGGCGGGCAGCCCCGCCCCGGCGAGGATTTCGCCCAGCATCAACGCTGTCAGCGGGGTCTGGTCCGCCGGCTTGGCAACAACCGTGCAGCCAGCAGCAAGGGCCGGTGCAAGCCCGCGCACCAGGGTCGAGATCGGGTAATTCCACGGAACGATCTGTGCCACGACGCCGATCGGCTCGTGTCGCGTATACGAAACATAATCCGGACCGAGTGGAATGCTGCTGCCCTGAAACTTGTCACAGGCACCGGCATAATACTCGAAAGCACGAGCCGCCCCGCCGACATCGCCTTTCGCCTCGACCAGTCTTTTGCCTGAATCGAGGGCTTCTGCGACAGCGAGGCGATCCGCATTCGCGCGGATCAGGGCCGCGGTACGGGCAAGGAGGCGCCCGCGCTCCGCGGGCGCCATCGTGCCCCATGGTCCGGACAAAGCCGCACGCGCAGCGCCGATGGCATGATCCACGTCCGGGGCATTGCCGGCGGCAACCGAGGCAAAGGCCTTGCCCGTTCCGGGATCAACCGTTTCCATGCGCCCGCCGGAAGCGGACGGGAGGCTGCGCCCTCCGATCCAGTGCAGGCCGGGCAAACCGGCAATCGTGCCGGTCCGGCGAGCCTCATCGACCAGTTGAACCAGGTCCTCGCTCATCGGCCCTCCAGCGCACTCACCTGATGCTGCGCCCTCGAAAGCCAGTCGGGATGGATCTCGATGCCCCAGCCCGGCTCGTCCGAGACCGTGGCATGGCCGTCGACGATGCCATAGGGCGACTTGCGAAACAGCCCGTATTGCCACGGGTAGTAATCGGCTTCCTCGATCGAGAACTCGAGATAGTCGCCCGCATTCGGGATCGCGCGCAGCAGATGCATGGTGAACAGCGTCACCAGAGACCAGTTGGCACAATGCGGCGTGCAGGGCAGCCCGGCGCTTGCCCCCATGGCTGCAACGCGCATCGTCCTTACCATGCCGCCGAGATAGCAGATGTCCGGCTGGATGATATCGACGGCCTGCATCTCGATCATGTGCCGCCAGATCGGGATATAGCAGTCCTGCTCGCCGCCGGTTACATCGAGGGCAAGCGCTTCCCGGACTTCCCTGGTCTGCTCAAGTTCCCAATAGGGACATGGCTCCTCGAAATGGCAGACGCCATGATCCTCGAGCATGCGCCCAACCTCGATGGCGCGCTTGGGCGAAAAGCCGCTATTCGCGTCGACCATGAGTGTGACCTTGGCGCCGAGCGCCCTGCGGATCACCGGAACAATCGCTTCCGTGCGGCCTGGCCATTCATCGGTGTCATGGCCAAACTCGGCTGCCACGCGAAACTTGAAGGCGTCGAAGCCGAACCGGTCTTGCAGCCTCAGGAAACGCTTGGCCTCATCTTCGGGCGTGATGTCACGCTTCATGGACGAGGCATAGGCACGGAGGCGTCCGGGCGTCCCGCCAAGCAATTCGCAGACGCTTTTGCCCGCGCGCTTGCCCGCCATGTCCCAGAGTGCCGTATCAAGCCCGCCGATTGCTCTAAAAAGATGACTGCCAGGAAACTTGTGTTCCTTTTCCGGGATGAGATCGACAAGCCCGGCGATATCGGCGCTGTCATGACCGAGCGCCCATGGCGCGATCTGCCGATGCAGGATCAGTGCGGAAATGTCGGCATGGTATGTGGAGACCTGCCCCCAGCCTTCCGCACCGTCCTCGGCTGTGACGCGAACAAAGCCGACATCCTGAGTTGTGAATGTCTCGATCCTGGAAATCTTCATGCCTGACCACACCCAGCTTCATGGGATCATCAGGTTGAACCGAATTGGCGGAAGACTAAGGTCCAATCTCGTTAAACTATGATACCATTTTGCTGCATCGACCCATGCACCGGACGCGGAGGAGCACGAATGGTCAAGCGAGCAGGCGGCGCGCTGCTTCTCGGCATCCGGATGGACCGGGCTTCGCCGGTGCCGATTGGAACCCAGCTCTACACCTCCCTGCGCGAGCTGATGCTGTCCGGCGCCATCGCGACCGGCTTCCGGCTGCCCGCAACACGGACCCTGGCCAAGGAACTTTCGGTCTCCCGAACAACGGTTGTCGATGCCTTCGAGCGGCTGATCGCGGAGGGGCTGATCATCTCTCGCGTCGGCTCGGGGACATTCGTCAGCGATGTCTTGGATGCCGAGCGACCCCGTCCGGCGCTTCCGACTGACCAGAGTGAAGCCCTGCCGGCCAAGCCGAAGCTCTCCGACGCGATGGACCACGCGATCTCCAAGTTTTCCTCGCGCGCCCGTTTGCCCTATCAATCCGGGGCATTCGTGACAGCATTGCCGGCCTATGATGTCTTTCCCATGGCGCAATGGTCCCGCATCGCTGCCGGCCTCTGGCGGGGAGCGCGTGCCGATGTGCTGGGCTATGGCGAGCCTTTTGGCTTGACGCGGTTGAGAGAAGCCATCTCGGCCCATCTGCGTGGGAATCGGGGCATTTCCTGCGAAGCCGGACAGATCTTCATTGTCGGGGGGGCGCAGCAGGCCTTCTACCTGATCGGCTCCGCACTGCTCGATCCCGGTGACCGGGTCTGGTTCGAGAACCCCGGCGCGATCGGCGCGCGCAACAGCCTAATCGCTTGCGGAGCCGATCTCGTTCCGGTGCCGGTGGATCGCGATGGCCTTGTCGTCGAGGAGGGAGAACGCCTCAGCCCCTCGTTCAGGCTCGCCTTCGTGACGCCATCGCACCAGCAGCCCATGAGCCGCATCATGAGCCTCGAGCGTCGTTTTGCGTTGTTGCGCGCCGCTCAGCGCGCCCAAGCCTGGATTATCGAAGATGATTATGATGGCGAGTTCTTCTTCGGTCGCCAGCCCATTGCGACCCTGAAAAGCATCGACCAGACAGGTCTGGTCATCTATGTCGGAACCTTCTCGAAATCGCTCTTCCCCGCATTGCGGCTCGGCTTCATGCTGGTCCCGCCGGCATTGGTTGAATCTTTCGAACGGATTACTGCCTCCTTCATACAAGGGGTGCCGACAAGTATTCAGGCCGCAGTTGCCGAATTCATTCAGGGCGGACATTTCGCTACGCATATCCGGCGCATGCGCGGAGTCTATGCCGAGCGGCACGAAACGCTGATCGAACAGGCGCGCCAGCACCTTGGCGGCCTGCTGGATGTCGTGCCGACCGAAAGTGGCCTGCACACGATCGGACTTTTGCCGCCCAGAATTTCCGAACGAACTGCCACGCGGAGTGCCGCAGAACAGGGTGTGATTGTCTCTCCCATTGATCGCTTCTCGATCGCGCCGACAGCTTTCAACGGTCTTGTCCTGGGATTTGGCGCCGCCAATCCGCGCGAGATCCGTGAGGGGATTGCCAGGCTCGCCCCTGTTCTCGAGGCACTCGCCTGAATCGCGGCGGAAAGTGGTATGTTGAAAATTTGAGACTGGCTATCAGTTCCCCGCCAATTCCGTGAAACCCTTGATCATGCTCGATGCGGATTACATCATTGTCGGCGCGGGAACGGCCGGCTGCGTTCTGGCCGACCGGCTGACGGCCTGCGGCCGCTTTACGGTGCTGGTGCTCGAGGCCGGCCCCAGCGACCGGCATCTGCCGATCCAGGTTCCGATCGGCTATGGCATGTCCTTCTACAATCCGGCCGTAAACTGGATGTATCGCACGGAGCCGGAACCGGCGCTGGCGAACCGTTCGGGCTACTGGCCGCGCGGCAAGGTGCTTGGCGGCTCCGGCTCGATCAATGCCATGGTGCATGTGCAGGGGCAGCCCGATGATGTCGCGGACTGGGCGAGTGCCGGCGATTCAGGCTGGAGCAAAGAGGCTCTTTCCGGATGCATCGACCGCGTTCGACAACGGATCGAAGGCAACGACGTCAGCCGCGATACCCATCCGCTCTGTGCGACCTTCATTGCCGCAGGGCAGCAGGCGGGATTTCCCGTCGAAGCCGATCTTTCCAGGCTCGGTGCCGATGGCGTCGGCCATTTCCGGATCGCCACGCGCAAGGGTCTGCGCCTGTCTTCCGCCCGAGCCTATCTGCGCCCGGCGATGCGGCGTTCCAATCTTGCCGTCGAGGTCGAGGCGCATGCAACGCGTGTCGGGTTTGATGGTTTGCGGGCGCGCGAGGTACAGTTCAGCCAGAAGGGTCGCGCACGCCTTGCACGCGCGCGACGCGAAGTCATCCTCTGTGCAGGCAGCATCAATTCGCCGAAGCTGTTGCAACTCTCGGGTATTGGCCCCGGGGCAATGCTCAAGGCAAGGGGGATCGACGTGCTCTGCGAGCGCAACGGTGTGGGCCTGAATCTTCAGGATCACCTGTGCATCGACCATCTCTACCGGTCGCGCGTGCCGACGCTGAACCAGCAATTCGGCTCCATCTCTGGCAAGATCGTTGCAGGTTTGCGCTATCTGCTGTTCCGCAACGGACCGCTCGCCCTGAGCGTCAATCAGGCGGGCGGCTTCGTGCGGTCGCGCCCCGGTCTCGCGGCACCGAACATGCAGCTCTATTTCTCGCCGCTGAGCTATACCCGCACGCCGCCAGGAACGCGCCCGCTGATGCGACCGGACTCCTTCCCCGGGTTCCTGCTGAGCGCGCAGCCCTGCCGGCCGACCAGCCGAGGCTTCCTCGAAATCGCTTCGGCTGATCCGGCAGTACCGCCCCGGATCGTGCCGAACTCGCTTTCGACCGAACAAGATGTTGCGGAACTGATCGAAGGCGCGCGCCTGTTGCGCCAGCTTGCCGCAACACCGGCACTTCGCGGCGTGATCGACAGCGAGTTGATGCCCGGCCCCTCGATCCAGTCCGATACCGAGTTGCTCTCGGATATCCGCCAACGGGCTTCGACAGTGTATCATCCCGTGAGCACGTGCCGGATGGGCCATGACCGCAACACGGATGTTGTCGATCCAGGCCTACGGGTTCACGGGGTCGAGGGGCTTCGGGTAGTCGATGCCTCGATTTTCCCATCGATACCCTCCGGCAATACCAATGCTCCGACGCTCATGGTTGCTGAAAAAGCGGCAGACCTCATTCTTGGAGAGAGTGGCCTACAATGAACGTACAGGCGATTTCAGCAGACACCAGAACAACGCCCTATTGGTGGGAGCACGTGCCTCGTCCGGTCATTCCCGTCGCGGATTTTCCCGCGAGGGCCGATGTCGTGGTCATCGGGTCGGGCTATACCGGGCTGCATGCGGCGCTCCAGACCGCGCGCGGCGGAAGGCACACCGTCATTCTCGACGCCGAGGATGCGGGATGGGGGTGCAGCACGCGCAATGGCGGTCAGATCTCGACCAGCATCAAGCCAGGCCATGCCGAACTTGTGCGGCGCCATGGGCTTGAGGCTGCAACCCGGATCGTGCAGGAAGGGCGCAACTCGCTGGCCTTTGTCGAGGAGTTCGTCCGGAGCGAGCAGATCGACTGCGATTTTGGCGTGGTCGGCCGCTTTCACGCCGCACATAACGCCGCCCAATACGAAATCCTGGCACGCGGAATCGAGAACCAGCCCAGGGGGCTAGAGGTTCCCGCTCATGTCGTGCCGCGCGCCGAGCAGCGCAGCGAGCTGGGGACCGATGCCTATTTTGGCGGTATCGTCCTGCGCGCGCATGCTTCGATCGATCCCGCCCGCTATCATGCCGGCCTGCTTGCCAAGGTACAGGCGGCGGGTTGCGAGATCCATCCGCGCACGCCCGCCCTGAAAATCGAGCGCTCTGGCAGCACTTTCAATGTCACCACGCCACGTGGCTCCTGCATCGCCCGCAATGTGGTGATCGCAACCAATGGCTATACCGGCACCTTGACCCCCTGGCTGCGCCGACGCGTCATTCCCATTGGCAGCTATATCATCGCGACCGAACCTCTCGCGCCGGAGGTGATGGCCCGCATCATGCCGAAGAACCGTATCGTCAGCGATACCCGCAAGGTGGTCTACTATTATCGCGCCTCGCCGGATCGAACCCGCATCCTCTTCGGCGGGCGGGTCTCCCATAATGAAACCGATCCGATGGTGAGCGGACCGAAGCTGCGCCACGACATGGTGAAGCTGTTCCCCGAACTGGCGCAGACCCGCATCAGCCATTCCTGGTGCGGCCTTGTCGCCTACAGCTTCGACGAACTGGCGCATGTCGGCACAAATGAAGGCATGCACTACGCCATGGGCTATTGCGGTTCCGGTGTCGGAATGGCGGGATATCTCGGCATGCGCATCGGACAGCAGGTGCTGGGGTTGAAGGAGGGGCATACCGCCCTCAACGAGATCAAGTTCCCGACAATGCCCTTCTACACAGGCAACCCGTGGTTCCTGGCGCCTTCCGTCATGTATTATCGTTGGCGAGATTCCAGGTAGGCCGGGCAGCCTGCCCCGTGTTTTCAGCCCATCTTGCCCAAATTCGACCACGGAGCGGAGAGCGATGCCCGGAAATCTGACAATCGAGTCCCTCAAGACCCTGGCAGGCGAAGGACAGATCGACACCGTGCTCGTCTGCATGGTCGACATGCAGGGGCGCCTGATGGGCAAGCGCTTCCATGTCCGCAATTTCATCGATTCCGCTCATGCCGAGACGCATTGCTGCAACTACCTGCTGGCCACAGATCTCGAAATGGCGACGCCGGATGGCTATGCCTCGACAAGCTGGCGCGCCGGCTATGGCGACTATACCCTTCATCCCGACCTGACCACGTTGAGACTTGTGCCCTGGCTGGAGGGCACGGCCATGGTGTTGTGCGACGTGCTCGACCATCACACGCATCAGCCGGTTGCCCATTCCCCCCGAGCGGTCCTCAAGCGCCAGATCGAGCGCCTCGCGGCCATGGGACTCACGGCGATGATGGCGTCCGAACTTGAATTTTTCCTGTTCGAGCAAAGCTACGAGACCATCCGCAAGGGTGGATTTCGCGATCTCGTCCCCATCAGCGGCTACAACGAGGACTACCATATCCTCCAGACAACGAAGGAAGAGGTCGTGATGCGCCCTTTGCGCAACCACCTCTTTGCCGCAGGCATCCCGGTCGAAAACTCAAAGGGCGAGGCTGAAGCTGGGCAGGAGGAACTGAACATCCGCTATGCTTCCGCGCTTGATTGCGCCGATCATCACACCATCGCCAAGCATGCAACGAAGGAAATTGCCTGGCAGAAGGGGCATGCGGCGAGCTTCCTGCCCAAATGGCACCATACGCGGGTCGGAAGTTCCGCCCATATCCATATGTCACTCTGGCGCGGCGAGTTACCCGCCTTTTTTGACCCAAGCGCCCAATGGGGCATGTCCGACCTTATGCGGCAGTTCATGGCCGGCATCATCGAATACGCCCCCGAATACACGGTGTTCCTTGCACCCTATATCAACAGCTACAAGCGCTTCATGAAGGGAACCTTCGCGCCCACCAAGGCTGTATGGTCGGTTGATAACCGAACCGCAGGTTTCCGGCTTTGTGGTGAGGGCACCAGGGCAGTGCGCGTGGAGTGTCGCATCGGAGGCTCGGATCTCAACCCCTATCTTGCACAGGCGGCATTGCTGGCAGCCGGCATCAAGGGGATCGAAGACGGCATGGCGCTGGCACCGCCCACGAGTGGCGATGTCTATCAGGACGGTGCGGCCCGCCAGATCCCCGCGACGCTTCGCGGGGCAACCAGCACGTTGCGCAATTCCACGATGCTGCGCGAGGCGATGGGCGATGCGGTGATCGATCACTACGTGCGGTGCGCGGAATGGGAGCAGGAGGAATTCGATCGCATCGTCACGGATTGGGAAATCGCCCGCGGCTTTGAAAGGGCGTGACGCGCATGACACGCTCCATACAATGCTTCTCCCCCATCGATGGCTCGCTCTACGCGGAACGTCCGCTGGCCACGCCGGATGAAGCCCGCAGCGCCGTACGCGCTGCGCGATTGGCGCAAGGAAACTGGGCCGCGCGGCCGTTGCAGGAACGCATTGCGCTGGTCCTCGCGGGGGTGGCCGAGATTGGCAAGACCACCGAGCGCATGGCACTCGAACTGGCGCATCAAATGGGACGACCGATCCGCTATGGCGGTGAATTCCGCGGGTTCGAGGAACGCGCGCGCCATATGGCTGCGATTGCGCCGGAAGCACTTGCCCCGATCCTGATCGAGGACAGTGCGACTTTCCGGCGCAAGATCATGCGCGAACCGCAGGGGGTCGTCTTCGTGATCGCGCCCTGGAACTATCCTTACATGACAGCGATCAACACGGTGGCGCCGGCCTTGATTGCGGGGAATGTGGTCCTTCTCAAGCATGCCGCGCAGACCCTGCTGGTCGGCGAACGCATGGCAGAAGCCTTTCACGCTGCCGGGATCCCGAATGATGTGTTCCAGAACCTCTTTCTCGATCACGAGACATCCGCATGCCTGATTGCGGAAAGATCCTTCGGCCATGTCAACTTTACGGGGTCGGTTGCAGGTGGGCGGGCAATCGAACATGCGGCGGCGGGCACCTTCACAAGCATCGGCACCGAACTGGGGGGAAAGGATCCCGGCTATGTCCGCGCCGATGCCGATCTCGACGCGGCGGTCGAGTCGCTGATTGATGGCGCGATGTTCAATTCCGGGCAATGCTGCTGCGGCATCGAGCGCATCTATGTGCAGGAGAGCCTGTTCGACGCCTTTGTCGAAAAGTCCGTCGCGCTGGTGAAAGGCTATAGGCTCGGCAATCCGCTCGATCCGGATACCACGCTCGGCCCCATGGCGCAGCCGCGCCTTGCCGCCACTGTACGAACCCATATCGCCGAGGCGTTGGCTGCCGGGGCAAAGGCCCATATCCAGACCTTTCCGTCAGATGATGGCGGAGCCTATCTCTCGCCCCAGATCCTGACCGGAGTGGATCACCGCATGCGGGTAATGCGCGAGGAAAGCTTCGGGCCGGTCGTCGGGATCATGCCGGTGCGCGATGATGCCGAGGCGATCCGGCTGATGAATGACTCGCCCTATGGGCTCACGGTTTCACTCTGGACGCAGGACGCTGCCCGTGCGGAAGAGATCGGAGCCCGCCTGGAAACCGGAACGGTCTTCATGAACCGCTGCGATTATCTTGACCCGGGCCTCTGCTGGACCGGCTGCAAGGATACCGGAAGGGGCGCTGGCCTGTCGGTTCTCGGTTATCACAGCCTGACTCGCCCGAAATCCTATCATCTGAAAAAGGCTTGAGCCATGCCGCTTGTTGCAAACTGGTCCTACCCGACATCGATACGCTTCGGGGCCGGACGCATCCGCGAGATCGCCGATGCCTGCGCCCGAGCCGGGATCCAGCGGCCACTCCTTGTGACCGATCGCGGGCTGGCAGGCATGGATATCACGGCGCGAACGCTATCGTTCCTCGAAGAGGCCGGGCTCGGCCGCGCGATATTCGCGGATGTCGACGCCAATCCCGATGACCGGAATGTCGCGGAGGGGATGCGGGTGTACCGTGAAGGCGGCTTTGACGGCGTTGTCGCCTTTGGCGGTGGCTCGGGGCTCGACCTTGCAAAGGTACTGGCCTTCATGGCCGGACAGACACGCCCGCTCTGGGATTTCGAGGATATCGGTGATTGGTGGACCCGCGCCAATCCCGACGGCATTCACCCGATCGTTGCGGTGCCGACAACCGCCGGCACCGGTTCCGAGGTCGGGCGCGCCAGCGTGATCACGAACACAGCCATTCACGAGAAGAAGATTATCTTCCATCCGAAAATGCTGCCTTCCGTTGTCATCTGCGATCCGGAGCTGACCGTTGGCATGCCGAAAGCCATTACAGCCGGCACAGGCGTCGATGCCTTTGCGCATTGCGTGGAAGCGTATTGCTCGCCGCATTATCACCCGATGAGCCAGGGCATCGCGCTCGAGGGCATGCGGCTTATCAAGCGCTACCTGCCGAGGGCCTATGCGGATGGCAAGGATATCGAGGCACGCGCCCACATGATGAGTGCCGCCGCGATGGGCGCGACAGCGTTCCAGAAGGGACTGGGGGCAATTCACGCCCTCAGTCACCCCATCGGCGCAGTTCACCATACGCATCATGGCACAACCAATGCGGTTTGCATGCCGGCCGTACTTCAGTTCAACCGCCCCGCCATTGAAGGTGTGATTGCGGAAGCGGCTGCCTATCTTGGCATCGAGGGCGGATTCGATGGTTTTGCGGCTTTTGTCGACCAGTTCAATGCCGGGCTTGGCATTCCACGCAGCCTGACCGCGCTTGGCGTTCGCGATCCGGATCTCGACGCTTTGACGAGGTCTGCCCTCCAGGATCCGAGCGTCGGCGGTAATCCGGTTCCGATGACGTATGAGAACACCCTGAAACTGTTCGAAACCATTCTCTGAATGGGTCTCAAACCGGCGTGGACTCGCCAAGCCTGCCATTCCTTGGATGCCATGATGACCGATCTTTCCGCCTTTCACGCCCTCGCCCATGCGCCCCTCGGCCCCTTTGGCGCAAAGCCCACCAGCATTGAAGGGCACCAGCAGGAGGCCAGTTGCGTGCTGTGGACTTCCGCCGATGAGCGTATCTCGATCGGTATCTGGGAATGCACACCGGGGCGCTTCACTGCCGACCGGACAAAGGCCTCCGAGTTTTGCCACCTGATCTCCGGCCGCATCGAGATGACGCATGCCGACGGCAGCAAGGTGCAGCTCGGGCCGGGGGATGCCATCAACCTTCCGTTGGGCTGGACAGGCGAATGGCGCGTCCTGGAGCAGGTGCGCAAGCTCTATGTGATCACCCGCGGTTGAAGCGAATGTCAATGGACTGGCCGGCCCGATCCAGACCGATGCAAAACGTTGAGATAGCGGTTGCATGAAGCTGGGCCGGCGCACCCCGCGCGCTGTCCGTCCTCCACGAACCCGATCGGGGACATACCAGCGGCGCCCTCGCACCCGATGCAGCGATGACGAGCTTGGTAATAGCCAGCATTGCACTGGGTCAATCGGCTGAAGATTGGCACGACGCGGCCGTAATCGAACGCCGTCGACATAAGGGTGGCATGCTCGTCGATATCGATCTCACGGCACGCATCGTGATGCTGATTTTCAACATCATGTATATTTCAAAACTGAGCGGAATATTTGGCGTAATTTACAGGAAAAGGATTATTAACACTACATAGTTACTGTTTTTTGACGTTTCATTACCTGTCAATCATCGTTTTTCTGATTTTAAAACAAATTTGAATATAAAATAAAATATCCCAATACAATAGTAAAATTTCTACGCACAAGTAAATAGCGTATATTTACCTTTTTATCACGAGAAACCGCCTGTCCGTTTTCGACCCAATTACTGCCGAGAGTACGAAAGTCCTAAATGACACTCTCGGCTGAATGGTCGAATAGGGGGCCGACAGGAGACTGTCTGGTCTCGGGGGTCACACTTGGGGAAGCGGGCATTCATTCATCGCCTTTGCGAGTGCAGCTTATTCGGGAGTGCGGGCTGTCCGGTTCTGGTGCGCGAGAACGCCATAGCAGAGACGTTTAATAGTCGGGAGCGATGGCTTATCCATTGGATGTCCGTCACATTAAAAGGACTATGTCGCGGATGCCGAGAAGTGTCTGTGGAGTTTTTCACTTAGGTCGAGATACGTAGTCCTTGCTCCATGTCTGCTCGGCGCCCCCATTATGCGCTAAATAGACGCATCCGGAGCCATCAGTTCTTTGTGGCTGAACGCTGGGGCGGCGTTTCAGCCGGCAGAGCCCATAGCGTATCACTCGCCGAAATCCTGTCCTCGTTGAACCGGCGCTCGAGCGCACGCAGCATCCGTTCGTTGCGCGAGGCGATCCCAATCGGTGCGCCATGTCGGCCGACGTCCATGTGCAGGAAGACCATGGCTGCGATGCCTGGGATCAGGATGATCTCCAAGTCGGCAGGATAGAACCCTGTCGGCGTAATTCGCCCCTCGTCAAAGACGCGCTTCAAATGCCGGCGCTGGCCGGACGGCACTGCGCGAGGGACGATCGCGATGGTCTGGGCGTCTTTGACGCCGCCCGAACTCAGGGTCTCGCCGAGACGTTGCAGCGTTTCGCCGACCTTAAAGGTTCGCCCCCAAGCGGTTCCGCCCGGACGCAGCCAGATGATCGATGGCGGCCCGCTGGCCGTGCGTCCAGCGCCCAAGGCTGACTCGATCACGGCGCAAAACTTGCCGACGTTATAGTCGAGATAGGTCGCGCCGAAGAGAAGCGGGTCGCCCTCCCTGTCTGCTTGGGCGAGCACCTGCGACCAGGTCGAGGCATCGCCCGACTGACGCAATCGGCCAGGGCGATCGTCGCCAGTCAGGCGCTCATAGTCTGCCAAGCCTGATGCACTCTGCTCGGGGCCGCTGAGCATGGCCCAGACGTCGACCGCGGCCATGCTGAGCAAAGCGAACCGCGCAGGGTCATTGTCGGCAAACGGCAGGTGGAGATTCGTCTCGAGGGCGGTGCCGCGATCGAGCCAGCATTCTGCCAGCATTGGCTGGTAGCCGTAGATTCCCGCTTCCACTTCGGAAATGGAGTAGATGGCGAGCTGGTCGGCGTCGGGATGCCGTCGAACGCGCCGGGCATATTCGTGGAAATTTTGCTCGAAGGCGGCTCGCGCGAAGCTCTCCGGCACCTGGCGGGCATTGGGCTGTTCGGGGATGGACAACAGGTTGGGCAATGACCGGAAGCGCGCCGGCGTCATGATGTTGCGACTGACGAGATCGAACCAGACACCTTCGGTCCAGGGCTCGACGGCGGCCAGGCGTGGAAGTTCGCCTTCGGACAAACCCTTGAACAGGTCCTGCCCTTTGGGGGACAGTGAGATTTCCTGATCGTCGCTTTCCAGAAGACCGCGATTGGTCAGTTCGAGGAGGACGGTCTCGATCTCGCTGCCCGAGAAGCCAAAATAGCCGGCCAGCCGCTCGACGCTGATATTCTGGACGACCTGGACGAGGCGCAGAACGAACTCGTCGACTACGGGCATCTGGCGTTCACGCGTGACATTAGCCTTGATCGTAAACCGGCGGCACGGAACCTGGAAGTCGACCGTGTCGATCTGCAGCCGCCCGTCCCCCGACTTCCCAGCGCTCATCGGATAGCGTCCATGCGCACGACCGCCGCGTTGCCGGTGCGGTCGCGGTCAATTTGGTCGATGACGCTGCGCATCGGCGATCGGCAGCGCTTGTCGCGCCACATGAGGCTGTGGCCGATGATGAAGAGCCGCTCGCGGGCGCGAGAGATCGCGACATTGCAGCGATTAGGCGAGCTGACATGGCCGGGGTCGAAATGGTCATTGGCGCGCACCAGCGACAGGATGACGATGGCGTTCTCCTTGCCTTGGTAGGAGTCGACCGTGTCGATCTTGACCGTGCGGCGAAAGGCCGGGTCGAAGGGTTGCTGGGCGAAGCGGCGCTCGAGTTCGCGCTTCTGCTTCTTGTACATACAGATGACCCCGATCGCCTGTTCCTCGTCCTTGGCGAGCGCGCTCGCGAATTGCTCCTGTGCGGCGATGAGATTGAGCAGCCGCATGGTAGCTTCGACCTCGGTTTCGTTCCAGATGGAATTTTCGCCTTTCTTGCGGTTCTCCGCCGATGCGGGCGCGCTGCGCGTGTCGATCCAGTTGATCGGGCGCTTGAGGAGTTCCGGCATAGGCAAGTCGAAGCGCTCGTCGGCCTCGCGATCCTTGGAAGTCACCAGCTTGACGCCGTGGGGCGCGTAGAAGGTCCGCGAGACGAGATCGCAGATCGGCTTCACCATGCGATATTGCTCGTCGAGCACCTGGCCGGCTGCCTTGCCATAGGACGCGGTGAAGGCGCGCTCGAAATCGCTGCGGATCACCTCGCGCTTGGACACGCTCGGCAGTTCTTCGGTGACAGCTTTGACCATGTCGCGGTCGATCATGGGCGGCAGCTGAAGATGATCACCGACCAGCAGCACACGACGGCCGAGTTGGAGTGGAACGGCGAGTTCGCCTGCCGTGCAGCGCGCGGCTTCGTCGATGATGACCCAGTCAAACGAGCCGGCCTCAAGGCGGATGCGGGTCTGGCCGAGGCCGACGCAGGTGCCGGTGATGATGGTTCGCGTCTTGGCGAGGAATTCTTCGAAATTGCGATGACCTACCCCGAGCGTCTCGTTCCATTCGCGAGAGAGAGCGAGGAGGCGCCGGGCAGCGGCAAGATCGGCCGGTGTGGACCGGGCGTGGCGAGACAGCAGCGCCACATAGGCTTCTTCCATCACCAGGACGGCCTGCGAGGTTTCGGGATCAATCTCATGCCCGACCCATTGCGGCGCGGCCTTGGCTAAGGCGGCGATCGCGGTGCGCAGGCGGTCGCGGAGGCGCCGCGCCTCATCCGGCCTGACGTCGGGCGCGGCGAGAGCGTCCTGCAGGATTTCGATGCGCCGCGCTAGATCGCCCAAGCCGCGGTCGAGATCGACGAGGTCGTGGAGCAGCGCGCGGCTGATCCCCATGGCCCCGCCGGCGGCGGCGAGACGCGCCTTGAGGCCGCCCTGGAAGCGGCGCTGGTAGCGTTCGCGCAAGGTCGAGCTGTGATAGGGGCGCAGACGACTGGTTAGCCCCTTGGCGCCGACGCGCAGCAGTTCGAGGCGGTCCTTGCGCGCGCCGAACAATTTGATCAGTTCCTCGGCCGCGCCATTCACCGCCTCGTGGCTCTGGCTCGCCACGAGGATCTTGGAAGCGCTGCCCCGCGTGACCAGCCAGTGGACGAGCGCGCCTATGAAGCGCGTCTTGCCGGTGCCCGGCGGCCCCTGCATCAGACCAAGCGGCCCCGATAGGAGGATCGTGCTGAAGGCCGCGCGCTGCCCTGCGTTAAGTCCATAGCCCTTGAGCTCTTCATCGGTCGGAGCAAGGGCGAAGGTCGCCGGTACCTTGCATACTCGCGGCTCGAAATAGTCGATGAGGTCAGGGATCTCGCTATTGCGCGAGAGGATGCGATCGACGCCGCGTTTGCGGCGGTCGAGCGAGGCCTGCGCCCGGCGGTCGATGAGCGAGACGATGTCGCCTTCGCTCGGCGGACGGGCCATGTTGCGAATGGCGATCGTACGGTCGGTGAGATCGCGCAAGTCGAGCTTGCCGATAAACTTGCCGCGCGAGCCGTCGCGGGTGCGCACCTCGACATCGCTTTCGCTGTCGAAGTCGAAAGGCCGGTCGGTCTCATAGGTGTAGACAACAGCGTCGGTCGTGTCGGCAACCCGCTCGCCGATCGTGATGCAAGGAATGAACTCTTCCTCGAGATCGATTAGCGTCTGCCAGAGCTGCGCGGCGGCGAAGCCGGTTGGGCCGGCGCTGCGATCGCCGTCGGTCGGTTCGACAGAGGCCGGAAGGGCCTCGTCGAGGAAGGCGACGAGGTCCGCGACGTCATCAACCCGGCCATCGGCTGTCTCGAGGCGCAGCTCCATTGGGGTTCCGCGCCTTGTGTAGGAAAGCCCATTGAAGTCGATGGTTTCGATGGTGCAGTGTTCGATCAGGCTGCCCCGCATGCGCAGGAGCAGGCTGCTGTCGAGGCCGTCAATACGATATTCGGTGCGCTGGTCGCGAAGGCGCTGGATGCTGACATAGAATGTGTCGTCGTCCGGCGTGAGCTCGCCATCGGGCAGCCCCGGCGAGGTGACGATGAAGCGCGGCACCGGTGGTGCATTCACGCAATCGAGATCCTTCCGCGCGGCAATGAGCAGCGGTTCGAGTGTCTCGATAGCGGTGCGATCCAGTTCTTCGCCAATCGCGCGGTCAAGCGCGGGGAGCTGGTCGGCGCCGGCCTCGTCGACCATGGCCCGCGCGATCTTCACGACGGCGAAGCGATCAATTTGCTCACGGGTCAGGCGCTC
>JAIXSR010000151.1 GCA_027484605.1 Hyphomicrobiales bacterium | reverse complement strand
CGAGATCCGGTTGGAAGGAGATGCGTCCTGCAGCCCCGAGGCCTTCCTGAAGGCTGCCGGCCTGCCCTCGCCAACCGCGCCCGCGGCCGAGGTCTTGCCCGTCATGCAACGGGTTGCCCTGGCGCTTGCGGAACGGCGGGCGCTGCCGGTGGCGCAGCAGGCGCTGGATGGGCCGTTGCGCCATGGACAGGGCATGTTTCGCGCCTGGTTGGCCGATGCCGCCCTGGCTCGGTACGGCTTCACCACACGCTCCGCATCCACCACGCTGGACGCGATCTGGCCACGCGGGCCGCAGCGAACTTGGAACTGAAGCAACCCGCCAGGCCGAGCTTGTCCGGTAGCAGTCGGCATCGCCCCGCATGGACGAGGCAGACCGCGCCGAACGGCCAGGCGCTGGTCGCGCGCTGCCGGCGAACGATTGCCCTGATAACCCCAATGAGCGGGGAGGGTATCCGGCTGGCTGGGCCGCCTTTAGGCGACCAGGGCGACCTCGGCGATGGGCGCGGTGTAGGACGCGACGCTGCCAGTCGCATTCGCCTCGATCAGGGCCGCTGAAATGTCCGATGGCATTTCGACCAGGGCCTCGATGTCGTCCAGCGCGTTCATGGCTTCGAGAAGCAATTCGCGCTGGGCTGCCGTGGCGGTGGTCAAGGCCTGCGCTATGCACGCATGGGCATGTCCAGCGAGTTCCCGTAGCCAACCCGAAGCCATCGGCTGCATCGATAAGACTCCACCGAGGAGACTGATCGCGTCCTCGTGAGCACAACTTATAGTTTAGTCACTTTTGTGTCAATGCGAGTTTTGCATGTTCTAAGCAACCCCTGCGTTACCAGGCCCTCGCAGGCCTACCGGAACGCCGCTGTTCGTTCCGGTCTCGGCACTGCTGGCCAGGGGCACCCGGCGAGGTCAGCTATGCAGCATGCGGGTGATGACGACGCTTTTCAGGCCGGCCTCGCGCACCTGGCTCAGGCTGCTGAACAGGTTTTCCCGCAGGGTCGCAGGGTCCGTCCCGCCAGGCTGCAGCTGGCGCCGGTCCGACATCTCCAGCAGCCGTTGCAGCACGGTTTCCTTCAGCCGAGGGGCCAGGTCACGGAAGGCCTGCGTCTCCTCCGATTTCGTCTCGATCGTCACCGAGACGATCAGGTAATGCGCCTGCCGGCCGGTCCGCGGCAGGTTCACGGTGAAATCGCCAAGGGGCAGGAAATCATAGGGTTTCGGCGCCGGGCCCTCGGCCGCACGTGCGCGCCCTGCCACGCCGGCGAGCAACAGGGCGGTCGGCATCAGGAGGGCACTGCGGCGTGTCGGGTATGCCATCGAGGGGGGCCTCAACCTTGGTGTGGGTCGGAATGTCCCCCGTCTGTATCAATTTTCGCAGATGCCGGCGATCCGGGCTGTGCCTCAATCTGCGGCCCGATGCGGGCCGCAGGCCCGGCGGTCTCAGAACGGCAGGACGCGCTGCATGAGCTGCTGGCCCCAGGCCGGGCGCTGCACGTCGCTGGAGATGCCCCGGCCGCCATAGACGATGCGGGCCTCGGCGACTTTGTCGGAAGCGATCTGGTTGTTGTACTGGATGTCCTCCGGCCGGATCAGCCCGCGCAGCTGGACCTCCCGCAGCTCGTCGTTCACCCGGATCTCCTGCGACCCGGCGATCTCGAGATTGCCGCTCGGCAGCCGCCGGATCACCGTCGCGGCGACCTGCAGCTTGATCTTCTCGGCCCGCTGGATCTGGCCCTGGCCGTTCGAGGTACTGCCCCCGTTCACATCGACCAGGGATCCCGAGGTCGCGCCGCGCACCAGCCGGCCCAGCATGCCCTGCAGGCCGAACAACGAGGTCGCCCCGAGGTTCTGCGTGCTGGTCCGCTGCAATTGGGTCTGGTTGTCGAAGCTGATGCTGTGGTCGATCTCGATCTCGACGGTCAGCAGGTCGCCGACGGCGCGGGCCCGCTGGTCGCGGAAGAAGCTGCGCGAGCCGGAGCGCCATAGCGAGCCGGGCATGGTCTGCTCCGAGATTTCGGGGCGCTGCCGGCTGGCGACCACCATCGGGTCCACCGCCTCATCGGTGGGCGGGATCGCGTGCAGCTGGCCGGGCGCCGACATGTCGGGCGGCTTCTGGAAATGGTCCATCGTATCGCAGCCGCTCAGGCTGAGCAGCAGGACGGCCATCGTGACGCTGCGTGTTCCGGGCATCGCGTTCTTCAATTCGCCATATTAAGTATTTTTCGCATAACCCGAGGCGATCCCCGCGCGCCCGTCACCGGCCGGCGGTCTCAGCGGTCCTCGTCGCCCTGGTCCGCCTTGATCTCCGCCGTGCCTTCCGCGACGACGATGGCGCGGATGGTCCGGCCACTGCGCGGGTTGCTGATCCGCACCTCGGCACCGGCGGGGCCGCTTTCCAGTGCACGACCCTGTAATTCCAGCGTGATCCCCCCGGTCTTCCACAGCACGCGGACCGGCTGGCTGGCACGCACCAGGTCGCGGGCGCCGATATCGCGCTCGCTGAGCGCGGCGCCGGCCGCGATGCGCTGCTTGACCTCCAACCCGACGACGGGCCGATCGGCGGCAATCAGCCCGGGGCGCTCGCGGCTCGGCGGCAGTTCCAGCGGCTTGGCATCGTCGGCCCGCAGCGTATCGCCCGGCAAGAGCATCCGCGTGGCCTGCCACACCTCGCGCGACGTGGCGGCCTGCGGGAGGAGCAGGATGCCGCAAGCCAACGCCGCGGCAGCGAGGACGATCCGCACGGCCCGGCTCAGCGGATGTTGTTGGCGGTTTGCAGCATCTGGTCGGAGGCCTCGATGACCTTCGAATTCATCTCATAGGCCCGCTGCGCCTGGATCAGCTGGGTGATCTCCTGCACGACGTTGACGTTCGAACCTTCGAGATAGCCCTGCCGGATACGGCCGAAGCCCGGATCGCTGCCGAGGCCACGGGTCGGCTGGCCGGACGCCGCGGTTTCCAGGAATTTGTTGCCGCCGGTGGCTTCCATGCCCGCGTCGTTCTCGAACAGGTACAGGTTGAGCCGCCCCACGGATTGCTGGATGCCGGTCGCCGTGGTGACGATCACCTCGCCCCCCTGGTTGATTGTCACGTCGCGCGAGGTGACCGGCACGGTGATGGCGGGGACCGTCGGATAGCCTTCCGCGGTGACGATCTCGCCGGCCGGCGAGAGCTTAAAGCCGCCGTCGCGGGTATAGGCGGTGGTGCTGTCGGGCAGCAGCACGCCGAAATAGCCGCGGCCTTCGATCGCCAGGTCGAATTTGTTCTCGGTCTGCGTCAGGGTGCCCTGCAGCGTGACCCGGTTGACCGCGGAATTGCGCGTGCCGAGACCGATCTGCGTCCCCACCGGCAGCACCGTGTTCTGCTCGCCGGAGGATGAGCCGACCCGCTCCGAGGACTGGTACATCAGGTCCTGGAATTCGGCCCGGCGACGTGAAAAGGCGGTGGTCGAGACGTTGGCGATGTTGTTGGCGATCACCTCGACATTGGTCTGCTGGGCCTGCATGCCGGTGGCAGCGATGCTCATTGCGCGCATGGTGTATGTCTTCCTGCGATTCGGTTCAGTTAGACCGGCCGAGCGTGTCGATCATCTTCTTCAGTCGGCTGTCGTCATCGGCTATGATCCGCTGCATCCGCTCATAGCTGCGCTGCAACTCGGTCAGGTTGGCGATTTCGCGTACCGGCTGGACGGTCGAACCCTCAAGCGCGCCCTGCGCGAAGCGAGAGGCGCGCGACAGCGGGTCTATCGG
>JAIXSR010000010.1 GCA_027484605.1 Hyphomicrobiales bacterium | reverse complement strand
CGGGATGGCGCCCCGAGCGGTGATCGCCCCTTCAAGCCGCGTGCCCCGCGCCGCGATGATCAGGGCGGCGAGGAACGCAGCTTCCGGCCGAGGCCGCCGCGGGATGGCGCGCCTGCCGCTGATCGCCCCTTCAAGCCGCGTGCCCCGCGCCGCGATGATCAGGGTGGCGAGGAGCGCAGCTTCCGGCCGCGCCCGCCCCGGGATGGTGCCCCGAGCGGTGACCGCCCGTTCAAGCCGCGTGCCCCGCGCCGCGATGATCAGGGCGGCGAGGAACGCAGCTTCCGGCCGCGCCCGCCGCGGGATGGTGCCCCGAGCGGTGACCGCCCGTTCAAGCCGCGCGGCGATTTCAAGCGGCCGGGCGGCCCGAAGCCGGGCGGCCCGCGCCCGGGTGGCAAGCGGCCGCCGCGCGATCGGGGATAATCGATGCGGATTGTCGGCGGGCGGCTTGGCGGGCGTACCCTCCGGGGTCCGCATGGCGATGGCATCCGGCCCACGACGGACCGGATGCGCGAGACCCTGTTCAACATCCTGATCCACGGCTACGCGCTGCCGTTCGAGGATGCCCGCGTGCTGGATCTCTTTGCCGGCACGGGGGCGCTTTCCGCCGAGGCCCTTTCGCGCGGTGCCGCCTTCGCCGTGATGGTGGATATCGGCGCCGAAGCACGCGGCCTGCAGCGCGAGAATGTCGAGGCTCTCGGGCTTGGCGGCATCACGCGCATCCTGCGTCGCGATGCGACACGCCTCGGCGAGGTCGCGCCTTTCGAGCCCTTCACGCTGGTCTTCTGCGATCCGCCCTATGGCAAGGGGCTCGGTGAGGCCGCACTGGCCTCGGCCCTGCGTGGCGGCTGGATCGCCCCCGGCGCGCTGGTCGTGCTGGAAGAACGTGCAAGCGCCGAGGTCGCCCTGCCCTCGCCTTTGGTCGAGACCGACCGCCGCAAGGCCGGCGAGACGCAACTGCTGTTCGGCCGCATGCCCGGCTGAGGGCCCGGCCGGCTTTCAGGACCGGCCGAAGAGCCGTTCCAGATCCTTCAGGCTGAGAGCGATATAGGTCGGGCGCCCATGGTTGCACTGGCCGGAACCCGGCGTGGCCTCCATCTCGCGCAGCAGCGCATCCATCTCCTCGAGCCGCAGGCGCCGACCGGCCCGGACCGAATGGTGGCAGGCGAAGGTCTTCAGCACATGATCCTGCCGGGCGGAGAGGCTTTCGCTGCCGCCCCATTCGCCGACCTGGTCGGCCAGATCGCGGATCATCGCCACGATATCCGCACCGGCCAGGGGCGCGGGCACTTCCTGCACCGCGATGGCGCCGGCGCCGAACGGCTCGATCACCAGACCGGCGGCCGCGAGGGCCTCGGCCTGGTCGAGCAGCGCCGCGATGGCCGGTTCGGGCAGGTCGACGATCGCGGGGATGAGCAGGGGCTGGCGCGGGACGGCGCCCTCGGCGCGGGCCTGTTTGAGCCGCTCATAGACCAGCCTTTCATGGGCGGCATGCTGGTCGACGATGACGACTCCCTCGCCGGTCTGGGCGAGAATGAAGGTCTCGTGGAACTGGGCGCGGGCATAGCCGAGCGGCGGGAAGGCTGTCTCTCCGCCTGCATCCGCCTGCACGGATTGCGGAACCTGAACCCTTTCCGAAAGCCGGGCCGGCTCGGAAAAGCCGGCGTGCGGCATGGCGGGCACCGGCCGTTCCGGCAGGCGCTGATCCGGGAAGACGAAGCTCAGCGGCCGGGCCGGCATCGGCGCGCCGCCCGCGCCGAGATGGGTGATGCCCTGCGCACGCAGGCGCTGCAGCATGGCCTCGCCTCCCCGGCTGGAAGCCTGGTGGCCCATCCCGGCCAGCCCATCGCGGATACCGGCGATCATCAGGCTGCGAATGCCTTCGGCGTCACGGAAGCGGACCTCGAGCTTGGCCGGATGGACATTCACATCGACGCCGGCCGGATCGAGCTCGAGAAAAAGCGCGACGACCGGGTGCCGTCCGGCCATCAGGCTGTCGGCATAGGCCGCCTTCAGCGCGCCGATCAGCAGCCGGTCACGCACCGGGCGGCCATTGACGAAGAGATACTGGTCGAGCGCGCTGGCGCGGTGATAGGTGGGCAGCGAGGCGAGCCCCGTCAGCCGGAAGCCGTTGCGCTCGGCCCGAAGGCTGGCCGCATTGCCGGCGAAATCCTCGCCGACAAGGCGGGCGATGCGGCGGCGCAGGCCCGCCTCGCCCGGCGCCTCGGCCGGCAGGTCGAAGCCGGAGAGATGATCGCCAGACAGTGTGAAAGCGATTTCCGAATGGGCCATGGCGAGCCGGCGGATAACGAGCGCCGCCGCCTGCGCCTCGGCACGGTCGCCTTTGAGGAATTTCAACCGCGCGGGGGTGGCGAAGAAGAGATCGCTCACTTCCACCCGCGTTCCCTGTGCCATGGCGGCGGGCCGGATCGGGCTGACCTGCCCGGCATCGACGAGAATGGCATGCCCTTCGCCCCCCGCCGCGCGCGTGGTGATCTGCAGCCGCGCCACGGCCCCGATCGAGGGCAGGGCCTCGCCCCGGAAGCCGAGGGTGAGGATGCGGTCGAGCTGGCCTTCGGGCAGTTTCGAAGTCGCATGGCGGCGGATGGCGAGGGCGAGATCGTCCGGCGGCATGCCGGCACCGTCATCCGTGACACGGATCAACCGGCGGCCGCCCTGTTCGAGGCGGATCTCGATGCGGTGTGCGCCGGCATCGATGGCATTCTCGACCAGTTCCTTCACGGCGGCGGCCGGACGCTCGATCACCTCGCCGGCGGCGATCTGGTCGATCAGGACAGGGTCAAGCTGGCGGACGGGCATGCTTGCTTATGGCGTGATTCGCGGCCTTGCCCCGATTTCCAGGCGTCAGGCCTGTGGGGAACCGGCCCATTCGCGGCGCGCTATTTCTCGACGAGGCCGCGGAGATTGGCGAGGCCGGCCTCGAAATCGCGGCCGACCATGCGGTCCATGTTCATCAGCAGATCCATGATCTTGCTCATGAGCGGCGCGGGGCCTTCCATGGCCCAGACGAGTTCCGTGCCGCCCTTGGCCGGCTTCAGCGTGAAGCTGGCGCGGTTGGTGGCGCGGAAGGGCTTCTCGAACTCGAGCCGGTAGACCACCCGGTCCGTCGGCCGGCTCTCGATGATGCTCATATTCCCCTTGCCGACCTTGCTGTTGCCCTCCCAGCCCATGCTGGCGCCGAGCCCGGCCCGGCTGGGGCCGTAGGTGGTGCGCATGGCCGGATCCTTGTGCGCCCAGGGCGACCAGAGCTGCCAGGATTCGAGGCTGTCAAGATAGGGAAAGATCGCGTCGGGCGCGGCCGCCAACACGATCCGACGTTCGACGCGGAAGGTATCCGGCTTGCGCGATGCGAGAAGGACCAGCGCGAGAACCGCGCCAGCCAGAACGAGGAGCAGAAACAACCACCACGACATGCCGGCCTCCTTGATGGCTCACGGGGCAGCCGGCATCCCCAGGGAATGCCGGGTCAGCCCGCGAGGGCTTCCTTCTGCTTTTCCATCCGCTTGCGATCGTTCGGATCGAGGAAGCGCTTCCGCAGGCGGATCGATTTCGGCGTGACCTCGACCAGTTCGTCATCCTGGATCCAGGCGAGCGCGCGTTCAAGCGTCATCCGGATCGGCGGCGTCAGGCGGACAGCCTCGTCCTTCGACGTGGTGCGGATATTGGTGAGCTTCTTGCCCTTCAGGACATTGACCTCGAGGTCATTGTCGCGCGTATGCACGCCGATGATCATGCCCTGATAAACCTTCCAGCCCGGCTCGATGACCATCTGGCCACGATCCTCGAGGTTCCATAGGGCATAGGCCACAGCCTCGCCAATGTCGTTCGAGATCAGCACGCCGTTATGACGGCCGCCGATCTCGCCCTTGAAGGGCTCATAGGCCTTGAACAGGCGATTCATGATCGCGGTACCGCGCGTATCGGTGAGCAATTCGCTCTGATAGCCGATCAGGCCGCGCGTCGGAGCGTGGAAGACAAGGCGCAGGCGGTTGCCGCCCGACGGCTTCATCTCGATCATCTCGGCCTTGCGCTCGGACATCTTCTGGACGACCGTGCCGGAATATTCCTCGTCCACGTCGATCACGACCTCTTCGACCGGCTCGAGCATCTCGCCGTCCTCGCGCTTCTCCATCACGACGCGCGGACGGGAAACGGAGATCTCGAAGCCTTCGCGGCGCATGGTCTCGATCAGGATGGCGAGCTGCAATTCGCCGCGGCCGGAGACGTAGAACGAATCCTTGTCTTCCGATTCCTCGATCCTGAGCGTGACATTGCCCTCGCCTTCCTTGAACAGCCGGTCGCGGATCATGCGGGAGGTGACCTTGTCACCTTCCGTGCCGGCATAGGGGCTGTCATTGACGATGAAGCTCATGGTGACGGTGGGCGGATCGATCGGCTGCGCCTGGATCGGCGTCTCGATCGAAGGATCGCAGAAGGTCTCCGCCACGGAACCCTTCACCAGGCCGGCGATCGAGACGATGTCGCCGGCGACGCCCTCTTCGATCGGCTGGCGCTCGATGCCGCGGAACGCGAGGATCTTCGAGACGCGGCCGGTTTCCACAAGGTTGCCCTTGCGGTCGAGCACCTTGATCTGCTGGTTCGGCTTGACCGTGCCGGAGGAGATCTTTCCGGTGATGATGCGGCCGAGGAAGGGGTTGGCTTCCAGCAGGGTGCCGAGCATGCGGAAGGCGCCGTCTTCCACGGTCGCTTCCGGCACATGGCTGAGCACGAGGTCGAAGAGCGGCGCGAGGCCTTCTTCCTGCGAGCCGTCGGGCTTCAGCGACATCCAGCCATTGCGGCCGGAACCGTAGAGGATCGGGAAATCGAGCTGCTCGTCGGTGGCATCGAGGGCGGCGAAGAGATCGAAGACCTCGTTCACAACCTCGGTCACGCGGGCATCGGGGCGATCGACCTTGTTGATCGCGACGATCGGCTTCAGGCCGATCTTCAGCGCCTTGCCGACGACGAATTTCGTCTGCGGCATCGGGCCTTCGGCGGCATCGACCAGCACGATGGCGCTGTCGACCATCGAAAGGATGCGCTCGACCTCGCCGCCGAAATCGGCATGGCCCGGCGTGTCGACGATGTTGATGCGGGTGTCCTTCCAGACGACCGAGGTCGCCTTGGCGAGGATGGTGATGCCGCGTTCCTTCTCGAGATCGTTCGAATCCATCACGCGTTCGATAACGCGCTGGTTTTCACGGAACGCGCCGGATTGCGCGAGAAGCTTGTCCACCAGCGTCGTCTTGCCGTGGTCGACGTGGGCGATGATGGCGATATTGCGCAGAGACATGGGCTTGTTCCAAAAGACGACGCGCGGCCGGTGGATGCCGGTCGGTAGCGGCGTAGGGCAATTCAAACGAAGGTGTTGCAGCGCAGTATACTTTTTGCGTTGCAAGAGCAAGCCAAGCCTCGGCGATTCCGCCGCGTCAGCTTGAAATTGCCGCCAGACCGGGCGGCCGTCGCCCTTCGGGCTGGCCCTGGACCCGCTGCTTGGCATCCGCCAGCGCCAGGCGCAGTTCGTCCACCAGGAAGCGGATCGTGGCGATCCTGTCCGCATCCTGCGCCGCTTCGGCGACGGAATGGAGCAGCAGGTGGTGCAGGGTCCGGGCCTCGGCCTCCAGCGATGGCAGGGCCTCGGCGGAAGGGCTCTGCCGGAGCTGGTCGATCAGCATGACCATGCGGTGCAACTCGTCATCCGTCACCGGATGGACACCGTTACGGCTTGCCCCGCCCCGCGAGAACAAAGCCGCAGCGACCGAGCCGACCAGCGAGAAACCCATGATGCCGAGATAGATCCAGTCGCCGTAGCGTTCGAAGAAGGTCTTCGTCTCCCCCTCGATATAGGCGATCGTGCCGGGATGGACGGGGAGCTTGGCGCCCCTGTCCTCGGCGGAGGGCAACTCGATCTGGTTGGCGGCCGGCGCCTCCGCCGCAATGGAAAGACGCAGCGCGAAAAGCAGCCGCGTCAACTCGCTGACGACCGACTCATCCAGGGTCCGCCGGGCCACGAGGCGATGGGTCGCCGCCAGCGTGGTGGTTTCCTCCTCGGGCTGGGGCGGATCCCCGCCGAAGACGCCGCGGACCAGTTCAACCGTGTCATAGGCCGGGAATTGCTCGACAATGGCCTCCGCCTCGGTGACGGGCAGGAAGCCGGGTTCCTCCTTGTCGGATTTGGGGAAGGCGAGGAAAGCCCAGCGGCTCATCCGGTCCGCCACCGGCGCGACCGAGAAGAAGGCGTCGAGTTTGCCGTCCTGCATCGCCTGGCTGATCTCGGCCTGGTTGCCGCGGATGACATCCACCTCGGAAGCCGCGATGCCGTAATGCGTCAGGATGCTCTCGAGCATGCGGTCATTGGCCGGGCGGGGTGCGATCGCGCCGATGGCCTTGCCCTTGAGATCGCCGATCCGGGTGATCTTCGCGCCCGGGCGGGTGACGAAATACACCGCCTCGCGCCGGAAGATCGCCACGGTCGCGGCCTTTTCCGGCACCTTGATGTCCGAGCGGATGACGGCCAGGTCCGCCTTGCCGCTTTCCAGCAGCGTCCCGCTGGACGAGGCGCCTTCGGTCAGCACAAGCTTCAGGCGGAGCGAGGCCTTCTCGCGCTGGAGCGACTGGAGGAAGGCCACGACAATGCGGATATCCTGCCCGCCCAGCGGCCCCACCGCGATCCGGAGGACGCGCGGGGCGAAGAGACCATAGCCCGCTGCCGCCGCCACGGCGACGGCGACGAAGACGATGGCCAGAACTTTCAGCCGCTTGCGCATCGATCCGCCCTCCGGTTCTTGCCGTCGCGGCCGGGAAGCACGCCTCCCCGTCCGGCTTCAGCTGGTGCGGGCCTTGCGCATCGCCAGGGTCCGCAGCCGCAGCGCGTTGAGCTTGATGAAGCCCTGCGCGTCCCGGTGATCATAGGCTACCGCGCCTTCTTCGAAAGTCACGAGTTCCTGATCATAGAGCGAATAGGGGCTCTCGCGGCCGATCACCGTGGCATTGCCCTTGTAGAGCTTCATCGTGACGCGGCCGGTGACGTTTTCCTGGCTCCGGTCGCAGAGGGCCTGGATCATCTCGCGCTCCGGCGTGAACCAGAAGCCGTAATAGACCAGCTCGGCATAGCGCGGCATCAGCGATTCCTTGAGATGCATCGCCTCGCGGTCGAGCGTGATCGATTCGATGCCGCGATGGGCGACATGGAGGATCGTGCCGCCCGGCGTCTCGTAGACCCCGCGCGACTTCATGCCGACGAAGCGGTTCTCGACGAGATCGAGCCGGCCGATGCCGTTCTCCTTGCCGAGTTCGTTGAGCCGGGTCAGCAAGGTGGCCGGCGACATGCGGACACCGTCGATGGCCACGGCATCGCCCTTCTCGAAATCGATCGTGATGATCGTCGCCTTGTCCGGCGCGGCCTCGGGCGCGATGGTGCGCATATAGACCATTTCCGGCGCCTCGATGGCCGGATCCTCGAGCACTTTCCCTTCCGAGGAGGAATGCAGCAGGTTCGCATCCACCGAGAACGGCGCCTCGCCATACTTGTCCCTGGCGATCGGGATCTGGTGCTGCTCGGCAAAGGCGATCAGCCGGGTGCGGCTGGCAAGGTCCCATTCGCGCCAGGGGGCGATGATCTTGATGTTCGGTTCGAGGGCGTAATAGGTCAGCTCGAAGCGGACCTGGTCATTGCCCTTGCCCGTCGCGCCGTGGCAGACGGCATCCGCGCCGACCTGGCGGGCAATCTCGATCTGGCGCTTGGCGATGAGCGGCCGCGCGATCGAGGTGCCGAGCAGGTACTGGCCCTCGTAGAGCGCATTCATGCGGAACATCGGGAAGACGAAGTCGCGGGTGAATTCCTCGCGCAGGTCG
>JAIXSR010000127.1 GCA_027484605.1 Hyphomicrobiales bacterium | reverse complement strand
GCCTCGGTGACCGGGCCGGTTCCCGGGCCGAGCTCGATCACCGGGCCGGGCACCGTCACATCGACATAGCGCGCCATGGTCCGGGCCAGCTGCTTGCCGGAAGGCGAGACTGCGCCGGTGATCAGCGGGCGGTCGAACCACGATTTCAGGAAACGGGCTTCGTCCTGCAGCTGACGGTCAAGCGCAATTCGCTTGGCGGTCTTGGGCTCGGACCGACGAGGGCCCCCAAAAGGGGCCAAAGGGCTGTGATGACCGGCCAATGGTGTTTCCAATGCAAAAGGGCGCAAAAGTGTGGCCGGCTATATGACCACCATTCATGTCGGTTTCAAGTCTACTCGGCTCAATGATCCGCCCGGACGATAGCGGTCAGGAAGGGGCTCCCCCGAAGAAATCCTTGACCCGTGCGAAGAACCCGGCGGATTCGGGGCTGGTCTCCTTCGAGGATGCATTCTCGAATTCGGCCAGCAGCTCGCGCTGCCGCTTCGTCAGGTTCTGCGGCGTTTCCACGACGGCCTGCACGTAGAGATCGCCCATCTCCTTCGAGCGAAGGATCGGCATCCCCTTGTTCCGCAAGCGGAATTGCTTGCCGGACTGGGTCCCCTCGGGAATGCGGATCTTGGCCTCGCTGCCATCGAGCGTCGGCACCGCCACCTCCGTCCCGAGTGCGGCCGCGACCATGGAAATCGGGACACGGCAGAAAAGATCCGCTCCGTCGCGGCTGTAGAATCCATGCGGCTTGACCGACAGGAAAATATAAAGATCGCCCGAAGGCGCACCGCGCATGCCGGCCTCGCCTTCGCCGGCCAGGCGGATCCGCGTCCCGTCCTCCACGCCGGCCGGCACATTGACCGACAGCGTCCGTTCGCGGGTGACGCGGCCCGCGCCGCCGCAATTCCGGCAGGGATCCTCGATCACCTCGCCGCGCCCGCCGCAGGTCGGGCAGGTGCGCTCGATCGAGAAGAAGCCCTGCGTCGCGCGGACCCGGCCCGCGCCGCCGCAGGTGCTGCAGGTCTTGGGCTTGGAGCCCGGTTTCGCGCCGGTGCCGGAACAGGCCTCGCAGGTGATCGCGGTCGGCACTTTCACCGTCGCGTTCTTGCCCTTGTAGGCCTCTTCCAGCGTGATCTCGAGATTGTAGCGCAGGTCCGCGCCGCGTTCGCGGCCACGGCCACCGCCCCGCCGGGCACCACCGCCGCCGAACACGTCGCCGAAGATATCCTCGAAGATATCGCTCATCGAGGAGGCGAAATCGGGCCCGAATCCGCCCGGCCCGCCCGGTCCGCCGCCTTCGAAGGCCTGGTGGCCGAACCGGTCATAGGCGCCGCGCTTCTGCGGGTCGGAGAGGATCTGGTAGGCCTCGTTCAGTTCCTTGAACTTGCGCTCGGCTTCCGCATCGCCCGGGTTCTTGTCCGGGTGGAACTGCATCGCCAGCTTGCGGAAGGCGCTTTTCAGCGTGGCGTCATCCGCATTCTTCGGAACGCCCAGAACCTCGTAATAGTCACGCTTGGCCATGCGCATGGCTCCAGATCAGGCGGGAAGGAGCCCGGCGCCGGGCCGGACGATCCGGAAGGCGGGGCGGCCATACCGGCAGCCCCGTCCGCGACATCAGGCTGATTTCTTGCCCTTGCCGTCGCCCGAGACATCCTTGAACTCGGCATCGATGACGTCATCCGTCTTCACGCCGTCCTTCTGGGCATCCGCCTTGGCGGCGGCTTCCTGCTCGGCCTTGTAGATCGTCTCGCCGATCTTCATGGCCGCCTGGACAAGTTCGTTCGTCCGGGTGGTGATCAGCTCGGCATCCTCGCCGGGCAGCGCCTCGCGGAGGGCGGCAACGGCTTTCTCGACCGCGTCCTTTTCGGCCGCGCCCAGCTTGGCCTCATGCTCCTTCACCGATTTTTCGGTGTCGAAGATCAGCTTCTCGGCGCCGTTCCGCGCCTCGACCAGCTCGCGCCGCTTCTTGTCCTCGGCCGCATTCTCCTCGGCTTCCTTCACCATCTTCTGGATATCGGCTTCCGAGAGGCCGCCCGAGGCCTGGATGCGGATCTGGTGCTCCTTGTTGGTCGCCTTGTCCTTGGCCGTCACATTGACAATGCCGTTGGCGTCGATGTCGAAGGTCACCTCGATCTGCGGCATGCCGCGCGGGGCCGGCGGAATACCGACCAGGTCGAACTGGCCGAGGATCTTGTTGTCGGCCGCCATCTCGCGCTCGCCCTGGAAGACCCGGATCGTCACCGCGTTCTGGTTGTCCTCGGCGGTGGAGAAGACCTGGCTCTTCTTGGTCGGGATCGTGGTGTTGCGGTCGATCAGGCGGGTGAACACGCCGCCGAGAGTCTCGATGCCGAGGCTGAGCGGCGTCACGTCGAGCAGCAGCACATCCTTCACGTCGCCCTGCAGCACGCCGGCCTGGACCGCCGCGCCGATGGCCACGACTTCATCCGGGTTGACGCCCTTGTGGGGCTCCTTGCCGAAGAACTGCTTCACCACTTCCTGGATCTTCGGCATGCGGGTCATGCCGCCGACGAGCACGACCTCGTCGATCTGGCCCGCCTGGATCCCGGCATCCTTCAGCGCCTTCTTGCACGGCTCGATCGTCCGCTGGACGAGGTCATCGACCAGCGCCTCGAACTTCGCCCGGGTCAGCTTCAGCGTGAGATGCTTCGGGCCAGTCGCGTCGGCGGTGATGTAGGGCAGGTTGATTTCGGTCTGGGCGGTCGAGGACAGCTCGATCTTCGCCTTTTCCGCGGCTTCCTTCAGGCGCTGCAGGGCGAGCTTGTCCTTCTTGAGGTCAATGCCCTGCTCCTTCTTGAACTCGTCCGCGAGATACTCGACGAGGCGCATGTCGAAATCCTCGCCGCCGAGGAACGTGTCCCCGTTGGTCGACTTCACCTCGAACACGCCGTCGCCGATCTCGAGGATCGAGATGTCGAACGTGCCGCCGCCAAGGTCATAGACGGCGATCGTGCCGGCCGACTTCTTGTCGAGGCCATAGGCCAGGGCTGCCGCCGTCGGCTCGTTGATGATGCGCAGCACCTCGAGGCCGGCAATCTTGCCGGCATCCTTGGTGGCCTGGCGCTGGGCGTCGTTGAAATAGGCCGGGACCGTGATGACCGCCTGGTCGACCGTCTGGCCGAGATAGGCCTCGGCGGTCTCCTTCATCTTCATCAGCGTGAAGGCGGAGATCTGCGAGGGCGAATACTTCTTTCCGTCCGATTCGACCCAGGCATCGCCATTGTCGGCCTTGACGATCGAATAGGGCACGAGGCCCTTGTCCTTCTGCGTCAGCGGATCGGCATAGGTACGGCCGATCAGGCGCTTGATCGCGAAGAAGGTCTTTTCGGGATTGGTGACGGCCTGCCGCTTGGCGGGCTGGCCGACAAGGCGTTCGCCATCCGGCGTGAACGCGACGATGGACGGCGTGGTGCGCGCGCCCTCGGCATTCTCGATGACTTTCGGCGTGGAGCCTTCCATCACCGCGACGCACGAATTGGTCGTGCCAAGATCGATCCCAATAACTTTACCCATGACGAGCCCCTCTCAAGCGAGCATTCCATCCATCGCATCCCGGAGCGATGCGCGAACCTTGCCAATTGCGGTTAACGTTTCGTGACTGGAGCGGTTTGCCTGCCCGCCCGCGGCCTCACCGAGCGATATAGGAACGGGGCTTGGCGCCCACAAGGGCAAGTGACGCCAAAATGTCACAATCCGATTTCTTCCGGGCTCCGGCCCGGCCGGCGCCGATAGACCGGCAGGCGCCAGCGGAACCGGATGGCGAGGCCCCGAAGGATGAAGGCAAGCGCCACGCCGAACAGGATCGCATAGTCCCGCGGCAGGAATTCCAGCCCGATCAGATAGCCGGCCGCGCCCAGGAAGGCCGCCGTCGCATAGATCTCCCCGCGCATGATGACCGGGCTTTCCGCCCCCATCATGTCGCGGATGAAGCCGCCGACCACGGCTGTCATCACCCCGCAGGTCACGGCCACGAGGAAGCCATGCCCCAGCGCCGCCTCGGCCCCGAGCACGCAGAACACGGCCATGCCCGCCGCATCGAGCCAGAGCAGCAGGCGCAATCGCGATTCGGGCAGATGGGCGAGGAAGAACGTTGCCGCCGAGGCGATGGCGCAGACGAGAAGATAAGCCGGTTCCTTCACCCAGAAGACCGGCACGGCCCCGAGCACGAGATCGCGGACCGTCCCGCCGCCGATTCCGGTCACGGTGCCGAAAAAGACGAAGGCGACGATGTCCATCTCCTTGCGCGAGGCGACAAGCGCCCCCGAAATCGCGAAGACGACGACGCCGATCCAGCCGATGAGGGTCAGGATATCGAGGATCATACCGCCTTGTGGCATGCGCCGGCGGGCCTGACAAATGCCGCCGGGGTTCAGCCGTCCTGGCGGATGGCCTGCGCCGCTTCCCAGCCGAGCATCGCCCGCTTGCGCGTCAGCCCCCAATGGTAGCCGGTCAGCGCCCCGGATTTCCCCAAGACGCGATGGCAGGGCACGACGAAGGAGATCGGGTTCCGCCCTACGGCCGCTCCGACGGCACGCGCCGCCTTCGGATTGTCCAGCTCCGCCGCGATCGAGGAATAGGTCGTCGCCCGGCCCATCGGGATGCGCAGCAGGGTCTGCCAGACGCGGATCTCGAAATCCGTACCGATCAGGAAGACGTTCAGCGGCTGGTCCGGCTGCCAGGCATCCTGCGCGAAGATCCGATGCGCGATCGGTGCGATCCCGGCCGGGTTCCGCTCATAGGCCGCATTCGGCCAGCGCCGGCGCATGTCCTCGAAGGCCGCCGTCTCGCCGCCCTCGTCGCAGAAGGCCAGCCCGCACAGGCCCCGGTCATTGACCATGGGCAGTGCAATGCCGAAGGGCGAGGGCACGAAATCATAGGTGATGCTGAGGCCGGCCCCGCCATTCTTGTATTCGCCGGGGGACATGGCCTCATGGGTGACGAACAGGTCATGCAGCCGCGACGGGCCCGACATGCCGACCTCGAAGGCGCAATCGAGCAGCGGCATGCCGCCGTCGAGCAGGCGCTTGGCATGATTGAGCGTCACCGCCTGCAGGAACGCCTTGGGTGTCAGCCCGCACCAGCGGCGGAACAGGGCGGTCAGGTCGCCGGAGGACAGGCCCGTGGCTGCGGCAATCGCCTCGATGCCCGGCTGGTGCCGGCTCTCCTCGGTGATGAAGCGCAGGGCCGTGCGCACCAGCGCATAATCTGTCGCGGCCTGGGAATCAGGCAAACCGGCAAGGCGATCAAGCATGGCGAACCTCCATGCCCCTCAATCTAGGCGCGGATCGCTCCGGCCACCACCCGATTTCATGCCGACCAGCGGCGGGACCGGGCGAGGGCTTCCTGGAAATCGGCGGCGAATTCCGCCCGCTCGTCGGGTCCGAGCATGCTGGCAATCTCGACGCGGGCCCGGCCTTGCACGAGAGAAAGCCGCTCGATCCCGAATTCCGGATGCTCCTTTTTCTCGAGCCGGGTCCAGAGCGGGTTGAACCGCACCTCGCGGACCACGCCGCGCCAGCTCACCGACCGGAACAAGAGCTCGATCTGCGACAGGACGATCTGCTCGTAGGCTCGCGCTGTCGCGTTGTGATATCGGAAGGCCGCGTAGATCAGGGCCACGTCGAGGCCCATGAATCCGGCAATAGGCCAGGCGCCCAGCATCAGGAAGGGCACCGAGACGGCCAGCCCGACCACGCCGACAAAGCCCATCACCCAGGCGAGCCCGTTCCGGCTCAGCGAGCGGTGCGGATGCAGCGTCGCCTCGAAGAGCGGCGCCTCCAGCGGGGAAATCGGGTCGTCGGGCGCTGCGGACACGCTAGGCTAGCCTCCTGCCATGCCCTAGTAATGCAGGGCGAAGCGCGAGGAAAATCAACCCGTCATGACCGCCGTGAGACAAAAGCCCGCATCCGCAGCGCCCCGGAAGCGCAAGCCGGCCCGCCCGAAGGACCGGCCCGTCGCCGAGATCGCCGAGATGTTCCGCCGGCTCCATGCCATCGAACCGGAGCCGAAGGGCGAACTCGAACACAGCAACGCCTTCACCCTGCTGGTCGCAGTGGTGCTCTCGGCGCAGGCGACCGATGCCGGCGTCAACAAGGCCACGCACAAACTTTTTGCGGAAGCGGACAGCCCACGCAAGATGTTGGCGCTCGGAGAGGATCGCGTGCGCGAATTGATCAAGACGATCGGCCTGTTCCGGAACAAGGCGAAGAACGTCATCCTGCTGAGCCAGGCCCTGATCGACCGCTATGGCGGTGAGGTTCCTGCGGATCGCGAGGCGCTGGTCACCCTGCCGGGCGTGGGCCGGAAGACGGCGAATGTCGTGCTCAACATGGCGTTCGGCGAGGCGACTTTCGCGGTGGATACCCATGTCTTCCGCGTTTCGAACCTGCTGCCCATCGCGCCTGGCAAGACGCCGGAAGCCGTGGAGGCCGGCCTCGACCGGCTCATCCCCGAGCCCTACCGCCTTCATGCCCATCACTGGCTGATCCTGCACGGCCGCTATCTGTGCAAGGCGCGCAAGCCGGAATGCTGGCATTGCCCGCTGGCCGATCTCTGCCGCCATGAACCCAAAACGCCCGCGCCCAGAACGCCGGCGCCCCGCAGCCAGGCTGCCTGATGCTCAGCGATAGATGAACCAGGCCGCCAGCCCGAAACAGCCGACGATGATCCGCCACCAGGCGAAGGGCGTGAAACCGTGCTTCGAGACGAAGCCCAGGAAGCCGCGCACCACGATCAGCCCCGTGAGAAAGGCGAAGACGAAGCCGATCACCACCGCCATCACATCGTCGAAAGCCAGCGTCTTGTAGCTTTTCAGGAGGTCGAAGGCGAAGGCACCGGCCATGGTCGGCATTGCGAGGAAGAACGAGAATTCCGCCGCAACCCGCTTCTCCGCCCCCATCATCATCGCGCCGACAATCGTCGCGCCGGACCGCGAGACGCCGGGAATCATGGCAAGGCACTGGAAGGCGCCGATCTTCAGGGCCATGGGCAGGGAGATGTCCATCACATCCTCGACCTTCCGCTCGAACCGCGTCTCGTCGACCACCAGCAGGATGAGCCCGCCGACGATGAGGCTGATGCAGACGACCAATGGGTTGAACAGGACACCCTTGATGAAATCGCGCGCGAAATACCCGATCACCATCGCCGGCAGGAAGGCGACAAGGATGGCGAGGATGAACATCTGCGACCGGCGATCCGTCAGGGCGCCCCTGGCCAGGGCCAGCAGCTTCATCGAATAGACCGAGAGAATGGCGAGGATCGCCCCGAGCTGGATCAGCACCTCGAAACTGTGACCGGGCGAATGGAAATTCAGATAATGCCCGAACAGGATCAGATGGCCTGTCGAGGAGACGGGAAGGAACTCGGTCAGCCCCTCGATGAAGCCCAGCAGGGCGGCCTTGAGCGCAAGCGCAGTATTCATTGTTCGATAACCATGTGCGGGGCCGTGGCACCGGAGCCCGTCAACATGGTTGAGGCGCCGGCGCCCGTCCTCTATAGCGGGAACTTGATGAAAGCCACCTTACCGCCTTCGCGACATGCGGCGGTTCCGGCACAACCCTCAAGACGTTATGGCTGTCCTGTACCATCACCCGCTTGATCCGCATTCCCGTTTCGTCCGTCTGATCATGGGCGAACTGCAGATGGAGTGCGACCTGGCCGAGGAAAATGTCTTCGAACGCCGGCGCGAATTCCTCGCGCTCAATCCGGCCGGGACGATCCCCGTTCTGGTCGAGCAGGACGGACAGGTCATTCCCGGGGCCAATGTCATTGCCGAATATCTCGACGAGACGCGCGGGCTTGTCCTGGCGGACCGGCGGCTCCTGCCCGAGGATCCGTCCGGCCGTGTCGAGGTCCGCCGGCTTCTCAACTGGTTCCATGTCAAGTTCTACATGGAAGTCGGCGAACCGCTGCTCAACGAGAAGCTGTTCAAGCGCCATACAAGCAACGGCACCGCCACCGCGCCGGATCCCGGCATCCTCCGCGCCGCCCGGAACAATTTGCGCTATCACCTTCACTATCTCGGCCATATCCTGCATCAGCATAACTGGATCGCGGGCGACCGGCTGACCTATGCCGATCTCGCGGCCGCCGCGCAGCTTTCGGCCATCGATTATCTGGGGGAAGTGGATTGGTCAGCCGACGAGACCGCGAAGCTCTGGTACGCGAAGCTGAAATCGCGCCCGGCCTTCCGGACCCTGCTGGGAGACCGGATCCGCGGCCTGCTGCCGGCGGGCCATTACACCGATCTGGACTTCTGAACGCTGCCGATCTCCGCCCGCTGGCGGCGAAGCACGGGTTCGACGCGCTCGGCATTGCCGCGCCGGAGGGGGATGCCACGCGCGAAGCCGCCCTCGCCGACTGGCTGGCCAACGGGTACGAAGGCGAGATGGGCTGGATGGCCCGCGAGCCGGAACGGCGCGCCTCCCCCAGCCGCCTCTGGCCCGAGGTCCGGTCGATCATCGTGCTCGGCTTGAACTACGGCGTGGAGGGCGATGTCCTCGCCGGGCTCGCCCATCCGGACAGGGCCTCGCTCGCGCTTTACGCCCTCCGGCGCGATTATCACGATGTCATCAAGGCCAGGCTGAAGGCTTTCGCGCGCGAAATGGCAGAGCTCCATGGCGGGGATGTGAAGGTCTTCGTCGATACCGCGCCGGTGATGGAGAAGCCGCTGGCCATGCAGGCGGGGCTTGGCTGGCAGGGCAAGCATACGGTTCTGGTCAGCCGCGATTTCGGCAACTGGCTCTTTCTCGGCGCGGTCTACACGACGCTGGACATCGCGCCGGACCGGCCCGGCGAGGATCATTGCGGCCGGTGCCGGCGCTGTCTTGATTCCTGCCCGACCGATGCGTTTCCCGGCCCCTACCAGCTCGATTCACGGCGCTGCATTGCCTATCTCACCATCGAGCACAAGGGCGTCATCCCGAGGGAACTCCGCCCCGCCTTCGGCAACCGGGTCTTCGGCTGCGACGATTGCCTCGCCGTCTGCCCGTGGAACAAGTTTGCCGCGGCCAGCCGCGACCAGAAGCTCGCCCTCCGCGGCGATCTGGCGGGCGCTGATCTCGCCGATCTCGTACAGCTCGACGATGCCGCCTTCCGGGCGCTCTATGCCGGCACGCCGATCAAGAGGACCGGGCGCGACCGTTTCGTCCGCAACGTCCTGATCGCGATCGGAAATTCGGGCCTGCCGCGATTCCTGCCGCTGGTCGGGGCCCGGCTGGATGACGAGGCGGCTCTGGTCCGCGGCATGGCCATCTGGGCGCTGGCCCGCCTCGCGCCGCCGGGGCAGGTGGCGGAAGCGGCAAGGCTTCGCCTGCCGCGCGAGCGGGATGACGAGGTCCGGGCGGAATGGGCGGCCGCGCTCGCGGCAGGGGAGCAGGCATGATGCAGCTGGTGATCATCGGATTCGGCTATTCCGCCGCGGCGATCGCGGACGAGATCCGGCCTCGCGCCGGAGCCATCGCCGTCACGGTCCGCAGCGAGGCCAAGGCATCGGCCCTTCGCGCAGCCGGCTGGGACGCGCATGTCTTCGGCGGCGGCACGATCCCGACTGGCCTGCAGGACAGGCTTGCCGGCGCGACCCATATGCTGGTTTCCGCCCCGCCGGACGAGGCCGGCGACCCGCTTCTGGCCGCCGGGCTTTCCGCCCTTGCCATGCCGGCGCTCGCCCGGATCGCCTATCTCTCCACGGTCGGTGTCTATGGCGATCATCAGGGCAGCTGGGTCGACGAGGACACTGCTCCGCAGCCGGTTTCGCCGCGTTCCGTGCAACGCCTGGCCGCAGAACAGGGCTGGCTTGATTTCGCGTTCGCGCGCCGCGCTGAGCCGGGTATCTTCCGGCTGTCCGGGATCTACGGGCCCGGGCGCTCGGCTATCGAGAATCTCCGGCAGGGCACGGCCCGCCGGCTCGTCAAGCCGGGGCAGGTCTTCAACCGCATCCATGTCGGCGATATCGCCGGCGCCGTGACGGTGGCCCTGCCCGGCACCGGGCCGCTCGGCATCCTCAACCTGACGGATGACGAACCTTGCCCGCCGCAGGATGTCGTGGCCCATGCGGCCGGCCTGCTCGGCATCGCGCCGCCGCCGGAGCAGCCTTTCGAGACGGCCGAACTCTCGCCCATGGCGCGCAGCTTCTATGGCGAGAACAAGCGCGTCTCGAACGCACGGATCAAGGCGCAGCTCGGCTATGCCTTCCGCTTCCCGACCTATCGCGAGGGGATCCGCGCCTGTCTGGATGCCGCCGCCTCGCCGGCCGGTCAGGCCGCGTGGCGTCCCGCATCTGCGCCGTAATAGGCGATGTAGCGCGGATCGATCTCGCTGACCTTGAGTACCACGAAAACGTCGGTCGTGCCGAACTGGCGGTCGATCACCGCGCCCTCGCCGAAGGTGGCACCGAGACGCATGTAGCCCTTCACCAGCGGAGGCAGGGCCTTCATCGCGGCCTTGAGATCGACGGCATCCTTGTCCATCCGGTCCATCGGCGTATGGCGCCAGGGCAGGGCCCGCGCCGAAAGCGTTTCCGGTGCCCGGGCATGGTGATGCAGGAAGGCCAGCGGCAGGGCCAGCGCATCCGGATCGGTGCCCTCGAGGCTGGCGCAGCCGAACATCAGCTCGATCTTGTGGTGGAGCACGTAGCGCCAGATGCCATGCCAGAGCAGTTCGACCGTGCGCTTGGTGCGCCAGGGCTTCAGCACGCAGGAGCGGCCGAGTTCGAGCATCCGGGCACCGCGATTGGCCGCGAGGAGCGGGCCGAGATCATATTCGCCGGCCGTGTAGAAATCCGCGCCCTGCGCCAGCGCCACGTCGGAACGCAGCAGGCGGTAGGTCCCGATCACCTTCGGCTTCGGCTTGCCGAAACGGTTGGTCTTGCCCTCGTGGTCGATGACGAGGAGATGGTCGCAGATCCGGTCAAACGGGTCGATATCGCGGCGCGAGAGCAGGTTGCGCGCATTCGGCGTGGCGCTCATCTCCTCGAAGAAGACCTTGTAGCGCAACCTCTGCGCGCGGCGGATATCCTTGGTGGTCCGCGCCAGCCGCACCTCCAGCGAGCCGATCCGGCCGAGCGAATCGGGCAGGCCGCCGCCATCCCGGACGATCCGGTTGGTGGGGTTGAATTTTCCGACAAGGCCGCGGGGATCGAGGAAAGGGGTCCTGAGCCGCTTTTCGGGGCTCGGTCGGGCACCAGGCACATTCGGCCGGAGCATGGGCATTCTCCCTTGGCTAATCCGGATGGAACCGGATTGCCTGATGCTTCTGCCTCCGCCTTGTGACAATTCAATGACAAAATCAAAGCGGCGCCAAGGCCGCCGCATCACGCCACCTGGCGTGGCATGGGGATGAGACGGGCGAGGATCGAGACGAAGCGTTCCCGGTCAAGCGGCTTCGGCAGGAAATCGTCGAAACCGGCGGCGAGGCAGGTCTCGCGGTCCTCGGCAAAGGCATTTGCGGTCAGGGCCAGCGCGGGCATGGGCCGGCGCCCCTGGCGGGCTTCGGTGCCGCGCCAGGCCCGGATCACCGCCAGCCCGTCGAGATCGGGCATGCGCACATCGCAGAGCATGGCATCGAAGGGCTGGCCGCCCGGCAGGATCGAGGCCTCCAGCCAGGTCAGGGCCTCGCGCCCGGTCGAGGCCCGGACGGGCCGCCCGCCAAGCCGCTCGATAAGGCGGCCGGCCAGCAATGCGTTGATGTCGTTGTCCTCGGCGATCAGGATCCGGCGCCCGGCCAGCGGTTCGCCGAGGCTGGCTTCCTCCGCCTCGGCCATGATCGCCGCTTCCGGCCCGTCCCAATCCCCGAGCTGGGCTGCGAGCGAACGGTGCCGCACCGGCTTCACGAGGTAGCGGTCGAAACCCGCCGCGCCCGGCGGCCCGAAACTGCGCCGCTCATAGGGCGAGAGCAAGACGATATGGCGCTTGCAGCCGGCGCCGAGGCTGGCGCGCACGGCCTGCCGCGCGGCTTCCACGCCGAAGGCCGCATCCACCACCAGCAGGTCGATCGGCTGCGCATCGATGGCCACCAGCGCATCTTCCGGCTGCCGGACCACACGGCATTGCCCGCCGGCCTGCCGGATCTGCTCGGCAAGGAACTGCCCCTCATACGGCCCGGCGGCGAGAACGAGCACCTCGAGCCCCTCGGCCCGGAGCGCCTGCGCCCGGTTCCGCGAGTCGCTCGCGGGCCGCAGCGGCAGCAGCAGGACGAATTCCGCCCCGACGCCGAGGGCGGCGCGGGCATGGATGTCGCCGCCCATCAGCCGGGCCAGCCGGCGCGAGATGGCGAGGCCGAGCCCGGTGCCGCCATGCAGGCCGGCCTGGGTTTCCACTTGCTCGAATTCCTCGAAGATCGTCTCCAGCCGACCTTCCGGGATTCCGGGGCCCGTATCCGACACGGTGAAGCGCAGCATGTCATCGAGCCGGTCGACCCGGACGCCGACCCCGCCGGCTTCGGTGAACTTGACGGCATTGCCGGCGAGATTGGTCAGGATCTGGCGGAGCCGCGCGCCATCGGTGACGATGGTTTCGGGGAGGTCGGGATCGAGCGTGGCCGCGATCTCCAGATTCTTGCCCTGCGCCCGCGGCGCCAGCAGCTCGACCACGCCTTCGACCACATTGGCCAGGGTGACCGGCTGTTCCAGGACCTCCAGCTTGCCGGCTTCGATGCGCGAGAAGTCGAGGATTTCCTCGATCAGCGACAGAAGCGCCTCGCCGGAGGTCTTGATCGCCCGGGCATAGCTGGTCTGTTCCGGCGTGAGGTTGGTGTCCATCATCAGGTCAGCCATGCCGAGCACCCCGTTCAGCGGCGTGCGGATCTCGTGGCTGACCGTGGCGAGGAAGCGCGATTTCGCCTCGTTGCTCGCTTCCACCCGGGCGCGGGTCCGGCCGAGACGGTCCAGCTCGCCATCCAGGCGCGCGCGCTCGGCCAGGGCCTGCTCGTGCCTCTCGCGCAGGGTCTGCAGGTCCCGCAGAAGCGCAACGGCCACCACCGCGAAAACCAGCGCGGTTGCCGTGACCACATAGGTGATGGGGTGCAAACCCAGCAGGGAGATATCCACCGTGACGCCCGTCTTGTTGTTTCGGGCATCATGGCGCGCGAGGTTTACGAAGCGGTTCCCGGACCGGCGGGAATCGCGGATGTCGTTAAGGGATGCTTGAAAAGCGGGCCGGTCAGAGCCCGGCCAGCGAGCGGCTGCGGAGCGCGAGCGCCTCGGCGAAATGGGGGCGGGAAACATTCTCGTGCCCGTCGAGATCGGCCAGTGTGCGGGCCACCTTGACGACGCGGTGGAAGCTTCGGGCCGTCAGCCGCAACTGCTCGGCCGCCCGGCGCAGGAGGCTCTCGCTTTCGGCGTCGAGGGGCGCCACCTTTTCCAGCGCACCGGCCGGAGCCTGCGCATTGAGCCGGATGCCCTCGAGGCCGAGATCGGCATAGCGCCTGGCCTGCCGGGCGCGCGCCTCGACCACCCGGGCCAGCACCTCGGCCGATCCCTCCCGCGGCGGTGGCACGAAAAGATCGCCCAACGGCACGGCGGGCACGTCGATCACCAGATCGAAGCGGTCAATCAGCGGGCCGGACAGCCGGCCGGCATAGGCCGCCACGCATTTCTCGTTCGGCGCGCGCCGGCAGGTGAAGCCGGGATCGAAGGCCTGCCCGCACCGGCAGGGATTCATCGCCGCGACCAGCTGGAAGCGGGCCGGATAGGTGGCGCGGTGATTGGCGCGCGAGACCGAGACGAGGCCGGTCTCGATGGGTTGCCGCAGGGCATCGAGGGCTTGCGAGGAGAATTCCGGCAATTCATCAAGGAAAAGCACGCCGCCATGGGCAAGCGAGATTTCGCCCGGCCGTGCATGGATGCCGCCGCCGGTCAGCGCGGCCATACTGGCCGAATGGTGCGGGGCGCGGAAGGGCCGGCGATCGGTCAGGGCGCCATCGGTCAGAAGGCCCGCCACCGAATGGATCATCGAGACGTCGAGCAGTTCGGCGGGGCTGAGCGGCGGCAGGATCGAGGGCAGCCGCGCCGCCAGCATGGACTTGCCTGCCCCCGGCGGCCCGTTGAGCAGCAGGTGATGGCCGCCGGCTGCCGCGATTTCCAGCGCCCGTTTCGCGCTTTCCTGCCCGCGAATGTCGCGCAGGTCCGGCAGGGGGCGGGTATCAACCCGGATCGCCGGTTCCGGGCGGCGCAGCACCTGGCTGCCGCGGAAATGGTTGGCGAGCTGGATTAGCGATTGCGGCGCCAGCACGTCGATCTCGCTCCCGGCCCAGGCCGCCTCGGGCCCGCATAAGGCCGGGCAGATCAGCCCGTGCCCGCGCTGGTTTGCGCCGATGGCCGCCGGCAGCACGCCCGCCACCTGCGAGATCGACCCGTCCAGCGCCAGTTCGCCGAGAACCGTGTAGCCCTCCAGTGCATCGGCCGGAATCGCGCCGATGGCCGCCATGATCCCCAGCGCGATCGGCAGGTCGTAATGGCTGCCCTCCTTGGGCAGGTCGGCCGGGGCGAGGTTGATGATGATGCGCTTGGCCGGCAGGGCGAGGCCGGAAGCGGTGAGCGCGGCGCGGATGCGCTCGCGGCTCTCGGCCACCGCCTTGTCCGGCAGGCCGACAAGGTTGAGCCGCACCGTCCCCGACGCGACCTGCACCTGCACATCCACCGGCCGGGCCTCGATCCCCTCGAAGGCCACGGTTGCCACGCGTGAAACCATCCTGCTCTCCCTGCCCGAAAAGGGCAGGGATAGAACGGATTGTAATCCTTGAAAAGGTTAAAATTCCTATGATCCGCCGATCACGATGCCGGCGAACAGCACAAGTACACCGCCCACCACCACCTGGAAGAACGAGCGCAGGAACGGCGTGTCCATGTATTTCGTACGGATCCAGGAGATGGCGACAAGCTCGATCGCCACGATGATCCCGGCCAGAGCGGTGGCGATCCAGAACCCGTTCGGCCAGCTCGAGGGCACGAGATAGGGCAGGGTATGCCCGAGCCCGCCGATGCAGGTCATCAGCCCGCAGACGAAGCCGCGCACCCAGGGCGAGCCGCGTCCGGAAATCATGCCGTCATCCGACATGGCCTCGGTGATGCCCATCGAGATGCCGGCGCCGACCGAGGCCGCCAGCCCGACAAGGAAGGTCTCCCAGTTGCTCTGCGTGGCGAAGGCGGCGGCGAAGAGCGGCGCGAGCGTCGAGACCGAGCCGTCGATCAGCCCGGCCAGCCCCGGCTGCACATAGGTCAGCACGAATTGCCGGTGCCGGGTGGCGGCCTCGTCTGCGAGATGCTCGGGTGTGAGATGCTCGCCTTCCAGCGCATCGGCCTTCCGGCGATGCCCGCGCTCGACCTCGGCCAGGTGGAGGAACAGTTCGCGGACGCGCGTATCCAGCGCCTGGCTCGCGGCCTTGTCGTAGAAATTGGCGGCCTGGATCTCCATCATGGCCGCTTCCTCGCGCATGTTCTCGGGGCTGAGATTGCGCGTCAGCCAGACCGGGCGGCGGCTCATGAAGCCGCGCACATCCTCGCGCCGGATCGGTGGCAGGTTCTCGCCGAAGCGCGAGCGGAACAGCTCGAACAGCCGCGTGCGGTGCTCGCGTTCCTCCTCGGCCATCGCGCGGAACATCTCCGCCGAGGCGGGGAAGCTCTCTGCCGCGACATCGGCGAATTCCTGATAGATCCGGCTGTCCTCTTCCTCGTTGGCGATGGCAAGGGCGAGAACCTCGCGTTCGGTAAGGTCGGACAGGGGCTTCTTGCCGAAGGCGAGCATGGCGCAATCCTTGTTTGGAATGATTCTAAAATAGTCAATCAGCGCCGGGATGCAAGCGCCGGCAGGCCGGCTCCGGTTCGGGGAAGGACTTTTCCTGTCCCGGGGCGCTGACCTTGGCGCCGGCTTGCGCTAGGAAGGCGCAACCAGGCAGTTCCGATGATTCTCCATTCGCTTCTCCTGCTGGGGGCCAAGATGGCCACCGCAGCCCTGATCGTCGTCTCGACATCGGTCCTTGCCGAGCGCTCGCGGCCTTTCCTCGCCGCCATGCTCGCCACACTGCCCATCTCGGCGGGCCCGGCCCTTGCCTTTCTCGCGGCCGAGCATCCACCCGCCTTCATCGAGGGCGCCCTGCTCGGCGCGCTCGTGACCAATATCGCCACCGGCATCTATTGCCTGATCTATGCCCATGCCGCGCAGCGCTTCGCGACCCTGCCAAGCCTGCTGCTCAGCCTGTCGGGCTGGGCGCTGATCGCCCTCGTGCTGCAGCGCCTGCCCTGGAGCTTTCCGCTCGCTTTGGCGGCCAGCCTTGTCGTCTATCCGCTGCTGATCCGCCTTGTCCGGCCCTTCCTCTCGAATGACCGGATTGTCGCTCCGCCACGGCCCTGGTTTGCCATTCCGCTCCGGGCGCTGGCGGTCGGCACCCTCGTGGCCACCGTCACCGGCCTGTCCTGGACGCTTGGCCCCTCGCTGTCCGGCCTGCTGACGGTCTTCCCGATCGTCCTGTCGAGCCTTGTCGCCATCCTGCAGCCGCGGATCGGCGGGGCCCCGACCGTGGCGGTGATCGCCAGCGGCCTGCCGGGGTTGATGGGCTTCGCCCTGGCCCTGGCCCTTGCCGGATGGCTCGTCGCGCCACTCGGTTCCTATCCGGCCCTTGCCGTCGGGCTCGCGGCCTGCCTCGCCTGGAACGGCGCGCTGGTCCTGCTCCGCCGCCGCTAGAGCGGCGGGCCAGGCTCATCAGCCCGGTTTCCGCCCCGCCTCGACAAGCCGGTAGATCCATTCGAGCGCCTCGCGCGGGCTCAGCTCGTCCGGCCGGATCTCTGCCAGCAACGTCCGGACGGCATCCTCCTCCGGCTCGGCCTCCGGCACCGGGCGCTGGAAAAGCGGCAGGTCGTCGATCAGCTTCGCCATCGGGCTCGCACGGTCCGCGCGTTCGAGTTCCGACAGGAGCGCTGCCGCCCGGCGGACCACGGGTGCCGGCAGGCCGGCCAGCTTCGCCACCTGGATGCCATAGGAACGGTCCGCCGCGCCCGGGATCACCTCGTGCAGGAACACCACGTCGCCGCGATAGGCCGCAACCTTCATCGTGACGGGATGGAGGCGCGGCAGCTTGCTGCCGAGGCCGGTCAATTCGTGGAAATGCGTCGCGAACAGGGCCCGGCAGCGGTTCTGGTCATGGAGATGCTCGATCGCCGCCCAGGCAATCGACAGCCCGTCATAGGTGGCGGTGCCGCGTCCGATCTCGTCGAGAATGACCAGCGCGCGCGGCCCGGCCTGGTTGAGGATGGCGGCGGTCTCGACCATCTCGACCATGAAGGTCGAGCGCCCGCGTGCCAGGTCATCCGCCGCGCCGACGCGGCTGAAGAGCCGGTCGACAATGCCGATCCGGGCCTCGTCGGCCGGCACGAAGCTGCCCGCCTGCGCCAGCACCGCGATCAGCGCGTTCTGGCGCAGATAGGTCGATTTGCCGGCCATGTTCGCGCCGGTCACCAGCAGGATGCGCCCGGCGCTGGCGCCGGGATCGGGGCTCAGCCGGCAATGATTGGCAATGAAGGACCCGCCTTCGGCCCGGACAGCCTGCTCCACCACGGGATGCCGCCCGCCGACGATCTCGAAGGCGCAATCCTCGCTCATCTGCGGCTGCGACCAGCCCTCGCGCTCGGCGAGCTCGGCCAGGCTGGCCAGCACGTCAAGCCGCGCCAGCGCCTCTGCCGCCGCGAGGATCCGCACCGCCACGCTGCCCAGCTCCTCGGCGAAACTGGCGAAATGGTCGAGTTCGCGCTGCAGCGCCTTGCCGGAGGCCTCGCCGATCCGGTGCTCCAGCGTCGAGAGTTCCGCCGTGGCAAAGCGCATTGCGCCGGCCATGGTCTGCCGATGGACGAAGACCGCATTGAACGGCGCCTGAAGCATCCGTTCGCCCGCGGCCTGCGGCACCTCGACGAAATAGCCAAGCATCGAATTATGCTTGATCTTCAGCTGCCGGCAGGTGGTTTCCTCGATATAGCGGCCCTGCAGGCCGGCCACCACCGCGCGGGAATTGTCCCGCAGGGCATGGAATTCGTCCAGCACCGCGTCATAACCGGCCCGGATGAAGCCACCATCGCGCTTCTGCAGGGGCAACTCGTCCTTGAGCGCGAAGGCGAGATGATCGCCCACCTCCACCGGCGTCGACAGCAACTGGTTGCGGCATTGCCCGATCAGGCCGGCCCCGTCGAGATCTGTCAGCAGGAGGGTGCCGATCTCCCCGGCGAGGCGGATGCCCTGCGCCATGGCGGCGAGATCACGCGGGCCGGCGCGATCCAGCGCCAGCCGCGTCAGGGCGCGGGGCATATCGGGCAGGCCGCGCAGACGTTCGCGCAGGTTTGTCCGCAGATCCGGCCGCGCGACGAATTCGGCAAGGGCGGCATGGCGCTGCCGGATGGCCTCGAGATCCGTCAGCGGCGCGGCCAGCCATTGCGCCAGCAACCGCCCGCCGCCGGCAGAGACCGTGCGATCGATCGTGGCGAGCAGGCTGCCCTCGCGCCGGCCCCCGAGCGTGCGCATCAGTTCGAGATTCGCGCGGGTGGCGGCATCGATGAGCATCGATTGCCCCGAAAGGCTGCGGCGCGGGGGCTGCAGCGGCACGGTCTGGCCGCGCTGGGTCCGGTCGAGATAGGTGAGGATCGCTGCGAAGGCGGAAAGCTCGGCGGGCGAGAAATCCCCGAAGGCCTCGAGCGTCGCCACGCCGAAATGGCTCTCGATCCGCCGCTCGGCCGAAGCCGGGTCGAACCCGTCGCGGGCCAGCCGCGTCACGGCAGCGCGGATCGACTGGAACAGCGTCGTGCAGGCCTCGTCGTCGCGGATCGCATCGGGAACCAGCAGTTCGGACGGGTCGAGCCGCGCCAGTTCTCCCGCCAGATCGGCCAGTGGAACCGGGGCGATGTGGCATTCTCCGGTGGAGATATCGACCGCCGCGATCGCATAATCATGCCCGCCTGACGACCGCTTCTGCCGCGACAGGGCCGCGAGGATATTGGCCCGCCTGGCATCCAGCAGCCCGTCCTCGGTGATGGTGCCGGGCGTGACGATGCGCACGACATCGCGGTGGACGACGGCCTTGGAGCCGCGCTTGCGGGCTTCCGCCGGGTCCTCCATCTGCTCGCAGACCGCGACCCTGTGGCCGGCCGCGATCAGGCGCTGGAGATATTCGTCGGACCGCACCACCGGCACGCCGCACATGGGGATATCCATGCCGCCATGCTTGCCGCGTTTCGTCAGCACGATGCCGAGCGTGCGCGAGGCCATCTCGGCATCCTGGAAAAACAATTCGTAGAAATCGCCCATCCGGTAGAAAAGCAGGCAATCCGGATGATGCGCCTTGATCTCGAGATACTGCGCCATGGACGGCGTCGCCCGCGCCGCCTCTTCGGGCGTCGGGCCCCGGAACGGCTCCTGGGGGGGATCGAAGGCGGGATCACGCATGACGGGTCACGGCACTCGCAGCGAGGGGTCTTGTGACTAGCATGGGGTCCGGAAGATTTCGACGGAGGAGACCGATTTTTGGGCACAAACCGGGTTGAGCATTGGGGACAACACACCTAGGGTCGACCACCCCGCGCTCATTTGAGCAATTTTCGTCCCGCCGCACTGCAAAATTTGTAAGATTGTTCCAATGCCGACCCAAAAAGACAAAAAAGGCCGTTCGCGTCCCACCTTCACCGATCAGGAAGCCCTCGACTTCCATTCGCGTGGCAAGCCCGGCAAGCTCGAGATCGTTCCGACCAAGCCGATGGCCACCCAGCGCGATCTCTCGCTGGCCTATTCCCCGGGGGTTGCCGTTCCGGTCAAGGCGATTGCCGAGAATCCGGCCGCGGCCTTCGACTACACCGCCCGCGGCAACATGGTCGCCGTGATCTCGAACGGCACGGCCATTCTCGGCCTGGGCAATCTCGGCGCGCTGGCCTCGAAGCCGGTCATGGAAGGCAAGGCCGTCCTGTTCAAGCGCTTCGCCGATATCGATTCGATCGATCTCGAGGTCGATACCGAGGATCCGGACGCCTTCATCAATGCGGTGCGGTATCTCGGCCCTTCCTTCGGCGGCATCAATCTCGAGGATATCAAGGCTCCGGAATGCTTCATCATCGAGCAGCGGCTCAAGGAGCTGATGGATATTCCGGTCTTCCACGATGACCAGCATGGCACCGCGATCATCGCCGCGGCCGGGCTGCTCAACGCGCTGGAACTGACCGGGCGCGACATCCATTCCACCCGCCTCGTCGTCAATGGCGCCGGCGCCGCCGGGATTGCCTGCGTCGAATTGCTGAAAGCCATGGGCTTCAAGCCCGACAATGTCATGCTTTGCGATACCAAGGGCGTGATCTATCAGGGCCGCAAGGAAGGCATGAACCAGTGGAAATCCGCCCATGCCGTCAAGACGGACCGGCGGAGCCTCGCCGAGGCGCTTGCCGGCGCGGATGCCATTTTCGGCCTGTCGCAGAAGGGGGCCCTGACGCGCGACATGATCGCCTCGATGGCGCCGAACCCGATCATCTTCGCCATGGCCAATCCCGATCCGGAAATCACCCCGGAGGAAGTGGCCGAGATCCGCGATGATGCGATCATGGCGACCGGCCGTTCGGATTATCCGAACCAGGTCAACAATGTGCTCGGCTTCCCCTATCTTTTCCGGGGTGCGCTCGACGTGCAGGCCACCACGATCAACATGGAGATGAAGATCGCCGCGGCGCGGGCGCTCGCGGTCCTCGCGCGGGAAGACGTGCCGGATGAGGTGGCTGCGGCCTATGCCGGCTCCCGGCCCCGTTTCGGCCGGGAATACATCATCCCCGTCCCGTTCGATCCCCGGCTGATGGCCCGCGTCTCCGGCGCCGTGGCCCAGGCCGCGATGGAAACCGGCGTCGCGCGCAAGCCGCTCAAGAGCATCGAGGCCTATGAACTCTCGCTGTCCGCACGGCGCGATCCCGTGGCCGGCGTGCTCTCGCGCGTGTTCGAGCAGGTCCGGCGGCGGCAGAAGCGCGTGGTCTTCGCCGAGGGCGAGGAAGAACCGGTCATCCGTGCGGCGGTCAGCTTCGTCACGCAGGGGCTGGGCACGGCTGTCCTTGTCGGGCGCGAGGAACGCGTGAAGGCGGCGGCGGAAAGCGCCGGCATCGAGTTGAAGCCCGGCATCGAGATCCACAATGCCCGCCTCTCGACGCGCAATGCGAGCTATGCGCAGTTCCTGTACGAGCGGCTGCAGCGCGAGGGCTATCTGTTCCGTGACTGCCAGCGGATGATCAACAACGACCGCAACCATTTCGCGGCGTCGATGGTGGCGCTCGGCGATGCCGATGCCATGATCACGGGGGTCACCCGGAACTATTCCGCCGCCCTGGCCGATATCCGCAAGGTCATCGATGTGAAACCCGGCCACACGGCCATCGGGATGAGCCTGGTGCTCGCCCGCGGCCGTACCGTGCTGGTGGCCGACACGGCCGTCCATGAAATGCCGACCGCCGAGGAACTGGCCGGCATCGCGATCGAGGCGGCGGGCGCGGCCCGGCGCCTCGGCTACCAGCCACGCGTCGCCCTGCTCGCCTTTTCCACCTTCGGCAATCCGGGCGCGGAACGGTCTGAGCGGGTGCGCGAGGCGGTGAAGCTGCTCGACAAGCAGCGGGTCGATTTCGAGTATGACGGGGAAATGGGCGCGGATGTCGCGCTCAATCCGGAGATCATGTCGGCCTATCCGTTCTGCCGCCTGTCGGGTCCGGCCAATGTGCTGGTCATGCCAGCCTTCCATTCCGCCGCCATCGCGACCAAGATGTTGCAGGAACTGGGCGGTTCCACCGTGATTGGCCCGCTCCTCGTCGGTTTTGACCGCGCGGTCCAGATCGTCCCGATCAACGCCAAGGACACGGATCTGGTCAACATGGCGACGCTCGCGGCCTTCGGCGTCGGGGGCTAGCCCCCGCCCTGCACGGGCAGTCACGGGCGTTTTTGCGCCGACCCGCCAAAAACCGGTTTCCACTTTGGCGCGCCATGTTCTAGGGAGAGGCATCTTTTTGGCGCACGGGGACCTCTCCCATGAAGATTGCGATGATCGGCTCCGGCTATGTCGGGCTCGTTTCGGGCGCATGCCTCGCGGATTTCGGCCATGTCGTCACCTGCATCGACAAGGATACCGGCAAGATCGCGGCCCTCGAGAACGGCATCATGCCGATCTACGAGCCCGGGCTCGACCAGCTGGTCGCGAAGAATGTCCGTGACGGGCATCTCTTCTTCGCCACGGATCTGTCGAGGGCCGTCCAAGAGGCCGATGCGGTCTTCATCGCGGTCGGCACGCCCTCGCGGCGCGGCGATGGCCATGCCGACCTGACCTATGTCTTCGATGCTGCCCGCGAGATCGCGGATGCACTCTCCGGTTTCACGGTCATCGTCACAAAATCGACCGTGCCCGTGGGAACCGGTGACGAGGTCGAGCGCATCATCCGCGAGCGCCGGCCGGATTCCGATATCGCAGTGGTCTCCAATCCGGAATTCCTGCGCGAAGGCGCCGCGATCGGTGATTTCAAACGCCCGGACCGCATCGTGATCGGGCTCGAGGACGAGCGTGCGAAGCCCGTGATGAACGAGGTCTATCGTCCGCTTTATCTCAACCAGTCGCCCATCCTCTTCACCGGGCGGCGGACCTCCGAACTGATCAAGTATGCCGCCAATGCCTTCCTCGCCACCAAGATCACCTTCATCAACGAGATGGCGGATCTCTGCGAGAAGGTCGGGGCCAATGTGCAGGAAGTGGCGCGCGGCATCGGGCTCGACAATCGGATCGGCAACAAGTTCCTGCATGCCGGCCCGGGCTATGGCGGCTCCTGCTTCCCGAAGGACACGCTGGCGCTGATCCGCACCGCGCAGGAAGCCGGCGCACCGACCCGGATCGTCGAGACGGTGGCCCGCGTCAATGATGAGCGCAAGCGCGCCATGGCCGACAAGGTCATCGCGGCGGCGGGTGGCGATGTGAAGGGCAAGCGCGTGGCGATGCTGGGCCTCGCCTTCAAGCCCAACACGGATGACATGCGCGACGCACCCTCCATCGAGATCATCGGCAAGCTGCAGGCCGCGGGCGCGACGATCCGCGCCTATGATCCCGAGAGCATGGAACAGGCCCGGCAGGTCCTGTCCGGCATCGACTATGCCGACAATGCCTATGCCTGCGTCGAAGGGGCGGATATCCTCGTCATCGTCACGGAATGGGACCAGTTCCGCGCGCTTGATCTCGGCCGTATCGGTGCCGCGATGAAGGCGCCGCTCATGGTCGATCTGCGCAACATCTACCGGCCGGACGAGATGCAGGCCAAGGGCTTCGTCTATGTCTCGGTGGGCCGCGGGTGAGCTTGCTAGGCCTGGCCCTGCCGATTGACGGGGTGCTGCCGGAGATCCGGGCAGTCCTCGCGGCAAGGGCCTGCGCGATCCTTGTCGCACCTCCCGGGGCCGGCAAGACGACCCGGGTTCCCCTGGCGCTGATGGACGAGAGCTGGACCGCCGGCGGCACGATCCTTGTGCTGGAACCGCGCCGGATTGCCGCGCGCGGCGCCGCAGCCCGCATGGCGCAGCAGCTGGGCGAGCCGCTGGGCCGCCGCGTCGGCCTGCGGACCCGGCTGGAAAGCCGGTCCTCCCGCGAGACCCGCATTCTGGTGGTGACCGAGGGTGTCTTCACCCGGATGATTCTCGACGACCCCGCGCTGGACGGGATTGCCGCCGTCCTTTTTGACGAATTCCACGAGCGTTCCCTCGATTCCGATCTGGGCCTCGCCCTGGCGCTCGATGCACAGGCGGCCCTCCGCCCGGATCTGCGCCTGCTTGTGATGTCCGCCACATTGGACGACCAGCGGATCCAGGCCTTTCTCGAAGGCGCGCCGGTCATCCGTTCCGAGGGGCGGGCCTTTCCGGTCGAGACCCTGTATCGCGGCCGCGAGGCAGACCGCCGGATCGAGGACCAGATGGCGGCGGCCATCCGCGCAGCCATGGCCAGCGAGCCGGGCTCGATCCTGGCCTTCCTTCCGGGCCAGGGCGAGATCGAGGGCGTCCGCCAGCGCCTTGCGGAAAGTGGCCTGTCGCCGGATATCGATCTCTGCCCGTTGCATGGCACGCTGGAACCGGCCTTGCAGGATGCCGCCATCCGTCCGGCCCCGGCGGGGCGCCGGAAGATCGTTCTGGCGACATCCATCGCCGAGACCTCGATCACCATCGAGGGCGTGCGCGTTGTCATCGATAGCGGGCTTCGTCGCGTGCCGCGCTACGAGCCCGATCTCGGCATCTCGCGGCTGGAAACGGTGCGGGTCAGCCGGGCCGCAGCCGATCAGCGCCGTGGACGTGCCGGCCGCACCGAACCGGGCATCGCCATCCGGCTCTGGGATGCAGCGCAGGATCAGGGCCTGCTTCCCTATGACCGGCCGGAAATCCAGGACGCCGATCTCTCGGGCCTGCGGCTGGCTGTTGCCGATTGGGGCGCCGAACCCGAAAGCCTGCGCTGGCTCGACCCGCCGCCGCGCGGTGCGCAGGCCGAGGCCGAGCGGCAATTGCAGGCCCTCGGCGCACTGGACGAGGCCGGTGGCATCACCCCGCATGGGCGCCTTCTCCGGCGCCTGCCGCTTGCGCCACGGCTTGCCAGCCTTGTCGTGGAGGGCGCGGCGCGCGGTGCCGGGCAGGATGCGGCACGGCTCGCCGCCCTGCTCGGCGAGCGCGGCGTCGGCGGGCAGGGCATCGACCTTGCCGAAAGGCTGCGGCGCCTCCCCTCGGACCGGGCGCCACGGGCCCGCGCTGTCATCGACATGGCGGAACGCTGGCTTCGGTACCTGCCAGCAAGCGCAGAGGCCGCGACAGGGGATGCCATCCCGGTCACGCCGGGCACGCTGCTGGCGCTGGCCTTTCCGGACCGCATCGCCAAGGCGCGAGGCAATGGCCTGTTCGGCCTCGCCAATGGCCGGCAGGCCGGCCTCGACCCGGCCGATCCGCTGGCCCGCGCCGAGTATCTCGTCGTGGCCGATCTCACCGGCCGGGCGGCGCAGGCGCGCATCACGGCAGCGGCCGCCATCACCCGGGCGGAGATCGACTCGCTCTTCGCCGGCAGGATCGAGACGCTTGATCAGGTCACGCTGGACGAGGCGAGCGGCAGCCTCCGGCGCCGCGCGGTGACGCGCCTTTTCGGCCTTGCGCTCGAATCCCGCGTGTTGCCCGTGGAGCCCGGGCCGGCGGTGGCCGCCGCCCTGGCGGCGGGCGCTGTCCGCCGTGGTATCGACCGGCTGGGCTGGAGCAAGGCGCAGAACCAGCTGCGCGATCGGGTCGGGTTTCTCCGGCAGGCCGAGCCGGATCAATGGCCCGATCTCTCCGAAACCGGTTTGGCCGCCACGGTGGCGGACTGGCTCGAACCCTTTCTGGGCCGCGCCCGCAGCCTTGCGGATATCGACGCCGCCCTGCTGGGAGAGGCGCTCGAGATGTTGGTTCCCTATAGCCGCCGGCAGGCGCTCGATGCGGCGGCACCGACGCATTTCCTCGCACCGACCGGCCAGGCCCACCCGATCCACTATGACGGGGATCTCGCGCCGAGCCTGTCGATCCGCGTCCAGGAACTGTTCGGCCTGGCCGAGCATCCCGCCATTGCCAATGGCAAGCTCCCGCTGACGCTGGAACTGCTCTCGCCGGCCCATCGGCCGATCCAGATCACGCGGGATCTGCCGGGATTCTGGAGAGGCTCATGGGCCGATGTCCGGACGGAGATGCGCGGTCGTTATCCCCGGCATGTCTGGCCGGAAGAGCCCGCCCGCGCCTTGCCCACCACGCGGGCCAAGCCGCGCGGAACCTGATCGGATATCCGGCCGATGCCCGGAGAAGGCGGCCGGATCAGTTCCGTTCCCAGTACTGGCGCCATTGCCGCTCGCCGACGGTGCAATCGGCGCGGCCCGGCCGCGCGGGGCCGGCATCCGACATCGTGCTCTGCGCCACCTCGCGGAGGATCTTGGTGCGGATCGCATCCCGGAACTGATCCTTGTTCTCGATGGTCACGAGGAAGGATCCCGGGCCGCCGATCACGCAATCGGAATAATACTCATCAAGACCTTCAATGTCGAAATTCGAGCTGTAACTGCGCTTGATCTGGATCGGCAGCCCGTTGATCACCACGCCATTTGCCACGGCCCGGTCACGGGAGCGGGTCACCAGCCCGCCCTCATTGTTCGGCCCGTCGCCGGAAATGTCGATGACCCGCCGCAGCGGGCGCAATGGCGCGGCCTGCAACTGGTCCATCGAGAAATCGATGGCCCCGGTAATCGAGGTGCGCCGCGCCCGCCGCACCGGCGCCGCCGCGATCTCGGCCGCCACAGCCCGGGCGCTGGCTTCGGAATCGATGACCTTCCAGTCGACGATGACGTTTCGAGTCGAGAGGCCGGCCCATTCGATATAGGTGACGCCGATCCGGCCGATCATGCCCTTGCGGATGGCATCAAGCACGATCGGCGAGGTGAGCGCGGCGATATAGCCCTCGCGCTGGAGGGTCAGTTCCTCGAGATCCATCGAATAGGAAATGTCGACCGCAAGCACGAGCGCAACATCGACCTCGGTGCCGGTGATCGGCCATTCGATCCGCTCCTGGCTCTGGGCAGCAGCGAAGCCTGTCCAGCCGAGAAGCAGCAGGATCGAGAGGAACCTTCCCGGCGAGCCGGGCGACGAGACCCACGACGCGAAACCAGCCCGCATGCGTACCTCCATCCTGTGTGATGGCCAGTGTGGGCACGAATCCCCTCGTGGTAAAGAGCGCGTTCGCGCTGTCCGATCACGCTTTGGAGAGCCGGCGAACCGTGCGCAAGGGATGGCCCTGCCCGGCGATCCGCGCCAGGGCAGTGTCGAGCGGCTCGCTGACGACCTTCATGAAGGCGCCTGTCGCATGGAGAAGTCGGCCCTCACCCTGCGCGAACCCCACATGCCCGGGCCAGAACAGCAGATCGCCGCGTTCGTAGAGGCCGGGCTCGTCCGGAATGTTGATCGCCCGGCCGAGGCTCTGTTCCTGCATGTCGCTGTCGCGCAAAGCCGGAATGCCGCAGGCATGGCAGGCCGTCTGGACCAGTCCGGAGCAATCGAGGCCGAGGCTCGTCTTGCCGCCCCAGAGATAGGGAATGCCGATCAGCCGCTCGGCCACGGCCACCGGATCGGCTTCCACCGCGTCGAGCGGGCCGAGATGATCCGCGAAGACATAGCCCGCCTCGATCCGGGCGAAGCGCCCCTCCCTGTCGAGGACCGTGCATTCCGCACCGAAAGGCAGATGGCCGAGCGGCGTCGCCTTGATGCTCGGTCCGGGATAGAGGAAGGCCCGCATATCCGCGATCCGGTGCGTCGGAGGCGGTTCTGCCGGGCCGAGCGCCGCGAGGGGCAGATAGCCGACATAGCCGTCGCGCCGGGCCTGGCCCCAGCCCCATTCCCCCTGCCGTTCATACAGGTCGAAGGCCTCGCCATGCAGCAATTCGGTATCATAGGGCCCGACCGGATCGGGCGCCCGGCGCAGCGGCACCGCAAAAGCCCGGACCCGGCAGGGCTCTGCCTCCAAGAAGCGCCCAACCTCGACCTGCCCTTCGAGATGGCGGGCAGCGATGCCGTCACGCAGGGGCGTCATGCGCGGATCGAGGGGGATCGGAGGCCGGGGAAGGGTCATGGCGGGATCAGGGTGCGAGGGTGCCGGCGGCCTCGACGACGAGGTCGCTGAATTCGTCGAGAAAGAGGGAACCGCGGACCGTGCGCTGGATGATCACGTTGCGCCGGTCCGTCGGGTCACGACGACGCGAGACGAGATCCATCTCGCCCATCGCGTCGAGCGCCCGCGTGATCACGGGCTTGGTGACGCCCAGTTTCGCCGCGAGGCCGCGCACCGTATGGGGCGGCGGTTCGAGATAGATTGTCAGCAGGATGACCATCTGGCGCTGGGTGAGGTCGACGGCATGGCGCCGGACCATGTTCAGCCCGACCTCCTGCCAGAGGCGCAGCGCCTGGATCGGCCGCAACCTGACGCTCATACCGGCCGTTCCCCCGCATGGGGCGGGAAGATCCCGCCACCGCCAATCGTTTCACATCCGTATCATCTATCGTCCGTGAAGTTGAGTCCCAAGCCTCAGCGATGGCCGTAGCGCGAGAGCACCATTTCGGCGGTCAGCCGCGCCGCCTGGGGCTCGCCGCCTTCCGGGCGACCGGGCTTCGCACTGGGCACCCAGCCGTAAATGTCGAAATGGGCGTAGGATTTCGTCTCGGTCACGAAGCGCTTGAGGAACAGCGCCGCTGTCACCGAACCGGCAAATCCGCCGGCTCCGGCATTGTTGATATCGGCCGATTTCGAATCGATCATCGCGCCATAGGGTTTCCAGAGCGGCATCCGCCAGACCGGGTCGCTCGTCCGCGTGCCGGCATTGGCGATTGCCTCGGCGAGCACTTCGTCATCGGTGTAGAAGGGCGGCAGGTCCGGCCCCAGCGCAACGCGCGCCGCGCCGGTCAGCGTCGCGTAGTCGATGAGCAGGTCGGGTTTCTCCTCATCGGCCAGGGCGAGTGCATCGGCGAGGATCAGCCGTCCCTCGGCATCCGTATTGCCGATCTCCACCGTCAGTCCCTTGCGCGATTTCAGGATGTCCCCCGGGCGGAACGCATTGCCGGCCACGGCATTCTCGACCATGGGCAGCAGGACGCGGAGCCGGATTTTCGCCTTGAGGGCCATCAGGATCGAGGCGGCCGCGAGGGCCGTGGCGGCACCGCCCATATCCTTCTTCATGAGCAGCATCGAATTGTCAGGCTTCAGGTTCAGCCCGCCCGTATCGAAGATCACGCCCTTGCCGACCAGTGTCACCTTGGGATCGGCAGGATCGCCCCAGCTGAAATCGATCAGGCGCGGCGGATTGGCGGCGGCGCGACCCACGGCATGGATGAGCGGAAAGCCCTTCTTGAGCAGGGCATCGCCGGCGGTCTCCTTGACCTTGGCCCCGTGCCGCGCCGCAACCGCCCTCGCCGCCTCGGCGAGTTCTTCGGTGCCCAGATCATTGGCAGGACGGTTGATCAGGTCGCGGCCGAGGGTCACCGCCTCGGACAGCGCATCGAGGGCAGCCGCATCCACGCCTTTCGGCAGGTCGAGCGTGGCGGCGGGGCGCTCCATCTCCTTGAAACGGTCAAACCGGTAGCTGCCGAGCCGGAAGGCCAGGGCGACCAGATCGGGCCGCGCCGGCGTGCCCTCGATCCGGTACCGGCCCGCCGGCAGTTCTGCCGGAAGCTTGCCGGCCAGGAACGGGTTCTCGGCCAGTCCGGCATCCTTGCCGGTGCCGAACAGCACGGCCTCGATTCGGCCCTCCCCGTCCGGCACGGGCAGGACTTTTCCGCTCTTGCCTTCGAAGCCGTGGACTTCGGCAAAACGCCGCGCCGGTGCGGAGAGTCCGGAAGCAAGCGCTTTCCATGCCTCCTCGGCAACGAGCAGGATCGGGGTCGCTTTCGGGGCTTTGGCAGGCATCGGGGAACCTTTGAATCAGGGGAGACAGGCCGAAATTAACATCTGATTAGGGTTAACGAGTTATTCCTTTTTCTCAACCAGGCCGCTGGCCTGTCGGGTTCGGGACGTGGCCGGGCCCGAGCCGATCGCAGACCCGAGGTCAGGATTGCCGATGAAGACGCTCCCGTTGCCTTTTCCTGTCTGTCCGGCCCCGGCTTCCGGCCGCCGGCTCATGCCGCTCATGCTGGCAGCCCTCCTCCTGGGCGGCTGTTCGGCCCGTCTCGATTCCTTCACCGGATCGCTGAATGACACGCGGGCACCGGCCGGCGCGGGCCAGGCCATGACACCTGCCGCACTGGCCAATCTCGCCCGCCGCTATGATTCCAGGCCGGGCGACAAGCAGGCCTCGCTCGACTATGCGAGCGCCCTGCGCGCCAGCGGCCAGCATCAACAGGCCGTGGCCGTGCTGCAACGCGCCTCCGTCGGCAATGTCGGGGATCGCGACATCGCAGCGGCCTATGGCAAGGCCCTCGCGGATATCGGCCGGCTGGAGGAAGCCAGCAGCGTTCTGGCCCAGGCCCATAGCGAGGATCGGCCGAATTGGCGGATCCTCTCGACCATGGGCTCGATTGCCGACCAGATGGGCCAGCACCAGCGCGCGCGGGACCTATACCAGCGGGCCCTGAAGATCGCGCCGGACGAGCCGTCGATCCTCAACAATCTCGGGCTTTCCTATGTGCTCACGCGCGAGTTGGATCGGGCCGAGGAAACCCTCCGGCGTGCGTTGAATCGGCCCGATCCGGATCCGCGCATCCAGGCCAACCTCGCTTTGGCCCAGCAGCTCAGGGCCCATGGCCCTGCCGCGCCCCGGCCCGCCGCAGCGCCGCCCGCCACCCGGCCGGCCCCTGCAGCCCGGCCCCAGGCGAACCAGGCAGCGCCTGCTGTTCCGGTTGCCGCCGCGAACCCCGCCATCCAGGCAAGTGCCACGCTGCCGCGTCCGGCGACCCCGCCGGTCCAGGCAGTCGCCCCGGCGATCAATCCGGCCCTGACAGCACCGCCGGCCCAGGGTGCCATCCGTCCGAAAACCGGCGGCCTTTTCGGCCTGAGCGGGCGCATACGCGGGCAGGATCCTGCTGCCGCAGAGAACGAGCCGCGCGGCTGAAAAGGCCCGTCTATCCAGATAACCCCCAAAGCAGAAGGCCCGGATTCCGATGAATCCGGGCCTTTTTGCTGTCTGGATGCGGCGCCGGGAGGCCGCCGCCTTACTTCCACTTGAAGATCTGGATGAGGGCCGGCGTCAGGATGACGATGAAGAGCGCGGGCATGAAGAACACGATCATCGGCACGGTCAGTTTCGGCGGCAGGGCGGCGGCCTTCTTCTCGGCGGCGGTCATCCGCTGGTCGCGGCTTTCCTGTGCCAGCACGCGCAGCGCCTGCCCGAGGGGCGTGCCGTAGCGCTCGGCCTGGATCAGCACCGTGGTCACCGATTTCACGCTGTCGAGGCCGGTGCGCCGGGCCAGGTTCTCGTAGGCCTGCCGCCTCTCCGGCAGGTAGGACAGCTCTGCCGTGGTCAGCGCCATTTCCTCGGCCATGGCCACCGAGGCCGTGCCGATTTCGGTCGAGACCTTGCGGAAGGCATGTTCGATCGACATCCCGGATTCGACGCAGATCAGCAGCAGGTCAAGCGCGTCGGGAAAGGCGCGTCGCATCGAGGCCTGCCGCTTCGAGGTGAGATTGGACAGATAGATTTCCGGCGCCTTGATCCCGAGATAGGCGGCCGCGATGACCGCACCGATCTGACCGCCGGCCGGCAGGCCGAAGCCCTTGTTGATGAACAGGTAGAACATCGCGAACAGGACAAGGCCGATCGGCGCGAAGAGCCGGGCGACGAGGATCGTCGTCTCCGCTTTCGGCCCACGCAGACCGGCGCGCATCAGCTTTTCGCTCGCCGATTCCGAGCTCAGCCATTTCTGCAGGTTGAAGCGGTCGACAATCTGCTTCGCCCGGGCGCCCGGGCTGGACCGGAGTACCGGCTTGGGGCCGGCCTTCTGCTGCTGGTTGAGCCGCTCCCGCTCGCGGGCCCGGATCCGGTCGCGCTCCAGCGCGACGGAATTCATCTTGTCGCGCATCTCGTTGCGCTCGAGCAGCGGCAGGCCGATGGTGATCACGGTCGCCGACACGGCCACGGCCGTCAGGACCGAGGCGATGAAGGAGGGATTGGTGAGCGTGTCGAGCATGTCACCTGGCCCCTAGATGTCGAAATTGATCATTTTCTTCATCACCAGGATGCCGAAGCCCATGATGAGGAAGCAGGCCCCGAGGCCGATCTGCCCGGCCTTGGTGGTCCAGAGAAGCTCGATATAGGCGGGGTTCCCCATATAGACGAGGAACCCGACGAGGAAGGGAAGGGCGCCGATGATCGTGGCGGAGGCCTTGGCTTCCGTGCTCATCGCATCGACCTTCTCGCGCAGCTTCTTCCGGTCGCGGATCACGCGGGAAAGGTTCGACAGGATCTCGCCGAGATTCCCGCCCGACTTGGCCTGGATCTGGATGACGATCCCGAAGAAATTCACCTCGGCGAGGGGAATCCGCTCGAAGATCTTCATGATTCCGTCGGCAATCGAAACGCCCATGGCCTGGGCCTCGACAACGCCCCGGAACTCGCTCTTGAGGGGTTCCTTGGCTTCCAGCGCGATCAGGCGGAGGCAATCGTTCAGCGGCAGGCCGGATCGGATCCCGCGGACGATCGCGTCGATCGCATTCGGGAATTCCTCCATGAAGAGCTTCTGGCGCTTCTTGGCCATGCGCGTCAGGATCCAGCGCGGCAGGCCGAACCCGCCGACGAAGAGCCCGCCCAGCGCGAGAATCGGCTGCTTGGTGATCAGCAGCACGACAAGACCGATCCCGAGGGCGCAGCCGATCGAGATGAAGATGAAGGTTTTCTTGGTCCAGGTGACGCCGGCCTGCTCGCAGCGCTGCTCGAAAGTCAGCTTCTGGGCCTGCTGGCGTTGTTCCAGCTCCTTCAGCGTGTCGGCGATCTGCTTGCGCCGGTTGCCGGCCTCCTCCACCGCCTTGCGTCGAGAGCGGGGATCGGCGAGCGCCGCCTGGCGCTTCTCGGCCCGGTTCGCGCCGGTCAGGAGCGGCTCGAGGAAGGCAACGCCCAGGCCACCGACGGCGACGAAGGCAAGGACTGCAACAAGGAGCTGGTTGACATCCATCCTCAGGCCACCCGCTCGTCCCTGACCTCGGCGGCATCGAGTGCCGCGGCAAGGCGCTTGTCATCACCGTAATAGCGTGCCCGTTCCCACATGCGCGGCCGGCCGATGCCGGTCGATTTGTGTTTGCCGAGCACCCGGCCATTCGCATCCTCGCCCTGGATGTCGAAGACGAACAGGTCCTGGGTGACGATCACGTCACCTTCCATACCCATCACTTCGGTGATGTGGGTGATGCGGCGCGAGCCATCGCGCAGGCGCTGGGCCTGCACGATGATGTCCACCGACGAGGTGATCATCTCGCGGACCGTCTTCGGCGGCAGGGAATAGCCGCCCATGGCGATCATCGCTTCCATACGGGCGAGGCATTCACGCGGGCTGTTCGCATGGATCGTGCCCATCGAGCCGTCATGGCCGGTATTCATGGCCTGCAGCAGGTCGAACACTTCCGGACCGCGGACTTCGCCGACGATGATCCGCTCCGGGCGCATACGCAGGCAGTTCTTGACCAGGTCGCGCATGGTGATGGCGCCCTGGCCCTCGAGGTTGGGCGGGCGCGTTTCGAGGCGGACCACATGGGCCTGCTGGAGCTGCAGTTCCGCCGCGTCCTCGCAGGTGATGATGCGCTCGTCCTCGTCGATGTAACGGGTCAGGCAGTTCAGCAGCGTCGTCTTGCCGGAGCCGGTGCCGCCGGAAATCACGGTGTTGCAGCGGACGCGGCCGATGATTTTCAGCACCTCGGCCCCTTCCGGCGAGATCGAGCCGAATTTCGTCAGCTGCTCGAGTGTCAGCTTGTCCTTCTTGAACTTGCGGATGGTCAGCGCGGCGCCATCAATGGCCAGCGGCGGCGCGATGACGTTGACGCGCGAACCGTCGAGCAGGCGGGCGTCGCAGATCGGCGAGGATTCGTCGACGCGGCGCCCCACCTGGCTCACGATGCGCTGGCAGATATTCATAAGCTGCGCGTTGTCGCGGAACCGGATATTCGTCAGCTGGATCTTGCCGGCGACTTCGATGAAGGTGCGGTCGGCCCCATTGACCATGATGTCGGCGATGTCGTCCCGGGCCAGCAAGGGCTCGAGCGGGCCGAAACCGAGTACGTCGTTGCAGATGTCATCCAGCATGTCCTCCTGTTCGGAGATCGACATGGCGACGTTCTTGAGCGCGAGGATCTCGGTGATGACATCGCGCAGCTCGTCCCGGGCGCTTGCCGAGTCGAGCTTGGCCAGTTGCGACAGATCGATCGACTCGATCATCGCCCCGAAGATCATGCTCTTGGTCTGGTAATACTGATCCGAGCGCTGCGGCGAGGCCTGCACCGGCGGCGGGGTGGATTTCCGCATCGCCGCCAGCGGTGCCGAGGCGGCAGCCGGCTTGGCTTCCTCACGACGGACTTCCGGCGCCGGCGCAGCCGGACTGGCCGCCGGTTTCAGCGTCGCAGGGGGCGTTCCCGGCGTGATATTTGTCCGTTTTCCGAACATTCCGACCTCGCTTGCCGCCCGTCAGGCCGCTTTCGTCTTGCTCGAAAGCCCATTGAGCCTTTCGCGCAGGCTGGACATGAGCGACTTCTTGTTCCGCACCGCTTCCTGGCGGCCCATCAGGGCCCTGGCCATGTCGAGGAACGCATCCCGTGCCTTCGATTTCGGCTGCAGCTCCGCGATCATCTGGCCATTGTTGTTGGCCAGGCCGAACAGGGCCGAATCAAAGCCAATGGCCGCCAGAGGCAGGCAATCCAGCGCCTTGGCGAATTCCATGGCGGCGATTTCCGGCTTCTTGGGCATCCCGACCTGGTTCAGCACCAGCTTCGGCTTGGGATCCTGCGGCCGGGCCAGGGTCAGCGTGTCGATGAGGTTCTTCGCATTGCGGAGATTGGCGAGATCGGGTGAGGCAACCACGACGATCTCGTCCGCGCGGGTCAGCAGCATCCGGCTCCATCCCGTCCAGAGGTGGGGCACGTCGAACACGATGGCCGGAACCGTCTGGCGCAGCGAATCCGCCAAGGGGTCGAAGGTCTCCGGACCGAAATCATAGAGCCGCTCGAGATTGGACGGCGCGGCCATCAGGCTCAGGTTCGGCAGGACGCGCGAGAGGAGGCGCTCGATCATGTTGGGATCGACCCGCGAGGGATCGAACGCGGCTTCCATCACGCCCTGCGGCGGATCCTGGTTGAAATCCAGTCCGGCGGTGCCGAAGGGCAGGTCCAGGTCGACAATCACCGTCTCGACCTCGAGATCGGTGGCGATCGTATAGGCGAGGTTATGGGCGATGGTGGAGGCGCCGATGCCGCCCTTGGCCCCGACCACGGCGATTGTCCGCCCGATCGGTTTGGCACCCGGTGTCGAGAAGATCTCGGAAAGGGCGGTGACGAGGCCGAGCACGTTGATCGGTGCAACGAGATACTCGCTGACCCCGCGGCGGATCAGCTCGCGATAGAGCGGCACGTCGTTGACATGGCCGATCACCATGACGCGCGTGCCCTCGTCGCAATAGCCCGCGAGTTCGTCGAGGCTGTCCAGCAGCGTGTTGCTGTCTGTCACGGTCTCGATCACGATCACATTCGGCGTCGGGGCATCGCGATAGGCCTCCACGGCGGCAGCGACGCCACCCGCCTGGATGCGCACCTGCGCCTTTGCCATTCTGCGGTCGTGCCGCGCTTCTTCCACCACGGCCGCCACCTGCCCGGTCTCCGAGAAGACCTGGATGGCGATATGGGGCAGCGGCGCTACAGTGATGTCGGCCATTGTCACGTCTCCAGCCTCAATCCGCAGCTTACTGCTGCGCTTCCTTGACCTTCACATCGTCCTTCCGCCAGTTCGTGGCGGGGTCTTGGTCCTTGCGCAGGGCCTCGATGTCCTTGGTCCGTTTCACAGTATCGACCTGGCCTTCGGCGCGGGGCCGGACGAGATCGATCGGGTCCGAAACCTGGGCCGCGATCATCGTCTGGTAGGCGCAGCCGAGATTGTGGTACGGCCGGTTATGCCAGGTATCGAGGTCGCGCCCGCCGGCCAGATCATCCGGCCACACGCCGCATTGGCTGGCGACCTGCGCCTGCAGTTTGGCGAAGCTCAGCCGGATCGGCGCCGTACCCAGCTGGGTATTGGCGTGATAGGGCGTCATCTGGATCGGAGCATGGGCACCGGCACTGGACAGGGCCGAGCGGATCGCGCCCATCATCGAATGCCCGCCGACCCCGCTGGGCACTGCGGCAATGATCGGGCCCCGGCCGTGCTTGGCATATTCGCGGCCGAATTCCTGGAGATCCTGGATCTGCCGCCGGTCGAGCTGGCGCCCGGTATCGAAAATGTCGAGATGCGTCTGGGTCGAGGCCAGCCTGATCGGGTGCCGGACACTGTATTCATCCGGCGCGAAGGCCTTCTGCGTGGGGCGCAGGGTCGAACAGCCGGCAAGGCCGAATCCGGCAGCCGCAAGGACGGCGAGCGACAGGGCGGAACGTAGGCGGCGCATGGGGTGAACTCCTGGTACAAGCGGGGGTCGGGCAGGCTCAGTCATGGATGAAGCCCACCGGGCCGGATTTGCCGATGGCAGCCGGGGCCTTGGCCGCGGTGCCATAAGTGCGGTTCAGCCGGCCCATGAAGATGGTCGCGGGGTCGTTGGCTTCGGCAAAGCCGTCATCCGGGCGGGCAATCTGCCCGGGCGCGCTCGGCTTGGCGATGAAGGGCTGCACGAGGATCAGCAATTCGGTCTCGAAGCGCTGGTAGTCGCGCGAGCGGAACATCGTGCCGAGGATCGGAAGGTTCATCAGCCCCGGCAGGCCGTTGATGGCCTGTCGCGAGACCTGCTGGATCAATCCGGCCGTGGCCAGAACGCCGCCCGAAGGCAGTTCCACGGTGGTCTCCGCCTTCCGGGTCCGGAAGCCCGGCACGGTCGAGGACGACAGCTTGAAGGAATTGTCGGGGTCGACTTCCGTGACTTCCGTCGCCAGCCGGATCGAGATCCGGTTCTCGCTCATGACGACCGGCGTGAAGTTCAGCGTCACGCCGACGGGCTTGTAGACGAGCGTGATGGTACAGGACCGGCGGCCGAGAACGTCCGCGTCCGAGCAGGTCTCGGCCTGCGGAACGGCCAGTTCGCCACCGGCCAGGAACTTGGCGGCCTCGCCCGAGATCGCCGTGAGGGTCGGCTCGGCCAGCGTCCTGAGAACGCCCTGGCGTTCGAGGGCCCGAAGGACGCCGGCCTTCCCGCTCAGGTCAGCACGAATGGCGGTGCTGGACAGCAACCCTTCGCGCTGGATGTTGAACGGATTGTCGGTCAGCAGCCGGAAGGACGAATCGGCGACATTCCATTGTCCATCAAGGTTGATGCCCAGCTGCTTGAGCACCGAGCGCTGGACCTCGGCGATGGTGACCTTGAGCATGACCTGGTCGCGGCCACGGACCTGCAGGGCATTGACCACCTTGCCGCTGGTGCCGCCGATGCCGAAGAAGCCACCGGACTGGCCGACGAGGTTGTTGGCGATGTCGATCGCGCTCTGGACCTCGAGCGCCGAGTCGACCGTGCCGGCAAGGACGAAATTGTCGCCGACACTGGTGACCTGGATATCCGCCTTCGGCAGGGCCTTCTTGATCACTTCGCGGAGGATCGACAATTCGCGCGCCAGTTCTTTCGCCACCCCGATATCCAGGGCCGCGATCTGGGCGCCGTTCTTGTCGGTCACATACACGCTGGTCGTGCCCGCGCCGGTGCCGATGATGAAGACCTTCCGCGCGGTGCGGACCACCGCATTGGCCACTTTCGGCTCGGAAACGAAGACCTCGGCAGCATCGCGGGGCAGGTCGATCACGATCGACTTGCCGACCGAGAGATCGATCCGCCGGGCCATGACCTGATCGCGGTCATTCGGCTGGATCCGCGGAACCGGGATCGATTCAAAGGGCACGCCGCCGAAATGCTTGGGCGGGGAGGCGGCCAGAGCAGGCGCAGCGGCCATCACGGCGCAGGCGCCGAGCAGCAGGGAACGCAGACGGGTGATCATGGGACGGACACCGGTGGGAGTGCGGGAAGCTTCGGAAGAGAGGCGGGTCATCGGTTGGAAACCTCCTGCGCAACGCCGAACCGCACGACGGTGACCGAGTTGGTCGGCCCCTTGGCGCGCGGGCCTTCATCCTTGTTGGCATCGGCCAGGCTGCGCAGGGCCAGCGCCAGGGTGCCGGAACGCTGATGAAGCTGGATCTGCTCGGCCTGGGCCGGATCGAGCTCCAGCGTTGCCGTTTCGCCAACCACGACGCGTTCCCCGTTCTTCTCCTGGATGTTCTGGCCGATCGCGAGGACGCGGATCCCGCCCAGCACGGTCACGCTCTGGTAGACATCGGTTCCGGCGCGGGTCGAGGCGTCGAGGTCACGCCGGACGACGATCACGTCGACGAAATCATTGGGCAGGATGAAGCCGCCGGCGCTGGAGGCCCCGCGGCTGTCGATCGAGATGGCCACGGCCCGCTTGCCCGAGGGCAGGATGGCGGAGAGGAAGCCGGAACCATTGCCCTTGATCACCTTCTCCTCACGGATCGGTTCGTTGGAGAAGAAGGCGGCGCGGGTGATGGCGCCGGTGAATTCTTCCATCGCCTTCGGCCGTGCCGAACGCTGGATCATGGTGGAGGCGGCGAGATCCTGCGGCCATTTCACCCAGCTCAGCTGCTCTTCCGAGAGGGCCGTGCCCATCGGCAGGTCCTGCTTGGCCACGAGGACCTCGGTAAAGGCCTTTTCCTCGGGCGGCGCCGTCGGCACGGTCACATCGACAGTGCCGGGCTGGCGTCCGGACAGCAGCAGCGCCAGAAGGCCGGCGACACCGGCAACCCCAGCGATGATCAGGCGGGCGGGTTTCATGACTCGAGTCCCCATCACACACGGCGCAGCACGCGCCTCGGGACTCATTCCATCAGGGAAACATCAAGGTATGGTTAATTGCGCCTTGAGAATCGTGCTTTCCGAACCGTTAATGCGGCTCAGATGCCGGCAATCCGCTGCCAGATCGTCATTTGCGGATAGACGATCAGCCCGGCCACGGCGAGCGCGATGCCATAGGGAATGCCGGTCTTGTGATGGTGCAGCCGGAAGATCCAGTGGATCCTGAGCGCGAAGGCCGGCAGGTGATAGGCGCGCCAGTAGAGGATGGCGAGCGTCAGCAGGCCGCCAAGGACCGAGGCGATCAGCAGGTATTCCAGCAAGACGCCGAAACCGCACCAGATCCCCGTCGCAGCGGCCAGCTTGGCGTCGCCGCCGCCGATCCAGCCGAAGGCGAACATGGAGAAGGTGATTGCCAGCACCACCAGCCCGGCCGCAAGATGCAGGCCGAAGGTCTTGAGCGGCATGCCCGTCACGACCGCGAGGGCCACGAAGGCCGCGATCAGCAACAGGGACACCCGGTTCGGGATGGTCATGGTGAAAAGGTCGCTGAAGGCTGCAAAGGCCATCACGGCCGGGAAAAGCAGCAACAACAGATCCATCGACATATGCCAAACTCCCGGTCGGTACGGGGGCTTCGCCCGTGCCTCGACTTCGCCTATACACACCCCCACCTCTCTAGCGGGAGGATGTCGCAATTCGGTTAATGGAGGCGCCGATGGCAGCCGATGGCGGGCCCTTCCTGCTGCAGGGCACGGGCTGGCGGCTTCCGGAGCGGCTGGTGGAGCTGCGCTTCATCCGTGCCGGCGGCCCGGGCGGGCAGAATGTCAACAAGGTCTCGACGGCCGTGGAGCTGCGCTTCGACCTCGCCGGCAGTCATTTCCATGCGAACCACAAGGCCAGGTTGAGCCAGAAGGCCGGTGACCGGCTGACGCAGGATGGCGTGCTGATCCTCAGGGCCGAGCGCTTCCGGACCCAGGAGATGAACCGCGCCGATGCCCTCAAGCGCCTGGCCGAGCTGATCGAAAGCACGGTCCTCGCCCCGCGTGACCGGATCGCGACCAAGCCGACCCGCGCATCGAAGGAAAGGCGCCTCTCGGCAAAGACCGGCCGCAGCCAGATCAAGGCCGGCCGGGGCCGGGTCGATCTGGACTGAGCCGGGCGATCGCCGGTCAGATATCGAGATTGGTCACGCTGAGCGCATTGTCCTGGATGAAGGCACGCCGCGGTTCGACGACATCGCCCATCAGGCGCACGAAGATATCCTCCGCCTCGGCGAGGTCCCTCAGCTTCACCTGCAGGAGCGAGCGGACATTGCGGTCCAGCGTGGTCTCCCAGAGCTGCTGCGCCGTCATTTCGCCCAGGCCTTTGTAACGCTGAAGCGAGAGCCCCTTCCGGGCCAGCCCGGTCACGGCATCGAACAGCGCCAGCGGGCCGCTGACATTCATCTCGTCATTCCGCCGCACGAAACGGGCAGGCTTGGAATAATGCTCCTGCAGCGAGACGGCACGTTCGTCGAGCTTGCGGGCTTCCGCCGAGGCAAGCAGGCCGGTATCGAGTACAGCAGCCTCGGTCACCCCCCGGAGCGTCCGGCGGAAGACGAAGCCGCCATTCTCGACCGCGCCGGACCAGCCGCGCTCCATTTCGTCGGAAATCGCATCGAGCCGGCGCGACACATAGGCGGCTGCCGCTTCGGCCGCCTCGGCATTGGCGAGGATGGCGGTGTTCAGGGCGCCGGCGATCGCGGCCTGTTCCACAACCCTGCGGTCATAACGCGAATGCAGCGCGCCCATGACCTGGCGCACAAGCCTTGCCTCGTCGACAACCCGGCGGAGGTCCTCGCCGGCGATTTCCGACCCATTGCCGAGCTTGAAGACGGATCCGTCCAGCCCGACTCCGATCAGGTAATCCTCCAGCGCGCGCTCGTCCTTGAGGTAGGTCTCGCTCTTCTGGCGCGTCGCCTTGTAGAGCGGCGGCTGCGCGATATAGATATGCCCGCGCTCGATCAGTTCCGGCATCTGCCGGAAGAAGAAGGTCAGGAGCAGGGTCCGGATATGGGAGCCGTCCACATCCGCGTCCGTCATGATGATGATCTTGTGATAGCGCAGCTTGTCGGCGTTGAACTCTTCCCGCCCGATGCCCGTGCCGAGCGCGGTGATCAGCGTGCCGATTTCCTGGCTCGAGAGCATCTTGTCGAAGCGCGCCCGTTCCACATTGAGGATCTTGCCCCGCAGCGGCAGCACCGCCTGGAACAGCCTGTCCCGGCCCTGCTTGGCTGATCCGCCGGCCGAATCGCCCTCGACGAGCAGCAATTCGCATTTCGAGGGATCACGCTCCTGGCAATCCGCCAGCTTGCCGGGCAGGGATGCGATGTCCAGCGCGCCTTTCCGGCGGGTCAGTTCGCGTGCCTTGCGTGCGGCCTCGCGGGCCGCAGCGGCCTCGACCACCTTGCCGACAACCGTCTTGGCCTGGGCCGGGTTCTCTTCCAGCCATTGCTGGAGCGCCTGGTTCAGCACGCCCTCGACGACCGGACGGACTTCCGAGGAGACCAGCTTGTCCTTCGTCTGGGACGAGAATTTCGGATCCGGCACCTTGACCGAGAGAACGCAGGTCAACCCTTCGCGGCAATCATCACCGGTGAGGCTGACCTTCTCCTTCTTCGAGATGCCGCTGGAATCGGCATAGCTCGTGATCTGCCGGGTCAGCGCGCCGCGGAACCCGGCGAGATGCGTACCGCCATCGCGTTGCGGGATGTTGTTGGTGAAGCACAGGACGGATTCGTGGTAGCTGTCGTTCCACCACAGGGCCACTTCCACCGTGATCCCGTCCTGTTCCTTCTTGACCAGGATCGGGTTGGCGATCAGCGGGGTTTTCGCCCGGTCGAGATAGCGCACGAAGGCCTCGAGCCCGCCCTCGTAATGGAGCTCGACCGTTTTCGGCTCGGCATGGCGATTGTCCGAGAAGATGATGCGCACGCCTGAGTTCAGGAAGGCGAGCTCGCGCAACCGGTGCTCGAGCGTCGCATAATCGAACTCGACCATCGTGAATGTCCCGGTCGAGGGCAGGAATGTGATTTCCGACCCCGAGCGGCCTTCAAACCGACCGGGCTGCCGGTCCGGCGTGTAGCTGCCCACAACCGCAAGCGGCGCATCGGCATCGCCATGGGTGAAGCTCATCTCGTGGATCTTGCCATCGCGGTGGATGCGCAGCCTCAGCCATTTCGACAGGGCATTCACGACGGAGACACCGACGCCGTGCAGGCCGCCGGAGACCTTGTAGGAATTCTGGTCGAATTTCCCGCCGGCATGGAGCTGGGTCATGATGACCTCGGCCGCCGAAACGCCCTCCTCCTTGTGGATGTCCGTGGGGATGCCGCGGCCGTTGTCGCGCACGGAGCAGGAGCCGTCAGCGTTCAGCGTGACGGTCACGAGATCGGCATGGCCGGCAAGCGCTTCGTCGATCGCGTTGTCGACGACTTCGTAGACCATGTGGTGAAGGCCGGAGCCGTCATCGGTATCCCCGATATACATGCCCGGCCGCTTGCGAACGGCATCAAGCCCCTTGAGCACCTTGATCGAGTCAGCGCCGTATTCGGTGCTGGCATTCGGCTCTTTCGGCGTATCGTCCATGGAAATCCCAAATCGTCGTCGAATCAGAGAAAATCGTAGCGCGCCTCGCGCGCGCACACACGCGCTATCGGCTCGTAGGCCTCAATTGAGGGCGGAATAAGGTGCATAACCGATCAGGCCCGGCAAAGCATCAGCCTGTTGTCGCAACGGGATCCCGCGGCCTCGGCTTGTGCACCAGCGTGACAAGGACGAAGCTGAGATACAGCAAAAGATACCAGGACCCCAGCTTGCCGAGGCTGACAAGCTGGAACCCCTTCTGGCCGGGATAGAGCCAGGTCCCGGTCAGGGTGCCGACATTCTCGGCGATCCAGAGGAACAGCGAGGTCAGGAAGGCCGCCAGCGGCAGCGGCATCCAGAAGACCCTATGGCCCGGGCGATAATGGATCCGCGTCCGCCAGAACAGCAGCAAGGTGCCGGCCATCAGCAGGTAGCGCAGGTCGGCGACATAGTGATGGCTGAAGAAGTTCCCATAGATCGCACCAGCCAGGAGCGCGGTGGCCCAGAAAGGCGGATAGGGGTCGAACCGCATGTCGAACAGCCGGATCGCGCGCACCATGAAGCTGCCGACACAGGCATACATGAAGCCGGTGAAGAGCGGTACGCCGCCCAGTTTCAGCAGGCCCGGCTCCGGATAGGCCCAGGACCCCATCTTCAGCTTGAAGATCTCCATGATCGTCCCGACCAGGTGATAGATCAGGATGACGAGCGCCTCGCGCGGGGTTTCCAGCCGGAAGGCAAGCAGCAGGACCTGCGTCGTCACCGCGGCGAGGGTCAGGAAATCGTAGCGGGCCAGCGGCCAGCCGGGCTGCCACAGGAACTTCGTGCCGAGGATCAGCGCCAGCATGATGCCCGCATACAGGCTGGCCCAGGCCATTTTCAGCCCGAAGGCCAGGAACTCATAGGCCGGTCCGGGCAGGCGGCGATGCGCCCATTCCGCGAGCCGTCGCTCGGTCCGCGTCCGGGTCGGCGCGCTGCCATCAGCCATCGATCACCTGTCCGTCCTGCACCATCATCAGGCTCGCGCCATCGCCGAGCGCCTCGAACAGCAACGGGTCCGTTCCGGTCAGGAATACCTGCCCGCCCAGCATCCGAAGGATCCGGTAGAGCGCGGCGCGGCGCTCCCCGTCGAGATGTGCCGCCACTTCATCGATCAGCAGCATCGGCGCCTGCCCTCGCATCTGTGCGATCAGCCGGGCCTGCGCGAGAACCAGCCCGAGCAGCAGCGCCTTCTGCTCGCCGGTGGAACAGCTGGCGGCCGGCTCGCCCTTGGGCCCGTGGACGACGCCCAGATCCGAGGCCTGCGGGCCGATCAGCGTCCGCCCCGCCGCACGATCCCGCGACCGGCCCTCCCGCAACGCGGCGCGATACCAATCCTCGACGGCGCTGGCCGTCATGCCTCCGAGGCGCTGCTCCAGTTCGCCCTCCAGCGAGAGCCTGGCAAAGGGGAAGGGCGCCATCAGCGGCGCATCGCGCTCGGCCAGCGCATCGAGCCGCGCCACCGTCTCGGCACGGGCGGCTGCCACGGCGGTGCCGAGTTCGACGATCTCCTGCTCGATGGCATCGAGCCAGCGCGGGCCACCGCCTTCTTCCAGCAGCCGGTTGCGGTGCCGCAAGGCCGTCTCGAAGGCGGAAACCCGGCTGCCATGGGCGGAATCCACGGCCAGGACCAGCCGGTCAAGGAAGCGTCGCCGTTCGCCGGCTGGCCCGCGGAACAGCCCGTCCTGATCCGGCGTCAGCCAGAGCAGCGTGAGATGGTCCAGGAACCGCATCGCCGAACTGACCGGCTCACGGTCGATCCGGCATTCGCGCCCGGGCTCGCCTGGATTGAGGCCCGTGGCGAGCAGCAGCGGGCCGGTCTCGGTCTCGAGATCCGCCAGGACGGAAAACGCGCCTGGCCCTTCCCTCCGCGCCAGAGCGGGCAGCGTGGCACGGCGAAGCCCGCGTCCGGGCGAAAGCAGCGAGATCGCTTCGAGCAGGTTGGTCTTTCCGGCGCCATTGGGCCCGCAAAACGCGGTCATGACGGCGCCAAGCGGCAGGTCGAGCCGGGCATAGGACCGGAAATCCTGCAGCCGCAGCCGCAGGATGCGCGGCCGCGGCAGGGACGGCGCCATGGTCAGACGCGCATCGGCATCAGCACGTAGAGGCTGGCCGCGCCCTCACGATCCTGGATCAGCGTCGGCGAACCGGGATCGGCAAGCTTGAGCAGGGCCGTGTCGCCTTCGAGCTGGCCGACAATATCCAGCAGGTAGCGGGCGTTGAACCCGATCTCCAGCGGCGAGGCCTCGTAATCGACCGACAATTCCTCGATCGCCTGGCCGGCATCGGGATTGTGCACCGACAATGTGAGCTTGCTGTCACCGAGCGAGAACTTGACCGCTCGCCCGCGCTCGGAGGAAATCGTCGAGACGCGATCGACGGAACGGGCAAATTCATCGCGCTCGACCGTGAGGAACTTGTCGTTCCGCTGCGGGATGACCCGCGCATAATCGGGGAAGGTGCCGTCGATCAGCTTCGACGTCAGCACGATCGGCCCGACCGTCACCCGCATCTTCACGCTCGACAGCTCGAACCCGACCTGCGCCTCGCCGTCGCTGAGCAGCTTCTGCAGCTCGCTTACGGTCTTCCGCGGCACGATCACGCCCGGCATGCCCTGCGAACCGGCGGGGGCAGCGGTATCGCACAAGGCGAGCCGGTGCCCGTCCGTCGCGACGGCCCGAAGGATCGCCTGGCCGCCGACTTCCGTGGCATGCAGGTAGATCCCGTTGAGGTAATAGCGGGTCTCCTCGGTCGAGATCGCGAATTGCGTCTTCTCGATCAGCTTCCGGAGTTCGCCTGCGGCAATCTCGAAGCGATGGCTCATCTCGCCGGCCGCGAGATCGGGGAAATCGGTTTCCGGCAGCGTCTGCAGGGAGAAGCGCGACCGCCCGGAACGCAGCGCGACCTGGCCCGACTGGCCATCCTGCTCGAGCGAGACCTGGGCGCCGTCGGAAAGCTTGCGCACGATGTCGTAGAGCACATGGGCCGGGACGCTGGTCGTGCCCATCCGCTCCACATCGGCCGGAATGGTCTCGACGATGTCGATATCGAGATCGGTCGCCTTCAGATGCAGCTCCCGTTGCTCGGCCCGCAACAGCACATTGGCGAGGATCGGAATGGTGTTCCGCCGCTCGACAACGCGATGCACATGACCGAGGGCCTTGAGCAGCGCGGCCTGTTCCACCGTGACCTTCATCGTATCGCTTCCGTCCCGTTCCCGACTAAAAACCGCCTCGGAACGAGACGGTTGAGGCGCATCCTTCCAAAATGGTTCCGGAAACGATGGCGCGTCACCCGCCAAAGCGCAAGGGTTCCCGTACGATTTTGCGGACAGGCCGGACGATGATCGACAGGATTTTCAACGGCCCGGAGCCAGCACCGTCACTCCTGGAGCATGCGCTTGAGGTGATCGATCTCGCCGGCGAGTTCCTGGTCGGTGGTGACCATGCCTTCGATCTTGCGAACGGCGTGAAGCACCGTCGTATGGTCCCGTCCGCCGAAACGGCGGCCGATTTCCGGCAGCGAGCGCAGGGTCAGCGACTTGGCGAGATACATCGCGATCTGGCGTGGCCGGACCACCGTGGCCGTGCGGCGGGAGGAGAGGATATCCGCCCGGCTGACATTGTAGTGATTGGCCACGAGGCGCTGGATATCCTCGATCTTGACCCGGCGTGGTTCGCGGTGCCGGACAAGGTCACGGATGGCCTCGTCGGCCGCCGCGATGTCGAGCGAACCGCCGGTCAGCGTCGAATGGGCCAGCAGGCGGTTGACCGCGCCTTCAAGGTCGCGCCCGTTCGTCGTGATCATCCGCGCGACATGCTGGATCACATCCGGCGGCACGTCGAACCCGGGAAGATGCGCCTTCGCGATCTGGATCCGGCTTTCGAGGATTTTCACGCGCAACGCATCATCCAGCGGGCCGATCTCGACCACGAGTCCGCCGGCCAGCCGTGACTGGACACGTTCCTCGATGCCCTCGAGATCGGAGGGTGCTCGATCCGCAGCGACGACGACCTGCTTCCCGGCATCGATCAGGGCATTGAGCGTATGGCAGAATTCCTGCTGGCTCTTGGGGCCGTGCAGGAACTGGGCGTCGTCGATGATGAGCACATCGATCCCGCGCAGCGTGTCCTTGAAGGCGATGGCCGTCTGCGCCTTCAGCGAGGCGACGAAGCCATACATGAAGCGCTCCGCCGTCAGGTACAGGACCCGCCGGCCGCTATTCTCGATGGCCTGGGCGGCCCCCTGCAGCAGGTGTGTCTTGCCCAGCCCGACGCTGGCATGGACATAGAGCGGGTTGAAGACCGGCATTTCGCCGACCTTGGCCTGCACGATCTGCATGGCGGCGGCATGTGCCATGACATTCGACCGGCCGACCTGGAACGAGCCGAGCACGAGCCTTTTGTCCAGCGGCGAGCCCACCTGCAGGTCACCATCCTGCCCTTCGGCATGGCGCGCTTCCGGCAGCTTCATGCCGGCATCACCCGCAGGGCGGGCTGCAAGCACAGCCTCCTGTCCGGCGGATTTCCGCACCGGCTCGGCCGTCTTGCTGGCTTCCGGCCGCGGCACGGTGCGCAGGCTCGCCGACCGCATCGTGATCGTCACGCGGGTGAGGCGCCCGTCCTCCTTCTGGAAATGCGCCGTGATCTTCTCCAGGAAATGCTGCTGGATCCAGTTGCGCAGGAATTTCGTCGGAACGGACAGGATCACCGTGTCATCCTGGACCTGGACGAGTTCGAGGCACTTGAACCAGCTGGTATAGACATCCTCGCCCAATTCGGCGCGCAAGCGCCGCTGAACGCGGTCCCAGACAAGCACGGTTCCCGCCATGTCGGTGCCAAGTGCAGTCCGGGCCTCGTGATCGAGGCGTTGCTCTGCAGCTTGCGTTTCCGGTGTCTTCAGCATGATCGCTCTCGAAGTCTAAACTTGTGAAACGACGAGCCATCACTGAAACGGATCGCTTCAGCAAAGTCGTTCGTCAATGTCCAATTGTCGTATGTCTGACGGATTCAGAAGAAATCCGCGCGGGTCAGGTGAAACCCATTAAACACGCATGGCGAGAAACATTATGGATTACAGATTTTCTGGAAATCACATTGCCCCCCTTCGCGCCGTGATTGCCCTGAAAAGGCAGCCCCCTTTTGCACGCCCCGTCAGTCGGTAAAGAAAGTCTTAATCTGGCTTTCAGCCGGGGTGCAATAGTCGATTTCCAACTGCTTCCGCCACGGGGGTCACCGGTTGATTCGCGTCAGCGAACCCACCCCTTGGCCGGCGAAAATTAAGTTGTTGATTCGCGCGTTTGAATCGACCTCCGGATGATTTCCGGGCAAAAACGTTACGCTGGTGAAATGTTTCGCCGAACTGATTCCTGCGGCGTTTCAGCGAGAGTGAGAAAAACCACCCAATCCGGCCCTTATGCTTTAAATGCATGAGAAAATTGAAGAAATTCTGCGCGCTTTTCCATGCCTGACCGCTCCGGGACCCGTTCCTTGATAAATCAGGAGTCAAGTCCCTTCTGTGGCATTCGGGAAACATTTCTCTTGCAAGGATGCAGGTCCACGAAACAAAAAAACGCGCCGGAATCCGGCGCGTCGGGTAGCCATCCAGGATGTTGCCGGTCAGGCGGGAAGCGACCGGATCTGGCGGATCAGGCGCGACACCTTGCGGGCGGCCATGTTCTTGTGAACGATGCCGTTCTGGGCGGCCTTGGCCAGTTCCGGCTCCGCCTTCTTCATCGCGGCGAGCGCGGCATTGACGTCGCCCTTCGCAATCGCTTCCTCGACATAACGAACCGAGGTCCGCATGCGGCTGCGGCGTGCCTTGTTGACTTCGGTCCGGCGCAGGGTTTGCCGCGCGGCCTTCTTGGCTGACTTGGTATTCGCCATCGACTTCTGGGACTCCGACCCGTTGACCCGTTCCCGGATGGCGATATCACGCCTCAGCGTGCCTTGCCATCCGATCCTGCTTCATGCCCGCAGGTCGACGATGGATCGCTGACCAGCCGGCATGCTGAAATGAAAGCGCGCCGGAAACTCGGCGCGAGAGCGGCTCCATGCCATCTTCCGTGGACGGGGTCAACGAAAAAACGATTCGTCCCGGCGCTTTAGCCGCCGAGCCCCCGGAGCCAGGCACCGACCGGATGGGCGGCATCCAGCAACAGCCGCAGCGCCATGGCCAGAGCCACGATCACCACCAGCGGCCGGACCAGCTTCGGCCCGAAGCGCAGGCTGGCCCGCACGCCCAGCCACGCGCCGGTGGCCGAGGCGGCGCCCATCATCAGCCCGACCGCGATGAGGATATGGCCGGCGAGCAGGAAGAAGATGAGCGCGCCGAGATTGGAGGCGAGGTTCATCATTTTCGTATGCGCGACCGCGCGCATCATCCCGAATCCGCAAAGGAGGATGAGCCCGATCAGGTAGAAGGTACCCGCGCCGGGCCCGAACACACCGTCATAGATCCCGATTCCCACGCCCACCGTGCCGGTAAAGGCCGCGATGCTGAGCCGCGGCTGCCCCTCGGCATCCCCGAGCCTCGGCGACATCGCCACATAGAGCGCGATGGCGACCAGCAGGAACGGGATCACGACGCGGAGGAATCCGGTGGGTGCAAGATGGGCGATAAGCGCGCCGACCACCCCGCCGCAGAAGGCCGCGCCGAAAAGCGGCAGGACGAGCGCCCGGTCGATCCGCCCCGCCCGATAGAAGGACAGGGCGGAGGAGGCGACGCCGAACGTGCCCTGAAGCTTGTTCGTGGCAATGGCGCCGACCGGCGGCACGCCGGCCAGCAGCAAGGCCGGCACCGTGATCAACCCGCCGCCGCCGGCGATCGCATCGACGAAGCCGGCGACGAAGGCGGCAAGCACAAGGCCGAGCGCCGCAAGGGCCGAGACGCCGAGATCGAACCCCATGAACGTGCCGAGCATCCCCGATTGCCCGCCTCAGCCGTGGAAATTCGGCTTCCGCTTCTCGATGAAGGCCGCCATGCCTTCTTTCTGGGCCTTCGTCGCGAACAGGGCCTGGAAGGTCCGGCGCTCGAAGCGCACGCCTTCGCTCAGCGTGGTCTCGAAGGCGCGGTTGATCGATTCCTTGGTGATCATCGTGACCTCGGTGGCGAACTCGGCGATGGTGGTGGCTGCCGCGATAGCCTCCTCGACAAGCTTATCGACCGGCACGATCCGCGCGATCATGCCGGAACGCTCCGCCTCATGCACATCCATCATGCGGCCGGTCAGGCACAGATCCATCGCCTTGGCCTTGCCGACGGCGCGCGTCAGGCGCTGGCTCCCGCCCCAGCCCGGCATGACCCCGAGCTTGATCTCGGGCTGGCCGAACCGGGCATTCTCGGCGGCGATGATCATGTCGCAGAGCATTGCGATCTCGCAGCCGCCGCCGAGCGCGAAGCCGGAAACCGCCGCGATGATCGGCTTGCGGATCCGGGTGATCGCGTCCCAGCCGCTGCCGAAATCCTGGAGGTAGCTCTCGGGATAGGTGAGATCCGCCATTTCCTTGATGTCGGCTCCGGCGGCGAAGGCCTTTTCCGAGCCGGTGAGCACCATGCAGCCGATGCCGGCATCGGCATCGAAGCGCGCCATGATGTCGAGCAGGTCCAGCATCACCTGCCGGTTGAGCGCGTTCAGGGCCTGCGGGCGATTGAACCGGATGAGGCCAACCCGGCCATGGCGTTCGACAAGAAGGGTTTCATAGGTCGGAAGATCGGTCATGCATTTGCCCTTGCAGTTCGGCCAGCCGGCACGGTGACCCTCCGGCTCGCCCCTGTCTGTCACATCGGCGACGCAGGGGTCCAGTGCCGGACCGGATTTTTCTGCCGCGAAGCCCGGCGCTACCGCTGGCATTCCACGCAATGGAACGTCGACCGGCCGGATTGCACCAGCCGGCGGACGATGCCCCGGCAGCCCGGTGTCGGGCAAGGCGCGCCCTCGCGGTCATAGACGCGGAAGGCATGCTGGAAATAGCCCAGCGAGCCGTCCTCGTGCCGGAAATCCCGCAGGGTCGAGCCGCCGGCATCGATCGCCTCGGCCAGGACATCCCGGATGGCGATGACGAGGGCTTCGATCTCCCGACGCTTCAGGCTGCCGGCCGGACGCGTCGGCGCGACATGCGCCCGGTGCAAGGCCTCGCAGACATAGATATTGCCGAGCCCCGCGATCAGGCGCTGATCGAGCAGGGCGGCCTTCATCGGCGTGCGCCGTCCTGCGAGAAGGGTCGCAAGCGCGCCCGGATGCAGGGCATTGCCGAGCGGCTCGAGCCCCAGGCTGGCAAGGGCCGGGGCCTCTTCCAGCCTGTCGCTGGGCTGGAGGTCGAGGCTGCCGAAGCGACGCGGATCGTTGAAAACGATCCGCTTGCCCCCTTCCAGCCGGAAGATCACATGATCATGCTGCGCCAGGCGCGTGACATCATGGTGGAACGCGCCGGTCTGGCCGGCCTCTCCGTCCCGTTCGACGATCATCCGCCCGCTCATGCCCAGATGAAGGATCATCGTCTCCCCGGAATCGAGCGGGATCAGCAGATACTTGGCCCGCCTTCCGAGCGTCAGGACGCGTCGTGCGCCGACCCGCCGCGCGAGGTCCGGCGGGAAGGGAAAACGCAGGTCGGCGCGGTTCAGGACCAGCGCCTCGATCAGGGCCCCGTCGAGATGCGGGGCCAGCCCGCGCCGGACGGTTTCAACCTCGGGAAGTTCGGGCAAGGGATGACCTCGGCGCTGGGCACGACGTTTTGCTATGGTCTCGCCATAGCGCGACGCGGAAAGCTTCGCTATGGAAATGACGCGGGCACCCGGCCCGCCTTGTGCTGGGCAGGATTGTGATGGTCGAGACAACGCATTTCGGGTTCGAGGATGTTCCGCTCGCGGACAAGCAGGCCCGGGTGGATGATGTCTTTCACAAGGTCGCCTCGCGCTATGACCTGATGAACGACCTGATGAGCATGGGCCTGCACCGGCTCTGGAAAGACATTCTCGTCACCATGCTCCGTCCGCCCCGGCAGGGGCCTTTCCGCCATATCGATGTCGCCGGCGGCACGGGCGATGTCGCGTTCCGCATTGTCGAGGCCGGCAGCGCCCAGACGCGGGTCGACGTGGTCGATATCAATGCATCCATGCTCGGCGTCGGCGAGGATCGCGCCCGCGCGCGCGGTTTCGACGGGCAGGTCCGCTTCATCGAATGCAATGCGGAGGCCCTGGCCTTCGAGGATCGCTCCTATGACGGCTACACGATCGCTTTCGGCATCCGCAACGTGCCCCGCATCCCGCTGGCGCTGAGCGAGGCCTTCCGGGTGCTCAGGCGCGGCGGCCGCTTCCTGGTTCTCGAATTCGCGCCGGTGGAGACGCCGGTCCTGGACCGGATCTACGACACCTATTCCTTCAACGTCATTCCGCCGCTCGGCAAGCTGGTCACCGGCGACGGCGAACCCTATCGCTATCTTGTGGAATCGATCCGCAAATTCCCGCCGCCGGACCTCTTCTCGGAGATGATCCGCGATGCCGGCTTCTCCCGGGTGACCTGCCGGCCGCTGACCGGCGGCATTGCCAATATCCATTCCGGCTGGAAGATCTGAGACGCCCTTGTTCGCCGCGTTGCGCCATTCCCTGCACCTGATCCATGTCGGCTATGTGCTGATGCGGGAAGGCGTCTTCGCGCTTGTGCCCAAGCGGCAGGTGCCGGCCATCCTCCATCCCCTGCTCTGGCTTCTGGGTGCACTGGCCCGTCGCGATGCCGGGGATCGCGGCACGCGGATCGTCGCGGCCCTGACGCGGCTCGGTCCCTCCTATGTGAAGCTCGGCCAGTTCCTCGCGACCCGCCCCGATCTCGTCGGTTTTTCGCTGGCGCGGGACCTCGAGGCGCTGCAGGACCGGATGCCGGCCTTCGCGCAGGATGAGGCCGAACGTCGGGTCGCAGCGGCTCTCGGCAAGCCGCTGGACGTGCTATTCGTGGAATTCGGGCCGGCCGTCGCGGCCGCCTCGATCGCGCAGGTGCACAAGGCCGTCGTCGATATCGACGGCGAGCGCCGGCCCGTTGCGGTCAAGGTGCGCCGCCCCGGCATCGACCGCGTCTTCAACCGCGACATCGCCGCCCAGAAATTCGTGGCCGGCCTGATCGAGTATTTCGTGGCCTCCGCACGTCGCCTGAAGCCGGTCGAGGTGATCGAGACGCTCGAACGGACGGTCCTGCTGGAGATGGATCTCCGCTTCGAGGCCGCCGCCCTGTCTGAAATGGGCGAGAACATCCTGAAGGATCCGGATTTCCGGGTGCCTGGCGTCGATTGGGAACGCACGGCCCGCGAATGCCTGACGATGGAATGGATCGACGGCATCAAGCTCAACGATCTCGCCGCCATCGATGCCGCCGGAATCGACCGCGTGGCCCTGGCCCGGACCGCCTTGCAGAGCTTCCTCCGCCACGCCTTGCGCGATGGCTTCTTCCATGCCGACATGCATCCGGGCAACCTCTTCGTCATGCCCTCTGGCCAGCTCGTGGCGGTCGATCTCGGCATCATGGGGCGGCTCGGTCCGCCGGAGCGGCGGTTCCTTGCCGAAATCCTGTTCGGTTTCATCCACCGGGACTATCGCCGCATCGCGGAGGTGCATTTCGAGGCCGGTTACGTGCCGACCCGGCATTCCGTCGAGGATTTCGCGCAGGCGCTCCGCGCGGTGGGCGAGAAGATCCATGGCCGCAACGCCGCCGAGATCTCGATGGCGCAGCTCCTCGGCCTGCTTTTCGAGATCACCGCCCTGTTCGACATGGCCACCCGGACGGAACTGGTCCTGCTCCAGAAGACGATGGTCGTGGTCGAGGGCGTTGCCCGCAATCTCGATCCGCAATTCGACATGTGGCATGTTTCCGAACCGGTTCTGCGGGAATGGATCGAGCGCAATCTCGGGCCTATCGGTCGCATCGAGGATCTCGGCAAGGATGCGCTGGATCTCGTCCGCGCCGCCGGACGCCTGCCGGATCTCGTCACTCGGACGGATGCGGCCCTCGCCGTGTTCGAGCGGGCCCATCGGGCCGACCCGGACCCTGCGCGCGGCCGTACCGCCCGTGCGCCGTCCATCATCTGGGCGCTGTGGGCAATCGCCCTGGCGCTGGCCATCCTGGCCATGAAGACCTGAGGAGCATGTCATGGCTCAATCCGTGCTTCAGGGGCGTTCGGTCCTGCTGGTGATCGGGGGCGGGATTGCCGCCTACAAGAGCGCCGAACTCGTCCGGCTGATCCGCAAGGCAGGGGGCGATGTCCGGGTCATTCTCACCCGGGCGGGAAGCCAGTTCGTCACGCCGCTCACCCTGGCCAGCCTGACCGGCAACAAGGTGCAGGAAGATCTCTTTTCCCTGACCGACGAGGTCGAGATGGGGCATATCGAGCTCTCGCGCGCCGCCGATCTCGTGGTCGTGGCCCCGGCTACGGCCGATCTGATGGCCAAGGCGGCCAATGGCCTGGCCAATGACCTCGCCTCGACCACGCTTCTCGCCACCGACAAACGGATCCTGATGGCCCCGGCCATGAATGTCCGGATGTGGCTGCACCCGGCCACCCAGCGCAATCTCGCGCGGCTGAAGCAGGATGGTGTGCGCTTTGTCGGCCCCGATGCGGGCGAGATGGCCTGTGGCGAATTCGGCCCCGGCCGGATGGCCGAGCCGGCCGCGATTCTCGAGGCGATTTCTGCGGCCCTTGCAGGCAGCACCGTGATTCCCATGCCGGACTGGCAGGCCCCGGCGGCTTCTGCCGGAACCGGCCCGCTGGCCGGACGGCATGTGCTGATCACGGCCGGGCCGACCCATGAGCCGATCGACCCCGTGCGCTACATTGCCAACCGGTCCTCCGGCAAGCAGGGCTATGCGCTGGCCGAGGCCGCGCGGGCGCTCGGCGCGCGGGTGACGCTGGTTTCCGGACCGGTGACCCTGCCCGATCCGGCGGGGGTCCATGTTGTGCGGGTCGAGACCGCCCGGCAGATGGACGAGGCGGTCGAGCAGGCCCTGCCTGCCGATATCGCCATTTTCGCCGCCGCCGTCGCTGACTGGCGCGTGCAGGACGAAGCCGGGCAGAAGCTCAAGAAGGACGGCAAGGCCATTCCGCCGCTGCTGCTGACGGAAAATCCGGATATCCTCGCCCGGATCGCCCGGCACCCGAACCGGCGGCCCGCGCTCGTGATCGGCTTTGCGGCAGAGACCGAGAAGGTTGTGGACCATGCCCGCGCCAAGCGCCTCCGGAAGGGCTGCGATATCATCGTTGCCAATGATGTCTCGCCCGCCGGCGGCGTGATGGGCGGCGACAGGAACATCGTCCATGTGATTGACGGGCAAGATGTCGTCACCCTTCCGGAAATGACAAAGACCGAAGTCGCGGCCGCCTTGATGCAGCGTTTCGCGGGTCTCGCCCGGAGCGGCACATGAGCGTCCTCCTCCCGATTCAGCGATTGCCGCATGCCGAGGGGCTCCCGCTCCCGGCCTACCAGACCTCCGGTGCCGCCGGGTTCGATCTTGCTGCGGCCATTCCGGAGAACGAGGTCTGGCGGCTGGCGCCCGGCCAGCGGCAGCTGGTCCCGACCGGCCTCGTCTTCGCCCTGCCGGAAGGGTTCGAGGCGCAGATCCGGCCACGCTCCGGCCTTGCCTTCAAGCATGGCGTCACCGTGGCCAATGCACCGGGCACCATCGACTCCGATTATCGCGGCGAGGTGAAGGTGCTGCTGATCAATCTCGGTCAGGAGCCCTGGTCTTTCACGCGGGGCGAGCGCATCGCCCAATGCGTGGTGGCGCCGGTCCTGCAGGCCCGGCTCGAGACGACGGGCGAGGTGGATGCAACGGCCCGTGGCCAGGGCGGTTTCGGCTCGACCGGAATTTCCTCCTGAAATCCTCATCAGGGGAGATGGATTTTCTTCTTGTGACCTCCAAATGGCAAGCGGGGAGAACTTGTTTCTCTCTCGACCAGGGCCTAGCTTCAGGGGGAACAGACCCAACCTGAAGGCGCCTCCATGAGTGTCCAGTCGAAACCCGAAGCCGGCAGGGCCCGAAAGCCGGGCCGCGGGCGGATCTATGCCTCGATCACCGAGACGATCGGCGATACGCCCATCGTCCGGCTGGATCGCCTCGCCCGCGCCGAGGGCGTGAAGGCGAACCTTTTCGCCAAGCTCGAATTCTTCAACCCGCTGGCCTCGGTCAAGGACCGGATCGGCCTCTCGATGATCGATGTGGCTGAAGCGGAGGGCCGGATCACCCCCGGCAAGACCGTTTTGGTCGAGCCGACTTCCGGCAATACCGGCATCGCGCTTGCCTTTGTCGCGGCGGCCAAGGGCTACCGCCTGATCCTGACCATGCCGGAATCCATGTCGATCGAGCGCCGCAAGATGCTGGCCTATCTCGGCGCCGAACTCGTGCTGACCGAGCCGGGCAAGGGCATGAAGGGCGCCATCGCCAAGGCCGAGGAAATCGTCGCGGAAACGCCGAACGCGGTCATTCCGCAGCAATTCCGCAACCCCGCCAACCCTCTCGTCCACCGCAACACCACGGCCGAGGAAATCTGGAACGACATGGGCGGCGAGATCGATGTCTTTGTCGCCGGTGTCGGCACCGGCGGCACGATCACCGGCGTCGGCCAGGTGCTCAAGCCGCGCCGCCCCGGCCTCAAGGTCGTAGCCGTCGAGCCGGCCGAGAGCCCCGTCCTTTCCGGCGGCGAGCCCGGCTCGCACAAGATCCAGGGTATCGGCGCCGGCTTCGTTCCCGAAATCCTCGACCGGGCCGTGATCGACGAGGTCCTCCGCATTGACAGCGCCACCGCTATCGTCACCGCCCGCCAGCTGGCGCGGATCGAGGCTGTGCCCGGCGGCATCTCTTCCGGCGCGGCCACGGCGGCTGCGCTGGAACTGGCCCGCCGGCCCGAGAATGCCGGCAAGAACATCGTCTTCATCGTGCCGTCCTTCGCCGAGCGCTACATTTCCAGCCTGCTCTTCGAAGGGTTGTAAGTTCTGTCTGCCGCCGCTTCCGGGTTCCTTCTCCGGCAGCGGCGGTGCCTGCTGCAGGGAAAATCACCTCGGTGCGGAAAGCTCCGTTGCGGAGCCCGGAATCATCCGCTAAACGGGTTTTGCACGCACCCGTAGCTCAGCTGGATAGAGTGTTGGATTCCGAATCCAAAGGTCGCAGGTTCGAATCCTGCCGGGTGCGCCATCTCCCTTCCCTGCGCCAGCGATTGCCGAAAGCGCCTGACCGTCGGCTGACCCGCGCCCTTATCCCCGGGCAGGCGCCGGGCCTGTAGAGCGGCGGACGATCAGGTCGACAGGCAGGGTCAGCGTGGTCGGGCCGGGCTCGTCCCGCAGGGTGGCGACCATCATCCGCGCCGCCTCGGTGCCGATCCTTGCGGTCGGCACGTGAACGGTTGTCAGTGACGGCGAGACATGCGCGGACATGTCGAGATCGTCGATGCCCGCCACCGAGAGATCCGCCGGAATGGCGAGGCCGCGGGCCTGCGCTTCGACCATGCAGCCGATGGCGATGAGATCGATCCCGCCGACAATCGCCGTCGGCGGTTCGGCGAGGTCCAGCAACTGGGCACAGCCCATCCGCCCGCCGGCCAACGTGGTCGCCTGCTCGCAGGCAAGGGCCGGTGGCAGCGTCAGGCCGGCCTCCTCGAGTGCCAGGCGGACGCCGCGATAGCGCCCGCGCTGGCGGTCATTGAAGCGCGTTGCGCCGGTGATCACGCCGATCCGGCGATGGCCGAGCCCGATCAGGTGCCGGGTCGCCAGCAGGCCGGCATGTTCGTTATCGACCAGCACCGAGGGCGCTCCGTCGGGCGCGCACCAGGTCATGACCACGGGAAGGCCGGATTGCGTCAGGAGCTGCGCCGCCTCGGCGATCCGCTCCGCCCCGACAAGGATCAGCCCGTCGATGCCACGCGCCAGCAGGGTGCGGATGCATTCGGCCTCGGCGGCCTTGCTGTAATCATGCGAGGCCACGAGCAACTGGTAGCCATCCTCGGCCAATTGGGCCTGCATCGCCTGCAGGGCCTTGGAGAAGATGGCATTGTCCAGGGTCGGCATCACCGCACCGATCGTCATCGAGCGGCCGGAGGCCAGCGCCCGTGCGGCGGCATCGGGGCGATAGCCGAGATGGTCGGCCGCCCGCCGGACGCGGGCCAGCGTCTCCGGCGAGAGCAGGTCCGGCTGGCTGATCGCGCGGGAAACGGTGGCCGGGGAAACCCCGGCCTCGCGGGCCACCTCGCTGAGTCGGATCCGGTTTCTGGCCATGGCGCTCATGAAAGAAATTTCAGCGCGTGGCGATATCGCCTTGCGGCCGCGGATGCAATGCCGATTGAAAAATCTTTCATCCTCAACACCCGTTGACTCCCCAAGCCCGTCCAATCACTCTGGATGAAAGCGCTTTCAAACGAAGAGCGCAAGACAATCGGGGAGGTTGCGCTGCATGGCGCCCTTGGCCAGCCGCAAGACAAATTTGGCCAGCCGCAAGACAAATTTGGCCAGCCGCAAGACAATCATCGGCGGGTTGACCGTGATCGGTCTCATCGTGCTGTGGTTCGTGCTGACCACCTTCACCGGGCTTGTCACAGGCGCGCGGTTCCCCTCGCCGGCGGAGTTCTGGCTCTCGCTCAATCAGATCAACGGGCGCGGCTATGCCGGCTCGACCCTGGCAAGCCATGCGCTCCACAGCCTGAAGCTGGTGCTGATGGGCTTCACCGTCGCCGTGCTGACCGGCGTGCCGCTCGGCCTCTGGATGGGCTGGAGCCGCCGGGCCGAGGCCTTCATCAATCCGGTCTTCCTCATCATCCGGCCGATTCCGCCGCTGGCCTGGATCCCGCTGGCCATCCTCTGGCTCGGCCTCGGCGATGCGGCGAAGATCCTCGTGATCTGGTTTTCCGCCTTCGTGCCCTCGGTCATCAATGCCTTCACCGGCGTGCGCAACATCGACAAGCCGATCCTCGAAGCGGCGCGCATGCTCGGCACCCCGCGCTGGCGGATGGTGCGCGAGGTCATTCTGCCGGCCTCGCTGCCGATGATCTTCACCGGGTTGCGCCTGTCGCTGCAGGCCAGCTGGACCACGCTCGTCGCGGCTGAACTGGTCGGCGCGCTGGTCGGCGTGGGCTTCGTGCTGAACATGGCGCAGCAGGACATCTATCCCGGCATGATCCTTGTCGGAATGGTCACCGTCGGCATTCTCGGCTGGGCGACGACGCTGCTCCTGGCCCGGATCGAGCGCCAGGCCCTCGCCTGGAACGTGGCGGCGAGGGATTAGCCATGGCATCGCGTCCCCTCGGCCTCGGTGAAACCCTGCTGCTCGGTCTGGCCGGCCTGTCCAGCTTCATCGGCCTGTGGAGCTTCCTCTCGCTGTCGGGCATCGTTCCCGCCCAGTTCCTGCCGGGCCCGCTCGATGTCGCCTCGCGGTTCTGGACGCTGCTGACCGCGCCTTTCGCCGGCGCGACCCTGCCCGCCCATCTCGCCTCCAGCTTCCAGCGCTATGCCTATGGCGTGCTGCTGGCGGCGATGATCGGCATCCCGCTCGGCCTGCTGATGGGCTTTTTCCGCCTGCTGGACGATATTGTCACCCCCATCTTCGACGGCCTGCGTTTCATCGCGCCGATCGCCTGGGTGCCCTTCGCCGCGCTCTGGTTCGGCACCGGTGTCGGCGGGCCGATCATGATCATCTTCGCCGGCGCCTTCCCGCCCTGCCTGATCAATGCCTATCGCGGCGCGCGCTTCGTCGAGCCCCGCCTGGTCGAGGCCGCACGCATGCTCGGGACGCCCTCCTCGCGGATGATCCTCGAAGTGCTGCTGCCGGCCGCCGTGCCGTCGATCATTGCCGGCCTGCGCGTCTCCGCCGGGCTGGGCTGGCAGAGCCTCGTCGGGGCCGAGCTGATCGTCGCCGCCGCCGGCGTGGGCTTCATGATGGTGCAGGCCCAGGGCTCGGTCCAGACGCCCACGGTCATGGCCGGGATGATCGCCATCGGGCTGGTCGGCATGCTGATCGACGTCCTGCTGCGTCAGGGCGAAGGCTGGCTGCGCCGCCGGCGCGGACTGGAATCGTGAGGGAACGGCATGGGCTCGATCAGCTTCCGGAATGTCGACAAGGTCTTCGGCCAGGGCACGGGCGGGGTGAAGGCGCTCGACGACATCAATCTCGACATTGCCGACAAGGAATTCGTCGCCATTGTTGGGCCGTCCGGCTGCGGCAAGACGACCTGCCTGCGCATGGTCGCCGGGTTCGAGGCGGCAAGCGCCGGCTCGGTGCTGGTCAATGGCCGGCCGGTCACCGCGCCCGGGCCGGACCGCGCGGTGGTCTTCCAGCAATTCGCGCTGTTTCCCTGGAAGACGGTGCGGGAAAACATCGAACTTGGCCTGCGCAACAAGAACCTGCCGGTGGGCGAGCGCAGCGATCTCGTGGCCAGTGCGCTGAAGCTGATGAACCTCGAGACCCATGTCGATGCCTTCCCGCATCAGCTTTCCGGTGGCATGCAGCAGCGCGTGGCGATTGCCCGCGCCTATGTGCTGGATCCCGAGGTGCTGCTGATGGACGAGCCTTTCGGCGCGCTCGATGCCCAGACCCGGGTGGTGATGCAGGAGGAACTCGTCCGGCTGGCGCGGCACAATCCGCGCACGGTGCTTTTCATCACCCATGCCGTGGAGGAGGCCGTCTATCTGGCGGACCGCGTGGCGATCATGACGCGCCGCCCGGGCCGCATCAAGGAAGTGCTCGATATCAAGGCCGTCCGCGAGCGCGAGAAATGGGACAGCCATGCCCGGATCGAGGATGTGATGGACCTCGAATCCTTCGTGCATCTGCGCACCCATATCTGGAAGTCCCTGCGCGAGGAGAAGGGGTTCAAGGATGTCTGAGCCTGCCCGCCTCACGCGAGACCTGACCGAGCCGACGCCGATCCCCGAGGCCGGCATTGCCCGCGCGGTGGAGCTCATGCGGAGCGGCAGGCTGTTCCGCTATGGCGAGATGGGCGCCGACCAGCTCGATGTCTCGCTGCTGGAGCGCGAATTCGCCGCCTTCCTGGGCCGCCGCTTCTGCGTGGCGGTCAATTCCGGTGGCGGGGCGCTGTTCCTGGCGCTGAAGGTGCTGGGCGTCCAGCCGGGCGATCCGGTCCTCGTCAACGGATTCACGCTCGCGCCGGTGCCGGGGGCGATCCTCCATGCGGCGGCACGGCCGGTCATCGTCGAGATCGGGCCGGATTACGTGATCGATCCCGAGGATCTCCGCCGCAAGGCCGCGTCCTCCGGCGCGCGGGTCCTGCTGCTCTCGCATATGCGCGGCCATCTCGCGGATATGGATGCCGTCATGGCGGTGGCGGCGGAATGCGGCCTCGAGGTCGTCGAGGATTGCGCCCATTCGCTCTGCGCCCGCTGGAAGGGCCGCACCATCGGCACCTTCGGGGCCGCGGCGGCCTTCAGCGCCCAGACCTACAAGCATCTCAATGCCGGGGAGGGCGGTTTCCTTGTCCTTGATGACGAGGAAATGGCGGCAAAGGCGATCCTCCATTCCGGCAGCTACATGCTGCATGGCCAGCATCTCAGTTCGCCCGGGCCGGCCGCGCTCGAGGCTGTCGCCGAGCATGTCCCGAATTTCAGCCTGAGGATGAGCGCACTCGCCGCCGCCATGTTGCGCCCCCAGCTGGCCGAACTGCCCGGCCGCGCCGCCCGCTGGAACGCCATCCATGACCGCATCGCCGCCGGCCTGCGCCGCAGCCAGCATCTCCTGGTGCCCGAACGCGGTGGCCCGCAGGATTTCTCGGCCACCTCGGTCCAGTTCTCGGTGCGCGGCCTGTCCGGACCGGATATCGAGGCCTTCCTTGCACTCGCCAAGGCCCGCGGCGTTCCCGTCAAGTGGTTCGGCGCCGGCAGCCAGATCGGCTTCACCAGTGCGCCGCGCCACTGGCGTTATGCCGGCGACCAGGGCGCCCTCTCGCGCACCCATGATGTCCTCGCCGGGCTTTGCGACATCCGCACCCCGCTGACCCTCAGCGATGAGGAATGTGACCTGATTGCCGCCATCGTCCGGGAATCGATCGAAACCGTCACCCGGGACGGGGCAACACCAACGTCTGGCGCGATGCCGCGCCAGCCGGCCTGACAAGCAAGACCAAGGGAGAAACGACATGAAACGCATTCTGGCCAGCCTCGCCCTCGCCACGGCCCTTTCGGCGACCACCCCGCTTTCCGCGACGGCCCAGACGCCGATCGGCGTGAGCTACCAGCCCTCGCTCTACTGGGCGCTGCCCTTCCACTACGCCAATGTGAAGGGCTGGTGGAAGGATGTCGGCCTGACCCCGAATTTCAGCACCTTCCCGGCCGGTGCGCCGCAGATCGCGGCCGCGCCGTCGAAATCCTGGGATGTCGGTGGCACCGGCTCGGTGCCGGCGGTTCTCGGCGCCGTGCGCTTCAACATCCTGACGATCGGCATCACGAACGACGAATCCAAGACCAACGCCATGATGGTCCGCGGCGACAAGTTCGATGCGGTAAAGGCCAACCCGACCTCGCTGAAGGGCCAGCGCCTGCTGCTGACCACGAACTCGACCGTGGATTATGCCGCCCGCAAATGCCTCGTGAAGATGGGGCTTGCCGCTCATGACATGAGTTTCGTCAATCTCGGCCAGGCCCAGATCATCACGGCCATGACGTCGAACAACGGCGATTTCGCCGGTGTCTGGGCGCCCAACACCTACACCCTCGAGGAGCGGGCCAATGCCAAGTATCTCTGCTCGGGCGCCGATGCCGGTGCGATCGTCCCGGGCGCGCTGATCGTTCGGGCGGATTTCGCCAAGGAAAGGCCGGATGATGTCGCCAAGTTCCTGGCGGTCTTCCTCCGCGGCTGGTCCTGGGCCAAGGCGAACCCGGCCGAGGCCCGCGCGCTGGCGCTCGACTTCTACAAGCAGGGCGGGCTTGAAGTGACCCCGCGCGCGATGGACCAGGAATTTGCGCTGCGTCCGGTCTTCGGCCTCGACGAGCAGCTCAGGATCCTTGCCCGTGGCGCCGGTGCCTCGACGGTCGATGGCTGGTTCAACGAGATCGGCAAGTTCATCACCGATGTCGGCACGATCCCGGCCAATCCGGAGCCCAAGGCCTACATCACCGATGACTTCATGAAGCGTGTTGCGGCGGATCCCAAGCTCCGCGCCTTCGCGACCGAATTCGACAAGAAGTAACCGGGCCGGGCGCGGGCCTTCCGGCTCGCGCCTTTTCTCCCTCGTGCGCGAGAGCGAACACATGCCGATCACCTACCTGAAGAAGGCCACCAAGACCCCCGAGACCGAGACGGATTCCGCCCGGACGGTCGTCACCGAGATGCTGGCCCGGATCCAGGCGGGCGGCGAGCAGGCCGTCCGGGACTATGCGCTCTCGCTCGACACATGGGATGGCCCCATCGTCATGGACGCGGCGATGATCGCCGAACGGATCCGCGACGTGCCGGAAGGCGTCAAGGACGATATCCGCCTCGCCGCCGCGCAGGTCCGGCTTTTCGCCGAGGCGCAGCGGGATTCCTGCCGTGATTTCTCGGTCGAGATGTCGCCCGGCCTCACCCTCGGCCAGAAGCTCGTGCCGGTGAATACGGCCGGATGCTACGTGCCGACCGGGCGCTACGCGCATATCGCCTCGGCCTACATGTCCGTGGCCACGGCGAAGGCCGCGGGCGTGAAGACCGTCGTCGCCTGTTCCGCGCCCTACAAGGGCACGGGCATCCACCCTTATGTCCTCTATGCGATGACCGTGGCCGGTGCCGATGTCATCATGTGTCTCGGCGGTGTGCAGGCCATCGCCGCCATGACTTTCGGCCTCTTCACCGGCAAGCCGGCAGATATCATCGTCGGCCCGGGGAACAAGTTCGTGGCCGAAGCCAAGCGCATGCTCTTCGGCAAGGTCGGGATCGATGTCTTCGCCGGCCCTTCGGAAGTGGCGGTGATTGCCGATGACAGCGCCGATCCGCTGATCGTGGCGACCGATCTCGTCGGCCAGGCCGAGCATGGCCATGAAAGCCCGGCCTGGCTGATCACCAGCTCGCGGCGGATCGCAGATGCCGTCATGGCACTGATGCCGGAGCTGATCGATGCCTTGCCCCCCACCGCGCGCGATGCGGCCGGCGCGGCCTGGCGCGATTATGGCGAGGTGGTCCTCTGCGACACGCGCGAGGAGATGGTGGCTGTCTCGGATGCCTATGCCTGCGAGCATCTCGAGGTGCATTGCACTGATCTCGACTGGTGGCATGCCAGCCTGACGAATTACGGCTCGCTCTTCCTCGGCGAGGAAACCAATGTGGCCTTCGGCGACAAGGTTTCCGGCCCGAACCACATCCTCCCGACCAAATTCGCCGCGCGCTATTCAGCCGGCCTGTCGGTCCACAAATTCCTCAAGCCGCTGACCTGGCAGCGGATGAACCGGGAAGCGTGCCAGGCCCTGGCGCCAGTCTCGGCGCGGATCTCGCGGCTGGAGGGCATGGAGGCCCATGCCCGGACGAGCGATGTCCGCATGGCGAAATACGCGCCCGGCAACAATGCCGATCTCGGCCGGCCGGTGGAGGCCTGAATGGCGTTCCGCCTCGGCGCCCTGTTCGATCTGACCGGCCGGACGGCGCTCGTCACGGGCGGGAACAGCGGTATCGGCCTTGCCATGGCGCGCGCGCTTGGCCTGGCCGGGGCCGATATCGTGCTGGCCGCGCGCCGGCAGCAGGAAACCGCCAGCGCGACTGCGGAACTGACCCGCGAGGGCATTCTTGCCCGGGGCATTCTGGTCGATCTCGCCGCGCCCGATTGTGCGTCGACCGTCATCGATCAGCTGAAGCTCTTCGATTGCGCGCCCGACATCCTCGTCAATGCGGCCGGCGTGAACCTCCGGCAGCCCTTCCAGGAGGTGACGGCAGCAGCCTTCGACCTGCATATGGCGCTGCATCTGCGCGCCCCCTTCCTGCTGGTGCAGGCGCTGGCCCCGGCCATGGCGGCGCGCGGCCGCGGTCGGATCCTCAACATCGCCTCGCTGCAGAGCTACCGCGCCTTCCCGAATTCCGCGCCTTACGGAGCCGGCAAGGGCGGCGTTGTCCAGCTCACCCGCGCCATCGCGGAGGAATGGTCGCGCCATGGCATCACATGCAATGCCATCGCGCCCGGTTTCTTCCCGACGCCGCTCACGGCACCGGTCTTCGCCGATCCCGAACGTTCGGCCCGCAATGCCGCGCAGACCGCCATCGGGCGCAATGGCCAGCTCGAGGATCTGCAGGGCGTGACCGTCTTCCTCGCCTCGGACGCCTCCGCCTATGTGACGGGCCAGACCCTCGCCGTGGATGGCGGCTTCACCGCAAAATAGGACAGGGTGATGAAAGCGCTCGTCTATCTCGGCCCCAACAGCCTGACCTACCGCGACGAACCGGCGCCCGTGGCCCAGCCGGGCGAGATTCTCGTCCGGGTCGAGGCCGTCGGCATCTGCGGCTCCGATATGCATGCCTATCACGGCCATGACAGCCGGCGCCCGCCGCCGCTCATCCTCGGCCATGAGGCGGCGGGGCGGATCACCGGCGGCCCGCGGGATGGCGAACGCGTGACCATCAATCCGCTCGTCGTCAATCCCGCCTGCCCCTATGCCATCGAAGGCCGCTGGCATCTCTCGCCGACGCGGCAGATCATCTCGATGCCGCCGCGCCCCGGCGCCTTTGCCGAATTCGTCCGCATCCCCGAGCGCAATGTCGTGGCGATCCCGGATTCCATGCCGATCGCGCATGCGGCTCTGGCCGAGCCGGTCGCTGTCGCCTGGCATGCCGTGCGGCTCGGGATGGAGAAGCTTCACCAGCCGCTGGCGGCCTGCCGCGTCGTCGTCCTGGGTGGCGGCGCCATCGGCCTCGCCTCGGCCATCGTCGCGCGGCATTTCGGTGCGAAGGATATCCGGATTGCCGAATCGAACCCGCTGCGTGCCGGCTTGATCCGCACCGAGGAGGGGTTTCCGGTCCATGCGCCGGGGAGCGCCGGGGCTCCGGCGGCCGATTCAATCGATCTCGTCATCGATGCCGTCGGGGCGGTGGCGACGCGGCAGGCCGCCAGCGCCATGATCCGCCCGGGCGGGGTGATTGTCCATGCCGGATTGCTGCCCGGGATGGAAGGGCTGGATATCCGCAAGATCACGCTGCAGGAGGTTACCCTGACCGGCACCTATTGCTACACGCCTGTCGATTTCGTCCAGACCGTCGCGGCTCTGGCCTCCGGGCAGCTTGGCGCCCTGCGCTGGTTCGAGCAGCGCCCGCTGGCCGAGGGGGCCGCCGCATTCCGCGGCATTGACGAGGGCACGGTGCGGGCCCCGAAAGTTGTCCTCAACTGCCTCGCGACCTGACGATTCAGCCGAACGCTCCCAGCCGGATGCTCTGGCCCGTCCGGGCGCTTTCCTCCGCCGCGAGCCCGATCCGCACGGCCTGAAGCCCGTCGGAGAGGGTCACGTCGACCGGGCCGTTCCCCAGCATCGCCGCCCGGAAGCCGAGATGCTGGAAATAGGTCGAGCCGTGATGGTCGCCCGCCTTGAGAATCGCCTCGTCGACATGGACCTTCCGCCGGACCGGGCCCTTCGGCGCGCGTGGCGAAACCACCACCTCGCTCTCGCGCTCGGCGCCGCCCGGCCAGAACCGCGCCGGCCCCGGAATGAACACCTCGATCTTCGCGCGGTCGCCCGTCGCGGCGATTTCCTCCTGGAAATGGCTGCCCTCCGCGAACATGCAGAGATCGAGGCTCGCCCGGCAGCCATTGGCGAAATCGACAATGACGAAGGCATTGTCGAGAATGTCCGGTACCCGCCCGCCATAGCGTTCGT
>JAIXSR010000090.1 GCA_027484605.1 Hyphomicrobiales bacterium | reverse complement strand
GGCTTTCCAGTCGGCGGCGCTCTGCGACAGGTCAGCCATGCGGAGGGCGGCGGACAATCGGTCGGGGCGATACGGGTCGAACCCGTGCGGGAATTCCTCATGCCGCGGCAGCGGCTCGCCGTGAATCTCGGCAGCCTGCAACGCAGCATCGGCGGTCCGCTTCGCTGCGGCGATCTTGGCGCACGCCTCGGCAGCGGCAGAGAATTGCTTACGGAACACGGCGACGAACGCCGCATCGGCTGCAATCGCCTTCGCCTTCGCGGCCTCGCGCTCGGCGGTATCCTCGCGCTCGACCGCCTCAGCCAGCGCGGCGCGCATCTGGTCAAGCAAGGCGGCGATCCGATCGGCGTCGCGGCGAGCACGGGTCGCCTCGGCTTCCGCCGCGTCGAGGTCGGCATCAGTCGCGGTCAGGACCGCCGCCTTTGCGGCGCTCTCGATTCCGCTGGCCCGGTCGAGCGCGGCGCGCTGTGCAGCTTCGGCACGCTCGACAGCGGATCGCAGCGCGGCGGCGTCCGCGTCAGGTGCCGGCCGCAGCGCGGCGAGGCTTAGGAAAACTTCGGAAGGCATATTCAGATCCTTTGATCCGGACATGCCGCCGCGCGATTCACGCGGGGTCGGTCGGGACCAAAGGACCAGTAAGACAACCGCCCGCGACGTCGCAGTATCATGGCGGAAGTCGACGCAGACTTCCGCCAGTGCAGCCGGGCTAGGTGGTCAGGCGGCGGCGATACCGGCCGCAGCCGGCGGGATCGTCTCGCCGGCCACAGCGCGGGCCGCTGCGATCCGCGCCTGCCAGGTCTCGATGCGGAGGGGGTCGAATTCGTCTTTCCACAAGATCACGGGGCGGACCGCGTCGAGGCGGCGGGACAGGTCGGCGAGGCGGGCGCGAGCGTCCGGGATGGATGCAGCCGGGATAGGGCTGGCGTCCGCCAGGATCGCCGGAGGCGGCGGCGATGGCTCCGGGTGGAAGGACAGGACCACGCGCAGCCGTGGCGCCGCGGGCGGGGCACCCACGGCGGGCGGCGGGATTGCCGGGCGAGGCGACGGCACGTCACCAGGGATCGGAGGCTGCAGGTAGATCATAGGGGCTTCCTTCGCAGCGGCCGGGATCGGCTCAGGCGTCGAGGCGACGGCGCGGGCCGCCTCGACCAGCTCGAAAGCGGCCAGCGGTCCGACCAGCGATTCCAGCGCAGCCCGGCCGGACGCGACCGGGACCATGGCGGAGGACCAGCGCCCGCGGAGCCCCCGGCGGTAGCGGGCCGGGGCGAGAGTTTTGAAACCCCCCAAACCCCTATGAGAGTCCATTATAGGGGTTTGGGGGGTTTCAAAATCGCGCCCCTCCAAGAACCGGGCGGCAGCCTTCTCCGTCCCCCAAAGGTCCGGCCGCGCGGTCGCCAGGTCAGCCGGGGCCAGCGGTAGCGCCCGGCCGAACAGCGCCGCCTCGGCGGCGGCGACCGCCAGCCGGTCCGGTCGGTAGTCGTCCCAGGTCGTCGCCTCCGCCACGGTCAGCGGCAGCGTCAGCGCGGCCAGCACCACCACCCGCACCGGGTCCGCCGCGCTCCGCCGCACGCCGCGCGGCCGGCCGATGCCTTGCAACACGGCGCCTTCGGTGACGCTGTGCCGGAACGCCTCGACCAATTCGTCAGGGTGCCGGGGCTGGCGGACCGCCCGGCCGGTCCCGTCCGACATGCGGACGGCGGCGGCGACGGCCGGCCACCATGAGTCCTCCGCTCCGGCAACTCTGGTCACGGCTCGACCCGCGATGACTTCGGCGAAGCGTTCGCCTTCCGCCCGGTTCATCGCGGGCCGGCCGATCGAAACGACGGTCGCCACCTTCTCCCAGGCATTGATCCCGGTCACGGCGCCGTGGTGCGCCAGGTGCAGCACCGCGCCGGACGGGAAGCGATAAGACGCGCTCGCCGGCGCCTTGGCCTTGCCGCCCCTGCCGTGCGGCTCGACCGCCTCGGCGGGACGCGGCAGGCGGACGCCGCCGCGCCGTTCAATCTCCGGTCCCAGCAGGCTTTCCGCGGCGACCTGGCAGATTGCGAGGGTGTCGCCCGTCGCTCGTGCCGTCTCGACCATGAGGGCGTCGGCGACCGCCTTGACGCTGGCGGCTTGCGTCAACCAAGCGCGGCCGAATTCTTGATCGGTCACGGCGACAACGTGCTGATGCGGTGCGGCGACTTCGATCTCGACCAATTCCAGGCGGGGCGCCCATTCGCGCAGCACTTCGGCCCGGCCCGTCGCGTCGAGAAACAGCATTGGTGCCGCCGACCAGGTCGGGTCGAAATCCTCCCGCCAGGCCATCACGACGGCCGGGCCGGTCCCCTGATCCGCGCCAAAATTGGCTTCGAGGTCGATCTCGAGATTCACACTGCGGACGTCGCCGGTAGCGAGGAAGTCGGCGATCAGCACGGCCAGCCGCGGCCGGCGGGAGGAAAAGCCTTCCTCCGCCGCTTCCTTGTAGGCGGCGATCGCGGCATCGCGCGACGTGCCGGGGGCCAGCCGGACCCGCGGCTTGCATTTCCATTCCAGCGCGGACCATTCGCGGGCGGCTGACATGGTGCCGATTCCGAAGTGTCCCGGCGTTTCCCGCATCCATTCCAGCGGTTCCCGGAACACGCCGCCAGCAGGCATCCCGGCCAGCGCGGCGAGCGCGTCGCGGCGGAGACCTAGCAGGCGGTCGCGCTCGAATCCCTCGACGTGCGGCGTGGCGTCAGATGCCAGCGCGGACAGCGCGAGTTGAACCGGCGTATCCAGCCCGCGCAGCCCGGCGCCGACCGGGCTTTCGTCGACCAACACCACCGAAGGGACCATCGGCACCCTGACGCCGTCGACAATGACGCGCGGCCATGCTGCGAACGGGGTTAGGAACAGCATGTTGTGCGGCACGACGAACACGTCGGCGCCTTGCGCGGCGGCGGCCTGGCGCTGGTATCCGCATTCGGCCGCAAGTGGGCAGATGCGGCAGGGATGGGAATCGCCTTGGCTCGCCAGCGCCGCCGCGCGGGTCATTTCCAGGTCTTGGCACATAGAATTGCCGGGCTGGTCAGGATCGGCGGCGGACATGCCGCGCCACACAGCCACGCGCAGACCAGGATGGATCTTCCGAATGTCGGCGGCGATCTGGTCTCCCAGGTCATGCCGGGGGTGCGTGAACAGGGCCGGGCCGCGCCCGGCAGCGCGGCCGGCGGCGATCAGGTCCGGCAAGGCGGCGATACCAGCGAAGGTCTTGCCCCCGCCGACCGTCATTTTCAGCAGCAGTTGCGGCGCCTCGCCGGCCGCGCTCCGCGCCGCGAAGGCGGCGATCGCCGCCGCCGCCGTCGCGTTCGCCTCCGCCAGCGACACGCCGCGGTCGGGATAGGTCGGCGCGATCGGCGCCGCCGCAGCGGCACGGCTCGCCGCGGCCAGGGCGTCGCGCTTGTCTTGCTCCCGCCCCATGGTCCAGGCGATGATGCCATTGAGGTAGGCGTCGCTAGCATAGCGGGCGATTGCGTCCGCGGGGCGGGGGCCGGGGTCAGCCGCAAGGATGCGCTCGGCGAGCGCGGCTTTCAGCGCCGCCGTGTCAGGGTCCGGCCAGTTGGTGGCGATGAAGCTGGCAATTGCCGAGTTGATTGGGTCATGAAATCCGCCAGGGCCGATCGCATCAAGCGAGCCTTGGTATCCGCGGCTGGCATGACCGGAAGCGCCGGAGGTGCGCGAGGCTGCGGCGCCACGCGCCGGGATCGGCGGAATGTCGAGCGTGGCGGCGTCCGCATCGCCTTCAATCAACCAGGTCCGCCGCCCGGCCAGTGGATCGACCAGCGGGGCGGCGAAGATCGGGGCCGCGGTGAAAAGCGGCTGCACCGTCCGCAGGGTCGCGGGGTCGATCAGCTTGTCGCCGACGCGCTCGTTTACCGCCTTCGCCCAGCGGTCCAACTCGGCTTCGCCGACCGCTTCGGTAAGCCAGAACCAGATATGAGCGCCGATGCCGGCGCCCGGCTTGACGACGTCAGCCCAGCGCGGCGGTAGCCCGGCAACGGCCTCGGCTTCGGCCAGGTCTCCGATGCCGGCGCTGCTACTGAATTGGACGACCGCGGACACGCCTTCCAATTCGGGGACATGCGACGTGACCAGGTCGAGGACGATCCGCGCCGCGTCCTGCGGGTCGGCTAGGACGCTGGCGCTGGCGGGCAGCCGGACATGGTCCAGGTCGAGCATGACCCAGCGGCGCGGGACGTCGGCGAAGGCGCCGCCGTTCTTCCGCGCCTTGCGGGCCGTGTTTTCCAGGTCGGCGCCTTCGATCGGCTCGCCCCGGATGATGCAGACGGCCGGGTTAGGCTCGATCGCCTGCAAGGCGGCCAGCAGGTCATGGATGCCAGCAACCGGCTTGCAGATCGCCCGGTAACGCTTGGCAAGCGGCCACACCCGGCGGACCACCTGACCACTAGGCGCGAGGCTGTATTCCTTCGCCAGCCGCATCCGCGTGAGCAGCGGACGCAGGATGGTGACGCTGTCCAGCACGGGGGCCGGCTCGGCGGGGCCGGGGCGGGTCAGCGGGTCGGCGATCGGCTCGACGGTCTCAGGTTGCGCTTCCAGCCCGAAGGAAGCGGCGCAAAATGGCGTTGCGGCAGACGCAGCGCCGGGATAGAAATCCACCTATCCACCACACCAATTCAGGTCGCCTTACGTCCCGCTTTCCACGGCGGGGGACGTGAGGCGGCCTGATTTGTCTTAGCCGATGGTGCGACGGGTGGCGGGACGACCAACGCCCCGGCGCGGCGGCAGGGCGGCCCGGATCGCCGCCAAATCCGACTCCAGAACGTCCCAGCGGCAGCCGCGGCGAATCGCCGGGATGGTGCCGTCTCGCGCTGCCTGCGCGATCGTCCGGTAAGTCGGGATTTCGGCGTCGCCGTCCATCGCCCGAAGGCGCTCGGCGACGTAAGCAAGCGGGATTCGATTCGGCGTCACGGCTTCTCTCCTATGACCGTCCCGCGATTTCACGGGGCGGGCCTTGCGGGAGGGCGCCGAAACAGCCAACTTCCGGGTGTCGATGCCGGTTGGAGTTGGCTGTTTCGGCGACCAATCTGACCAGAAGCGGGCCGCCTTGCAGGGCGGCTCGCTTCGCAATTTCAGGGCATATCGACTCCGCCCCTTCGGTCAGCAGTAAGCCACGGTCGCGCCGCGTCTACGAGTATCGGCGCCGCCCCAGCCAAATTAAATTCGGGCGGCAAGGTGTTGCATCTATTGCAATCCCTCCGCGGTCGATTCGGCGCTGAAACCCGATCCCGCCCGGTCAGTCTGCTATGCCGGATGCGCCGGCCGGAGGGTCGTCCCGGCTCTTACGCACGGAAAAGCCCCTCCGGTTCGCCGCTCGGCGGGGCCGCTCACTCCGCCGGGCGGCTCCGGCCCCCTCGAATCGATCGTCGGAACTAGGGCGACGGCAGCCGGCCAGGTCAGCCCGGCCGCGAGGCGCACGGCGCCGGAATCTCCCAGCCGCGGCGGGTTGCTTCCTCGATCCAGGCGGCGATGGCTTCCTGCACGTTCTGCGCGGCCTCCTGCGGCGTCTCGCCGTCCGACATGCAGCCGGGCAGGTCGGGCACGGTTGCGAGGAAGCCGCCACCGTCGGCGGGCGTCAGCGGCTCAATCCAGATTGGATACCGCGTCGTGTCCATGCAGCCTCCGCAGCCGGCCTTATCGCCGCGCCGCCCTAGCGTAGCGGCGGAATCGAGCGCGACCAGCAGCCCGGCCGGGCGCTTCTAAGGCGCGATCTACCCGCTTCCCGCGTCATAGAAGGAGCAGCCATAGTTGTCGTGCCGCACCCTCTGGACCGCCCTACCAACCCATTATAAACGCTAATATCGAAACGATATGAGGGCGGCGATGCGCAGGTTTGCAACTATTTTTATGTGGTCCCTCTCTGTATATTTTGTCGCAACTCCGGCTTTCGCGGAAAGCGACGTCAATAGTGCAAATGAAGTAATGAGAGGATGTAGAGCATATATCTATGAAAAAAATGCTGATTTTCTACAAGGTTATTGTGCAGGTAGAGTAAAAAGCTTGTTTGATCTACCATCAGTTTGCAATCCATCGACAGCTACACTTGGACAGGCTGTCCGTGTTGTGGTTTCATACATTGATGGTAGACCAAATCGTCTTCATGAGGATTTTGGGAAACTTGCTTTAGAAGCTTTGCAATCAGCTTGGCCATGTAGGCGTAGCTGACCGGCACTTTTTCATTTCCTGATTTACACCTGCTTTGCGGAATATTTATAATATATTTATAAATACTATCAGAAAAATAGGAATAGTAAAATGCCCATGTCAGATGAACAGTTGGATAAAGCAATAGATTGGGTAAATCAGCACACGCTAGGTAAAACAGAATGCAAAGTGTGCAAAAATGGTACTGTTGGCGTGCATAGAAACCTTGTGTGCATGTCTGCTCTACAGGACATTGATATAAAATCGTCACTAAGTGTTCCATTTATCATGGCTGCATGTCGAAATTGTGGGCACACATCCTTGTTCAATGCAGTTACGGCTGGGATTGTTTGACCTAACAAGGCTTTCCCCATCACCGGCGGCGCCGGCCGGGCCAGTTTGACCGCCCGGCCGGAAACTATCGCCGTCGAGTGCTACGCCGCGAGCACCGCATGAAATGCTCGGCGATCCCGCCTTAGTGGCGGAATTCCACGCTTTTTTAGCGCGACGGCATATAGCCGTCGCAATCATCGCGTAGGAATCGGTTGGTCTCCCGCCATAGGTGCCGGGCTTCGCTCAGCCGCAACGGGCGCCTGAGCCATTGAACCTGAATGCCAAGCAAGAGGCGGAAGAGGGGGGTAGCTGGTCGAACTCGATAAGCCATGGCAGCGCCCTCCTTTATGGCGCTACCCAGACTCGAACGTCACGACCACCGCCTTGCCAGCACAGAACCCGCCGTCGGAGTGCCCCCACCCAATCAGCGGGGCAGGTGCTCAGCGATCCAGCGATATGCGGCGATCGCCGCCTCGCCGAATTCCATGACGGCTTGCAGGAGGAAAGCGGCGCGCTGGAAGGCTTCCAGCAGTAACCAGAAAAGGTCGATCATTGTCGTCTCTCCAAAACAGGACGACAGACCAACTAGCGGGACCAATGGCGGCGTGCAGCAAATAAACCGCCAGATTATATCAGGTACTCAACTATATTGTTCCGTTATGTCTCAAAAAGTCCCGCCCAAATTCCCTATACCATTGCACTCATCGGGATTGGATTGATGCGTTACGATTTACATCGCCGTGACGTGATTTAGTCCCGGAACAGAAGCGCCCGAATCGCGCGCCGGACAGGGCCGCCAGCTCGCCATGCGTCGAGCGCGGCGCGGGTCTCGATAGCCGCCGCCCGTGCCTTCTCCGCCTCCGTACTGGCGGCAAGGCGGGCGGTCTCGGCAGCCGCCAGTGCCGCCGTGTGCTCGACCACCAGCGCCCGCGCGCTGGCC
>JAIXSR010000155.1 GCA_027484605.1 Hyphomicrobiales bacterium | reverse complement strand
TGATGTCGCCCTTGGTCACGATATCGCCGGCCTGGACCAGCGGGCGCTGATTGATGCAGGTCGACTGGTTGGAGCGCTGGAACTTCATCAGGCGGTAGATGTCGACGCCCGGCTCGGGCGGAGCCATCTCGTCCGCGGCACGGACGACGATACGGGTCGCATCCACCTGGTCGACAATGCCGGAGCGGCGGGCCGCGATGGCCGCGCCGGAATCCCGGGCCACCACCGATTCCATGCCGGTGCCGACGAAGGGCGCATCGGCGCGGACCAGCGGCACCGCCTGGCGCTGCATGTTCGAGCCCATCAGCGCGCGGTTCGCGTCATCGTTCTCGAGGAACGGGATCAGCGCGGCCGCCACCGAGACGAGCTGCTTCGGCGACACGTCCATCAGGTCGACCTTGTCCACCGGAACGGTGATGACGTCGCCGGCATGGCGGGCGACGATCAGGTCGTCGGTGAGGTGGCGATCATCGTTGACCGGCACATTGGCCTGGGCGACATAGTGCTTCTGCTCTTCCATCGCCGAGAGATAGACGACGTCATCCGTCACCTTGCCGTCGACGACCTTGCGGAACGGGCTCTCGATGAAGCCGTACTTGTTCACGCGGGCGAAGGTGGCGAGGCTGTTGATCAGGCCGATATTCGGGCCTTCCGGCGTCTCGATCGGGCAGATGCGGCCGTAATGCGTGACATGGACGTCACGCACCTCGAAACCGGCGCGTTCGCGCGTTAGACCGCCCGGGCCAAGCGCCGAAAGACGACGCTTGTGGGTGATTTCCGACAGCGGGTTCGTCTGGTCCATGAACTGCGAGAGCTGCGACGAGCCGAAGAACTCGCGCACCGCGGCGGCGGCCGGCTTCGAGTTAATCAGGTCCTGCGGCATCACCGTGTCGATATCGACCGATGACATGCGTTCCTTGATCGCGCGCTCCATGCGCAGGAGGCCCAGGCGATACTGGTTCTCCATCAGCTCGCCCACGGCGCGGACGCGGCGGTTGCCGAGATGGTCGATATCGTCCACCTCGCCACGGCCGTCGCGCAGCTCGACCAGGGCCTTCACCACCGCAAGGATGTCATCCTTGCGAAGCGTGCGCTGGGTATCCGGCGCATTGAGATCGAGGCGCATGTTCATCTTCACGCGGCCGACGGCCGAGAGATCATAGCGCTCGGCATCGAAGAAGAGGTCCTGGAACATCTTCTCGGCGGTGTCGATGGTCGGCGGTTCGCCCGGACGCATCACCCGGTAGATGTCGAACAGCGCCTCTTCGCGGCGCGAATTCTTGTCGACCGCCAGCGTGTTGCGGATATACGGGCCGATATTCATATGGTCGATGTCGAGCAGCGGCAGTTCGACAATGCCGGCATCATCGAACAGCTTCAGCAGCTTCTCGGAGATTTCCTCGCCGGCCTCGGCATAGACCTCGCCGGTCTGGGCGTTGACAATGTCCTCGCCGACATACTGGCCGAGCAGGTCCTCGTCCGCGGCGCGCAGATATTTCAGGCCCTTCTCCGCCAGGATGCGCGCGGCACGCGCGGTCATCTTGCGCCCGGCCTCGACCACGATCTCGCCCGTCTCGGCATCGACATATTCCGTCGCCGCCTTCAGGCCCTTGAAGCGCTCCCAGTCATAGGGCATGCGCCAGCCCTTGCCGTCGCGGATATAGGTCAGGTTCTTGTAGAAAGTCCCGAGGATCTCTTCCGAATCCATGCCCAGCGCGAAAAGGAGCGACGTCACCGGAATCTTTCGGCGGCGGTCGATACGCGCATGGACGATGTCCTTGGCGTCGAACTCGATATCGAGCCACGAACCACGATACGGGATGATGCGCGCCGCGAAGAGCAGCTTGCCCGAGGAATGGCTCTTGCCCTTGTCATGGTCGAAGAAAACGCCCGGCGAGCGATGCATCTGCGAGACGATGACGCGCTCGGTGCCGTTGACGATGAAGGTGCCGTTCGACGTCATGAGCGGCATGTCGCCCATATAGACGTCCTGCTCCTTGATGTCCTTGACCGAGCGGGCGCCGGTATCCGCATCCACATCGAACACGATCAGGCGCAGCGTCACCTTGAGCGGCGCGGCAAACGTCATGCCGCGCTGGCGGCACTCGTCCACGTCATATTTCGGCGGTTCGAACGTATAGCGGACGAATTCGAGCAGCGAGGCGCCCGAGAAGTCCGAAATCGGGAAAACCGACTTGAAGACACTCTGCAGCCCCTCGTCCGGGCGGCCGCCCTTCGGCTCGTCGACCATCAGGAACTGGTCATACGAAGCCTTCTGAACCTCGATGAGGTTCGGCATTTCAATCGCTTCACGGATTTTTCCGAAGAATTTCCGAAGCCGCTTCCGCCCAACCAGGGTTTTCGATTGTCCCGACTGAGCTTGCAGAGCGTTCGCCATCTTGATCCTCGTTAAAGCACGTCCGAATACGACGGGGATACGGTCGCCAGAGTGACCGACCGAAACCGTTCTCGAACGGCTTGGGTCGGTCTTGGTCTACGGACCGTCTTGTCCTTCAGACCAAAAGGCCCGCGCAGGAAAACCTGCGCGGGTGAATGTTGTCAGAGGCCCCGGAGGGCCGAACTCACTTGAGTTCGACCTTGGCGCCAACAGCTTCGAGCTGCTTCTTGAGCTTCTCGGCTTCGTCCTTCGAAACGCCTTCCTTGACGGGCTTCGGGGCGCCTTCGACGAGGTCCTTGGCTTCCTTCAGGCCCAGGCCGGTGATGGCGCGGACTTCCTTGATGACTTCGATCTTCTTGTCGCCGGCGGCGGCGAGAACAACCGTGAACTCGGTCTTTTCTTCGACCGGAGCAGCAGCACCACCACCCGCAGCGCCACCCGGAGCGGCGGCAACGGCAACGGCGGCGGCGGCGGAAACGCCCCACTTCTCTTCGAGCATCTTGGCCAGTTCGGCGGCTTCGAGAACGGTGAGGTTCGACAGTTCGTCGACGAGTTTGGACAGGTCAGCCATGGTCATATCCTTCGGCTATCAAATGTTGCATTCGTTCTTGCGGAAGCGGCCCGGCAACCGGGCGGCCCCAGATTCGGGTTCTTCGTCTCAGGCTGCTTCGTCTCGCTTGGCATACGCCCCGAACACGCGCGCCAGCTTGGCGGCGGGTGCGGTCGAGAGCTGCGCGATCTTCGTTGCCGGGGCCTGGATGAGGCCGATCAGCTTCGCGCGCAGTTCGTCGAGCGACGGCATGGTGGCCAGGGCCTTCACACCATCGGCGTTGAGAGCCGTCTTGCCCATCGCCCCGCCGAGGATCACGAGCTTGTCGTTCCCCTTGGCGAAGTCCACCGCCACCTTCGGAGCCGCGACCGGGTCATCCGAATAGGCGAGAATGGTCGGGCCCTTCATGAGGCCCGCGATTGACGCGACGTCCGTGCCATCGAGCGCGATTTTCACGAGGCGATTCTTCGCGACCTTCACCGTGGCACCAGCTGCCTTCATCTCCCTGCGGAGCTTCTGCATCTGGGCAACGGTCAGGCCGGAATAATGCGCGACGACAACCACATTGGTCTTCGAGAAGACCGAGTTGAGTGTCGAGACGAGCTCTTCTTTACCAGCTCTATCCACGTGCTTTCTCCGGATCGGGGTGCAGGACCTGCCCCACCCCTCTCTGCGCTCTGCCATCCTCAGGCGGCGCAACGGATGCGACACCCAGAAGGACAACGGTTCATGCGGGTTTCCCCGCCTTGACCCCTCCCCGGTTGCCCGGATCGAGGCCCGCCTGTCCCCCTGGGGATGAACGGGAAAATCCCGCGAACCCTAGGGCCGAGAAAACGAATGCGGCGCCCCGAAAGGAAGGTTCCTTCCGCAGCGCGAATTCCTTTCCCCATCTATGCAGGCTTGTCCTTCCGGAGATCGGCTCTCCCCGGAAAGCCGCGGCGGGGCCGCGGACGATTAAGCAGCTGGCAGAAACCTTCTCCCCTGATCGCTTGCGCGAACCGGATCGACACGAATGTCTGACAACCTTTGCACCTGCAGTCTCGGACAGGATTGACTGGTCTGGAAGAAAGGATCACCTTGCTTCAGCCAGTTCGCACCCTCATCGGGCACGACAGAAAAGGACACGGTTTCCCGCGATCCTCATCCGCAAGCTGTGCTCAATAGTCCCTTGACGATCCCGGCGCAAGAGGGGGCTTGACAAAATCCCGAACTTTGTTTCGGCCGGTCATGCTGGAAGTGCGTGGCCCGGGCCTGTCGCTTCGGCCGGTCGGCTGCGGGAAAACAGGAAGGGCCGCTCGATGAAGCGATGCGCCTTGGCCGCCAGTAGCACCGTCAGGACCATCAGCGCCACGATCGCCGCGAGATCGACGGCAGGGCTGCCGAAGGAAAAGACGCGCGGCTCGCCCGGCTCCGAGGCCGTCAGGGACAGGCGCCCGAGCTTCTCGGTGACGATCAGGCCAAGCCGCAGGCCATACCAGACCAGCGCCTGCACCAGCACGATCGAATAGCTCCATTGGCCGAGCGCATGAAGCGGGCGGCTTTCCAGCATGGCCGTGACAAGGCCCCTGCCCTGGCTGAAGACGAGGATCACGCCGGCAAAGACCAGCGGCGCGAAAAACGAGGCCGCGTTGACGCCGGTTGCCAGCATGTAGCTGGTCAGGGCCAGCAGGACCGCGATCTCGAGGCCGGTGCTGCCGGACAGGATGAACCGGTCGGACTGGGCAAGGCGGCAGGCCGCCGCGCCGATAAAGACACCGTAAAGGGCACGGAACAGGCCGGCTTCGAAGGTCGTGAACAAGGCCACCGGCGAGATCCAGGCCACGACCAGCAGGGCAGCAAGGGCCAGCGGCAGCAGCATCCGCTCGAAATGGCGACGGAAGGCCAGCGCGGCGCCTCCGAAGATCACCGATGCCCAGAACAGCGCCGAAAGGCTCCAGGCTGTGGCATTCCAGGTCGTGGAACCATGGAGATTGAGCGGATGCAGCAGGAGGATGCTCGACATCAAGGCCGTCCAGGACCGGCTGACGGTGAACGGCGCCTCCTCGAGTGGCAGCGCGACATGGTCGCCGAGCACGGCTTTCAGCAATTCAATGCCGAAAAAGGCGAAGAGGATCACGAAATGGAGCGGCCAGATGCGCCAGAAACGCCGCGCGACGAAGGCGCGGAACGCGGCGCCGTCAACGAGCCGGGCACGCCAGGTGGCCATGAGCACGAAGCCGGAAAGCACGAAGAAGAAATCGACGAGGAGTTCCCAGTTCGCCCAGCCGGCAAAGCCACGGAGCGGATGGGCAATCGGTGCATGATAGAAGACGATCGCGAGGGCGACGAGCCCGCGCAAGCCATCCAGAGCCTCGTAACGCCTCGATTCCATTGTCGCTTCCCGGCACAGATCTCCTGATCCGGATGCGGTTTGCAATTCCGGCGCCATGAAAGCGCGGCGCCAGGAGACCGGCCCTGTCCCATCGCGGAACAGGCTGTCCCGTCCGGGCGGGGGCGCGGCAGGCTCGGGCAACAAAAAACCCCGCGCCGGCGGCGCGGGGTGATCCTTTGGCCAGCCCGGAGGCCGGCAGACGTCAGGCGCCGGCGACGCTCGACACGTCGACCTTCACGCCCGGGCCCATCGACGACGAAATCGCGATGCGCTGCAGATAGGTGCCCTTGGCGCCGGTCGGCTTGGCCTTGTTCACGGCATCGATGAAGGCCTTGATGTTCTCGACGAGCTTGCCTTCGTCGAACGAGGCCTTGCCGACGCCGCCATGGACGATGCCGGCCTTCTCGACGCGGAACTCGACGGCACCACCCTTCGAGGCCTTCACGGCACCGGCAATGTCCATCGTGACGGTGCCGACACGCGGGTTCGGCATCAGGCCGCGCGGGCCGAGAACCTTGCCGAGGCGGCCGACCAGACCCATCATGTCCGGCGTGGCGATGCAGCGATCAAACTCGATCTTGCCCGAGTTGATCGTTTCCACCAGGTCTTCCGCACCGACGATATCGGCACCGGCGGCCTTGGCTTCATCGGCCTTGGCACCCTTGGCGAAGACGGCAACGCGGACCGTGCGGCCCGAACCGTTCGGCAGGTTGCAGACGCCACGGACCATCTGGTCGGCATGGCGCGGATCGACGCCGAGATTCATCGCGATCTCGATGGTCTCGTCGAATTTGGCGGTCGCGCGCTCCTTGACGAGCTTCACGGCTTCCGCGAGCGGGTAGAGCTTGGTGCGCTCGATGCCTTCGCGCGCCTTGGCGGTACGCTTCGGCAGCTTGAGTTCGGCTTTGTTGACAGCTTTGTTCATGGCGTTACCCCACGACCTCGAGGCCCATGGCACGGGCGGAACCACGGATCTGCTCGACGGCGGATTCGATCGTGTCGCAATTCATGTCGACGATCTTCTTCTCGGCGATGTCGCGCAGCTGCGCTTCGGTCACCTTGCCGACAAAGGCACCCTTGCCCGGGGTCTTCGAACCGGAGGCCGGCTTCTTGCCGATCTTCAGGTTGGCAGCCTTCTTGAGGAAATAGGTCACCGGCGGCTGCTTCATCTCGAAGGTGAAGGAGCGGTCGGCGAAGGCCGTGATGACGACGGGGATCGGCATCCCCTTTTCCAGCTGCGCGGTCTTCGCATTGAAGGCCTTGCAGAATTCCATGATGTTCAGACCACGCTGACCGAGGGCCGGACCCACGGGCGGCGCCGGCTTGGCGTCGCCAGCCGGAATCTGCAGCTTGATAAAGCCGATGATTTTCTTTGCCATGTCTCTCTCCAGAACCCGGCCGTGCCGCGAGGGCGCCGTCGGGGGCGAAGGCCCTTCCCCGGGCGGGGTCAGGCCGATTGGAACCGTGGTCCGGCTTGTTGTGGAGGCTTCCGAGAAGAAACCGCCAACTGCCCGCCACGGGTTTCAAGATCTGGCTGGACGCCAGACCCGGAGGGTGCTGCGTTTAAGGGAGAAGTGCAGGAAAGGCAAGCGCCATTCAGGCCTGCCCCTTCAGCCGGTTCTCGCTCTGTTTGAACCAGGCCGTCCTGATCCTACCCTCGACAATCTCGTAGATGGCGATGACTTCCACCTCGCCGAGTCCTTCGGGGAAGTTACGCGTGACGAGTTCGTGATCGACCACAAGGTTGCCGATAGAGATGCGCGAGAGCAGCTTGCCGAAGAGATCCGGTTCCTGGAACCGGAGCAGGTGTCGGGCGCGGATCGCCTCGATGCCTTCAGCGAGCAGCATATCGGGATGCGCGAAGATACGCGCATCGTTGTGCCAGCATGCCGCGAAGGCATCGATGTCCTTGGCATTGTAGGCATCAAGCTGACGCCCGACGATCCGTTCCGCATCGTCAGGCACCGAGCGTTCCTTACTTCAGCTTTTCGACCTGGCTGAATTCCAGTTCGACCGGGGTCGCGCGGCCGAAGATCGACACCGCCACCTTCAGGCGCTGGCGCGGGAAATCCACTTCCTCGACCACGCCGTTGAACGAGGCGAACGGGCCTTCGGCTACCTTCACGTTCTCGCCCACCTCGTAGATGATCGTGGTCTTCGGCTTCTCGCTGGTCTCGACGACCTGGCCCTTGATGCGCTCGGCCTCGGCATCCGGAATCGGGATCGGCTTCTTGTCCGCCCCGAGGAAGCCGGTCACCTTCGGCGTGTTCTTGATCAGGTGATAGGCCTCGTCCGTCAGGTCGCATTTCACCAGCACATAGCCGGGGAAGAACTTGCGATCGGTCTCGATCCGGCGGCCGCGGCGCACTTCCGTGACCTTCTCGGTCGGGACAAGGATTTCCTCGAACAGATCCTCGAGGCCGCGCAGGGCCGCGCCGTTCTTGATGTCATCCGCCACCTTCTTCTCGAAATTCGAGAAGGCATGGACGATGTACCAACGCTTGGTCCGTTCGGCACGGGCTGTGGCTGACATGCTGCGCTCTCCTCAGCGGCCGATGCCGAGCACGAGCCCGACACCCCAGCGGATGATCATGTCCGCGAAGAAAAAGAAGATCGACGCGACGATGACGAGCAGGAACACCATGCCGGTGGTGATCATGGTCTCCTTGCGGGTCGGCCAGGAGACCTTTTTGCCTTCGGCCTGCACTTCCTGCAGGAATTCAACCGGGTTCGGCTTCGCCATCGCCCATGATCCTTCTCGTTCCGGCGCCTCGCGCCAAGATCGCTGCGGGACCGGCACCTTTCAAGGGGCATCCGGCCAGTTTTCGCCTGCAAGGCCCCGTTCCCGCTCCGCGGGTCGTTCGTGGCCGGTTTGTCAGGGGATGTCTCGTTACATAGTCGGTTGCGGCGGCAGCGTCAATTTCCGTTTTTCCGCCTTTTCCGCTTGCAGGCGCCCCCCTCGCCTCCCATCTTCACGCGGGACAGGCAAAGGGAGAACAGGCGTGTTTCGCGGTTTCAGCGCATTGGCACTGGCAGCGGCCATGGCACCCTTCTTATTCTTCGCGCTGATCACGCTCTGGGCCCTCGGCCTGACCGTCGTGACCTTCGGCCCGGTGATCTTTGCCTTCATCGCCTGGATCCTGCTGTCCCGGGCCGCGCGCCGGCAAAGGGCCGAAACGAAGGCCGAACCGGTCATCGAGGCCCGCATCCTGCGCGAAACCGCCCCGGATTACCCCGCGGAAGCCTACAGCCCGCCGGCCCATTTCGATCTCCTGCTCGGCGCCAAGCACGATATCGGCCGCGTTCGCGGTGCCGCCGGCGCCATTCCCGATTCGGCCATTGCCCGGCAGTTCCGTGTCCTCGCCGATGTGGCGGATACCGTCCATGCCCGGCTGATGGCCGAGCCGGTCAAGCTCGGGCTCGCACGTCGCTATTTCGCCTCCTACCTGCCGCGCGCGGCCGATCTGGCCGAGGGCTATCACCGCCTCCGGAAGGACCAGCCGGGCGACGAATCGCGCCGGGCCAAGCTGCTGGACGTACTCTACCGGCTCGAAAGCGCGATGAAGAAGGAAGAGGCCGGGCTGTCGGCACCGGAAATGTCGCGCATTGATGCGGATATCCGCATCCTCTCGGATGACCTCAAGGGCTACGACCCGGATTTCACCCGCGCGCCGGAGCCGCTCCTGAACCGCGTCGACGAGATCGTCCGCAGCGCCAGGCGGAAGGGCTGAGGCGCCGGGCTTCCGGGCTTATAGCGCTTCCTCGATGAACACATCGGCCGGCCGGGCCGTCCGCGCCTGCGCGGCCAGCCGGATCGGCGCATTGGCCGCGCCGTAGCCCGCATAGCCGCCGCTGCGCTGGACCAGTTCGAAGAAGAAGCCGCCATCCAGCGTCTCGGTATAGGCCTGCCAGAACTCGCCCTGCCCGTCCCGGTCATAGAGGATGTCGAGCGCCTTCAGCTCGTCGATCTCGGAATCGCTCAGGTCGGTGCGGGCGGCGAGATCCTCGTAGTAATTCTCCGGAATGGGCAGCATCGTGATGCCGGCCGCCCGGGCGGCGCGTACGGTCGCCTTCAGGTCGTGGCTCGACAGGGCCACATGCTGCACGCCTGAGCCGAAGAAATCGGTGACGAAGCGCGAGGACAAGGTGCGATGGCTCTGCGAGCCGTTCAGCACCAGCCGCAGCCCGCCGCTCTCGATCACCTGGCTCTGGACCACGCCGCCGGGATCGATCACCGCCTGCGAGGGCATTTTCCGGGCCGCGAACAACGTGGAATAGAAGAGCAGCCAGGTCAGCATCTCCTCGTATTGCATCGATTGCGAGACGTGATCGACCTCCGTCAGGCCGATTCCCCCGCCGGCCGGCGCCTGCATCACGAAATCGGTTTCGGCCCAGCGGCTGAGCACGGTGCCGCGATCGAGGAAATAGAGCAGGCTGCCCCCGAGGCCGCGCACGGCCGGGATATCGAGTTCGCCCGGCCCGACCGGGCCGTTATGCGGATCGTCGAACAGCTTGCGGGCCCGGTCGACGGTGGCGCGGGCATCCGAAGTCTCCAGCGCGATGGCACAGACCGAGGTGCCATGCGTGATCTGGTAGGAATGTGCGAAGCCTTCCTTGTCGCTGTTCAGCACGATCCGGATCGTGCCCTGCGCGAAGAGCGAGACCTCCTTGGAGCGGTGCTGGCCGATCTCGGCAAAGCCGAGCGCCGCGAGCATGGCCACGAAGCCCGGGCGATCCTGCTCGTGCACCGCGAATTCGAGGAAGGCAACGCGCCCGACCGGGGCCGGCGGCGGCATCGCCACCGCGCCGGGGATCGGCGCCCCGCGACGGCGGCCGGCATCGTCGAGCAGGCTGATCAGCGAGCGATGGCCATCCACCGCCACCGACCGGGCCGAACCGGCCCGGAACCGGTCGTTGAAGATCTCGAGGCTGAGATAGCCGTCGTAACCGGTGGCCGCCAGCGCATCCATGAAACCGGACAGGTCGAAATCGCCCTGCCCCGGCATGCAGCGCCAGTGGCGGCTCCAGGACAGGTAATCCATCTGCAGTTTCGGCGCATCGGCCAGCTGGACGAGGAAGATCCGGTCGCCCGGGATCGCCCGGATCGGCGAAAGGTCGAGCTGGCGCGACTGGATATGGAAACTGTCGAGCACGATGCCGACATTCTCGCGCCCGGCCCGCCGGACAACTTCCCAGGCATCGCGGTAATCATGGATCAGCGGCGCCCAGGCCAGGGCCTCGTAGCCGACGCGCATCCCGCGCCTTGCCGCCCTGTCGCCGAGTTCGGCGAAATCGGCGGCGATCCGGTCGATGCCGCCCTGTGCCTCGGGCGAGACCGAGGAACAGACGAAGAGCAGGTCGCTGCCCAGCTCCTGCAGCAGGTCGAATTTCCGCTCCGCCCGGTCGAAGGCCTTGGCGCGTCGCGCCTCCGGCAACCCCTCGAAGTCACGGAAGGGCTGGCAGGTGACGATGGCAAGGCCAAGATCATCGCACATCTGCCGGACATCGCGCGGGGTGCCGGGCCAGGCGATGAGATCGGTCTCGAAGATCTCGACGGCCTTGAACCGTGCCGCCGCGATCGCTTCCAGCTTTTCCGGCAGGGTTCCCGAAACGCAGACGGTGGCAATCGAGGTCCGCATCGTCGTTGTCCTCAATAGGTGATCGTGGCCAAAGCCCGCAATTCCTCGGCCGTGGCACTGGGAAAGCCGAAAAAGTCGAGATAGGCGGGAATCTGCTCGAACAGCATGTCGAGCCCCACCTGGATCGGGCATCCGCGCGAACGGGCTGCCTCGAGAAGCGGCGTCATCTCGGTCTTCATCACGACCTCGCCGACCATCGTGCCGGGCGCGATCCGCGTTACATCGATCGGCAGCGGATCCCCCGCCTTCATGCCGAGCGGCGTCGCATTGACCACGATGTCGCAGCCGGAAGGATCGTTGAGGCCGGTTTCGAGGATGATCGCCGGATAATGCGCCCGGATGCGGTCGGCGAGCCGTTCGGTCATGCCGGCATCGAGATCGAAGAGCCGGAGCCGCGCCGGCGCACGCCGGGCCAGGGCGGCGGCGATGGCCGAGCCGACACCGCCGCTCCCGGCAATGAAGATCGAGGTGCCGGCAATGGCGCAGTTTTTCCGCTCGAGCCCGCGCGCGAAACCCTCGCCATCGAACATGTCGGCGGCCAGGCGGCCATCGTCGAGGCGCTTGACGGCATTGCAGGCGCCGGCGACACGGGCCGTGGTCGAAAGCGTGTCGACGAGATCGAGCGTGGTGACCTTGTGCGGCATGGTGATCAGCGCGCCGGCAATGTTCGTCAGCGAGAACAGGGCCGGCAGGAAGGCGGGATAGGCCTCGGAACGGCAGCCCATCGGCACGACGACGCAGTCGATCCCCCGCGCCGCGAAGAACGGATTGTAGATCATCGGCGCCTTGAAGCTCTCGGTGGGAAAGCCGACATGGCCGATCACGCGCGTATGCCCGCTGATCATGCCACCTCTCCCGGTTCGGGGCGCACCGCCTCGCCGCTCAGCGCTGCCCGCCGGACGGCATCGATCACCGCCATGGTCCGCATGCCCTCGAGGCCCGGCACCAGCGGCTCCTCCACGCCCCGGATGACATGGACGAATTGCCGGATCTGCAGCGGCAGGGGATTGGCTGGCGGCGCCACATGCTGTTCCGCCACCAGCGGTTCCCACCAGCCGCGCCGGCCCTCGTTGCGCCAGAGTTCGAGGCGCGGAATGGCGAGCGAAGCCTCGGTACCGCCGATGAAATAGCAATTCTGCCCGGCCGGCGGATAGGCAGGGTTCTCCGCAGCGCCCTGTTCCCAGCTCCAGGGCGCGGTGATCGTGTCGGAGATATTCACAGTCCCCAGCGCGCCGGAGGCGAAGCGCAGCAGCACCACGCTGGTCTCGTCGACCGGGAAGCCGCGCACGGCATTGTTCTGCATCGCCCGGACTTCGACGATCTCGCCGCAGAGATGGCGCAGCAGGTCGATATCGTGGCTGAGATTGATCAGCACCGGCCCCGCGCCGGGCTGCCGGCGCCAGTCGACCTCGAAATAGGAATCCGGCTTCAGCAGCCAGAAGAAGCCATGCACGCTGACGATCCGCCCGAGCCGGCCGGCCTCGATCATCGCCTTGGCCCGCGCGATCAGCGGATTGTGCCGGCGGTGATGCCCGGTCAGCAGCGGAATGCCGGCCTTCGCCGCCGCCGCGACCAAAGTGCGCGCGCCAGCCAGATCGGCCGCCAGCGGCTTCTCGACCAGCACCGGCAGCCCCGCTGCGATGGCCAGCAGGCCATGCTCGACATGCAGTGCATTCGGCGTCGCGACAAGAATGCCATCCGGCTTTCCTGCAGCGAGCATCGCCTCGGGCGTCGGAAACCAGCGCAGGCCCTTCGCTTCGGCATAGGCGCGCCCGCCTTCGGAAGGATCGACAACCGAATGGAGCCGCGCCTCCGGCTCGGCCAGGATCAGCTCGGCATGCCGCCGGCCGATCAGCCCGGCACCGAGCAGTGCGATGAAAACCGGCGCGCTCATGGCCGGCCGGCCACCCGGGGGAGAAGACATGTCATGCTCCGTCCCTCATCGCATCGCGGGCACATAGCCGAACATTTTCGGCAGCCAGAGCACCGTATCCGGCACGAGGATCATCAGCAGGAGCGAAGCCACCAGCACACCGACCCAGGGCCAGATATACTGGATCAGCACCTTCATCGGGATGCCGGTAATCGCGTTGAGCACGAAGAGCAGCACCCCGTAGGGCGGCGTGATCAGCCCGATCATGCAATTGACCACCGCCACGATGCCGAAATGCACGAGATCGATGCCGAGTGCCTTCACGGTGGGAATGAAGACCGGGATGATGACGAGGATGATCGTCGAGGCATCCAGCAGGCATCCCAGCACGAGGAACAGCAGGTTGAGCAGCAGCAGGAAGGCCAGGGGCGAAATCTCGACGCCCTTCATCAGCTGCTGGACCTGCGCCGGGATGTTCTCGGTCGCCACGATGTAGTTGAAGATCAGCGCCGAACCGATGATCAGCCCCACCGAGGCCGAGGATTTCACGCTGTCATGCATGACGGATCGGATATTGCTGAAGGTCAGCGCCCGGTAGAAGAAAACCGCGACGATGAAGGCATAGGCCGCAGCGATGGCCGCCGCCTCGGTCGGGGTGGTGGCCCCGCCATAGATGCCGGCCAGCAGGATGATCGGCATCAGCAGCGCGGGAAACGCCTTGGCCGTCACCGAGGGGATCTCCCGAAGCGGAACCGGCTCTTCCAGCGGCACATTCATGCGATGCGCCATATAGGTATTCAGCATCATCATCGCCGCGCACATGATCAGCCCGGGCACGACGCCGCCGAGGAAGAGATAGCCGATCGAGGCGTCCGAGACGATGGAATAGAGCACCATCGGGATCGAGGGCGGGATGATCGGGCCCACCACCGCCGTCGCGGCCGTGATCGCCGCCGCATAGCCGAGCGGATAGCGGTTGTTCTTGATCATCATGTCGATGGACATCTTGCCCATGCCGACGACATCGGCCACGGCCGAGCCGGACATGCCGGCAAAGACGAGGCTGTTCAGCACATTGACATGGCCCATCCCGCCCTTGAGGCGGCCGACAATGGCGAGGCAGAACGTGTTGAGCCGGTCGGAAATCGTGCCGGCATTCATGAAATTCGCGGCCACGATGAAAAGCGGGATCGCCAGGATGACGAAGCTGTCATAGAGGCCCTGGATGATCTGCTCCGCCGCCAGGCCCATATCCTGGCCCTTCACGGCGAGATAGACGATGGCGGACACGATCATCGAGAGCGGAATCGAGGCCCCGATCGTGGCCAGCACGATGAGGACCATCAGGCAGGAGAACAGGGCGAGGCTCATTGGACGTGATACCCATCCTGGATTTCGCGGTTGTCGAGCTCATCGGGATCCGCGCCCCGCGCCACGAGATAGGCGCGCCAGAAATAGCGGATCACGAGCATGACCGCGAAGATGCCGTAGATGCTGAACACGATGTCGAGCCGGATGCCGAGCACGGCGCTGCGCTTGATCTGGTAGAAGCTGATATAGCTCCAGGTGGCCGGCAGGGCCGCCAGCATGCCGCCGCCGATGGCAATGGCCGAGATCATGGCAAAGGCCCGGCGCAGGTTCCGCCCGACGGCGATGTAGAGCACGTCGAACCGGACATGGTCCTTCTCCTGGAGAACGAAGGCACCGCCCCAGAAGACAACCCAGAGCCAGAGGGTCAGGCAGGCTTCCAGCGTCCACAGGGCCGGGGCGTTAAAGACGTAGCGCGCGGCGATCTGGATCAGGAAGACGATGAAGAGCGCGCCCAGCATCAGGGCCGCAATATCGAGCGCCAGAATGCGCGCCCGATGGATCAGCGAGAGCATCGCCCCACCCCCCCGGCAGGAG
>JAIXSR010000133.1 GCA_027484605.1 Hyphomicrobiales bacterium | reverse complement strand
GCTGGCATCGCTGTCGAGCACGCCGGCCAGCACCATCGGCTGGTTGGCGACGATGCCCACGGTGCGTCCCTCGATGCGGCCGAAACCGGTGATGATGTTGCCGGCATGCTTCTCGGAGATCTCGAAGAAATCGCCCTCGTCCACGACCTTGAGGATGAGTTCCTTCATGTCATAGGGCTGGTTGGCATTGTCCGGCACCAACGTGTCCAGGCTCATGTCGCGGCGGAGCGGATCATCCGAGCTCGGCCATTCCGGCGTGCCTTCCTGGTTGTTGGCAGGCAGGAAATCGATCAGCCGGCGAATCTGAAGCAGGGCCTCGACGTCGTTGTCGAAGGCGCCGTCTGAGATCGAGGATTTCGTAGTGTGCACGGAGGCGCCACCCAGTTCCTCATGGGTGACGATCTCGTTCGTCACGGTCTTCACCACATCCGGGCCGGTGACATACATGTAGGACGTGTCCCGGACCATGAAGATGAAGTCGGTCATGGCCGGGGAATAGACGTCGCCGCCGGCACAGGGCCCCATGATGACGGAGATCTGCGGGATCACGCCAGAGGCGGTCACGTTGCGCTTGAAGATGTCGGCATAGCCGGCGAGGCTCGCCACGCCTTCCTGGATGCGGGCACCGCCGGAATCATAGAGGCCGATGATCGGCGCGCGCATGCGCAGGGCGAGTTCCTGGATCTTGCCGACCTTCTGGGCATGGGTCTCGGAGAGCGAGCCACCGAGCACGGTGAAATCCTTCGCGAAGACGAAGACCTTGCGCCCATTGACCGTGCCCCAGCCGGTCACCACGCCATCGCCGGGCGGGCGCGGCTGCTTGTCCATGCCGAAATCGACGCAACGATGTTCGACGAACATGTCGAATTCCTCGAAGGAGCCATGGTCGAGAAGCAATTCAAGCCGTTCGCGCGCCGTCAGCTTGCCCTTGGCATGCTGCGCGTCGATGCGCTTGAGGCCACCGCCGAGTCGGGCCTCCTGGCGGCGGGACTCGAGCCTGTCGAGGATTTCCTTCATGAGCCTACTCTCCCACGGCACAATTCGATGCCGGCAACCGATAGCAGGGTGCCGGCATCGGTCAATTCGGTCTTTTGACCAAGGTCAGCGCGGTTCAAGCGCGAAAACGATGAATTGCGTGACCTGGCCATTGCGGTTGAAGTTGTTGTCAGAGGCGAAGACGAGAGTCTGTCGTCCATCCAACATTGGGCCGAGGGCAAGAGCCTCGATATTGTCGAGATCGAGGCCGAAATCCCCCTCGCGCAAGGTGAGCAGCGGTTCCTTGGCCAGAGGGATGACGGGTTCGCCCTCCTTCAGGCTGGCACGGCCGAGCACATTGATTCCGCCTTCGGGCCGGACCCGGAAGAGATGGATCATGTTCCCCGCCCCCAGCGCAAAGGTCCGCTCGACGACAATCAGGCCGCCATCCGGCATCATCAGGATCTCGGAGACGCCGTTTTCCTCCACCGGCGGATTGCGCGCGGAAGCCAGCCGGACCGGCTCGGTTCGATAGGCATATTCAGCTACCGGCTTGCCGCTGGCGAAGTCGAGGACCAGCAGCCGCGCGAGCGAGCCATCCTCCCGGTTCGCGACCGCGCCGTCCTGCGCCAGGGCGCTCTCCAGAAGGGCATAAAGCAGCCGGCCATCCGGCGAGAAGGCGAGGCCCTCATGGCCGAGATTGTTCACCACCCCGCGCGTCTTGCCTGCATCCGGCATGTAGTAATCCGGCAGGGCAAAGCGCCGCAGCGCCCGCCCCTGGCGATCGGCCTCGAACAAAGCGGGCCGACCCTGCTGGTCACGCTCCGAACTCCAGACGAGATTGCCATTCGGCGCGAGGCGGATGGCTTCGGGATCCACCGCATCGCGGGGGAAGGCCTTGCCCTGCTCGTCGGTCAATTCGAGGGTGCGGAGAACCTCGAGTTTCGCGATGCCCCGGGCGTCGATGCCAAGATCGATTTCGTAAAGCCGGACCGGGCCCGTCTCGGCGCGATCATCGGAGAGGGCGAGATAGCGCCCGCTCGCCGGATCACGCTCGAGGCCGGAAATGCCGCCGAATTCGATGCCGTTGATGTGAAGCCCGGTCGAGATCCGGAACTCGCCGATCCGGCGGAGCGGCCCAGGCGCCTGCGCCAGCGCGACCCCCGCCGCGAACAGGGCGAGGACCAGACCGGCCCGTTTCAATCCATGACGCATGACGCCCTCCCCGACGAGTGATTGGCCGGACAGGGAGGCCCGCTATTGCGGGGCCTTGCCGGGCGTGCCGTTGAGGAACGTGACGATGGCCGAGAAGTCGAGGCCGCCATGTCCCTGGGCCGCGAACAACTCGTAAAGCTGCGCCGCCGCCGCGCCAAGGGGCGTTACCGCGCCGCTGCCCTGGGCGGCCTGCTGGCTGAGCTTGAGGTCCTTGAGCATCAGGTCGGCGGCAAAGCCCGGGGCATAATCGCGGTTGGCCGGCGAGGTGGGGACAGGCCCGGGCACCGGGCAATAGGTGTTGAGCGACCAGCATTGCCCCGACGAGGTGGAGGCCACATCGAACAAGGCCTGATCGGACAGGCCGAGCTTGCGCGCCAGCACGAAGGCCTCGCCGACCCCGATCATCGAGATGCCGAGGAGCATGTTGTTGCAGATCTTGGCCGCCTGCCCGTTTCCGGCGCCGCCGCAATGGACGATCTTCTTGCCCATCGCCTCGAGGACCGGTTTCGCCTTCGCGAAGGCGTCCACGCTGCCGCCGACCATGAAGGTCAGGGTCCCGGCAGCGGCCCCGCCGACGCCCCCGGAGACCGGGGCATCCACCGCCAGCATGCCAGCCGCCGCAGCCGCTTCGCTCGCGGCGCGGGCCGAGGCGATGTCGATGGTGGAGCAATCGATGAAGAGCGTGCCCCGCGAAGCCTTGGCCAACAGGTTCATACGGCCGGAATAAGCGTCGAGCACATGCTTGCCCGCCGGCAGCATGGTCACGACGATCTCGGCCTTCCGCACCGCCACATCGGCATCGGCGGCGACGGTCAGCCCGGCCTCCCGGCTGGCTTCGCAGGCCTCGGGAGAGAGGTCGAAGCCAATCACTTCATGGCCGGCCTTCACGAGGTTGAGCGCCATCGGGCGCCCCATATTGCCCAGACCCAGAAACCCGATCGTCGCCATGCTTTCCTCCGCTTTTATGCCTGCTGCGCGATCAGGCTGCGCGCCACGATCAACCGCATGATTTCGTTTGTGCCCTCGAGGATCTGGTGGACCCGGAGATCCCGCACGATCTTTTCGATTCCGTATTCCGAGAGATAGCCATAGCCGCCGAGGATCTGCAGCGCCCCATTGGCAACGTCGAAGCCCGTATCCGTGACAAAGCGCTTGGCCATGGCGATACGGCTTGTCCGGTCAGCATCGCCGCGATCATAGGATGCGGCTGCAGCATAGAGGAACAGCCTGGCGGCCTCGAGCTCGATGGCGAGATCCGCCAGCCGGAACTGAAGCGCCTGGAACTCGTTGAGCTTGCGCCCGAACGCCTTGCGCTCGTTGGCATAGGCCAGCGCCTTGTCGAGTGCGGCCTGGGCCCCGCCGACCGAGCAGGCGGCAATGTTGAGCCGCCCGCCATCGAGGCCGGACATGGCAATGCGGAAGCCGTCGCCTTCCTCGCCCAGCCGGTTGGCGGCGGGGATCCGGCAGGAATCAAAGATGACCGCCCGCGTTGGCTGGGCATTCCAGCCCATCTTGCGTTCATTGGCGCCGAAACTCAGGCCGGGCGTGCCACCCTCGACGATGAAGGTCGAGATACCCTTCGGCCCGTCGGCCCCTGTCCGCGCCATCACGACATAGAAATCGGCCTCGTTGCCGGCACCGGAAATGAACTGCTTCTGGCCATCGAGGATGTAATGGTCGCCCTCGCGGCGCGCCCGGGTCGAGAGCGCCGCGGCATCGGAACCGGCGCCCGGCTCGGTCAGGCAATAGCTCGCACAGCGTTCCATGCTGACAAGAGCCGGAAGCCAGGCCTTGCGCTGGGCGTCGTTCCCGTAGGTATCGATCATCCAGGCGCACATATTGTGTATCGAGATATAGGCGGCCACCGTCGGGCAGCCGGTCGACAGCGCCTCGAAGATGACGGCGGCGTCGAGGCGCGTCAGGCCGGAACCGCCGACATCATCGCGCACATAGATTCCGCCCATGCCCAGGGCGGCCGCCTCGCGCATGACATCGATCGGGAAATGCTTCTTCTCGTCCCATTCGAGCGCATGGGGGGCCAGTTTTTCCGCCGCGAAAGCACGGGCCATATCCTGGATGGCGCGGGCATCGTCACTCAGCTGGAACATGCAAACCTCCCCGATGGCGGTCGGGAAGGCTTACAAACTGCGAAGATCGAACGAAAGAGGGAAATTCGGCGAGCCGGCTCTGCGAAATTCGATACTTCGTCGCAAGACGGTGCGGCTCGGCTCAGCCCGTGATCGATTTCAGCGGGAAACCCTCATCGATCCAGCCGGTCACGCCGCCGATCATCACCTTGACGGGGCACCCGAGTTCGCCCAGCCGCAGCGCGGCCTTGTCGGTGCCGTTGCAATGCGGGCCGGCGCAATAGACCACGAAGAGCGTGCCTTCCGGCCAATCCGCCATCCGGCGTGCCGTCATCTTGCCGCGGGGCAGGTTGATCGCGCCCTCGATATGGCCCCTCGCAAAGAGCGCGGGGCCGCGCACATCGACCAGCACGAAACCGGGTTCGGCCGAACCGAGCGCGTCATGGACATCCCAGCAATCGGTCTCGAAGCGCAGCCGCTCGGCATAGCGTGCCCGGATCTCCTCCGGGCTGGCGACGGGGATTTCAGTCACGGCATTCATGGGATCCTCCTTGCCTCTGGCTCTTTGAGGCTATGCCCGACGCGGCGCATCCGGGCGACTGGCCGGAAAGCCATCGTACATCAAGATTCAGCCAGTTTGCATCAGGCCGCCCGCGCCGGCCCCCGATCGCGGAAGAAGCGGGTACGATACTGGCCGGGGCTGAGGCCGAGCCGCTGCCGGAAATGATGGCGCAGAGCCGCCACGGTGCGGAAGCCGGCGGCCTCGGCAATATCCTCCAGCGAGCGATCCTCCGGCGACTCGAGCAGTTCCTGCGCCCGCGCGATCCGGATCTGCAGCAGCCAGCTTCCCGGCGGCAGGCCGGTGGTTTCGTCGAAACGACGCTGGAAGGTGCGGATGCTCATGCCGGCGCGCCGCGCGAGATCCGGCACCTTCTGGTCCAGATCGAGATGGGCCTGCATCCATTCCATCAGCGCGGAGAGACGCGCACCCTCGCGCGGCTTCGGCACCGGCCTTTCGATGAACTGCGCCTGCCCGCCATCCCGATGCGGCGCCACGACCAGCCGACGCGCCACGCGGTTGGCGATCTCCGCGCCGAAATCGCGCCGGACCAGATGCAGGCAGAGGTCGATGCCGGCCGCACTGCCGGCGGCGGTGAGGAGGCGATCCTCCTCGACATAAAGGACATCCGGCTCGAGCCGGACAGCCGGGAAACGGGCGGCCATGGCATCGAAATAGCGCCAATGCGTGGTGGCGCGCCGGGCATCCAGCAATCCCGCAGCACCGAGGACGAAGGCCCCGGAGCAAAGCGAGGCGAGCACGGCACCCCGTGCATGGGCCGCGCGGAGGGCGGCCAGAAGCGGCTCCGGCACCGGGGCGGAGATTCCACGCCATCCGGGAATAACGATGAGATCCGCCTCGGAGAGGATGTCGAGCCCTTCCGCCGCCTCGACCATGAGGCCGCTGGCCGAACGCAGCGGCCCCGGCTCGACCGCGCAGGGCCGATAGCGATACCAGCCCGGCCCCATTTCCGGCCGCGGCAGGCCGAATACCTCATAGGCAATCGCGAATTCGAAGGCGCATAGGCCATCATAGGCCAGAACGGCGACCAGCGGTGCCGACGGGGGCAAGGACATGGCGGATCTCCCTTGTCTGGCGCATTATGCCTGCTTGTCAGGATCCTGCCAACAAGCATCGACCGAACCTTGCCGTGCCGGAGCCACTGTGACAGGCTGCCCGCCGAATCCGGAGATCCATCAGCCCCATGTTTGAACAGAACGCGATCCTGGCGCATATCCGCCGCTGGGTGGAGATCGAGAGCCCGACCGAACGCCCCGACCAGATCAACCGCCTTGTCGAAATGGTCATGGCCGATCATGCCGGCTTGCCGGTGACGTTGGAGCGCGTGCCCGGGAGCGATGGCTGCGGCGACCACCTGATCGCCCGCTCGGCCTGGGGCCAGGACAAGCCGGGCATTCTCGTGCTCAGCCATCTCGACACGGTGCATCCGATGGGGTTCCTCGCCGGGCGCCTGCCCTGGCGGGAAGAAGGGCCGATCGCGTTCGGCCCCGGCATCTACGACATGAAGTCGGGGGCCTGCATAGCCCATCATGCCCTGCGCGCGGCGGCTGCGGCAGGCGGAGCCGCGCTCGGCGTAACGCATCTCTATGTTTCCGATGAGGAAATAGGCAGTCCGACCTCCCGCCCGCTGATCGAGGCGCTGGGGCGGCAGGCGAAATACGTGCTGGTTACCGAACCCGCCCGCGATGGCGGCAAGATTGTCACGGCCCGGAAGGGCGTCGGGCGGTTCGATGTGCAGATCCGGGGCGTGGCCTCGCATGCCGGCGCGAAGCCGCATGAAGGCCGCAGCGCGATCCGCGAACTGGGCCATGTCATCCTGGCGCTGGAAGGCCTGTGCGACGATGCGCGCGGTGTCACGGTCACCGTCGGCGTGGTGCAGGGTGGCACAAAGGCGAATGTCATTCCCGAAGAAGCCGTCGCCGCGGTCGATCTCCGTGTTCCGACCGCAGAGCTGGCTGACGAACTTTGCGGCAAGATCCTGGGCCTGAGGCCGCGGACCGAGGGCGTGACCATCACCGTCACCGGCGGCATGAACCGCCCGCCTTTCGAACAGACGCCGGCAGCGAAGGCCCTGTTCGACCATGCGGCGCGACAGGCGGCGGAAATCGGGTTCGAGCTTGTCGGCGTGCATACCGGCGGCGGCTCGGACGGCAATTTCACCGCGCCGATGGCCGCGACGCTCGACGGGCTCGGGGTGGATGGCAAGGGCGCGCATACGGACTACGAACAGATTGACTGCCGGACGATCGTGCCGCGCGCCGAACTGCTGCGCCGGCTCATGATGACGTTGTCCTGAGCCTCCCCTTGCCCGCCGATCCCTTCTTCCGACCCGAGACCTGCCATGCCGAACTCGGGCCCGCCTTTGCCGATCCGGTAAAGGCTGCGGATTTTCCGGCGGCCATCCTGCGCTACCGGAACGAAAGCTGGGCGCGGCGCGTCGGGCTGGCCGGCCTCGATGATGCGGAATGGGCGGCGCATTTCGGCCGGTTCGCGCCCCTGCCCGGCAGCTTCCCCGCACCACTGGCGCTGCGCTACCACGGCCATCAGTTCCGCAGCTACAATCCCGATCTCGGCGACGGGCGCGGCTTCCTTTTCGCGCAGCTGCGCGATGATGCCGGGCGGCTCCTCGACCTCGGCACCAAGGGCAGCGGAAAGACACCCTATTCACGCGGCGGTGACGGCCGCCTGACCTTGAAGGGCGGCATCCGCGAGGTTCTGGCGACCGCGATGCTGGAAGCGCTCGGGGTGGAAACTTCGAAGAGCTTCTCTCTGATCGAGACCGGCGAGGCCCTCCACCGGAACGACGAACCCTCACCGACGCGCTCCAGCGTTCTTGTCAGGCTTTCCCACGGGCATATCCGGATCGGGACCTTCCAGCGCCTGCTCGCCGAAGGTGATACGGAAAGCCTCGCGCGCCTGGTGCAGCATTGCTCGCGGCATTACCTGCCCGAAGCGCGGCGGGAGACGATGGCGGAGGAGGCCCTTGCCCTGTTCGATATCGTTGCCGGCCGAACCGCGCGGATGAGCGCGCAATGGTTTGCCGCCGGCTTCGTGCACGGGGTGCTCAACACGGACAATATCAACATCACCGGCGAGAGCTTCGATTACGGGCCCTACCGGTTCCTGCCCTTCTACGATCCGGGCTTCACGGCGGCGTATTTCGACCAGACCGGTCTCTATGCTTTCGGCCGGCAGGCGGACACGATCGCCTGGAACCTCGCGCGGCTGGCGGAATGCCTGATCCCGCTGACACCGCAGCCCGGGCTCGAGGCCGTCCTCGATACGTTCGGCGAGCGCTTCTGGGAAGAACTCCGCCGAGCCCTGTTCGTCCGGCTGGGAATCGAGGCTAGCGACATGGAGGCCGACACGGTGCTGATCCGTGCCCTGTTCACTGCCCTGCGCCAGACGCGCGCCCCCTTCGAGGCGGTGATGTTCGATCTCTACGGGGGCGCAGCCCGGCTGGCCAAGGCTGCGAAAGGGCCGCGGGCCGCGCTCTATGCGGGCGCTGAATTTGCTCCGGTCATTGCGCTCTGGCGCGATCGTGCGCCAAGCGAGGCTGCCCGTAATCCGGCATCCTATTTCGGCGCCGACGAGCCGGAAACCCTGCTCTATGACGAGATCGAAGCCCTCTGGGCCCCGATCGCCGAGCGCGACAGCTGGACCGGCTTTGCCGCCAAGCTGACCGGAATCGACCGCGTCCGGCAGGCCTACGGCTTCGCGCCCTAGGATCCGGGGCGGATCATCTCGCGCGCCGCACCGAGATCTTCCGCATAATGGACGAGCGGTTCGCGCAGGCCTGCCCGCTGGAAAACCTGCCGGACCTGCATGTTGGCGCCGGCGATCACGAAGACAGCCCCGGCCTTGTGGAGCCGGTGGGAAAATCGCTCGAGGCTCTTGGCGGCGCTGCTATCCGCCAGCGGCACGTCCCGGAAATCGAAGATGAAGGCGCGAGGCGGAATCGGCAGGCGTTCGAGAATGACCGCGACATTGCCGGCCGCCGCGAAGAAGAAGGCCCCCGTCAGCCGGTAGACCAGCACGTCGCCTTCCGGGAAATCCGGATCATTCCGGTCGTCCCCCGCTTTCCCTGCCGGCGGGGCCAGGCCGGCAATCTCGACCGACGTCGCCATGCGATGCATGAAGACGAAGGCACCGAGCACCACCCCGACACCGATGGCGATGGTCAGATCGACGAGGATGGTCAGGATGAAGGTGGCCAGCAGGATCACGGCATCGGCGCGCGATGTCCGCAGCAGGGCCGCGAATTCATGTTTCTCCGCCATGTTCCATGCCACGACGGCGAGGACGGCGCCGAGCGCTGCCAGCGGGATAAAGGACGCCAGCGGCGCGGCGACGACCATGAAGGCCAGCAGGTAGATCGCATGAAGCATGCCCGAGACCGGGCCCCGCGCACCGGCGCGGACATTCGTGGCCGTCCGGGCGATGGTGCCGGTCACCGGCACGCCGCCGAACAGGACGGAAGCGATGTTCGCCACGCCCTGCGCGATCAGCTCCATATCGGAGCGATGCCGGCCGCCACTCATCCCGTCCGCCACGACCGCGCTCAGAAGGGATTCGATGGAGCCCAGCAGGGCGATAGCGAGGGCGGCAGGGAGAAGCTCGACAAGGCGGGCGACCGAAACCGGCGGCAGGGACGGGCTGGGCAGGCTGCTGGGCACGCCGCCGAAACGGCTGCCGATCGTGCCGATCTCCAGCCCGAGAAGCCAGGCGAGCAGCGCCGCCACCGCCACGGTGATCAGCAGGCCGGGCCAGCTGGGCCGCCAGCGCCGGAAGGCAAGGATCATCAGCACGGACAGTCCGGCAACCAGCATGGTCGGCCCGCTGGCACTGGGCAGGCTTGACCAGATGGCGGCGAGCTTGGGCAGGAGCGCCGCCGGCTCCTTCTCGATGGCCAGACCCAGCAATTCCTTGATCTGGCTGGCGAAGATGATCACGGCAATGCCTGCGGTGAACCCGACAGTGACCGGGAACGGGATGTAGCGGATGTAACCGCCGAGGCGCAGGAACCCGACCGCGATCATCATCAGGCCTGCCATGATCGTCGCCAGGACGAGGCCGTCATAGCCATGGGCCTGCACGATCCCGGCGATCAGCACGATGAAGGCGCCGGCAGGGCCGCCGATCTGGTAGCGGCTGCCGCCGAGAGCAGAGATCAGGAACCCGCCGACAATGGCGGTATAGAGCCCGCGATCGGGCGAGAGGCCACAGGCAATGGCAATGGCCATGGAGAGCGGCAGCGCGACGATGGCCACCGTCAGCCCGGCAATGGCATCCGCCCGGAAATCCCGGAAGCCGTAGCCCTCGCGCAGGACGGTGAGAAGCTTGGGCGTCAATCCGGGCAGAGCGGGGGCCTCGCGCCCCTCGACGCGGCTCATGAGGCCAGCCCGGCCTTGACCCGGAGCAGATGCGCGAGGCGGTTATGCTGTTCAACCTGTCTGGGCAGGTCGATGGTCTGCATCTCGCCCTTGCGGACGATGAGCCGGCCATTGATCATGCTGTAACTGACCTTCGGCGGCGTGCAGAAGACCAGAGCCGCCACCGGATCGGCCTGTGCACCGGCAAAGTCGAGGCCGGTGACATCGAAGGCGACCAGATCTGCCGCCATGCCCGGGGCCAGCGCGCCGATATCATCGCGCCCGAGCACCCGCGCACCGCCGAGCGTCGCGAGTTCGAGCGCATCGCGGGCCGACATGGCGGCCGGGCCGAAACCGACACGCTGGAGCAGCATGGCCTGCCTTGCCTCTGCCAGAAGGTGGCCGGCATCGGCCGATGCCGAGCCATCGACCCCTAGACCGACCGGAACGCCGGCAGCGCGCATCCTGCCGAGCGGCGCGATGCCGGAGGCAAGGCGCATGTTCGAGCAGGGGCAATGGGCAACGCCGGTTCCCGTCCGGCCGAAGAGGCGGATCGCCTTGTCATCGAGCTTCACACAATGGGCATGCCAGACATCCGGGCCGACCCATTCAAGGCTCTCGACATAGTCGGCCGGGTCCTTGCCGAAGACTTCGAGGGAATAGGCAATGTCGTTGTCGTTCTCGGCCAGATGCGTGTGCAGCGATACGCCATAATGCCGGGCGAGCTTCGCACTCTCGCGCATCAGGTCCTCGCTGACGGTGAAGGGCGAGCAGGGTGCAATGACGATCCGCAGCATCGCGAAGCGCGAACCGTCGTGATACTCCTCCACAAGGCGCTGCATCTCGCGCAGGATCGCAGGCTCCTCCTCCACGACATGATCGGGGGGCAGGCCGCCCTTGGACTCGCCGACGCTCATGGCACCACGCGCGGCATGGAAGCGGATCCCGACACGACGCGCGCCCTCGATCGCATCATCCAGGCAGGAACCGTTGGGATAGATGTAGAGATGGTCCGAGGAGGTGGTGCAGCCCGAGAGCACCAGCTCGATCATGGCCGTGACCGCGGAGACATGGATCATTTCCGGCGTCAGATGGGCCCAGATCGGGTAATGCGCCTTCAGCCAGCCGAAGAGTTCGGCATCCTGCCCGCCGGGCGTCGCCCGGGTCAGGGACTGGACCATGTGGTGATGCGTATTGACGAGGCCGGGCAGCACGACATGACCGGACAGGTCAATCACCGTGCCAGCTTCCGGCAAGGGTTCGTCCGCCGCACCCACCTGCCGGATCTCGCCCCCCTCGACGAGGATGAAACCCCCCGGCAATTCCCGCCGCTGCGCATCCATCGTGGCGATGACCAGCGCATTCTTCAAGAGGATCCGATTCATGGTTCAACGCCCCCCGGCAACTCGCCTTGCCAGAATGTCTGGTTCGCGAGCCAAGGTCCAGCATACTGATGGGGGATGATTCGCCGGGAGATTCAGGTGACTGGAATGATCCGCGCCGTCGGCGCCATCAGCGGGACCTCGATGGATGCCATCGACGTGGCCGTGCTGGAGAGCGACGGGCTTTCCGTTGTTCGGATGCTGGGCGGCGGGGCAGCACCCTACCCGCCCGACTTGCGGGCCCGGCTGCAGGCGGTGATCGCGGATCCCGCCCTGGCCGAAAACGGCAATCTCGATGCGCTCGAGGCAGAAGTGACCGATGCCTTTGCCGGGGCAATCCGTGCGGTTCTGGGCATGCGCGGGCTGGATCTCGCAGCGGTCGATCTTGTCGGCCTGCACGGCCAGACGGTGTTCCACCGCCCGGAACGGCGCTTCACCCGCCAGCTCGGCGATGGCGCGAGGCTGGCCCGCGCGCTCGGCCGGCCGGTGGTCAACCGCTTCCGGCACGCGGATGTCGCCGCCGGCGGGCAGGGCGCACCGCTGGTGCCGCTCTACCATGCTGCGCTTGCGGCGGGGGTGGAACACCCGCTGGTCGTGCTCAATCTCGGCGGGGTGGCGAACATCACCTATCTGGATGGCAAAACGGTCCTGGCCTGCGACACGGGTCCGGCATCGGCGCTCATCGACGATGCGATGATGCATCATTTCGGCCAACCCTTCGACCGGGACGGCACGGTGGCGCGCGAGGGGCGCGTCGAAGCAGCACTGCTTGCCGGCTGGCTGGAACATCCGTTCTTCCGCCAGCCGCTGCCGAAATCGCTCGATCGGAACGATTTCCACCGGCTGACCCGGCCAGCCCGGGCGCTGGCCCCGGCCGACGAGATCGCGACGCTGACGGCCTTCACCATTGCCGCGACGGCGGCCGTCATCCGCCATCTGCCGAAACCGGCGCGGCGATGGCTGGTCACCGGCGGTGGCCGGCACAATTCCGTCTTCATGCGGGGCTTTGCCGAAGCGCTGGGGGTTCCGGTCGAACCCGTGGAGGCAGCCGGTTGGGATGGCGACCTGCTCGAGGCGGAATGCTTCGCCTATCTCGCGATCCGCTCGCGGCGCGGCCTGCCCCTCAGCCTGCCGGGCACGACGGGCGTGCCGGAACCGATGCCGGGCGGGGAGTTCTGGCCGGCGTGATTCAGCCCGCGCGGCGGACCCGCGGGCCGATCACATCGCGGATGCGGCGGTCGATCATGTCGCGGACGCGGCGATAGGCTTCGAGGCGCTGGTCCCGGGTGCCCGTGACCTGGGTGGCATCCTCGATCGGCCAGTAGATCAGCTCGACCGACGTGGCACGCAGCAATTCCCGGGCCCGCGCATGGGCCTCCGAGGACAACGCGACGACAAGATCAAAGCCCTCGCAATCGATCTCGTCCAGGGTATGCGGCTCATCGCCCTCGAAATCGATTCCGAGCTCGCGGAGCACGGACAGCGCGAAGCCATCCCTGTCGGTTTTCGAGAGCCCGGCGGAATCCACATAGAGCGTCCGCCCGTAGCGCATCCGGGCAAGGCCCTCGGCCATGGGAGATCGGACAGCGTTCATCGAACAGACGAACAGAACGGCCTGCAGCGGAGGCGAAACGGGTTCGCTCACCGGTCCTGCCCTTTCCAGGAAAGGGCGGCGATCAGGGTGAAGAGGCGTCGCGCCGTCTTGTGGTCGATCTCGATCTTGCCAACCAGCCGCTCGATGACGAGGCCTGCACCCTCGTCATGGACACCCCGCCGGCCCATATCGATCGCCTCGATCCGCTCCGGCGAAGCCGACCGGATCGCCTCGTAATAGCTCTCGCAGATCAGGAAATAGTCCTTGATGACCTTGCGGAAGGGCGAGAGGGACAGCAGATGCACGATGACCGGGCTGGCATCCTCGCGACGGATGTCGAAGGAAAGCCGATTGGCCACCAGCCCTAGGGAAAGCGTGTAGGGACCGCCACGATCCCCGGGGATCCCGAAGATATTCTCCTCCACGAGATCGTAGATCGCGATCGCGCGCTCGTGCTCCTGGTCCGGCGTCCCGCGTTCGATCGAGGCCTCGTCGAGCGTGACCGCCACCAAACGCCGCATCTCGAGACCTTCAGCGCCCATCGATCACCGCCGATTCAGCCGGATGGCCACGGAACGGGCATGGGCATCAAGGCCCTCGGCCTCCCCGAGCGCGATGGCCGTCGGTCCGAGAACCGCCAGCTGGTCCGGACCGCAGCGCAGGATGGAAGAACGCTTCATGAAATCGAGCACGCCCAGGCCCGAGGCGAAGCGGGCTGACCGGGCGGTCGGCAGGACATGGTTGGAGCCGCCGACATAATCGCCGATGGCTTCGGGCGTGTAGGCGCCGAGGAAGATCGCCCCGGCCTCGCGGATGCGGAGGGCGATCCCTTCAGGATCGCGCGTGTGGATCTCGAGATGCTCGGCCGCCAGGCGATTGGCGATGCGCGTGGCATCCATCATGTCCTCGACGAGGATGATCGCTCCGTTATCGCGCCAGCTGGCCGAGGCGATATCCTTGCGCGGCAGCGTGGCGAGTTGCCCGCTCACCGCCGCCACGACTTCCTCGGCGAGATCCGGCTCGTTGGTGATCAGGATCGACTGGGCCGCGGTATCGTGCTCGGCCTGGGCGAGCAGATCAGCGGCGATCCATTCGGCATTGGCAGAACGATCGGCAATGATCACCACCTCGGAGGGGCCGGCGATCATGTCGATCCCGACCTGACCGAAAACCTGGCGCTTCGCTGCGGCAACATAGGCATTGCCGGGGCCGACGATCTTCGAGACGGGCCGGATCGTCTCGGTGCCATAGGCAAGCGCCGCGACCGCCTGGGCCCCGCCGATCCGGTAGATCTCGTCGACGCCGGCCAATTGTGCGGCCGCGAGCACCAAAGGCGAGAGATTGCCGCGCGGCGTGGGCACCACCATGACCACGCGATCGACCCCGGCCACCTTGGCCGGAATGGCATTCATCAACACGGAGGAGGGATAGGAAGCCGAGCCGCCCGGAACATAGAGGCCCACGGCGGCAATCGGCGTCCAGCGCCAGCCGAGTTTCACGCCAAGATGGTCCTCGAACACATCGTCGCGCGGGACCTGCCGCTCGTGGAAAGCGCGGATCCGGCGCGCGGCGACCTTCAGCGCATCGAGATGGGTGTTCTTGCACTGGTGGACGGCTTCCTCGATCTCGGCCTCGGCGAAACGCACGCCCGTGCTGCGGAGGTCGACCCCGTCGAAGCGCATCGTGAAATCGCGGACGGCATTGTCGCCCCGCAGCTTCACATCGGCGAGGATGCCGGAAACGATCTTGTCGACATCGGCAGCCACCTCGCGCTTGGAACCGGCCATGGCCGCGAAGCGACGCTCGAAATCGGCATCCGCCGTCGAGAGCCGCCAACGCGGCGAGACATCGCCGCCCGCCAACCGGGAAGAATAATGCTCCAAGACCGGGGTCCTCGCTCGAATTCGACCCCTCGTTGTTACCCAGCCTCCGGCGCCGCTGCAACGGTTTCGACACGACATTATCGCAGTGCGACAAGAACATCCCCATTCTGTCGCAGCGGGTGCTCGCGAATCCGGCTTGGCGTTCGTCCGAAGTTTCGCCTAGTTTATACGCGTTGCTGTCTTTCATTCGAGGTCATCCATGACACAATCCCGTTCCCTTCGGTCACGGCTCCATGCGTGGATTGCCGGCTTTCTTCTGATCCTTGGCATGGCAGGCTATGCCGAGGCCCAGTATTACGAGCGCGGTCCCTCGATCTGCGTCACCTCGCGCGGGAATTGCTCGGCCGGTTACTCCCCGATGGGCGCCGGCTGCTACTGCAACATCCCGGGTTTCGGGCGCAAGGCCGGCAATGTCCGCGCCTTTGCCGGAGCACCCCGCCCCCGCTACCAGGATGATGGCTATTACCGGGGTCCGCGCCGCTACGTGGAAGATGACTATTACCCCGCACCGCGCCGGCGCGTGGCCATGGGCTCGGTCTGCGTGACGTCCCGCGGGAATTGCTCGGCCGGGGGCGTCGTGCCGATCATGTCCGGCTGCTATTGCATGATCCCGGGCTTCGGTCGCAAGGCGGGCAACGTCCGCTACTGAGCCAGGCCGCAATCCGGCGCATCCGCGTCAGGCGCGGATGCGCTCCACATTCGCGCCGCAGCGCGAGAGCTTGGCCTCGAGGGATTCAAACCCGCGATCGAGATGATAGACGCGGTTGATCATCGTCTCGCCCTCGGCGGCGAGCGCCGCGATGACCAGGCTGACCGACGCGCGGAGATCGGTCGCCATGACCGGCGCGCCCTTGAGCGTCTGCGTGCCTTCGACAATCGCCACATCACCATCCAGCCGGATCCGCGCGCCGAAACGGGCGAGTTCCTGGACATGCATGAAGCGGTTCTCGAAAATCGTCTCGGTGATCCGCGACGTCCCGTCGGCCCGCGTCATGAGTGCCATGAACTGCGCCTGCAGGTCGGTCGGGAAGCCGGGGAAAGCCTCGGTGGTGACATCGACCGGCTGGATCCCATGGCCGTTCCGGCGGACGCGGATACCCTCGTTGGTCGCGATGATTTCCGCCCCGGCCTGTTGGAGCTTGTCGAGCGCGGCCTGCAGGTGATGCGGGGCGATTCCTTCCAGCATCACATCACCGCCGGCCATCGCAGCCGCGAAGGCATAGGTCCCGGCCTCGATCCGGTCCGGCAGGACGCGGTGGGTGGCACCGAGCAGATTGGCCACGCCCTCGACTTCCAGCTCCGCCGTGCCGATCCCCTTGATACGCGCGCCCATCTTGACGAGGCATTCGGCGAGATCCGTCACCTCAGGCTCGCGGGCGGCATTGCGGATCAGGGTGGTCCCGCGCGCCAGAACCGCGGCCATCAGGGCGGTATGGGTGCCGCCCACAGTGACCTTCGGAAAGTCGATCTCGCCCCCGACCAGCCCCTTCGGCGCCCGGGCGATGACATAGCCGGCATCGATCTCGATCGAGGCACCCAGTTTCTCGAGCGCCATCAGGAGCAGGTCGACCGGCCGGGTTCCGATGGCGCACCCGCCCGGCAGCGACACCTTGGCCTCGCCCATGCGGGCCAGCAGCGGCGCGATCACCCAGAAACTCGCCCGCATCTGCGAGACGAGCTCATAGGGCGCAACGGTATCGACAATGGTGGCGGCGGACAGGCGGACCACCTCGCCATCCTCGCCGGTCTCGCCGATGCGCTTGCCAGCAACGGTCACATCGACGCCCTGATTGCCGAGGATCCGCTTGAGCATGCGCACATCGGAGAGACGGGGCACGTTCTCGAGGACGAGCGTGCCCGGGGTCAGCAGGCTGGCGATCATCAGCGGCAGCGCGGCATTCTTGGCCCCCGAAATGGGAATATTGCCCTTGAGCGGATTGCCGCCGATGATCTTGATCCGATCCATGGATGATCTCGCTCTTTGGCCGCTCCATCGGGATCGGCGGGATATGCGCGGTGCTTTGCCATGCCGAAGCCGGCAAGGCAAACAGGTTCAGCGTGAGGCGTCCGGCGTGCCCGGGCTTTGTGGCGGTTTCTCGGCGGCCGCCGGTTGCTGAGCCGCCCCGGAGGCGGGACGCTGGCGGACCTGCTGCTTCCTGCGCTGAAGATTGGCGCGCAGGGCCTCGGCAAGTCGCGCCTTCTGTTCCGGATCGCTGGGTTTCACGCTCATTTCATCTCCGATGGCAGGGCAGACCTATTGTCGCAATGGCAGAAATGTTTCATGCCTCTAAGTGGCTATATATGGCAAAACCGGCATGTGAAGGTGCGCTGGCGCGCAGATCGGCCCAGTCAAGGCAGGAAAAGCGGATGTTCGACTACCGGAAAGCGTTCGAGGCGGTGACGGCGAATGTAAAGGCCGAGAACCGCTATCGCGTCTTTACCGAGATCGCCCGTGACCGTGCCCGGTTTCCCCGCGCCACCTGGCATGCCGGCCCGACCCCGCGCGAGGTCACGGTCTGGTGCTCGAACGACTATCTGGGCATGGGGCGGCATCCTTCCGTGATCGAGGCGATGGTCGCCGAAGCCGAAAGTGGCTCGGTCGGCGCCGGCGGAACGCGCAACATTTCCGGCAACAGCCATGCCGTGGTCGGGCTGGAGCATGACCTCGCGCGGCTCCATGGCAAGGGTTCGGCGCTGGTCTTCTCCTCCGGCTATGTTGCCAACCAGACCGCGATCGCCACGCTGGCGCAATGCCTGCCGGGCTGTCTCATCCTGTCGGATTCGGACAACCACAACTCGATGATCGATGGCGTGCGGCGCGCGGGCTGCGAGAAGGCGGTGTTCCGGCATAATGATGTCGCGCATCTGGAAAGCCTGCTGCAGGCCGCGCCTCCGGAACGCCCGAAGCTGATCGTTTTCGAGAGTGTCTATTCGATGGATGGCGATGTCGGGCCGATCCATGCGATCTGCGACCTGGCAGAGCGGTACGGCGCATTGACCTATCTCGACGAGGTCCATGCCGTCGGCCTCTACGGCACGCATGGCGCCGGCTATGCCGAGGAGATCGGCGCGATGGACCGGATCGACGTGATCCAGGGCACGCTCGGCAAGGGTTTCGGCTGTTTCGGGGGCTATATCGCGGCCCGGCACGAGATGGTCGATGCAATTCGCTGCAATGCCCATGGCTTCATCTTCACGACGGCCCTGCCCCCGCCGCTCGCCGCGGCTGCGCGGGCATCGATCCGGCACCTTTCCGGCTCGCAGGAAGAGCGGCAGCAGCATCGCGCCCGCGTGGCGGCGGTCAAGCAGGCTCTGGGCGATGCCGGCATTCCCGTGCTCGACAACCCGACGCATATCGTTCCGGTCATGATCGGCGACCCGGCCTGCGCCAAGGCGGCCAGTGACCGGCTGCTCGAACGTCATGATATCTATGTCCAGCCGATCAACTACCCCACGGTGCCGCGCGGGACGGAGCGTCTGCGGATCACGCCAACGCCGTTCCATGACGAGACGCTGACAGCGGAACTCGTCAGCGCCCTCGTGGAAACCTTCGGGGCGCTCGGACTTCCCATCCGCCAGGCGCGCCGGATGGCGGCGGAATGATCCGCCGCGGCCGGTGATCAGCCCTTCTTCGGGCGGGTCGCCTTGGTGACGGCGGCGACGCCCTCTTCCACGGCAGCCTTTGCCTTGGCCTGGGCCCGGGTTGCCTCGCCCATCATCTCCGCGGCCATGGCCTGGCCCTGCTTCTGCATTTCGGCGCCCGCCTGCTGCATATGGTTGCGGAAGGTTTCGAACTGCCCGGACATGAACTCGGTCTGGAGACGAAGGATCTCCTCGAGGCTCTTGGCCGAAACCATCTTCTGCGCCAGATCGAAGGCGGCATTCATGCTGGACTCGGTCAGGGCAAGGCCCTTCCGGCGGAGTTCTGCTGCCTGGGCTGCAGCCGCATCGGATTTTGTCTCGATCGCGGCCGCCGCCTCGCTGGCCGCACCGAGCGCCTTGCCGAAACCCTCGCGGGCCTGGCTCACGCCCTGATCGATCATTGACCGGATCTCTTCCGGCACCGGGAACGGATTGGTCGGCTTGGTCATGGGCGATCTCCCCTCGCATGCGCCACGAGATGCGGCCGCAGGGCGAGATTAGGCCCTTCACGGCCCTTGGCAAGCGCGACGATCCGCCGGCCGTTAAGGTTGATATCCGGTTAAGGGCTGCCGGAAGCGGAGGGTGATGGACGAGGCGCGTTCGGCGACTTATTGATACTTCCTTACCGGAGCGTCCCAAAAGGAGACATCCTGATGGGCGTCCGACCGTATTTCCGAGGCGTATCATGGCTGCTTACACCGCCAACCAGGCTGCCGAAGCTCTCTTGCCCGCCGGCCTTCTCGATGACGAGGCCCGGCAGAGCCTGATGGCTTCGCCGACGCCCGGCTTCATCCTCGGCGCGGCCGAGGGCGAGATCCTGTGGTCGAGCCATGCAGCCGCGCGGCTGCTCGGCCATGCGGATGGCGGCAGCCTGATGCGAACCGGCCTTCCGCTCCAGGCTCCGGGTACAAGGCGTCTCCGCCAGATCGCCCAGGACGGCAGCGGCCCCGGCCGGCTGGAAAGGCTTCGTTTCACCATCGCCTTCCGCTCGGTGATGGTCATCGCCTTCTGCACGCCCCTGACCCTGGCCGACGGGCGCGGCGCGATCGCCGTCGCGTTGCCCGAAGCAGTCTCTCCCGACGGGATGATCGAACCGCCATCGGTTTCCATGCCGGAACCTGCAGCGCCTGCCCTTGCTGACGAAGCGGATCCGCCCGGTATGGCGCCGCCGGAAGCCGGGCCCCTCGCCTGGCTCGCTCGCAATGCCGAAGAGCGCTCGATGACCCGGTTCGTCTTCGGCCTTGACCGGGACGGGATCGTCGAGCGTGTCACGCCGCCCCTGGCCGAAACCGTGGGACAGGACCAGGCCGACATTGTCGGGCAGAGCCTGGCCGGTTTTGTCCAGCGCTTCGACCCGGAGGCCGCAGAGGCAATCCGGATTGCCGTTCTCGCCGGGGAGACGTGGCCCCCGATCCGGACGCTCTGGCCGGTTTCCGGCTCGGGCTGGCAGGTGCCGATCACGCTGACAGCGCTGCCCCTGCTGGTTGCCGAAGAAGGCCTGACCGGGTTCTCGGGCTTCGGCCGCTGCGATCTCCGGGCCGCGCAGGAAGACAGCCGGGAGAAAAGCCCCGCCACGGCGAAAGCCGGATCCGATATCCTGCCGGCAACCGAAGCGGCGTTGCTCATCCCGGTGATCGAAACAGCTTCTCCGGCGGCCATCATCGATCCGGAACCCCCGATGCAGGCGATTGCTGGCCCCGTCGAGGAGATCATTCCGGCCGGAGAAGCGGAGGCGAACGAAACCATCGAGCTTCAGGCAGCCCCCGGGCCTGCGGGATCATCCGAAAACCCGGACATCACGGTCGAGGATCGTGAAACGGCCGATCTGATTGCGGCGCTCGAGGCCTTCGGCGCTCCGGACATTCCGGATGAGGCCGAAGACGCATCGGCTCCCGAGCACATGGCAGCGCAAGGGGGTGCTGACGGGGACGGGCCTCTCCCGTCGCCCGAGGGCGACCTGGCGCCACCGCCGGTGATCCGGACGCCCGACTGGCCGAATCTCGATCCCCGGGCCGCCGCGGCCGAGCTCGACAATGTTGTCTCCCTGCGGCAAGGCCCCATCGCCGTGCCACCCGGAGGCAAGTCGGGCCTGTCGATGTCCGAACGGAATGCCTTCCGAGAGATCGCCAAGGCGCTCGGGGCCAAACTCGATTCCGACATCGATTCCCCGGTGCCGCCAAAGGACGAAACGCTGCCGGCCGCGCCGGCGCCCCCGGCGCCGGTCCTGCCGGCTGCCGCCCTTCCCGCAATGCCGCCTGCGAACGGGGAATCCCGCCTTCTCGACCGCCTGCCGATCGGGCTGCTGGTCACGCGGGGTGACGAGACGCTGTTCGTGAACCGGACGCTGCTCGACCTGACGGGTTATCCGGATGCGGAAACCTTCCGGATGGAAGGCGGCGCCCAGGCCATCTTCCGCAAGGGCTCGATGCCGCATGATCGGGAGAGCGGCTTCGATACGGTGGTGCTGACCGGCCGCGAGGGTGACATGATGCCGGTGGATGCCCATCTCCAGCGGATCGAGTGGCAGGGAGAGCCGGCGAGCCTGGTTTCTCTGAGGCGTGCGGTGGAACTGGAACAGGGCAAGGCCCTGCGTAGCGTGGCGCTCGACCTCAAGCGTGTCCGGGCGGAAGCCAGCGAGCTCCGCTCGGTGCTCGATACGGCGACGGATGGCGTCATCACGCTGGATGACCGGGGACTGATCCTTACGCTCAACGGCGCTGCCGAAGCGCTGTTCGGCCTTTCGCAGAACGAGGTGGCCGGCGAGAGCTTCACCGTGCTGCTGCACAATGACAGCCATGCCGATGCGCTCGATTACTTCGAGGGGTTGCGGAGCAATGGCGTCCGCTCGGTTCTCAATGACGGGCGGGATGTCCAGGGCCGCGAAAAGAAGGGCGGCCGGATCCCCCTCTTCATGACGCTGGGCCGGATCAGCGAGGACGAACCGCGCCGGTTCTGCGCGGTCCTTCGAGACCTGACAGCCTGGAAGCGCGCGGAAGCGGAACTGACGGAATCCCGCCGGGCCGCCGAACTGGCCAGCGCCAAGAAGAGCGATTTCCTGACCAAGATCAGCCACGAGATCCGGACGCCGATGAACGCCATCATCGGCTTTGCCGAGGTGATGATGGAAGAGCGCCTCGGAGCGATCGGCAATCCGAAATACAAGGAATATCTCGGCGATATCCGCACATCGGGGCAGCATGTCGTCAGCCTGGTCAATGACCTCCTCGACCTGGCCAAGATCGAGGCCGGCCGCATGGAGATGCGGTTCGGGGCGACCGATCTCAACGGAATCGTCTCCAGCTGCGTCGGCATCATCCAGCCGCAGGCCAATGCGCATCGCGTTCTGGTCCGGACCCAGCTCGCCCAGCGGCTTCCGGCGGTTGTCGCGGATGAGCGGTCGATCCGCCAGATCATCCTCAACATGCTGTCCAATGCCACCCGCTTCACCGAAAGCGGCGGTCAGGTCATCGTCGCCACGGCCCTGCTCGATACCGGCGAGGCCGTGATCCGCATCCGCGATACCGGGATCGGCATGACCGCCACCGAAATCGAACAGGCACTCGAGCCGTTCCGGCAGGTGGGCACGCGCCGCGACCATGGCGGCACCGGCCTCGGCCTGCCGCTGACCAAGGCGCTCGTCGAGGCAAACCGGGCGAATTTCGCCATCCGCTCGACGCCCGGTGAAGGCACGATGGTGGAAATCACCTTCCCGTCAACGCGCGTCCTCGCGGAATGATCAGGGATCGATGCGCTGGACGGGCGGCCGGAAGGCCGCTGCAGCCCGGGCATTGAGGCCGGTCGCATCGTAATTCTCCGGTCGGGACGGCCCGTTGGCGGTCCGCGCCGGCGCCGGCGGTGCCGGAGGCGGCGACGGGGCCGCGGCCGGCGGCTGCGCGATGCGGGGCTGCTGCGGTTCCGGGGTTTCGGGTGCCGGCACGGCCGGGGCACCGTCGCGTCCGTAGATATCCGGCCGGAAATGCACGATGCCATCCGGCGTCACATAGCCCGTCAGATAGGTCCAGATGACCGGGATCGGCTGGACCGGGCGGATATCACGACGCTTGCCGTCCTGGATGGCAGCATCGAGGGCGGGGCGGTCCCAGCCACGCTGGCCTTCCAGAATCCAGGTGGCGAGATCGCGGACATTCTCGACGCGGACGCAGCCCGACGAATGATAGCGGTCGTCGCGGAGGAACAGCCGCTTCGAGGGCGTGTCGTGCATGTAGACCGCCTCGCGGTTGGGCATGTCGATCCGCAACTGGCCGAGCGCGTTGCCCGCGCCGGAATCCTGCCGCAGCGTGAAGGCCGTGGCCCTTTCGGTCTTCCAGTCGATCAGGCGCGGATCGACCTCGCCTCCGCTGGCGCCATAGATCCGGATCTTCGCCTTGGCGAGATATTCCGGATCCTTCTGCATCTTGGGGATGATGTCCTTCTTGATGATCGAGACGGGCACCGTCCAGGTCGGGTTCAGATTGACATTGGTGATCCGCGTCTCGACCTCGGGCGAGGCCCGGTCCTTCTTGCCGACCACCGCAATGAAGCGCTTCTCGACCGCGCCATTCTCGACGGCCTCGACCGAGGCGGAGGGAATATTGACAGCAACATAGCGCGTGCCGAAGGCGAAATTCCGGGAAGCCAGGCGATCGGCGCTCTCGGCCAGTTGCAGGGCCCTGTCCTGCGCCGGAACGCGGAGCGCTTTCAGCGTCGGGCCCATGACCAGCCCGTTCTGGGTGTGGCCGTGACGGGCCTGGAACCGTTTCACCGCCGCAAGGAGTGCGGGGTCGAAGAGCGGATTGTCCCGTTCAGCGGCCGGCAGATCGCCTTCCGCCACGAGGCGGGCGCGCAATTGAAGCACAAGCTCGCCCTCGTCGCCGAGCCTGAGGCTCGCCCGTGCCGGAAGGATCGGCCAGCCGCCCGCTTCGGCAAGTTCCCGATAGCGGCGGGCGGCATCCGTCATCATGGTCACGGATTCGGGATGCACCGTCGGTCGGCGGTCATTCCGTGCGACCACCTGCTCATGCACGACGGGCTGCGCGGGTGCCTTGGCCTTGGCCCGCGGCGGCTGATCCGGCAGCGATGGAATGGCGGGAAGTGAACCCTGGAAGGTGCCGGCCGGCGGCGGCGGCGCGCCGAGCCCCTGTGCCAGGGCGTCAGACAGACCGGCAACAGGCAGGCCGGCGCCAAGGCCCAGCATCAAGCACCCTGCCATCCAGCCCCGACGCGTCACGCCAACCTCTCCCGCTTGCGGCGACACCCCGTCGATAGCACGCAAATAAGAAGAAAGTGTTGTTAACCAAGATCCGCGGAAACTGCCTGCCTCAGAATCCGGCCTGACGGATGGCAATGGCTGCGGCCAGCGCAACGCAGAGGGCCAGCAGGTCACTCCTGCCGGCGCGCGCCATGAGGACGGCGATGACAATGGCGACCAAAGCAGAGATCCCGTCCTGAACGACGAGCGGGGTAAAGGTGGCTGCGGCAACCGCGCCGGGCAAGGAGCGAAAGCCGGCCTCGAGCCGCGGGCCGACCGGCATGAAGCCCATCAGGAAATAACCGAACATGCGCACGAAGATCGTGACCGCCGACATGGCGAGAATGGCGAGAAGCGTCCAGAGGCTGGCATCGACGATCAAGGGCCTGCCTCCTCTTTCGAACGCGCCGGCGTGAGCATCGCCACGACGACCATGCCGGCGAGGGAGCCGACCACCACATGGATCGTCCCGCCCTGCCAACGCTGGACGGCGAGGCCGACAAGCCCGGCCACGAGCCAGCCGAGGCTGTCGTTCCGGCCCTGCCAGAGCCGGGCGACCATGGCCGAGAAATAGATCGGCATCACGAGGTCGACCCCGAAGGCGCGGCTGTCCTGGATGAGCCGGCCGGCGAGATAGCCGGGAATCGGCGCCACGATCCAGACCACCCAGAGCATGATGCCCGCCCCGATGAACATGCCGAGATCCCGGCCACCCTCGGCATAGTAGCGCTGGCCGGCAATGTAATTCGCATCGGTCAGCGTCAGCAGCGCGCCATAGGCGACAGCCGGATTGGCCTGTCCGAACCAGGGGCGGAAGGCCGCGCTCATGAGCAGCAGGCGGGAATTGACGGTCAGCGTGACGAGGGCGACGGCCATCAGGGCCGGGCCGTTCCATTGTTCGGGCCAGAGACCGAGGGCCACAAGCTGGGAAGCGCCGGCATAGACCAGCGCATTCATCAGGCTGAGTTCAACGAGCGACAGGCCCTTCTGCGCGGCAACGGCGCCGACGGCGAGGCCGAAGATCGAGACCGGGAGGATGAGTGGCACCATCCATCGGCAGCCAAGAACGAAACCGGCCCAGGTGAGGGCCGGGCGGGCGGGAGGCAGGACAGCAGACATCAGACCCTCGCATCCGGAGCAGACCCTGTCACGGCGCCGGCGGATGAAGACCATGTTGGATTCGACGCTGACACTGGCATGATCGACGGCATGACAGCAAGCGAGTCGCCGCTTCCCGACGAGGATGACAACCCAGCCAGCGCCTTTGCCTGGCCGGACAGCGCCGCCGCGCGACGGCAATGGCTCGCCCATGGCCATGTCGCGGCCATCCTCGACCGGCGGGCCTTGCCGGTCCTGCCGCCGGCCTTGCCGGAGGAGCAGCGCGATGCCTGCTCCTCCGCTGACCCGGCCGGGTTCCTCTGCCGGCGGCAGGCCTTGCGGGCGCTGGCCGGTGCCGTGCTTGGGCGGCCGCCGGAGAGCCTCCGGATCACCCGCTCGGAGAGCGGCGCTCCCCTTCTTCCCGGCAGCGGCATCTCGGTCAGCCTGTCCGGGCGCCCGCCCCTCAGCGCGGTCCTGATCGCTGACAAGCCGGCGGGAATCGATATCGAGGCGATCATCGGGGCCGACGGTATTCCCTGGAACATGCTGCGCGCGGTAGAGCGGCAGGGGCTCGAAGCCTTGCCGGAAACGGTCCGGGGCGAGGCCTTCAGCCGGCTCTGGTCGGCCAAGGAAGCCTATGCCAAGGCGCTCGGCCAGGGATTCCGGCTGCCGCCGGAAAGCCTGGTCATCGAGCCGGGCGGCAAAGCCCGGTTCTGCCCGGCCGGGGGGATGTCGGACCTCCCCGATGGTACGGTCCGACTTGCAAGGCTTGAACCCGGACAGGGCAAAGCGGTGATCATCGCCTTGGCACTATTGTCAACTTGACGACAATCGTTCATGGACTGCCAACGGTTGAAGAAAGAGTGCCGCCATGGAATTCATATCTCCCTATATCGTTCCGATCCTGCAGATCATCTGGATCGACCTGCTGCTGTCCGGTGACAATGCGATCGTGATCGCGCTGGCCTGCCGGCAGCTGCCGGAGAAGCAGCGCAAGATCGGGATGCTGCTCGGGGCCGGCACGGCCATCGGGCTGCGCATCATCTTCGCGATCTTCGTGACCTACCTTCTCCAGGTCCCCTTCCTGAAAGTGGTCGGCGGCCTGCTGCTGCTCTGGATCGGCGTCAAGCTGGCCGTGGGCGAAGATGACGGAGGCCATAATGTCGAATCGAGCGACAATATGTGGCGCGCCGTCCGGACGATCGCGATCGCCGATGCCGTGATGAGCCTCGACAATGTCATCGCGATCGCGGCGGCGGCGGGTGGCAATATCTGGCTCTTCATCTTCGGCCTGCTGCTGTCGATCCCGCTGATCATCTTCGGCTCGACGTTGCTCTCCACCATCATGGATCGCTTCCCGGTCATCATCTGGGCCGGCGCGGCCCTGCTCGGCTGGATTGCCGGGGAGATGATCGTCTCGGACGGTTTCGTGATGGAATGGCTGCGCAGCATCAATGCCACCTTCATCACATCGGGCACCGCATCGGATGGCCATGGCGGCACGGTGACGATCACCAAGCCGATCACCGCCATCTTCTACGGCGCTGCTGCCGTGGGTGCAGGCATTGTGGTGGCCATCGGCTTCATCATGAAGAAGCGCGAGGCCCATGCGGGCTGAGCGCTGATTCGGCGCCAGGAAACGAACAAGGCCGCCCGAGGGCGGCCTTTTTGTTGGGCATTCACGATCCTGAAAAAATGGTACAGTCGGGTGGGTTCGAACCACCGACCTTCGGTGCCACAAACCGACGCTCTAACCAACTGAGCTACGACTGCAGATCGGAGCCAGCGTCCTATCCGCTCTTGCGCAAGATTTCAAGGCAGGAATTGCATGGGCGGGCGGGAAGCGGAACAATCCGTTCCGGGCCGCCGGCGCCCAACGAAAAAGGGCGCCACGGGGGCGCCCTTCCGGGAGTTGCTGGCCGGGCTTTGCGCCGCGATCAACGCTTGAACGGCAGGACGATCGTGGACTTGACCGGCTCGACCACGTCGGTCGCAACCTTCTTGGCCAGTTCGGCGAGATTCTTGGTGTTGGTCTGGATGGTCTCGACCTGCACCTTGGCGAAATCCTGCTGGAGCTTCAGCGCGTCGGCGATCGTCTTGGCACCGAACAGGGCCTGGAGATGATCGAAGCCGGCCGTGGTCTGGGCGCGGAACAGCGCGAAAACCGTGGCATTGAATTCACGCGTGCCGGCCTGGGCAGCCGTCATGCTTTCCTCGAGCTTGCCGGTGGCGGCCTCGGCATTGCCCTTCAGCGCGGTATACTGGGTGCGCATCTGCTCGATGGTTTTCTCGGCCTGGGCGCGGAAGCTTTCCTGCATGTCGGCGAAGGGCTTCATTTCCGCGAAGGGCTTCATCATTTCGGTGGCCGCCGAAACAACCGCTTCGGTATTGGCCTTGGTGGTCTCGACGACCTGCTCGACGGCCGCTTCGATCGTGGCCGGGGCGGCAGTGGCGACAGTCTTCTTGGCAACAGCCATGGTAAGCTCCTGGATCTGGGTGCGATGCCTGGGCATCCACACGGGGAAGGTGAACGGGACGCACAAGGCACCCCTGAAGATGACCCTCTCCGTATAACCGAGTTTATGTTGCGGTGCAACAATTTTGTGCGATGCACAATTTCTTGAAAACTCGTCCTTGCCGGCACCAAGGCGGCTTGACCTGCCGGAGCGAGCATGGCAGAGCCACAACCCCGTGCTGCTGTAGCTCAGTGGTAGAGCACTCCCTTGGTAAGGGAGAGGTCGAGAGTTCAATCCTCTCCAGCAGCACCAGCCCCCGAACATTTCCGTCCTGACCGCACCATCGCCCTTCCTGTGATCGGGCCGGCAACGCTCGCCATCAGCCTGCGCCGTAGAGCCAGGCCGCGACCTGATAGAGCAGCGGCAGGCCGATCAGCATGTTGAAAGGGAAGGTGACGCCCAGCGAGGCCGTGAGATAGATGCCCGGATTGGCTTCCGGGAGCGCGGCACGGCAGGCGGCTGGGGCATCGATATAGGAGGCGGAGGCGGCAATCGCGCCGAGCACGAAGGCGCCGCCCATCCCGAGCCCGGCAAGCTGGCCGAGCATGACGCCGACAATGCCCCAGACGATCGGCGAGAGGATGGCGAAGGCCGTCATGAACCGGCCGACCCCGGCATAGGCCCGGATGTGCCGCGAGGCAGTCATGCCCATTTCCAGCAGGAACAGCATCAGGATGCCCCGGAAGAGATGCTCGTAGAAGGGCGCGATCTGGCCCCATTGCGCGTCATTGGCGAGGAAGCCGATGGTCATGCCGCCCGTCAGCAGGAGAATCCCCCGCCCCCGCAGGGTATCCGCGACGATGGCACCGAGCCTGCCCGCCTGCGATCCCCGGCCCTTCGCGATGCGGGCGATCAGCAGCGCGACGATCACACCCCATTCCATCAGCGCGACAATGGCGCTGACATACCCCTCGGCCGGATGGCCCATCGTCTTTGTGAAGGTCAGGGCGGCGAAGAACGTCACCGAGGAGACCGAACCGTAATGAGCGGCGATGGCCGCCGCATTGGCGATGTCGAACCGCCCGACGCGCCGGAGGATGAGGTAGCTGACAATCGGGATGGCGAGGGTAAGGGCCAGAGCCACCGCGAAGACGGACAGGAGCGAGGCCGGTTCCGCCCGGGCCAGTTCGCGCCCGCCCGTCAGGCCGATGGAGAAGAGGAGATAGATGGAAATCAGCTTCAGGACCGGCTCTGGCAATTCCAGTTCGGATCGGATGAAGCCGGCCACGAGGCCCAGCACAAAGGCCAGCACGATCGGCGAGAGAAGATTGACCAGAAGGAGTTCCAGGCCCGGCATCGTTGCCCCCTATTCGTGGAATGACACGGGCGTCATGGCAGAGGGGCATTGATGATTGAAATTGATTTCCTACGTTGCTGGCATTGCATTCATCAATGATGGCCCATGCCCCGCCCCAACCCGATGCCGGCCCAGAGCCAGCTTGACCTCGATCTCCTGCGGACATTCGTCACCATTGCCGAAATGGGCGGAATGACGCGGGCGAGCGAGCGGCTGCTCCGGTCCCAATCCACGATCTCACTGCAGCTCAAGCGGCTGGAAACCCGGATCGGCTATCGCCTTCTCGACCGGACGCCGCGTTCCCTGCGTCTCACCTCCGAGGGCGAGCGCCTGCTGCCGGAGGCTCGCGCGCTGCTGGCGCTGCATGATGCCATCCTCCAACGCAATTCGGATGCGCCGGTGGAAGGCGTGATCCGGCTTGGCACGCCGGAGGATTTCGCGACAACCCATCTGCCGCTCGTCCTCGCGCGCTTCGCCCGCAGCCATCCGCGCCTGACCCTCGAAGTAACCTGCGACCTGACGTTGAACCTGCTGGACCGGTTCCGCGAGGGAGAGTTCGACCTCGTGCTCGCCAAGCGCGAGATCGGGCGGAGCGCAGATGGCGTCCGCGTCTGGCGGGAGCCGCTGGTCTGGGTTGCGGCCGAGGATTTTGTCCTGCCGGCGGAAGGGCGCCTGCCTCTTGTCGTCTCGCCCGCCCCCTGCGTCTATCGCAAGCGGGCGACAGAATCGCTTGAACGGGCCGGTCGAGACTGGCGGATCGCCTATACTTGCGGCTCGCTGGCCGGAACGCTGGCCGCCGTGCGGGCGGCACTGGGCGTGGCGGTCCTGCCCAAGGAAATGGTGCCGGCGGGCTTCCGCATCCTTGCCGATCCGCAGTTGCCGGATCTCCGCGATACCGAGATCGCGCTGCTGACGGCCCCGACCCATAACCGGGCCGTGCATCGCCTGGCCGAACACATTGTCCGGAGCCTCGAGCGCCGGCTGGCCTGAACCTGCCGGCGGTCAGGCCTCAGCGACGGAACCCGGTCCCGGCCTGGCCTGCCTGCTGTTGCGCCGCGTCAGCCGGTCGAAGGCGAGATAGATGGCCGGCGTGGTGTAGAGCGTCAGGATCTGCGACACGAGGAGCCCGCCGAGGATGGTCAGGCCCAGAGGACGGCGCAATTCGGCGCCAGGGCCTTCGCCGAAGGCCAGCGGCAAGGCGCCGAGCATGGCGGCGAGCGTCGTCATCAGGATCGGACGGAAACGCTCCCGCGAGGCCTTCACCACCGCATCCCGGGTCGAGAGCCCGTCATGCCGCTGCGCGTGCAGCGCATAGTCGACCAGCATGATGCCGTTCTTCTTCACGATCCCGATCAGCAGGATGATGCCGATCAACGCGACAAGCGTCAGGTCCTGCCCGCTGAATTTCAGCGCCAGCAGGGCTCCCAGCCCCGCCGAGGGCAGGGTGGAGAGGATCGTCAGCGGATGGATGAGGCTCTCGTAGAGGATGCCCAGCAGGATATAGATGGCCAGCAGGGCCGCGAGAACCAGAACGACCTGGCTGTTGGCGCTGCGGTTGAAGGCTGCGGCATCGCCGGCAAATTCGGTCTGGACCATCTCGGGCAGGCGCATCTCGGCCACGGCGCGGCGGATGGCCTGCGTCGCCTCGCCGAGGGAAGCGCCGGGCGAGAGACCGAAACTGACCGTGATCGCAGCGAACTGGCCCTGATGGTTCACCGCCAGCGGCGCGATCGAGCGCGAATGGGTCACCAGGCTGGCCAATGGGACCTGCCGCCCGCCAGAAGCGGGGACATAGATGCGCTGCAGATCCATGATGTCGCTGCCCTCGCCCTTCGCGACGGACAGGATGGCCCGATACTGGTTCCGCTCGCCATAGATGGTCACGATCTGACGCTGGGAGAAGGCATTGTTCAGCGCCGTACCGATGCTGGCAATCGTGACACCCAGCCGCGAGGCCATGTCGCGGTCGATCCGGATGTCGAATTGCAGTCCGCCTTCCTCCTGGTCGGTCGAGACATCGGTCACGTTCGGCACGGCGCGGATGCGCTGCACGACGCGCGGCGCAACCTCGCGCAACGCGGCGAGATCGGCGCTCCAGAGCGTGAACTGGTAGTCCGACTTGCCCTGCCGCGCACCGACCCGGACATCCTGGGTGGCCACCAGGAAAACCGAAATCCCGGCCATGCGGGAGAGGCTGACGCGCAACCGGCCGACAACGCGCTGGGCACTCATCTTCCGCTCGGCCAGCGGCTTGAGGGCGACGAAGAAGCGACCATTGTTCACCGTCCCTCCCCCGCCACCGAGAAAAGAGCCCACATGGGCGACGGCGGGATCTGCCATGAGCACGGCCGCTGCCCGTTCCTGTAACTGCCGCATCTGCTCGAAGGAGATATCGGGCGCCGCCTCGCTCCAGCCAAAGAGCAGCCCGTTATCGTCCTGCGGGAAGAAACCCTTGGGAATGACGGTGAAGAGATAGACGGTGAGCCCGATCGAGACGAGCGTCAGACCGATCATCAGCCAGAGGCGCCGCAGGGCCCAATCCAGCGAGCGGGAATAGGAGGCGATGATCGCGGCAAGGATGGCGTTCACGCGGCGCTCGAAGCGCCCGGGCGGTCGGGCCGAGAGATAACGCCCGCAGAGCATCGGGGTGACCGACAGGGCGACGATCGTGGAGACGAGGATCGCGAAGGCGACCGTGACGGCGAATTCCTGGAAGAACTTGCCCACAATGCCGCCGATGAAGAAGAGCGGCATGAAGGCGGCGACGAGGCTCAGGCTGATGGAGATCACCGTGAAGGCGATGGCGCCCGCCCCCTCGATCGCCGCGCGGACGGGCGAGACGCCGCGCTCGATGCGCTCGATCACGCTTTCGATCACCACGATGGCATCATCGACGACGAAGCCGACGCTGATGGCCAGGGCCATGAGCGAAAGATTGTTGAGGCTGAACCCCATCGCCCACATGCCGAGGAAGGTGCCGGCAAAGGCAAGCGGGATTGTCACGCCGGCAGCGAGAGTCGGGACGATACGGCCGAAGAACAGGAAGACGACCAGCATGACGAGGCCCACAGAGAGCAGCAGCGTGAACTGCATGTCTTCGAGGCTCGCCCGGATCGTCGTCGTCCGGTCCGACATGACCGATATCCGGATATCGGCCGGCAGCCAGCGCGACAATTCGGGCAGCAGGGCGCGGATCCGGCCGACGGTCTCGACGACATTGGCATTGGCCGCGCGGGTGATGCTGATGATGACGGCGGGCTTGCCGTCATAGCTCCCGGCGGAGAGCGTGTTGCGGACGCCGTCATAGACCTTTGCGATATCCGTCAGGCGCATGACCCGGCCATTCGCGGCGCGGATCACCAGCTGGCGGTAATCCTCCGCACTCCGGAGCTGGGCGTTCAGGGCAAGGACCTCGCTCTGCCGGCGCCCCTCGAAGGCGCCGACCGGGCCCAGAGCATTGGCGCCGACAACGGCAAGCCGGACCTGTTCGAGTGTGAGCCCGGCCTGCGCGATGGCCGCGGGATCGAACTCGATCCGCACCGCAGGCTGTTCGGCCCCGCTCACATTGACATCGGCCACGCCGTCGATCTGCGACAGGCGCTGGACGAGAACGGAATCGGCCGCATCGTAGATCGCGCTGTTCGGCAGGGTTGGCGAGGTCAAGGCCAGCACAAGGATGGGCTGCGCAGAGGGATTGGCCTTCCGGAAACGCGGCAGGGACGGCATGTCGGAGGGCAGGTCGGCCATGGCACCGTTGATGGCGGCCTGGACATCCTGGGCGGCCTTGTCGACCTTGCGGGCGAGATCGAACTGGACGGCGATGCTGGTATTGCCCTGCGTCGAGGTCGAGGTGATCTCGGTGACACCGGCAATGGCCCCGAGCCGCCGTTCCAGGGGCGCAGCCACGGTGGAAGCCATGGTTTCCGGGTCGGCCCCGGGGCGGCTGGCCGAAACCCGGATCGTCGGCAGGTCGACCGAGGGCAGACTGGCCACCGGCAATTCCCGGTAGGTCGCGAAGCCGAAGATCAGCAGGCCCGCGGCGAGCAAGGTGGTGCCGACCGGCCGGCGGATGAAGGGCGCGCAGAGATTCATGGCGCAGCCCCCGGCTCGGGCATCGTGGCCGCGCGCTCGCCCATCCGGACCCGCAGGCGATCCAGCGCGAGATAGACGACCGGCGTGGTGTAGAGCGTCAACAGCTGGCTCAGCAGCAGGCCGCCGATGATGGAGACGCCGAGCGGCATGCGGAGTTCCGCGCCCGGACCGGTGGCGAGCGCCAGCGGCAGGGCGCCGAACAGGGCCGCAAGGGTGGTCATCATGATCGGCCGGAACCGCAGGGCACAAGCTTCGATGATCGCCGCTTCGGCCGAAAGGCCGCGATGCCGTTCGGCATGGAGCGCGAAGTCGATCATCATGATCGCGTTCTTCTTCACGATGCCCATCAGCAGCACGATCCCGATCACGCCGATGATCGTCAGGTGCTCGCCCACCATGGCCAAAGCGAGCAGCGCGCCGATCCCGGCCGAAGGCAGCGTCGAGAGAATCGTGAGCGGGTGGATGTAGCTCTCGTAGAGCACGCCGAGCACGATATAGATCGCGAGAATGGCCGCGAGGATCAGCCAGGGCTGGCTGGCGAGGGAGAGCCGGAATTCCTCGGCCTCGCCGGAGAACGTGCCGGTGACGGCGCCGGGCATGCCGATCTCGCGTTCGGCGGCATGCACCGCCCGGACGGCATCGCCCAAGGCCTGCCCCTCGGCGAGATCGAAGCTGATCGTGAAGGCCGGGAACTGCTCCTGATGACTGATCGCCAAAGGCGCAGTACCCCGCTCGACCCGCGCGAAGGAAGGCAGCGGCACCTGCACGCCGCCCGCGCCCGGAAACCGCATCGTCTCGAGGCTGGACGGATCGCTCCGGAAACGCGGCTCGACCTCGAGCACCACGCGATACTGGTTGGCCTGGCCGTAGATCGTCGAGATCTGGCGCTGGGCGAAAGCATTGTTGAGGCCATCGCTCACGGCCTGGAGCGATACGCCGAACTGCCCGGCCCGCACGCGATCGACGACAACCCGTGCCTCTAGCCCCTCGTCATCCTCGATCGAGGCGACATTGGCGAAGCCGGGTTCGGCCGCGAGCCGGCGCAGAAGGAGCCGGCCCCAGCGCCGGACTTCCTCGCCCTCGGCGCCGACCAGGGTATACTGGTACTGGCTCCAGCTCGCCCGGGTGGCGATCTGGACATCCTGGACGAGCTTGACAAAGGCGGTCACGCCGGGAAGCTGGCCCAAAGCCGCCTCCAGATCCGGCACAATGGCCGAAGCCTTGCGGGTCCGGGCCGCATGGGGCTTCAGCGTTACCGCCAAAGTCGCAATGTTCGGGGTCGGGTTGGTCAGGCCGGTTCCGACGACCGCAACGACTTCCGCCACCTCCGGCACCTTGCGGACAGCCTCGCCGGCGCTGGCCTGAAGGTGCGCCATTTCCTCGAAGGAGACATCCGGCGCGCCGCGCAGCGTGATGCTGATCAACCCTGTATCCTGTACCGGCAGGAAGCTCTTCGGCATGACCGCGTAGAGCCAGACGGTGGCGAGCACCGTGAGGATGGTGACGAGAAGGGTCAGCCCGCGATGGCGGAGGATGACGGCGAGCGATGAGGCATAGCCGCGCGAGAGACTCTCGCCGATCCCGTCGGACAGACGGCCCAGCCAGCCGGGTTTGCGTCCGGACGCTTCCGGCCGGACCGGCTTCAACAGCCGGGCGCACATCATCGGGGTCAGGGTCAGCGAGACGATGGCCGAGACGACGACGGCGATCGAGAGGGTCACCGCGAATTCGCGGAACATCCGCCCGACAAGGCCGCTCATGAAGAGCAGCGGGATGAAGACCGCGAGCAGCGAGGCGGTGAGCGAGATGACGGTGAAGCCGATCTCGGCCGATCCGCGCCGCGCGGCCTCGCCACCTTCCGCCCCCTCCTCGCGATGGCGCGAGATGTTCTCGATCATCACGATGGCGTCGTCGACCACGAAGCCCGTGCCGATGGTCAGCGCCATCAGCGAGAGATTGTCGAGGGAATAGCCGAAGGACCACATGACGGCGAAGGTGCCGATCAGCGAGAGCGGGAGGGTGATGCCCGCGATGATCGTGGCAGCCCAGGTTCGCAGGAAAAGCAGCACGACCATGATCACCAGCCCGACCGAGAGGGCGAGGGTGAACTGGACGTCATGGATCGAGGCGCGGATCGCCTCGGTGCGATCGGCGACGACATCCAGTGACACATCGGCCGGCAGCGCCCGTGCGAGGCGGGGCAGCTCGGCACGGATCCTGTCGACAGTGGCGACGACATTCGCGCCGGGCTGGCGCTGGATATCCAGCACGACAGCCGGCCGGCCCTGCCGCCACGCCCCGATCCGCTCGTTCTCGAAGCCATCGGTGATGATCGCCACATCCCGCAGCAGGACGGGCGCGCCATTACGGAAGGCGATGGTCACGAGCGCATAGTCCCGGGCGGAGGTGATCTGGTCATTGGCTGCGATGGCATGGCTCTGCACGGCGCCATCGAGCGAGCCCTTGGCCGCGGAAACATTGGCGGCCGATACGGCGCTGCGGAGATCCTCGAGGCTGAGACCCTTGGTCGACAGGGCCACGAGATCCGCCTGCACGCGGATGGCCGGCTTCGATCCGCCCTGCACGGCGACCCGCCCCACCCCGCCGATTTCCGCCAGGCGCTGGGCGATCAGGGTATCGGCGAGATCCGCCATGACCCGGACCGGGGTGTTGGGCGCCGTCAGGGCAAGGGTGAGGATGGGCGCATCGGCCGGGTTGGCCTTGGTGTAGGTCGGCGGGTAGGGCAGCGTCCTCGGCAAGGCGGAACCGGCGGCGTTGATCGCCGACTGGACATCCTGCGCGGCCCCGTCAATGTCGCGGTCGAGGGCGAATTGCAGCGTGATCTGGCTCAGCCCGAAGGAACTGGTCGAGGTCAGCGTGGTCAGGGCGGGGATCTGGCCGAGCTGGCGCTCCAGCGGCCCGGTGACCAGGGCCGCCATGGTTTCGGGGCTGGCGCCCGGCAGGTTGGTGGTGACCACGAGGGTCGGGAAATCGACCTGGGGCAGAGACGAGACCGGCAAGGCCCGATAGCCCATCAGCCCGATGATCAGCACCGCCACCGCAAGGAGCGAGGTAGCGACCGGCCGGGCAATGAAGGGTGCGGAGACATTCATGCCGGGGCCCCGCTCAAGGCCGGGGCGCCGGCGGAGGCGCGCCGGCCGGGCTGCTGCCCGGGGTGCCGGCATTCCGCCCGCCCGGCGGGGCACCGGGTGGCCGCTGGCGTGAGCCAGGCCCTCCACGCTGGCGCTGGGCAGGAGCCACCGGCAGCGCTTCCGTGCCGGCGGGATCAGGGAGGACACTCACCTCGCGGCCTTCCGACAGGCGCGGGAAACCGGCGGTCACCACGCGTTCGCCCGGTTCCAGCCCGCGGGTGATCACCACGCGCTCCTCGTCCTGGGGGCCGGTCACAACCGGCCGGGCCGCGACCTTCTCGCCCTCGCCGATGACATAGACGAACGGACCGCCGGGTCCGCGGCGCAGGGCCGGCGTCGGCACGGTGCGCGCATCGGCCAGCGCGCCCACGCGAACCCGGACCGACACGAACTGGCCAGGCCATAACCGGCCATCCTCGTTGGAAAAGGCGGCCTTCAGGCGGATTGTGCCGGTCGTCATGTCAACCTGGTTGTCGACGACCTCGAGCTTCCCGGTGGCGAGGACCGACTTGCCGTCGGCATCGATCACATCAACCGGAACCGGGCCGCGTGCCAGGGCAGCCGGCACGACCGCGAGATCGCGCTGCGGCAGGGTGAAGACAACCGCGATGGGCTGCACCTGGGCTATCGTTACCAGCCCGGCCGCATCCCCCGCGCGGATGATGTTTCCGGCATCGATCTGCCGCAATCCGGCGCGGCCGTCGATCGGAGAGGTGATGGTGGTGTAGGCGAGGCTTGTCCGGGTGCTGGCGATCGCGGCCTCGTCGGCCCGGAGCTGGGCCTCCAGTTGCTCGACCACGGCCTTTTGCTGGTCGGCCTGCTGGCGGGGGCCGGCATTGCTTGCGGCAAGGCGCTGGTATCGCTCGAGATCGACGCGCGCATTGGCCAGATTGGCCTGGTTCTGCGCCTGCTTCGCGAGGGCCTGGTCCAGCTGGGCCTGCGGCGCGGCCGGATCGATGCGGGCAAGGACATCGCCGGCCTTGACCATCTGCCCCTCGCGGAACTCGACCGAGAGCAGCTTGCCCTCGATCTGGGCGCGGACCGTCACCAGCGCATTGGCCTGGACATTGCCGATCCCCTCGCGAAGCAGGGGAACTTCCTCGACCTTGACCGCGCTGGCCGAAACCGCGACCGGCCCCTCCCCCATGCCACGCCGGCCGCCGCCCGGGGCGCTTTCGGCCTGCCGGGCCTGCCATTGCTGCCAGCCGTAATACCCGCCGGCTGCCGCGCCGGCGAGCAGGAAGAGGAGGACGAGCTTGCCCTTCATGGCGCCTCCTCATCGGCCGACACGGCCGTTACCCGGATCGGCGCATGGGCGGCGTAGAGCGAGGTTCCGCCGACGAAATCGCCGCCCAGCGCCTGGAAAAGACCGACGGAGGCCTGAAGGCGCGCGAGCTGCGCCTGGACCAGCGCGTCCTGCGACTGGAAGAGGGTCGACTGGGTATTGAGCAAGGATTGCAGGTCGATCGTCCCTTCGCGGAATCGCTGCTCGGCAAAGCCGAAGGCTTCGCGGGCGCGGGCAACAGCGACAGACTGGGCCTGTTCCCGTGCTGCGCTCTCCCGCACGGCAACGAGGGCGTTCTCGACATCGACCAGCGCCGAAACGATGGCACGGCGATAGCTCTCGAGAAGCTCCTGTCGCTGGGCCTCGTTCAGGGCGATCTCGGCCCGCAGGCGGCCCCCATCGAAGATCGGCTGTGTGAGCCCTGCCGCCAGCGACCAGATGGTGGATTCGGGCCTGAGGATGAGGTTGAGGGCAGCGCTTTGCAGGCCGGCCTGCCCCGTCAGCTGGATGGCAGGAAGGAGAGCCTTGCGGCTGGCCTCGAGATTGGCATCCGCCGCAGCCAGCTGGGCCTCGGCGAGACGAAGATCAGGCCGTCGCAAAAGCAGCGAGGCCGGGAGGCCGGGCCGGGCAACCGGTGCGCGGAGGCTCCGCAAACTGGTTGCCGCGACCGAAAACCCTTCCGGAGGGCGCCCCAGAAGAAGGGCAAGGGTATTCCGCGCGGTCTCGAGGTTCTGGCGCAATGGCGGGATGGCGGCGCGCTGCTGCGCCACGAGGCCCTCCTGCTGCGCCCGGTCGAGGGCGGATGCGGTGCCGGCGCCGAGACGCTCGCGGATGACCCCGAGGATCCGCTCCGCGCTGCCGACATTGCCCTCTGCAATCGCCAGGCGATCCCGTGCTGCGGCGAGCTGGAGATAGGCATTGACCACCGCGACCTGCGTGGAAAGGCGCACCGTGTCAAAGGCGAAGCGTGCGCCGAGGCCCTGGTTTTCCGCGGCGCGGAGCAGATCACGGTTTCGGCCCCAGAGATCGAGCTGATAGCTGGCGGCAAGCCCGCCCGAAAAGCTGTTGCCGAGGGATGGCGATGTGACCCGCCCGCCCGCCGTGCCCGAGCGCTGTGCGCGACCGGCATCGAGTGAACCGGAAATCGCCGGCAGAAGGGGGGCGCCGGCAATGCGCGCCTGTGCATCGGCCTGTTCGATCCGCGCAGCTGCTGCGGCCACGTCGAAATTGTCGGCATCGGCGCGATCGACAAGCCGGGTCAGCGTTGCCGAGCCGAACCGGCTCCACCAGCGGGTGATATCGGTCGCGGGCTGTTGGCCAGCGCCGTCGAAGCGAGCGGCGAGGGCAATGCCCGCCTGCGGCATCGGCTCGGCCGCACAGCCCGCGAGCATCAGCCCGGCGAGAATGAAAGCTGGCCAGGATGCGGGTGGGTGCCATCCCGGTGCTGCCTGCGGCCCTGTACGACGGACAGTTTGAGGGAGCAGGAAAACCATGCCGGGAATGGGCCTCTCGCTTGCAGAGGCGGCACCATTTGCCCGCATCACGCGCGAAGGATGCATACCGCCCGGCGGCGCTCCTGGCAGAACGCCGACATGCTTCTGGATAGGAGAGATGGGCAGGCGCCGCAAGTTAACATGCGGCAATCTTCATGGATGAGATGCGCGGAGCAGGCGTCACGCCCGGATGCGGCAGATCAATTCTGGAACCGCAAGCTGAGCGCACCCGGCCCGCTGCGCTTGGTTTCGATGAAGCGGTGCAGGTCGGGCAAGGGCATCGGCTTGGCGAAATAGTAGCCCTGGAAATGGTGACACCCGGCAGCCCGCAGGAAGATATGGTGTTCAAGGGTTTCCACCCCCTCGGCATGGACGACCATCCCCAGCGACCGGCCAAGGGAGACCACGCCGTGGATGATGGCGGCCGAGCCGTTGGAGCGGCCCAGATTGCGCACGAAGGCCTGGTCGACCTTCAGCTTGTCGAAGGGGAAGCGCCGGAGATAGCTCAGCGAGGCATAGCCGGTGCCGAAATCGTCAAGCGCGACGTGGATTCCGGCCTTGCGGAAGCCGTTGATGATGTCGATGGCGGCCTCGGCATCCTCCATGAGCACGCCTTCGGTAATCTCGATTTCGACCCGCTTGGCCTCGACACCGGATTCGCCGACGATCTTGAGCATGTGTTCGAGAAAGTCGGGCCGCCGGAACTGCACAGGCGAGACGTTCACCGCCATATGGATCTCACCGAGATCAAGCGCGTCGTTGAGGGCGCGGCGCATCGTCCATTCGCCGATCTCGACGATCAGGCCGGATTCCTCGGCCAGCGGGATAAAGACGCCCGGCGAGATGATCCCCTCATCTGGGTGAACCCACCGCAGAAGCGCCTCCACTCCAACGATGGTCTCGCCATCCGAGGCCATGCAGGGCTGATACCAGACCTGAAGCTGGTTGCGCCCGATGGCATGGCGCAATTCGCCTTCAAGGAACTTGCGGCGCCGGATCTCGTCTTCCATGCTGGCATCGAAGCGCAGCGCCTGGCCGCGGCCGGCTGCCTTGACGCGATACATCGAGATGTCCGCCCGGCGGACCAGCACGGTCGACTCGATGCCATCCATGGGCGCAACGACCATCCCGACAGAGCCGCCGATCGAAAGTTCGGTCGACCCGATCAGGAAGGGCTGGCCAAGCACCGTGCTGATGTCGTGTCCCAGTTGTTCGATCTGTTCGGGCAAGCGGCGGCCATAGACAACCATGGCAAATTCATCGCCCCCCAGCCGGGCGATATCGGCCTTCGGTCCGGCGAGATTCCGCAGGCATTCCGCCACGGCGACAAGAAGCTGGTCGCCCATTTCATGACCGAACGTGTCGTTGACATCCTTGAACTTGTCGAGGTCGATATAGATGACGCCGATGATCGCCCCTTCTTCCCGGCTGAGGAGGGCGTCATCGAGGCGCGTCTTGAAGCCGGAGCGATTATGGAGACCGGTCAGAGGATCGCGCATGGCCCGATCCAGGACGATGGTTTCGATCCGCCGTACCGTGGCCACGGCCCGCCGGGAATGGGCAATGTTGCTGAGGGATGCACCGATCGCGATCAGCAGCGACATGAAAAGCGCGCCGAAAGCGAGATGGACAAGATTTCGATCCGTGAGCCAGCCGGGATCCGCTCCCAGGTTCACGGCCAGCCGGCGCAGATCGATGAACCCGGTATCGCCCAGCCCGGCGATCAGCCCCATGGCCAGCAGGGCCAGAACGATGCCGAAGCCGTTGGCCACGTTGAGGAAGATCTGATGGCGCTGGGCCAGCTCGCCGGCAGCGTTCTCGATCAGATCATCATGTATGGTCGGTTTCGACACAACCGCTGCCCCATTCTGCGGGCGCCGGGAAGAGGACGCCTATCGGGGATAGCATCCAACCTCCTAACGTTTGATGAGGCCGGAAGAACGGTTTCCTGCTTGACGCTCAGCCCGGCAATCCATGCAGCTGAACGAGGGTCCGGACTTCTGCAGGAGTGAGGCTGTCCTGCATTTCGATCAGGTACCCCCTCTCCGACGTCCTGATGATCCTGCCGCGCAATTCGTGGTCGCCGAACCGGACGGTCACCTCGGCATCGGTGCGGTCAAAGATGTAGCGCGAGCCCTGGCGGAAGACGAGGCTATCTTCCGATATCTCGAGAACAAGGCCGTCGAGCGCCAGAGAACGATCGGTCAGGATCAGCACGGCCACGACGCAGCAGGGGCGCAGGGCTTCGTCCTGCCCATTCCGCCGTCTCGGCCAGAACCGCGACAGCCAGCTCCGCTTGGCCGGCCGCGGTTCCGGTGCGGATTCCGGATTTCCGCCGATCCGCAGGCCGATTTCCTCGCGCATCTCCGCCGGCGTCATGCGGCGACGGGTATCACTCGCTGCCGCCTCGCGGGCGCGGTCCGGATAGGCCTGGTTGTCTTCGTACATCGACATGATGGGTCCGCCTTCAATTGGTCTGCGAGCGGCGGTTCATCGCCGTCACGAAGAGCCGCTGGCGCAGCGCCTCGTGATCGTATTCCGGCCCGCTGTTCTGGGGCTGGCGTCGTTCGTGTTCCGGAAGGATCACCCCCGCATTGCCTGGCATGGCAACCGGCGGGGCGACACCGTCCTCGCCTGCAATTGCATTCTGCATCATCGCGCGGTTGAGAATGGTCGAGTAGGCCGCAAAGACCGTCTCGAAGGAGCGCGAGACCTCGCTGAAGCCGGAGGAGAGGCGATCTTCGAATTCCTTCGACAGCCCGACCTGGCTTGAGCCAAGTCCCCCATCGCGCAAGGCTTCCTTGAGATCGGCATGATCCTGCGACATGCGCTGCATCGATGATTCAATCGACATGGCCGTGCGTTCGAGCAGCGTGGCCAGCCCGCCGAAGCCGTTCTTGACCTTGCCTTCGATGCCGACGGCAATCTCCGTGATCCGGTCGCCTGCCGCCTTGACGTCCAGCAGCTTGGCCAGACGGGCATTGGTCTCGTAGTTTTCCGAGGTCAGGCGGCGCAGGCCGTCGAGATAGGCCTGGCCGGTGACTTCCATGATATGCGCCATGCCGTTGAAGCCCGATGTCAGGCCTGTCTCGGTCTTGCGCTGCACATTGATGAGTTCCTGAAGATATTCGGCATTGGCCGCCTGGGCGGCGACCAGCATGGCCATCTGTTCGCGGAGTTCCCCGGTCTCGGTGGCAATCTTGGCCACCGCCCCCATCATGACTTTCATGATCTCCTGATTGCTGGCCTGAAGGTTCACAATGTCAGGCAGGGTGTTGTTGACCGAGTCCATGCCCTGGTTCATGCGGCCGAAGCCCTGGGCCATGGTCGCGACGACACCGACATCGGAAATGCCGCCTGCGGCACCGCCGCCCTTGCCGCTGCCGCCGGAGCCCCCGGAATCGGTCAGGTTGGTGGCGATCAGGCGGGCGAGTTCGCCGGCTTCGCTGCGGCTGCCGCTGCCCATATGGGACACGCCAGCCAGCCAGTCCGAGAACTCGTCCTTCAGGATATTGAGCGCGTGGCTGCCGAACCGGGACAGAAGGCCGAGAACAAGCGACCCGAAAAGACCGAAGAGCGACGAGGAGAAGCCCGCGGCCATCCCCGTCAGGGGAACCTGGAGGTTGGTCATCAGGCGCTTCATGGTATCGCTGGCAGCGCCGTCGGCCGAACCGAGGCTGCCGATGATGTCGCCGATCGAGGCGACCATCTCCATCAGCCCGATGAACGTGCCGATCAGACCCAGGAAGATCAGCAGGCCGGTAAGATAGGTCAGCTGGTTCCGCTCGTCGGCCAGTTTCTGCTCGATGCCGGAGACCACGTTCTGCATGGTCGAGACGGAGATCGAGAAATTCTTGGCCCGGAAGAGTTCGTCATAGGCCACCTCGAACATATGCCCGAGGGATTTCGGCCGGGAGAACACGATGCCCGGATCCAGCGCCCGGTAATGACGCCAGTAGGGATCGTCCAGCGTCTCGGTGCGCTCACGGCGGGAATCGTCGAAGGCCTCCTGAAGCGCCTCGAAGGCGATGGCGTCGGCGCGGATGCGAAGCACGCGCTGGAATGCCAGCACGGTGCCGAAGCCGAAGACGGCGATGATCCCGCCATTGAGCCAGGCATGCGCGACCAGCCCCTGCAGGACGAACTGACGCCCGAGGAACGCCACCAGCCCGACTGCAACCAGAACGATGATCATCCTGAGGAATTGCCTCTGGATGGTCTGTCGCAGGACAAGATGGCGATTGGGCAGCGGGTTTTTCATGGTCGGCAGCGAATCCTGTTTCGGACAGGGTCAGACTCGCCGATTATGGTTAGCAACTTCCAAACATTCACAGGCTGCGGTCGAAATTCAGCGTTCCGCCGGAGGCTTTTCCGGGGGCGGTGCGCCGGCCATGGCCCGGATCTCGATCCGGTCTGCCGCGCTGCCGTCGCGGCTGTCAACGACCCGGACCTGGATGTTCTGGGCCGAAACCCCGCCGGCAATGAGCCGCGTCCGCGCTGACAATGCGCGATAAAAGGCCAGTCGCCGCGCGTCGGTGGCGTTGCCCTGCTCGAGACCCGCCATGGCAAGGATCTGATAATGGCTCGCGCGATCGCGGTTCCCCTCGAGATAGGTCCGGATCTCGTTCCCGGCACTGTCATCGATGGTCGTGCCTCTGACCGGGAAGGTCAGGGTGAGGACGGCCGCAGATTGCCTCGCCGCTACATCCCCGCGAGGAACGAAGGCTCTTTCGGCCTCGCCGGCGCTGACCACGCGCTCCGGCCCTTCGAGCGGGGAAGCCGTGTCTGTGGTGCGGATCGGCGGGGGCGGCCGCTTGCGCTGGTTCTCGAGCGCTTCGGTGATCTGCCGGGCCATGGCCTCGGTATCCACCTTGCGCCCCTCGATCGGAATTCCGGCTGCATCGGCGATTTTCTCGACGATCGAACGCGAGGTATTCTGGGTGATGCTGAAAAGAGCAACGGCGAGAATCATCATCACGAAGACGAGCATCATCGTCATCGTGGTCAGGGCATCGACATAGCCTGGCCAATGGTTCTCTTCTTCGCTTTCGCGTGCCATCGAGGTTTGGCTCTTTCCCTGATGTAGGACCGAGCCGTCTTACCGCGAATGTCGCTTCACTTTGGTTAAGGCGCCGCTGCCGCGACCCCGAGGCGCTTGAGGATCTGGTCCTTCGGTCCGTCGGCGACGACCCGGCCCTGATCGAGCCAGATGATCCGGTCGACCATTGCCAGCACGGGGAGCCGGTGCGTCGCCACGATGATGCCCATCCGGTCGGTCTCGAGCTTGCGCAATTCCGCAATGACGCGGGCCTCGAGCCCGTTATCCATGGCCGAGGTCGGCTCGTCGAGCAGCAACAAGGTCGGGGCGCCCATGAGGGCCCGCGCGAGGGCAACGGATTGCCGCTCGCCACCGGAAAGGCGCTGGCCGCCCGGGCCGACCTGCAGGGTATAGCCCGCGGGATGAAGGCTCGCGAAATCGGCAACACCGGCGAGCCGGTTGACCTGCTCGAAATAGGCTGGATCGACATCCGGCAACCCGGCCATGAGGTTCTCATGCAGGCTGCCATCGAACAGGGCGGTATCCTGCGGCATCAGCGCCAGATGGGCCCGGAGCCAGGCCGGGTCATATTGCCCGATATCCTGCTCATCAATCAGGATGCGCCCGTCCTGGGGCTCGACAAGCCGGGCGAGAACGCGCAGCAACGTGGACTTGCCCGATCCGGCCTTGCCGACCAGCGCAACCCGTTCGCCCGGCGCGATCGAAAGCGAGATATCGCGCAGGCACGGCCGCAATTCGCCGGGATACATCACGGACAGTCGATGCAGGTCGAGCTTGCCGCGGAGATTCTGGCGGGATGGCCGGGCCCGATCGCCGGCCTGCTCGATCGGCTCGACCAGAAACGGCGCCAGAACGGAAAGCGCGCGGGCATTCTGGATGGCCCGGAAAACCAGCCCGGCAAGGATGGATATCGGCATCATCGAGCGGTTCACCAGAAGGATTACCGCCGAGAGGGCACCGATGGTCATGCTGGCATCCTGGATCCGGTAGGTGCCGATGACGAGTGTCGCCACGATGGAGACCTGGACGACCACCGCCGCCATCTGCGCCGCCATCCCGTTCCAGTACCGGGCGAGATGGCCGGTATAGCCGGCCTCGTCCGCGACCTGCTCCCAGGCCCCGAGGCGGGCCGGCGCCGCATTGGTGATCCGCAGCCGCTCGACGCTGCCGACCATGTCCATCACCTGCTGGACCTGCTTGCCCTGCGCGCCCATCGCCTCGCGAAGGGCCTTGCGCGACATGAAATGGGCCACGACATGGCAGATCACCACCAGCCCGGTGGCCAGAAGCGGCGCGAACACAACCGGTCCGCTGATCGAGGCGATGAAGATCATCAGGAAGATGAAGAAGGGCAGATCGATCGCCACGCTGGCGATCAGTTGCGGCATGAGGCGCCCCGATTGCTCCATTTCCTGGATCAGCGGCATGATCGGGCCGAGATGGCGGGGCACGCGTTGTGGCCGGGCAAAAAGCAGCCTGCGGACAAAACGGGCCTGCAGGACATGGCTCGATTCATGGCCGACAGCATCGCCCAGCTTCAGCCGGGCATGGCGTAGGATGGTCTCGAGGCCGAGCGCCAGAACCACGCCGATCGACAGGGCCCAGAGGGTCTCGTTGGCGCCGTGCGGGATCACCCTGTCAAAGACCGCCATGGAGAAGAGCGGCAGCGCCATACCGAGAAGATTGATCAGCAGCCCCCCGAGGCAGAGATAGGCGATCCGCCCGCCCTGCCCTTCCAGCGACAGCAGGAGCAAGGACAGCACATCCGGCGACGGCGCTTCTGACGGTTCTGTCCGTGACGAATCCGGGCGGATTGCCTTCGGCTGCGGCACCGGCGGGCGCTGCGTGGCGGGATCGGGACGCATGCCTTCCTGCATCCGGGCCCCATCCTGCATCCGGGGCGCGGCAGACCCGGCTGGTCCTGACGGCCCGGACGGCGCTGGCGCCTCGGCGCGTTGCGGAGGCGGCACTTGCGGTGGAGCCACCGGAGCCTCCGGCGGGGCCAGCACGGGCGCCGGTCCGGCCACAGGCGGGACCGGAGGTTCAGCGGATGCGGAAATGATAGCCGGCTGCGCGGTCTGTGCCGGTACCGCCGGCGGTGCGGGAGGCATCGTCGCCTGCCGGACAGGATGCGGATCGACAACAGGTCGAGGCTCCTGATGCGGCGGCGCGGCGGCTGGCCTCGGTGCCGGCTTTGCAAGATCGATCACACGGAAGATCGAACTGCTGGCGGCTCGATCGAGGACGTCGATATCGACATCGAAGGCGCCTTCCGGCCCGAGCAACCGGAAACGGTTCTCCTCCGTCCTGCCGACCACAAGACGGCTGGACCGGTCCCGCAGCATGACGACAGCGGGCAGAAGGGCCGGATCCAGCTGGGTCAGGGACATCGCCTCCCAGATCACCGAGAAGCCCAGCTTGTCAGCGACGAGGGCCAGAGTGGCCGGGCCCGGCATGGAAGCCGGAAGCGCATCGGAAACCGGATCCGCGATGTCCCGGCCACAAAGCTGGGCGAGGCGCTGCAGATCGGCAACGGGATGGCTTGCAGGCCCGAGCTGTGCCGTCACGCCCGGCGTGCTTTCGCTCATCGACCGGTAACGCTCGCGCAGCCGCGCCACCGTGTCCCCGAACGGGGCTTCGCCGTCCGGGTCTGCCCGTTGTGCCTGCCGTTCCGCGCTCTCGCTCATTCTGCCGCCGATCGCGTTTTGGGAAAATGGTCCTTCCTCTACCGAATCGCCCAACATGCTTAACGCCCCGTAAACAAATTGGTGCGAGCGTCATTCCACTGCATGGAAATGGAGGACATCTTGCCCGAACCGGAAGGAGCGGCCCGATCGCCGGCGCAGCTTTGCGCCACCATTGCCCGGCGGAGCCATCAGCAGATGATCCTGGCGATTTTCTGCGGCCTTGCCGTGTTTCTGGTCTGGGCCACGCTGACTTCGATCGACAAGGTGACCCGAGGCTCGGGCCGCGTGGTCTCGCAGACCCGCAACCAGCTGGTCCAGCATTTCGAAGGCGGGATCGTGACCGAGATCGTCGTCCGCGAGGGGGAACATGTCCGCGCGGGGCAGCCGCTTGTCCGGATCGAGAATTCCTTTGCCAAGGCGGAACTGCAGAACAACCAGCTCGAACTCTATTCCAAGCTGATTGCCTGGAACCGGCTCGATGCCGAGGCACGGGGCCAGACGACCTTTGACGAGCCGCCGAATGAAGGGCTCGACACGCGGCAGATCTCCGAACAGGAGCATTCGCTCTTCCGGGCACGAAAAGACGGTCTGCAGGCGCAGATCGCCGTGATCGACGAGCAGTTCAAGCAGAAGCAGCTTGAACTTGCCGAGACGCAGACCCGGTGGAGTTCGTCCCAGCGCGAGCGCGAGATCGTCACGCCCCGCGTCGAGAGCCTGCGGCGTCTGGTCCAGATCGGAGCCGTGAGCCGGAACGAATTGCTCGACAACGAGCGCTCGCTCCAGCAGATCGAGGCGCGGATGGCCGGCCTGATCCACGAGATTGCCCGGCTCGAGGCAGCCGTTGTCGAGCTCAGCCGGCGGCGCGAGGAAGTGACCTTGCGCTTCCGGGCCGAGGCCGAGAAGGACCAGCGCGAGACGTCGGTCCATATCGCCAAGCTGAAGGAAAGCATCACCGCGATGCGCGACCGGTCGAACCGGTCCGAAGCCGTGGCGCCTGTTGCCGGCACCGTCAACAAGCTGTTCGTCGATACGATCGGCGGCGTGGTGAAGCCGGGCGATCCCCTCGCGCAGATCGTGCCGATGGATGCCTCGCTGATCATCGAGGCCCGCATTCCCCCCAGCAGCCGCGCCCAGATCTGGCCCGGCCTGCCGGCGATCATCAAGGTTTCCGCCTATGATTTCGCGGTCTATGGCGGGCTGAAGGGCAAGGTGATCGATGTCTCGCCCGACGCACTGGCGGACGAGAAGGGCGACCCCTATTTCCGCGTGCGGCTGGCCACGGAATCCCGCGGCTTCGGCCCCGGCCAGCCGGTCATTCCCGGCATGATCGCACAGGTGGACATCATTTCCGGCCAGCACACGATCATGAGCTACGTGACCAATCCGATCAACCGGATGGCGAGCGAAGCGCTTCGGCAATGATCCCGATCAGACGATCGAGACCTTGGCCAGTTCGGTCGTCAGCGTCCCGTCCGTGAAGAAGGTGTAGTCCGAACCCGTCTGGGTGAAATGCTCGCCTGCCGCGACGGAGAACGTGTCGTTGCCATCCATCTTGATGGTCAGTGTATTGCCGGGCCCGCTGGTGCCCAGCACGTTGACAGCGTGCGTTGCGGTGAAGTTGGCGAGATCTCCGATGGCATTGGCAGCTTCGAAATCGATTGTTTCGACATTGGTGATGAACGAAAGCTGGCTCAGGGTCAGCGTCCCGTTCCCGGTGACATTGACAGTGTCTTGATTCGCACCGCCATCGATGGAGAAATTCGTGGTCTGGAGAAAGACATTCAAAGTGAAGCTGTCATTCCCGGCCTCGCCAAACAGTTGATCGACACCACCATTGCCCCTGAGAAAGTCGTCGCCAGCGCCACCCCTGATGACGTTATCGCCGCTATTTCCAGTCAGCGTGTCGTTTCCGCTACCCCCGCGGATGTTCTCGATATCGAAAAACGTGTCGCCATCTGCAACACCGCTTCCGGTGGCCGTATTGTTTGCCAGATGAATGGCGACGCCGAAAGCGGTGGCCGAATAATCTGCTGTATCGATCCCATTGCCGCCATTCATGATGTCGGCCTGCGCCGAGCCAAAGAAGACGTCATCACCGTCAAGCCCGTTCATGGTGTCGTCTTCGCCCGTCCCGTTCAGCGTATCATTGCCGGCGGTGCCGTTGACGGTGTTGGTCTGGTTGCCGACAGTGATGGCGACGGATTGCGTGGCGCTGCCGCCCTGGCCATCCGTGACCAGAATATCGATATTGTAGACATTGTTGCCGCCGGCATCGACCGGGTTCTCGTAATCCGGTGCCGAGTTGAAGGTCACTTCGCCGGTCGTCGAATTGATCGTGAAGAGCGAGGCATCGGCCCCGCCGGAAATCGAATAGCCGAAGGTGGGGCTGGCATCCGGGTCGGTCGCCGTCACGGTCAGGGCGGTGGTGCCGTTTTCCTGGACCGCCACCGTCCCGGAGGACGTGACAATCGGAAGCTCATTGACGTTGGTGACAGTCACCGTGAGATTTTGCACGGAGCCGGCACCGAACTGGTCATAGACGGCAACCTGCACGATGTAGACATTGTTCCCGTCGGCATCGGTCGGCGCTTCGAAATTCGGTGCCGTCACGAAAGTCAGGATACCGGTCGTCGTGTTGATGGCGAACCGGGCCGCATCGGCACCGCCAAAGATCGAATAGGTCAGCGTCGCGCCGGAATCCGGATCTTCCGCATCAATACCCATCACCGCCGAAGTGATCGGCGTGTTCTCGGCCATCGATACCGTCGCATTGGAGACAATGACCGGCGCCTCGTTCTGGTTGGTCACGGTGACGGCGATATCCTGCGTCGTCACACCGCCAATCCCATCCGAGACCTGCACCTGCACGTCATAGACATTGTTGCCGCCGGCATCGGTCGGCGCTTCGAAGTTCGGGGACGTCACGAAGGTGAGCGCGCCGGTCGTCGGGTTGATGGCGAACTTGGACGAATCCGCGCCACCAACGATCGAATAGGTCAGCGTCGCGCCGGCATCCGGATCGGTCGCGCTGACCGTCATCACGGCCGTGCCATTCTCGACGACAGATGCCGTCGCCGAGGAGGTGATGGTCGGCGATTCGTTGAGGTTGTAGATCGAGACAGCAATGTCCTGGGTCGTGATGCCGCCCAGCCCATCCGAGACCTGGACGCGGACATTGTAGACATTGTTTCCACCGATATCGGTCGGAGCTTCGTAGTTCGTGCCGGTGACGAAAGTCAGCTCGCCGGTCGAGGCGTTGATCGCAAACTTGTCATGGTCGCCGATGCCAGACACGATCGAGAAGCTCTGCGTCGCGCCGGCATCCGGATCCGTGGCGGTGACCGTTTGAACCACGGTCATCCCCTCCGGACGCGAGATGGTGGCCGAAGAGGTGATGGTCGGCGCTTCGTTCTGGTTCGTCACGGTAACGGCGATGTCCTGCGTCGTCGTGCCACCGAGGCCATCGGCCACCTGCACCTGCACGTCATAGACATTGTTGCCGCCGACATCGGTCGGCGCCTCGAAATCCGGGGGGGCGACGAAGGTGAGCGCGCCGGTGGTCAGGTTGATGCTGAACTTTGCCGCATCCGCGCCGCCGACGATCGTGTAGGTCATCGAGGCCCCGGCATCCGGGTCGGTCGCGCTGACCGTCATCACGGCAGTGCCATTCTCGAGCACGGAGACTGCCGCCGGCGAGGTGAAGGTCGAGGCTTCGTTCTGGTTCGTGACCGTGACGGCAATGTCCTGCGTCGTCAAGCCGCCGAGGCCATCCGAGACCTGGACGCGGACATCGTAGACATTGTCGCCGCCCACATCGGTGGGGGACTCAAAGTTCGGCGCCGTCACGAAGGTCAACGCGCCGGTCGTCGGGTTGATGGCGAACTTGGCCGCATCGGCGCCACCGACGATAGTGTAGCCGAGGGTCGCACCGGCATCCGGATCGGTGGCCGTGACAGTCAGAACCACAGTGCCATTCTCGACGACAGACGATGTTGCCGAGGAGGTGATGGTCGGCGCCTCGTTCTGGTTGGTCACCGTGACCGCGATGTTCTGCGTCGTGGTGCCGCCAAGGC
>JAIXSR010000114.1 GCA_027484605.1 Hyphomicrobiales bacterium | reverse complement strand
CGCTACGAGTGAGCTGACGGGGGGAATCATCATGGAACCGATTACAGCATCAATCATCATTGGCCTGTTCATGCTCGTCTTCCTGGTAAGCGGGCTGTGGATCGGCATCGCACTCGGCGCCGTCGGCTTCGTTGCCATGGAGCTCCTGACAACCCGCTCGCAGGGTCTCGCCTTCGGCACCACCCTGTGGAGCTCGAACAGCTCCTGGGCGCTCACCGCCCTGCCCATGTTCATCTGGATGGGCGAGGTTCTTTTCCGCTCCAAGGTCTCCGAGGACATGTTCAAGGGACTTGCGCCCTGGATGCAGAACCTGCCGGGCCGCCTGTTGCATACCAACGTGTTCGGCTGCGGCATCTTTGCCGCCATCTCCGGCTCCTCGGCCGCCACCGCTGCGACCATCGGCAAGATGACCCTGCCGGAGCTGCGCAAGCGCGGCTATGACGACTTCATGAATGTCGGCAGCCTTGCCGGTTCGGGCACGCTGGGCCTGCTCATCCCGCCCTCGATCATCATGATCGTCTACGGGGTTGCGGCCGAGGTCTCGATCGCCCGGCTCTTCATTGCCGGCGTCATCCCGGGCATCGTGCTGATGCTCATCTTCTCGGGCGTGCTGATCACCTGGGCGCTGATGAACCCGTCCAAGGTGCCACCGCGCGATCCGGTGATGACCCTCGGCGAGAAGCTCAACGAAAGCCGCCGGCTTATCCCGGTCGTCGGGCTGATCGTGATCGTGCTCGGCTCGATCTATACCGGCATCGCCACGCCGACCGAGAGCGCCGTGCTCGGCGTGGTCGGCTCGCTGGGGCTGACGGTCATCACCGGCACCTTCTCGTGGAAGATGCTCAATGACAGCGTGATGGGCGCGGTGCGCACCAATGCGATGATCGGCATCATCCTGGCGGGCGCCTCCTTCCTGACGGTGGCGATGGGCTTCACCGGCCTGCCGCGCATCTTCGCGGAATGGATCAACACGCTCGGCCTGAGCCAGTTCCAGCTGATCATGGCGCTGATGGTGGTCTATATCATCCTCGGCTGCCTGATCGACGGCATCTCGATGGTGGTGCTGACGGCTGCCGTTGTCATGCCGGCGGTGAAGGCCGTGGGCATCGATCTCGTCTGGTTCGGCATCTTCGTGGTGCTGGTGGTCGAGATGGCGCAGATCACACCGCCGGTGGGCTTCAACCTGTTCGTCCTGCAAGGATTGACGGGCCGGAGCATGGGCTATATCGCGCTGGCAGCCCTGCCCTTCTTCGTGGCGATGGTGGCGATGGTGTTCCTCATCATCCTGGTGCCCGAACTGGCAACCTGGCTCCCGAACCAGATGCTGGGCCAGAAATAACCGCAAGGAGATGCGCCGATGGCGAACGAGAAGACCGCAGCGCCGGAGCCCCAGGCCCCGATCACCAGCCTGCTGGGTCCCATCGTCTCCTCGGCGCATCTCGCCTCGGGCGCGAGCCCGGCACTTTCCGAATTCGAGTTCGGCCTCATCCTGGTCGGCCATGCCTTCGACCGCTGGATGGTGCGCTGCATGGCGGCGGCGGGGGTGAAGGATCTCTCGCCGCTCGATGTTCTGGTGCTGCACACCGTCAATCATCGCGGGCGTGCGAAGAAACTGGCGGATATCTGCCTCGTGCTCAATGTCGAGGACACGCATACCGTTTCCTATGCACTCAAGAAGCTGGAGCGGCTCAAGCTGGTCAAGGCCGGCCGGGCGGGCAAGGAAAAGACGGTCACGATCACCGAAGCGGGCGAGAAGGCCTGCCTGACCTATCGCGAGATCCGCGAGGCCTTGCTGGTCAGGGCCGTCCGCTCGCTCGGGCTCGATGAGGCCCTCCTGCATGACGTGGCCCAGCGCATGCGTGCGCTGTCGGGCCATTACGACCAGGCCGCGCGGGCTGCCGCCAGCCTCTGACCGGGCTTCAGCGCCCGGCCTTTTCCCGCGCCTTGCGGCGCACGCGCCGCGCGGCGAGCACCGCGCAGAGGATTCCGGTGATCAGGCCGACGAACGGGCCGATCGTGAAGGCATAGCCCATCGCCAGCCCGCCATCGCGATCGAAGACACCAAAGACGCTGGTCTGGATGAGATAGGCGCCGACGGCCAGCACCCAGCCGCCGGCAAAGCCGGCCATGAAGGCGAGGATCGTGAAGAAGACGGTTGCCATGCCGCCATCATGCCGGATCAGAGATGGCGTGCAAGGGCCGGCAGCAGCCCGACCGAGGCGACGCCATCCGGCTTCGGAAGCGGCCCGGGCGGCGAGGCCGCCGCGAGGGCGGCCGCAACGGCCCGGAAACCCGCCTCGACCGAGCAGATGACCGGGATATCGACCATGGGCTGGACCCGGGCGGCAAGGCCGATCAGACCGGCCCCGCCGAGGATCACCCTCTCGGCCCCGAACGCGCGGGCGCAATGCCGGCAGGCCTCTGCCAGCACATCGCGGAAGGCATCGGGATCCGAGGCGATGGCACCGCCGGTGGGCGGGATGGTGTGGATGCCGGCCAGCGTGGCATCGAGGCGGCGCAGGCGCACCATTTCCTCGAGCATCGGCCCCCAGCGCAGGCCACCGGTCACGATGGCATAGCGGGCGCCGCCGGCAGCGGCCTCCCTCGCCGCCGCCTCGACAAGGCCGATCACGGGAACGGGCGAGATCTCGCGCAGGGCGTCGAGGCCGGGATCGCCGAAACAGGCGAGCAGCACGGCATCGCAGCCCTCGCCATGCTCGGCCCAGGCCTCGATCGCGGCATGGCCAGCAATCGCGAAGGCCGCGCGGCTGGCAATGTAGAGCCCGCCGAACCGCCCCGTGGCCGCCCGGAACTCGATGTCGGGCATGGCAAGCCGGGCCGCATCCACGACCATGGCGGTCATGTCGGCCCGTGTGTTCGGATTGATCACCAATACGCGTTTCATGCCTGTTTTTTCCTCACCCTGCTCCGGATCGCCCAACAAGTGCGCAATATGCCTTTTTTCATGCAGTTCAGGCCGGCAAAGGCGCGGGATTCCGCCCGGATCCGCCCTCCTGCGCACAGCATGCCATGGCATAGGCGTTGCTTTCCCATGCTGCACAGACCGCCGCAAGACACGATGCAAGGCGGTGCAGGGAGAACAGGATGCACTTCAACGTCAGACAGATCATCACCGCCGGCCTGCTCGCCGGCTCGATGCTGGTCGCCCCCGCCATGGCCCAGGAAAAGGTCCTGCGCATCGGGATGACCGCCGCCGACATTCCGCGCACGCATGGCCAGCCGGACCAGGGCTTCGAGGGCAACCGCTTCACCGGCATCCCGATGTATGATGCCCTGACCGCCTGGGACCTGTCCTCCGCCGACAAGGCGAGCGTGGTCATTCCCGGCCTCGCGACGGAATGGGCGGCCGATGCGAATGACAAGACCAAGTGGATCTTCAAGCTTCGCCCCGGCGTGAAATTCCATGACGGCTCCGCGCTGACGGCCGATGCCATTGTCTGGAATGTCGAGAAGGTGCTGAAGAAGGAAGCAGCGCATTTCGACCCGAGCCAGGTCGGCGTGACGGTATCGCGCATGCCGACGCTGCGCACCGCGCGGAAGATCGACGATCTCACCGTCGAACTGACGACCTCGGAGCCGGACAGCTTCCTGCCGATCAACCTGACCAACCTCTTCATTGCCAGCCCGGCCCATTGGAATGCCAAGCTGGCCGCCGTGCCGGCCTCGGTGACCGACCCGGTCGAGCGGGCGAAGCAGGCCTGGGTGGCCTTCGCGGCCGAGCCTTCGGGCACCGGCCCGTTCAAGGGTGTGCGCCTGCAGCCGCGCGAGCGGTTCGAGATGGTGGCCAACAAGACCTACTGGGATCCGAAGCGCACGCCGAAGATCGACCGCGTGGTCCTGCTGCCGCTTTCCGATGCCAATGCCCGGACCGCCGCCCTGCTTTCGGGCCAGGTCGACTGGGTGGAAGCGCCTGCGCCGGATGCCATGCCGCGCATCCGTTCCGGCGGCTTCACCATCTATTCCAACCCGCAGCCGCATGTCTGGCCGTGGCAGTTCTCCTTCGCGGAAGGCTCGCCCTGGCTCGACAAGCGCGTCCGCCACGCGGCCAATCTCTGCGTCAACCGCGAGGAACTCAAGACCTTGCTGGGCGGCATGATGGGCGTGCCGAAGGGTTCGGTCTCGCCGGATCATCCGTGGTGGGGCAACCCGACCTTCGACATCAAGTATGACCTGGCGAATGCCAAGAAGCTGATGACGGAAGCCGGCCATTCCGCCGCCAAGCCGCTCAAGGTGAAGGTGCTGACCTCGGCCTCGGGTTCGGGCCAGATGCAGCCGGTGACGATGAACGAGTATCTCCAGCAGGCGCTGAAGGAATGCTTCTTCGATGTCGAGCTGGATGTCATCGAGTGGAACGCGGTCTTCACCAACTGGCGCGAAGGCGCCAAGGATCCGAAGGCGCGCGGGGCGAACGCGATCAACGTGACCTTCGCCACGATGGATCCGTTCTTCGCGATGGTCCGTTTCGTCTCGACCAAGACGTTCCCGCCGGTCTCCAACAACTGGGGCTTCTTCGGCAACGATGAATTCGACGGGCTGATCGCCAAGGCGCGCTCGACCTTCGACGGCAAGGAACGCGATGCCGCGCTCGCCAATCTGCACAAGCGGATCGTCGAGGAAGCACCGTTCCTCTGGGTGGCGCATGATGTGGGCCCGCGCGCGATGAGCGCCAAGGTCAAGGGCGTCGTGCAGCCGAAGAGCTGGTTCATCGATATCGCGCCGATGTCGATCGACTGATGCCACGGGCCCTGCCGGATTGCCCCCGGCAGGGCCTTTCCCTTCCCGTTTCCGGAGAGCTGCCATGCGCCGCGTGTTTCACACCCTGACGGCAATGACCGTCCTTTCGCTTGCTTCGCCGGTTCTGGCGCAAGGCACTCTCCGGATCGGCATGACCGCTTCCGACATTCCGCTGACCACCGGCCAGCCCGACCAGGGCGGCGAGGGCCAGCGCTTCATGGGCTTCACCCTCTACGATGCCCTCGTCGCCTGGGACCTGACCCGTTCCGACAAGCCCTCGGGGCTCATTCCCGGCCTCGCGACGGGCTGGAGCGTCGATGCGAATGACAAGACCAAATGGACCTTCAGGATCCGCGAAGGCGTCAAGTTCCATGACGGCTCGACCCTGACCGCCGATGCCGTGGTCTGGAATTTCGACAAGCTGCTGAAATCCGACGCCCCGCAATTCGACCAGCGGCAGGCCTCGCAGGGGCGTTCGCGCATTCCCGCCGTCGCCGCCTATCGCGCGGTGGACCCGCTGACCCTCGAGATCACCACCCGGGCGCCGGATGCGACCCTGCCCTACCAGCTGGCCTGGATCGGCATTTCCTCGCCTGCGCAATGGGAAAAGAAGGGCAAGAACTGGCAGGAAGTGGCCAAGGAGCCTTCCGGCACCGGGCCGTGGAAACTGGCCGGCTTCACCCCCCGCGAGCGGGCCGAACTGGTGCCGAACAAGGACCATTGGGACAAGACGCGCATTCCCAAGCTCGACAAGCTGATCCTCATTCCGCTGCCGGAGCCGAATGCCCGCACCGCGGCCCTGCGCTCGGGCCAGGTCGACTGGATCGAGGCGCCCGCCCCGGATGCCGTGCCGACGCTGAAGAGCAACGGCTTCCAGATTGTCACCAATGTCTATCCGCATAACTGGACCTGGCATTTCTCCAGCGCGGAAGGCTCACCCTGGAACGATGTCCGCGTGCGCAAGGCGGCCAATCTCGCGGTTGACCGCGAAGGGCTGAAGGAATTGCTGGGCGGCCTGATGGTGCCGGCGGAAGGTTTCATGCCGCCGGGGCATCAATGGTTCGGCAAGCCGACCTTCAAGCTCAAGCGCGATCTGGCCGAAGCGAAGAAGCTGCTGGCCGAGGCGGGCTACGGCCCGGGCAAGCCCTTCGTCACCAAGATCCTGATCTCGCCCTCCGGCTCGGGCCAGATGCAGCCGCTGCCGATGAACGAGTTCATCCAGCAGAACCTCGCCGATGCCGGCATGAAGATCGATTTCGAAGTCGTCGAGTGGAACACGCTCATCAATATCTGGCGGGCCGGTGCGAAGCATGACAGCTCGCGCGGCGCGACGGGGATGAACTATTCCTACTTCATCCAGGACCCCTTCACCGGCTTCATCCGCCATCTCCAGTGCAACCTGCAGCCGCCGGCCGGCACGAACTGGGGCCATTACTGCGACAAGGAGATGGAGGGCCTGTTCGACCAGATCCGTACCACCTTCGATGCCGAGGCGCAGAACAAGGTGCTGGAGAAGGTGCACGAGAAATACGTCAACGAGGCGCTGTTCCTGATGGTCACGCATGACGTCAATGCCCGCGCGATGAGCGGCAAGGTCAAGGGCTTCGTGCAGGCGCAGAACTGGTTCCAGAACTTCTCGTCGATCTCGATGGCGCCGTGACCGGGCGGAAGAGCGGACGATGCTGAGCTACATCCTCAAGCGACTGGCCCTGACCATTCCCGTCGCCTTCGGCGTGAGCATCGTCTGCTTCATGCTGGTCCATATTGCCCCGGGCGATCCGCTGACCTCGGTGCTGCCGCCGGATGCCTCGGCGCAGCTCCAGTCGGAAATGCGGAAGCTCTACGGTTTCGACCGGCCGCTGCCGGTGCAATATGGCCTCTGGGTGATGAAGACGCTGCAGGGTGATCTCGGCGTCTCCATCGCGACCGGCCGCCCCGTGGCGTCCGAGCTCGGCAAGGCCCTCGGCAACACCCTGATGCTGGCGGTTCTGGCCACGATGATCGGCTTCCTGTTCGGATGCCTGTTCGGCTTCGTGGCCGGCTATTTCCGCGACAGCTGGATCGACCGTCTTGCTTCCTTCGTCTCGATCATCGGCGTTTCCGTGCCGCATTACTGGCTCGGCATGGTGCTGGTGATCATCTTCTCGGTGCAGCTGAACTGGCTGCCGGCCACGGGCGCCGGGCCCGGCGGCTCGGCAGACTGGGCCTGGGACTGGGTCCATGTCCGCCATCTGATCCTGCCGGCCATGACCATGTCTGTCATTCCGATGGGCATCATCGCCCGGACCGTCCGGGCGCTGGTGGCGGAGATCCTGAGCCAGGAATTCGTCTCGGGGCTTCGGGCCAAGGGGCTGCTCGATTTCGGCGTGTTCCGCCATGTCGTGAAGAATGCCGCGCCGACCGCCCTCGCCGTGATGGGCCTGCAGCTCGGCTACCTGCTCGGCGGCTCGATCCTGATCGAGACCGTCTTCTCCTGGCCCGGGACCGGCTTCCTGCTGGGCCAGGCGATCTTCCAGCGCGACCTTCCCCTGCTGCAGGGCACGATCCTCGTGCTCGCCATGTTCTTTGTCGCGCTCAACCTGATCGTGGATATCGTGCAGTCGATGCTCGATCCGCGCGTGCAGAGGGCCTGAGATGAGCATGGCTGCCCCCGCCCTGACCGCGATCGCCGCGATCGAGAAATCTCCCGGCTACTGGGCCGGCGTGATGCGGCGCTTCCGGCGCGACCCCGTCGCCATGGCCGCGCTGATCATCGTGCTCGCCCTCGTGCTGATGGCGATCTTCGCCCCGTTTGTCGCCCCGGCCGATCCCTACCGGTCCTCGATGATCCGCCGGCTCCGGCCGATCGGCACGCCGGGTTTCCCGCTCGGCACCGATGAACTCGGGCGCGACATGCTTTCGCGCCTGATCCATGGCGCACGGCTCTCGCTGCTGATGGGCGTGACGCCGGTCTTCATCGCCTTCTTCGTCGGTTCGGCCATCGGGATCACCGCCGGCTTCGTCGGCGGCAAGGTCAATACCGTGCTGATGCGCACGATCGACGTCTTCTTCGCCTTCCCCTCCGTGCTGCTGGCCATCGCGCTGTCGGGCGCGCTGGGCGCGGGCATCTTCAACGGGCTGCTCTCGCTGACGATCGTCTTCGTGCCGCCCATCGCGCGGATCGCCGAGAGCGTGACGACGGCAGTGCGGAAAATCGAGTATATCGAGGCTGCACGGGCTTCCGGGGCCTCGGCCTTCCGGATCGTCCGGATCCATGTTCTGGGCAATGTGATCGGGCCGATCTTCGTCTACGCGACCGGGTTGATCTCCGTCTCGCTGATCCTCGCTTCCGGCCTCTCCTTCCTTGGCCTGGGGGTGAAGCCGCCCGAGCCGGAATGGGGGCTGATGCTCAACACCCTGCGTAACGCGATCTATGTGCAGCCCTGGGTTGCCGCCTTGCCGGGCCTGATGATCTTCATCACCTCGATCTCGTTCAACCTGCTTTCCGACGGATTGCGCTCAGCGATGGACATCAAGGCATGAGCCCGGCCACAGTTCTTTCCCCGGAAGCGGCTGCTCCCGGGCCGGCGCATCGGCCGCCCCTGCTTTCGGTCAATGGCCTGCGCAAGCATTTTCCGCTCAAGGGCGGCCTGTTCGGCCGGACCACCGGCGTGGTCCGCGCGGTGGATGGCGTTTCCTTCGATGTTGCCGAGGGCGAGACCCTCGGGATTGTCGGCGAGAGCGGCTGCGGCAAGTCGACCACGGCACGGCTGCTGGTGGACCTGATCACGCCGGATGACGGGCAGATCCTGCTGGAATCCCGGCGGCTCGGCGTGGATCTCGATGTGCGCGAATTGCGCCGGCATGTGCAGATGGTGTTCCAGGACAGCTATGCCTCGCTCAATCCGCGGCTGACGATGGAAGACGCGATCGCCTTCGGGCCACGCGTCAACGGCATGCCGGCGGCACAGGCCACCGCGCTGGCGCATGAACTGCTTTCCAAGGTCGGGCTGGAGCCTCGCCGCTTCGCCGGCCGCTATCCGCATGAGCTCTCGGGCGGGCAGCGCCAGCGCGTGAACATTGCCCGGGCGCTCGCCTTCTCGCCGAAGATCGTCATTCTCGACGAGGCGGTTTCCGCGCTCGACAAGTCGGTCGAGGCGCAGGTGCTCAACCTGCTCGCCGACCTCAAGAAGGAGCTCGGCCTGACCTATATCTTCATCTCGCATGACCTCAATGTCGTCCGCTACATCAGCGACCGGGTGATGGTCATGTATCTCGGCGAGGTGGCGGAAATCGGCCCGGTCGAGACGCTCTATGCCAATCCGACCCATCCCTATACCCGGGCCCTGCTGGCCGCGATGCCCTCGATGGATCCGGACCGGCGCACCGAGGAAGCGCCGCTTTCCGGCGATCCGCCGAACCCGATCAATCCGCCTTCCGGCTGCCGGTTCCATCCGCGCTGCAGGAATGCCGAAAGCCTGTGCAGCGGCGGCAGCCCGGGCCTGTTCAAGCTTCCGAGCGACCGCCATCTCGTGGCCTGCCACGCCGCCATTCCCGGCTCCGGCCACAGCCTCGCGGAGGTGACCGCATGACGATGCCGCTGGTGGAGATGAAGGATGTGACCGTGCGCTTCCATGGCGCACGGACCGTCCATGCCGTGAACGGGGTGAACCTCGCCCTGATGCCGGGCGAGACGCTCAGCATCCTCGGCGAGAGCGGCTCGGGCAAGAGCGTCACGCTGAAAACGCTGCTGCGGCTGCTCCCGGAAAACCGGACCGAGATCGGCGGCGAGGTCCGCGTGGCGGGAACGGATGTGCTCTCGCTCGACGGGCGGGCGCTGGCCAATCACCGCGGCGGCGTGGTCTCGATGATCTTCCAGGATCCGATGCTGGCGCTCGACCCGGTCTACACGATCGGCGACCAGATCGCCGAGGCGGTGATGCGCCATGAGGGGATCAGCCGGCAGGCGGGGCTGGCCCGGGCGCTCGACATGCTGACTCGCGTCCGGATTCCATCGCCGGAACGGCGGATGAAGGCCTATCCGCATGAAATGTCCGGCGGGATGCGCCAGCGCGCGATGATCGCGCTCGCCCTGGCCTGCCGGCCGAAGCTGCTGCTGGCCGACGAGCCGACCACCGCGCTCGATGCCACGGTGCAGATCCAGATCCTGCTGCTGCTGCGGGAATTGCAGCGCGAATTCGGCATGGCGATGATCTTCGTCACGCATGATATCGGCGTCGCCGTCGAGGTGTCCGACCGGATCGCCGTGATGTATGCCGGCGAATTCGTCGAAACCGGCACGGTGCAGCAGATCATCCGGGAACCGCGCCACCCCTACACGAAGGGGCTGCTCGCCGCGAACCTGCATGGCGCCGTCAAGGGCGAGCGGCTCGATGCCATTCCCGGGGCGCCGCCCGCGCTGGAAACAAGGCCCGTGGCCTGTTCCTTCGCGCCGCGCTGCCCGGTGCGGGCCGAAAGCTGCGAAACCGGCCGTCCACCCGTGGCAACCTTCGATCCCGGCCGGATGGTCCGCTGCATCCATGCCGTCGAGCCGGCCATGGCGGCAGGATAGCGCCGCCTGCCCGAATCCCGCCGGCTTGCCGACGCGCGTGCGGTCAGGCCAGAATTCCCCGCCTGCCATTCGAGACCGTCATGTTGCTTCCCCAGGATCCTGCCCGCGCCTTCATGCCCTACCCGCCGGTTCCGGTGGCGAATACGCCGGACGGGCCGCTGGCCGGGCTGAGTTTTGCGGTGAAGGACCTGTTCGACGTGGCCGGCTACCGCACGGGCTGCGGCAATCCGGTCAAGCTCGCGCAGTCGGCCGTGGCGAGCCGCCATGCCCCGCCGGTCCAGGCGCTGCTCGATGCCGGGGCCCGCTTCGTCGGCAAGGCCCATACCGAGGAGCTGGCCTGGTCGCTCTATGGCACCAACGCGCATTTCGGCACGCCGCTCAACCCGGCCGCTCCGGACCGCGTGCCCGGTGGTTCCTCCTCCGGCTCGGCCAGTGCAGTCGCGGCCGGGCTCTGCGATATTGCCCTCGGCTCGGATACGGGCGGCTCGGTCCGGGCGCCGGCGAGTTTTTGCGGCCTCTACGGTCTGCGTCCGACTTTCGGCGCCATCGCGCTCGACGATTGCATGCCGCTGGCCCCGAGTTTCGATACCTGCGGCTTCTTCGCCCGGGATCTCGCGACATTCGGCCGGATGGCTTCCGTACTGCTTCCGGCCGATGCCGCCGATCTCTCGACCCCGCATCTCATGGTCGCGGCGGATCTCTTCGCCCGGCTTCCGGCCAACAGCCGGGCGGTCCTCGCGGCCCGGCTCGCCGCCATCGCCGCGATTTCCGGCGAACCGGCGCCGGCCGTCGTCTATCCCGGAGCGCAGGCCCCGATCTACGATGCGTTCCGCAAGCTGCAATCCCATGAGATCTACCAGGTCCATGGTGCCTGGTTCGAGCAGCAGAAGCCGGTTCTGGGCTCGCCGATCGCCGAGCGCTTCGCCTATGCCCGCACCGTCACCGACGTGCAGGCCGCCGAGGCCCGGGCCATCCGCACCAGCTTTGCCGAAGGCTTCAGGGCGCTACTGGGCACGCGGGGCGTCTTGGTCAGCCCGGTTGTCCATGGCCCCGCGCCGCGCCTCGACGATTCCGCGCAGGCGCTCGATGCCTATCGCCATGAAGCCATGGCCTTCCTCTGCCCGGCCGGCCTGTCCGGCCTGCCGCAGCTTGTCGCGCCGGCGGGCCTGGTGGAGGGCGCGCCGATCGGCCTGTCGCTGATCGGCCCCGCCGGCTCGGACCGGCAGCTCATCGCGCTGGCTGCGCGGCTGGGCCTGTAGGGAAAGGCGGGGCGGTGAAGAAGACGACGCGCACCGACACGATCCTGACGCGGCTGACGCAGGACATTCTCGGCAAGCGGCTCGCCCCGGGCACGCCCCTCGACGAGACGCGCCTTGCCGAGCAGTTCGGCGCCTCGCGCACGCCGATCCGGGAAGCCCTGCGCCAGCTGGCCGCCAGCGGACTCGTGGAATTGCGGCCGCATCGCGCACCGCTCGTGGCGCCGACCAATGACCTGCGGCTCGCGGAGATGTTCGACGTGATGGCCGAGCTGGAGGCCCTCTGCGCCTCCCGCGCGACGCTGGCGATGAATGCGGTCCAGCGCGCCGAACTGGATTCGTTCCACCGCTCGATGGCGCCGATCGTCCGCGATTCCGATGTCGCGGCCTATCGGGCGGCCAATGTCGTGTTCCACACGATGATCTATGACGGTGCCCGCAACGGCTATCTCAAGCAGATCGCCCTCTCGACGCGGGAAAGGCTGGCACCGCATCGCGGCGTCCAGCTCGAGGCGCCGGCGCGGCTGGCCCAGTCGCATCTCGAACATGGCGAGATCGTCACCGCGATCCTGCGCGGCGATCACGAGGCCGCCGCCAATGCGATGCGCCGGCATCTGGCGATCACGCGGGAGACGCTGGCGACCCTGGCGCCCGCCCGCTCCTCAAGCGATATGCTCAAAACTTCATCATAATTCCTGCTCTGCATACAATGAAAGCAGCCTTGCTCCCCCGCCATCGCGGCGCGGCGTGCGGGCATTCGCGGCCGGGAAGCGGCGTTTCCGGGCCGGTTTCACGCCTCCGAAAGCTGCACTGTCCCGCCTCCCCGCCGGCAGGCCGGCCCGGCAGATCTTGGCACGCGCCTTGCTGAACCTCGGCAGGGAGTTGACGCCATGCCGACCAGCCATCCGACGATCGCCACGCTCCACCAGCGCTACAGCCAGGGCCTCCGCCCCGAAGCGGCGATCGAGGCGGCCTATGCGCGGCTGACGGCGGTAAATGATCCCGGCATCTTCATTACGCTGGTGCCCGAAGCGGATGCCCTCGGCGCAGCCGGAAGGCTCCCGGCCTTCGATCCGGCCCGCTACCCGCTCTGGGGCGTGCCCTTCGCCGTCAAGGACAATATCGACGTGGCCGGCCTGCCGACCACCGCCGCCTGCCCGGATTTCGCCTATGTCGCCGAGAGCGACGCGCCGGTCGTGGCGCGGCTTCTGGCCGCCGGCGCGATCTGCCTCGGCAAGACCAATCTCGACCAGTTCGCGACCGGGCTGGTCGGCGTGCGCTCGCCCTTCCCTGTGCCGCGCAATGCCTTCGATGCCGAACGGGTGCCCGGCGGCTCCTCCTCCGGGTCGGCGGTCGTCGTGGCGCAGGGCATTGCCTGTTTCAGCCTCGGCACCGATACGGCCGGCTCCGGCCGGGTACCGGCGGGGCTGAACAACCTTGTCGGGCTGAAGCCCAGCCTCGGCGCCCTTTCGGGCCGGGGCATGGTGCCGGCCTGCCGCACGCTCGACACGATCTCGATCTTCGCTGCCAATGTGGATGATGCGGCCCGCGTGCTCGGCATCGCCTCGGGCTATGATGCCGCCGATCCGTATTCGCGCCCGCTGCCGGAGCAGTCGGACAAGCCGGTGCGGATCATCGGCATTCCCGGCGAGAAGGACCGGCATTTCTTCGGCGATCCGCTGATGGCCCGCGCCTACGAGGCCAGCCTCGACCGCCTCGCCGCTTTGGGCGTGATGCTCCGCACGGTGGATTTCGAGCCCTTCTTCGCCGCCGCCCGGCTCCTCTATGAAGGCCCCTGGGTGGCCGAACGCCGCGCCGCGCTCACGCCCTTCATGGACGAGCATCCGGGCGCGCTGCACCCGGTCACCCGGGCGATTGTGGCCAAGGCCGACAGCATCTCGGCGACCGAGACCTTCCAGGCTTTCTACACGCTCGCCGCCCTGCGCCGGCAGACAGACCCTGTCTGGCAGGAGGTGGATGGCCTTGCCGTGCCGACCTGCCCGATCGCGCCGACCCTGGCCGAACTCGCGGCCGATCCGATCGGGCCGAATTCGTGCCTCGGCACCTACACGAATTTCGTCAACCTGCTGGATCTCTGCGGCCTCGCCGTGCCCGGGCCTTTCCGGAGCGACGGCTTCCCGGCCGGGATCACCCTGCTTGCGCCGCGTGGCCATGACCAGCGGCTGGTCCGCCTGGGCAAGGCCTTCTTCCCCGGCATTGGCGGATGCGAACGCTTCTCAACCAAGGAGGTCGCGGCATGAGCGCGGTCCAACCATCCGAGATGATCGAAATCGTGGTCGTCGGCGCCCATCTCTCGGGCATGCCGCTCAATGGCGAGCTGACCTCGCGCGGCGGGCAATTGCTGCGGGCCGGCGAGACGACGAGATCCTATCGCCTCAACGCCCTGCCCGGCGGCCCGCCCAAGCGGCCCGGCCTTATCCGGATCGCCGAGGGCGAGGGCCACGCCATCGCCGTCGAGGTCTGGGCGCTGCCGCCCGAAGGGTTCGGCACTTTCGTGGCCGGCATTCCCGCCCCGCTCTGCATCGGCACGGTGCGCCTCGCCGACGGCACGAGCCCGAAAGGCTTTCTCGTCGAGCCCGAAGGCCTGATCGGGGCGACCGACATTTCCGAATTCGGCGGCTGGCGCGCCTACATGGCCGCCATCGCCGCAACAACGACGAGCGCCGCCTAAGGCGCCCGGCCTTTCCCTTCCGAATGCCTTCAACAGCGAGGACCGAACCATGATCAATCGCCGCCATCTTCTCGCCAGCGCCGGGGCCGGCCTTGGCGTCATCGCCATGCCGAACATCCTCCGGGCGCAGGCGCGCACCGTCAAAATGGGGTCGCTCCGGCTGATCCATTCGATGACACCGCATTTCTACGAGAAATTCGCGCCGTCGAACCTCAAGATCGAGATCATCACCTTCGACAGTCCGACCGACGGCAAGAATGCCGTGGTGACCAAATCGGTCGATTTCGGCGGATTCGGCATCGCCGCCGCCACGCTCGGGGCCGCGGCCGGCGAGCCGGTGGTCGTGGTCGGCGCCTTCTGCAACAAGGGCATGGGCGTGATCGCCAAGGCCGGTTCGGACATCAAGACCGTCAAGGATCTCAAGGGCAAGAAGGTCGGCATCTGGCCGGGCTCGACGCAGGAAGTCTTCATCATGGAGCGGCTGCGCCTCGAGGGCCTGTCGATCCGCGATGTTGTCGCCACGCGCGTTCCCTTCGGCGAGATGCATGCCATGCTCTCGCGCGGGGATATCGATGCCTATGTCGGCGCCGAACCGGGCCCGGGCCTGTCGCTCGCGACCGGCGTCGGCCAGCTGGTCGAATATCCCTACAACACCGCGATGGGCGGGCTGAACATGATCTTCGCAACCTCGGAAGAGATGGTGGCGAAGGATCCGGAGCTGGTGAAGACCATGCTCACCGTGCATGCCAAGGCCTCCGAGTTCATGATGAAGAACAAGGATGCCGTGGCAGAGATGACGGTGGCCAAGCTCGGCGCCAACAAGGCGGCGGTCGAGACCGCGCTGAAGGCCGACAATGTCGAGTATATCTGGAAGCTCGACGAGACCGTGCTCAGGCAGGCCCGCACCTATGCCGAGCAGATGCTCTCGCTGAAGCAGATCCGCGCCTTGCCGGATTTCTCGAAGTTCCTCAACCCGTCCTTCTCCAACACCATCACGACGGCCTGATGCTGCGGGCCCGCGCCGCCGGCCGGCGCGGGCCTTTCCCCCAACCGGAGACAGATCCATGGTGGATGTGACCAGTTCCGCCCCGGCCGCAGAAACGGCGCCGCCGCGGAAGGCCAGCCTGCCGTATCTCGGCAAGGCCGGGGATTTCGCGCTGGCGATGATCGTGCCCGGGCTGCTGCTGCTGCTCTGGTATGTCGCCACGACGCAACGCTGGACGCGGCTGATCCCGACCCCGGCCGAGACGGCCGAATACATGGTCGATTTCGCCTTTGGCGGCATCTATGACGATGCCTTCTCCGCCACCTTGCATATCCATCTCATCGCCTCGATGAGCCGCGTCTATGGCGGCTTCCTGCTGGCCGCGATGGTGGCACTGCCGCTGGGCCTGCTGATCGGGCGCATCCCGCTGGCGCGCAAGACGCTCGACCCGTTCTTCCAGCTGATGCGGCCGATCCCCGTCACCGCCTGGCTGCCGCTCTCGATGATCCTGTTCGGCCTCGGCGCCAAGTCGGCCTTCAGCCTCGTCTTCCTCGGCGCCTTCTACCCGATCCTGCTCAACACCATCTTCGGCGTGAAGAATGTCGATCCGAAGCTCTTCGAGGCGGCCTCGATGCTGGGCTGCCGGGGCAATGCCCAATTCTTCCGCGTGGTCCTGCCGGCAGCCCTGCCCTCGATCTTCACCGGCCTCCGGCTCGGCCTCGGCCTTGCCTGGTTCGTCATCGTGGTCGGCGAGATGACCGGCGTGCCGCAGGGCCTCGGCGCCGTCATCATGGACGGGCGCACCCTGTCGCGCACCGAACTCGTCATCTGCGGCATGATCATCATCGGCATTGTCGGCTACCTGTCCGACCGGATCGTCATGATGATCGGCAACCATCTCCTGCGCTGGAGCCCGACCCATCATGGCTGAGACCGAAACCCTGTCCGCCCCGCTGCCGATCATCGATATCCGGAATGTCTCCAAGACCTTCTGGCTCGGCGAACAGAAGATCGAGGCCCTGTCCGGCGCCAATCTCGAGATCCGCAAGGGCGAGTTCATCTGCCTGATCGGCGCCTCGGGCTGCGGCAAATCCACCCTGCTGCGCATCATGGCCGGGTTCGAGCAGCCGAGCAGCGGCGAGGCGCTGATGTGGGGCAAGCCGATCACCGAGCCCGGCCCCAGCCGCGGCATGGTGTTCCAGGATTACGCGCTCTTTCCCTGGCTGACCGTGCGCAACAACATCGCCTTCGGGCCGAAATCGCAGGGCCGCTCGACCGGCGAGGTCAAGGATATCTGCGACCGATTCATCGAGATGGTCGGCCTGCAGAAATTCGCCAATGCCTATCCGCACCAGCTTTCCGGCGGCATGCGCCAGCGCGTCGCCATTGCCCGCGTGCTCGCCAATGATGCGGAACTCGTGCTGATGGACGAGCCCTTCGGCGCACTCGACGCGATGACCCGCGAACGCCTGCAGGACGAGCTTCTGGAGATCTGGGAGCGGACCAAGCTGACCGTGGTCTTCGTGACCCATGCGATCGAGGAGGCGATCTTCCTGGCTGACCGCGTGGTGGTCATGTCGCCCGGGCCGGGCCGGATCGACAGCGACAACCGGCTGACCCTGCCGCGCCCGCGCGACGTGGCCTCGCCGGAATTCAACGAGATCCGGCGCGATCTCTCGGCGCGGCTGCACTCGCATCACGGCAAGAAGGCGGCGTGATGCGGCCCGAGGACCGCCTGCCCTATCGTGCCAGCATCGACCGGCCGCCCCTCGCCCTGCCGGAGGGCAAGGCCGTGGCGTGCTGGTTCATCGTCAATGTCGAGAACTGGCTCATCGACAATCCGATGCCGCGCCAGGTGCTGGTTGCGCCGACGGGTGCCGCCCTTCAGCCCGACATCGCCAACTGGGCCTGGCACGAATACGGCATGCGCGCCGGGTTCTGGCGCCTGCTGGCGGCCTTCGAGAAGCGCGGCATCCGGCCGACCCTCTCGATCAACGGCTCGGTCTGCCTCGCCTATCCGCGCATCGCCGGGGCAGCCCATGAGGCCGGCTGGGAATTCATGGGCCATGGCTTCGTCCAGGTGCCGACGCATCGCGTCGAGGACCAGCGCGCGATGATCGGCCAGACGGTGGAGACGATCCGCGCCTTCACCGGCAAGCCGTGCATCGGCTGGCTCGGGCCCGGCCTGACGGAAACGCTGGACACGCCGGACCATCTCGCCGAGGCCGGCATCCGCTATATCGCCGACTGGGTCGTGGATGACCGGCCCTGCCGGCTGGCCACCCGGCACGGAACGGTGCTGACCATGCCCTATACGGTTGAACTCAACGATATCCCGACCATCATGATCCAGCATCACCCGGCCGAGGAGCTCGGCCGCCGCGCCCTGCGGACAGCGGACAGGCTCGTGCGCGAGGCCAAGGCAGGTGCCGGCGCCACGGTGATGAGCATCGCGATCCATCCCTATATCACCGGGGTTCCCCACCGGATCGACCTGTTCGAGACCCTGCTGGACGATCTGGTCGCGCGCGGCGACCTGGCCTTCCTCCAGGGCTCTGCGTTGCATGACTGGTATCTCGGGAGCGACGATGACACCTGATCTTCCGGGCTGGCGGCATTTCAGCCAGGGCGAACTCGATGCGGCCTACAACAACACCGCAGCCGTGGCGCGTTCGGCCGAGATCCTGAATTCACTGACCGAACGGTCAATCAAAACACGCGACCGGTCAGCGATTGCGCTGGACCTCGCCTACGGGGCGGGCAAGCGGCAGAAAATCGACCTTTTCGCCTGCGGGCATCCGAATGCGCCGCTGCTGGTTTTCCTGCATGGCGGCTACTGGCAGCGCAATGCCAAGGACATGTTCTCCGTTCTGGCCGAGGGACCGCTGGCGCATGGCTTCGACGTTGCCATGCCGGGCTACACGCTGGCGCCGGAAGTGGCGCTGGGCCGGATCGTGGAGGAATGCGAGACGGCGATCCGCCTGCTCCGCGTGATCGGCCCGGCGATGAATGTCGCGGAATCCCGGCTGATCGTGAGCGGCTGGTCGGCCGGCGGGCATCTCGCCGCCCGGCTGTCGGAAATGCCGGAGGTCGATGCCGCCCTTGCGATTTCGGGCATTTTCGATCTCGAGCCGATCCGCCACAGCTATCTGCAATCGGCGCTGCAGCTCAGCGCGGAAGAGGCGCATGCCCAGAGCCCGATCCATCGCATCGGCCAGGCCGGAAAGCCGGTCACGGTGATCTGGGGCGGGGCGGAACTGCCGGAATTGCAGCGCCAGAGCCGGGACTATATGGCCGCCCGGCAGGAGGCGCGCAAACCGGTCGGCGGCGGCGCGCTGGCGGGCGAGGACCATTTCACGATCCTTGCCCAGCTGGCCGATCCGACCAGCCAGGTGACCGGCCACCTGCTGGCGCTGGATTCCGAATTGCAGGATTGAGGCCTGCACCCGAGATCAGTCCGGCTGCCTGCCCCCTGCTTTCCCCAGAAGCGTTCCCCCAAACGAACAACGTCCCGCCTGGAGGGGCGGGACGCCGATGTGGCACAGGGATCAAGGGGAGATACGCGTGCCCTACCTCGATGCCGGGGGCGGATGGCCTGCCCCCGGCATGATGGCGTTTGGGGCTTATTGCGCCGGCGGGGTGGCCGGCCACCAGTTCGGATCGGCCGGAACGATGCCGTGCTTGATGCCCCAGTCGTACCAGTTGTCGACGACCGTGCCGGTGAGCAGGATGCCGATACCGCCGGTGATCGGGCAGAGGATCGCGAACCAGTAGGCCCAGCGATGGATCGACTCCATCGTGGCGTTGAAGCCCATCGTCCAGCGCCAGAACAGGGCTGCACGCTCCGAGGCGGTACCGCGATCGGTGATCTGCTCGATCTCGCGCTCGCCGCCATAGCGGGTGACCGCGAGGATGGTGCCGGCATGCATCGCGAAGAGCAGGACGGAGCCATACAGGAACACGATCGAGAGGGCATGGAAGGGGTTGTAGAAGAGGTTGCCGTAGCGGAGCGAGAAGTTCTGCGTCCAGTCGAGATGCGAGAAGATCCCGAAGGGCACGGCCTCGCTCCAGCTGCCCATCATGACGGGCCGGATGAAGCCGACAACCAGAAACAGCCAGATGGCCGCGGCGAAAGCCCAGGCCACATGGGTGCCGAGTCCGAGCGCCCTGGCCCGGCGATAGGTGCGCACCCACCACAGGATGACCGACGCGGTGAGGAAGAAGCCGGCAATCTGCCACAACCCGCCTTCGGCGAGGGGCGGGAGGATGGTGAGCCCATATTCCGGCTTCGGCGGATCGAGCGAGAGCCAGAAGAGCTTGCGGACAAACTGGACCGGATCCCAACCGACGGACGCCCACATGTGCAGCCCGATGATCTCGAAGGCGATGAAGCCGCAGATCAGCGAGGTGACGCCGGTCCAGCCGAGATAGATGGGGCCAAGCTGCGCATCCCCGATCTTGCCGAGCCAGTAGCTGTGCGCTGTCGTCTTGCCGCGCTCGTAGAGGTGGGGGGCGAGCGGGATCCCGAGATCCGGATCCCCGTGAACCTGAACCCGCGTGAAGATGTTCTGATAATAGGCCATGATGCGTTCCTCGCTTCAGGTTCGGCCGTCAGGACCGCGGGGCGGTGGTGGGATTGGCCCAGTAGGACCAGTTCAGCCACCAGTTCCACCAATCGGCCCAGCCCTGGGTCCAGACGGGCCCGCTGATGATGATGCAGACTGCGCTCCAGAATACCGCGGCCAGCGCCAGGAACAGCCCGAGCCGATGGACGCCGAGCGTGCCGATCGAATAGCCGATCGTGTCGCGGAAATAGCTGTTCTCGTGTTCAGGCGTCTTCACCTGCTCGCCATTGCCCGGATTTGTCGCCGAGAGGATCAGCCCGCCATGCAGCGAAAGTGCGAGCGTCGTCGCGAAGAAGAACGTGATCGCGATCATATGCGCCGGGTTGTAGTGGAACTGCAGGTACTGGTACCCGACATTCGACACCCATTGCAGGTGGCTGAAGATGCCATAGGGAAAGCCATGGCCCCAGGCGCCGAGAAGAACGGGCCGGAACACGACCAGCGTGACATAGGCGAGGATGGCGAAGGAGAAAGCCACGGGCACATGGTAGCCCATGCCCAGCTTCCGGCAGATCTCCACTTCGCGGAGCGCCCATGAGACAAAGGCCCCGATCGCACAGAACGTGATGATCTGCCAAAGTCCGCCTTCGGCCAGGGGCGCAAAGGCCAGGCCGTATTTGACGTCCGGAGGATTGATGCTGATGAGCCAGATGTTCCAGGTCGGGCCGAGGCTTGCCCCGAAAATGATCAGCGCTGTTCCAAGGATGGTGAAGAACGCCGCGGCTACCCCGAAGAACCCAACGTAAAACGGCCCAACCCAAAAATCGAACAGATCGCCCCCGAGCAACGTGCCGCCACGGACCCTGTATTTTCTTTCAAAGCTCAATAATGCCATTTTGACCTCCGTACAAGATTCGCTCGATGCCCTATTCCCGGCCAATCGATCTTCGACTTGTTGATTAAAGAGGAGCGGACAACGGTCTTTAATTTAAAGAACACAATGTCCGCTCCATTTTTTATTTCTGAGCAGCCTTCGCAGCGACTGGCGCATTGAGCCAGCTATTGTAGCGGGGCGTGCTCAACTGAATGAAGTGATTGAGCATCACCATCAGGAAGGCGAACGTGCAAACTGCGACCAGCGTGCGACGCGGATCGAAAATCAGCCAGATTCTCCACATAGATTGATCTCCATCTCTAGCGGGTTGGTTTAGAACCAGGGCCGCCACATCCAGATCAGGATGTGTGCGACGAGCGAAACAGCGAAGAATCCAAGAGTTCCTTGCACGAAGAAACCGTGGAATTCCTGCGCTTCCGCTCCAGTGAGGCCCGTCAAGGACCCTCCCTTGTCAGCCATTGTCTGACACTCCTACAGGTGGCCCGAAGGCCTGTACCGTGCATCTCCCGCACGGCTGGTTAGCTGCAGCTCGCCTACAGCATGACCCATGGCCGGAGGGGTCCGGCCAGGGGGCAAGAGTTACCCCATGAAGATGTAGGGGATGATCGCGCTGGCATCGGCCCGGGCCTCGGTGAAGACCGAGACCGGCCGGCTGCCGGAATGCTGCCCCGCCAGGCGCCGGAAGGCGCGGCGAAGCAGCACAAACGGAACGAGGAGAGCGGCGGTGACCAGCGTCATGCGCTGGCAAAGTCGCTTCTGCTCGGCATGGGACTTCATCCGGGAGGACGTATCCATCTTGACGGCGTGAGCCATGCTCATCTCCTCTCAACGCGCGGGCGGGAAGGGGCGGTGCTCCGGTCCCGTTCCAGGAACCGGACCGGAGGCACCGCCAGTGACCGAAGGGGTTGGCCAGAAGGCTTCATGGTGAAACCTCCTCGCGCTGCCGGGCTTCGGGATCGAGATGTTCGGGCCGGACGCAATCGCCGCCGGCGGCACGGGCCGCGCGCTCGGCATTGTCCCGCAGCCGTTTGGCGGCGGAGATCCGGACCAGAACCGGTTGCTGTTCGAGAAAACGGTCGAGCATCGCCTTGGCTTCCCGTTCCCAGGCAAGCTCGCGATGCGCACGGGCGGGGGTGCGGTCGACCGCATCCATCTGCCCGGCGAGCGGCAGGATGTTGAACAGCGCATCGAAGAGCGCGTTGCAGACTTCCTGGACAAGATAGACGGCCCCGGAATAGCCCATGAAAGGCGTGCCGGTATGGCGGCGGATGATCGCGCCGGGGAAGGAGGCAGGGATATACATCGCCCGCGTGCCGGCCTCGGCCATATACATCCGCTCGTTGTAGCTGCCGAACATGACGAGCGGAGGCTTCTCGCGGATCATCCGGATGATCGCCTCGTTGTCGGTCTTCGTGCCGGCGCAGCGCGACACGGCGAAGCTGCAGGGCAGGCCCATCTCCTCCTCGAGGAAGAGGCGGACGCCGCGGGTATAGGTCTCGTTGGCCACGATGGCGAAGGAGGCCGTGCCGAAGAAATCCTGGGTGACCGAGCGCCAGAGATCCCAGAGCGGCTTGATCGTCGTGTGCTTCTCGCGCTCGATGAAGGGCTCGGGATCGAGGCCCAGCAGGTCGCCGAGGGCGCGAAGGAACTTGGTCGTCGAATGCAGGCCGATCGGCGCCTGGAGATAGGGCCGCTCGAGCTGCTCGCAGAGCAACCGCCCGAATTCGCGATAGAGGCAGACATTCACTTCCGCTTCGGCCAGCTTGCCGATATCGGCGAGATGGGTTCCCAGCGGGAAGCTCATATGCACTTCGGCGCCGATGCCCTCGATCAGCCGGCGGATCTCCGCCAGGTCGGAGGGCATGTTGAACATGCCATAGGCCGGTCCGATGATGTTGACCTTGGGCCGGGCGCCTTCGGCGCGCGGGCGCGGCTTCGGCATCTTTTTCGGGCCGTATTCCGTCCAGAGCCACATCATGGCCCGGTTGGCGCTCTGCCATTGATCCTCGTCGATCGTGCGCGGCAGGAACCGCTGGATCGAGGTTCCCTGCGGCGTCACGCCGCCGCCGATCATCTCGGCGATCGAGCCGGTGACGACCACCGAGGGCAACCCGCTGTCGAGCACGGAATAGGCCTGCTTCATCGCCCCTTCGGTGCCGTGCTGGCCGAGTTCTTCCTCGCCGAGGCCGGTCACGACGATCGGCAATTCATGCGGCGGCAGCGCGTCGGTGTAATGGAGGACCGAGGTCACCGGCAGGTTCTCGCAGCCGACCGGGCCGTCAATGATCACCTGCAGGCCCTTGACCGCGGTGAAGACATAGACCGCGCCCCAATAGCCCCCTGCCCTGTCGTGATCGAGGATCAACATCACGGAATCTCCTCGGCTGCGCGCTTCGCCTTGATGGCCCTGGCCTCGAGGCGCTTGCGCTGGTCGGGATTCTCGTGCGGGGTGTCCTGCCAGATCCCGGCATTGTAGCCGGTACCGACGCCCGCGAAGAACTCGGTCATGATGTCGAAACGCGCCTTGTTGCCGAGCGCGGCATTGATGACGGTGGCGAGGCTGCCGGCCCCGGCCGGGCCGAAGAGCGGGCGGGCCGAGATCAGGTTGGTGAAATAGAGCGCGGGGATGCCCTGCTCCTTCGCCTTCTGGACGACCGGCGTGGTGCCGATGGCGAGGTCGGGCTTGAATTCCTCGATCGCCGCGAAATCCTGCTCGATGGCGGCCCGGAAATTCACGATGACGCCGCGCGCCTCGAGCCATTCCCGGTCGGCATCGGACCATTCGGTGCGCGGGCAGGCCGTGCCGACATAGCGCAGGTCGGCCCCGCTCTCGACGAGGAGGCGCGCCACCAGCAGTTCCGAGCCTTCGTAGCCGGTCAGCGTGATGCGGCCCTTGATCGGGCGGGATGCGAGGGCGCCCCGGATCGCCGGCAGGATGGCGTTCTGGGCGGCGGCGACGCGGTCCGCCGGAACGTTGCAGGCTTCACCGATCCCGGCGAGCCAGGCGGCGGTACCGTCCACCCCGACCGGAGCGGAACCGACAACCTTGCGGCCAGCGGCATGAAACTCGCGGATCGAGGCAGTGTAGAAGGGATGGATGGCCGCCACGGCCGCGCAATCGAGCGCGGCATAGAGCTCGCGCCATTCACGCGTCGGGACGACGGGGCCGGCCGCGAGGCCCATCGGCTCCAGCATCATGCCGATACCGACCGGATCGGCCGGGAACATCTCGCCGAGCAGCGTGACGGTCGGCTTTTCAGACTTGCCGCCGCGCGGCGCCTGGACGGGTCCGAGTTCAGCTTCCTGCCGGGCATAGGCCAGCATGGCACCGGCGAGGATGTCCTTCGCCTCGGCATGGGTGGGAACACCGAAGCCCGGCACGTCGATGCCGATGATGCGGACGCCGTTGATCTCCTTCGGCAGCAGCCGCAGGGGCACGCCGGAGGCGCTGGGCACGCAGAGATTGGTGATGACGATGGCGTCGTAGAGTTCCGGGTCGGCCAGCTTGAAGACGGCTTCGCGGATATCCTCGAACAGCTTGCCGGTGACGAGCGTCTCGGAATTGAAGGGCACATAGCCCACCGAGCGCCGGGCGCCATAGAAATGCGAGGTGAAGGTCAGGCCATAGACGCAGCAGGCCGAGCCGGACAGGATGGTCGCCGTGCGGCGCATGCGCAGGCCGACGCGAAGCGAGCCGAAGGCCGGGCACATGCTCTGCGGCTTGTCATGCGGGCCGGCGGGATAATCGGCGGCATAGCGTTCCAGCGTCTCGCCAAGGCCTGCCTTCGTGGCCGCCGCGCGCATCGCCGCCTTGCCGGTATGGCAGCCGATCCCGTCCGTCATCTCGACGGGCTGGGCCATGACCATATCCGCCGGAGCCGGGGCGGCCTGCAGATCGGGTTGGGGCTGATGGACGGTCATGGACGTCACTCGCAAGGAAGGGCAGGATTCAGGCGTTGTCGTAGATCACTTCCAGGGTCGGCTTGGTGATGTCGGACTTGCCGCACATCTGTTCGATGGTGGCCGGGATCAGCACCACGTCGCGCCCGACGGTATCGCCGTCGAACAGGCCGAGCAGGGCATCCGGCGTGAGCGGGGTGGGGCGGACAGGCGGCGCTTCCGCGACGCTGCTGGCCAGGCCTTCGAACAGCGACGCCCATTGCGTGCCAGGCCGACCGATAATCTCGTATTTCGCGCTCTTGCGGCGGATATCCTCGTCCGCAGGAATGGCCGCGAGGATCGGGATGCCGACGGCATCGGCGAAGGCGGCGGCCTCGCCCGTGCCGTCATCCTTGTTCACGACGATGCCGGCGACGCCGACATTGCCGCCGAGCTTGCGGAAATACTCCACCGCCGAGCAGACATTGTTGGCGACGTAGAGGCTCTGCAGATCGTTGGAGCCGACGACGATGACCTTCTGGCACATGTCGCGCGCGATCGGCAGGCCGAAGCCGCCGCAGACCACGTCGCCGAGAAAGTCCAGCAGCACGTAGTCGAAACCCCAGTCGTG
>JAIXSR010000075.1 GCA_027484605.1 Hyphomicrobiales bacterium | reverse complement strand
TCCGGCAGGCCGGATCCTCGCCGCGAACCTTGAGGTCGACCTGGCTCCGAGGCCCGCCCATATTGCCGGTCTGATTGCGCTGGCCTTGCCGATACTGGCCTTGGCAACACGATGGTTTTCCTCGGGGCCCAAGCCGCGCTATAGCGGAACAAGACAACGAGGAGCAACAGGATGATCCGCGCCGAAACCGTTATCGCCGGGGGGGACTGGACCGGCACACCGGCCGATACCGTAGTTCTCGACTACGATGATCGCCATCGTCGCCGGATCACCATGGAAGGCGTCGGCGGCCTGTCGTTCCTGCTCGACCTGCCGGAAGCGATCGCCCTGCGTTCGGGCGATGCCATCCGGCTGGCGGATGGCCGCCTTGTCGAGGTGGTCGGCGCGCCGGAGCCGCTGGCGGAAATCCGCGCCGAGAATGCCGAGCATCTCCTCCGGCTGGCCTGGCATCTCGGCAACCGGCATCTCCCGGTCCAGATCGCCCATGGCAAGCTCCGCATCCGCCGCGACCATGTGATCGAGGCGATGGTGGAAGGGCTGGGCGGCAAGGTGCGCGGCATCGAGGCTGCCTTCGACCCGGAAGGCGGCGCCTATCTGCAGGCAAGCCACGCCCATCACGATCACGGCCATCATGATCACGGCCACAAGCATGGTCACGGCCAAAGCCACGATCACGGCCATGACCACAAGCATGACCACGATCATCACCACGCCCATGGCGACGGCTGTGGCTGCGGGCATGACCATCACCACGATCACCATGACCACGCCCATCATGCCCATGGCCACGCCCACAAACATGACTGAAACGGCCGAATTCCAGCGCCAGCACTGGTTCTCGCCCGCCTTTCCGGTGGGCGGCTATGCCTATTCGCATGGCATCGAGAAGGCGGTGGAAACCGGCGACATCACGCGTGGGGAATCCCTGACGGGCTGGATCGACGGCATTCTCCGGCTCGGCGCCGGCCGCAATGATGCGATCCTGCTGGCCGAGACCTGGCGGCAGGCCGGCGGCGCGGGCAGGGGTCTCGATGCCGGGGCGGTCCTCGAACTGGCCGAGCTTGGCATGGCGCTCGGCCTGTCGCAGGAGCGCCGGCTCGAAACAGCCCAGCAGGGTGCCGCCTTCTACGCGCTCGTCGCCTCGTCCTGGCCGCATCCCGATTGGTTCGCCTGGCCGGATGGCCGGGAAATTCCCTATCCGGTCGCCGTCGGCCTGGCCGGGGCGATCCACGGCCAGGCCCTGCGCCCGCTTCTGGCTGCCTACCTCCAGGCTTTCGCCGCCAATCTCCTCGCGGCCGGCATCCGGCTCGCCGTGATCGGCCAGAGCGAGGCCCAGTCGCGGCTCGCCGGCCTGCTGCCGGCAATTGCAGCGGTGTCCGACGAAGCCCTGGCCTCGTCGCCGGATGATCTTGGCGGCATGGCACTGCGCGGGGATCTGATGAGCCTGCGTCACGAAACCCAGACATCCCGCCTTTTCCGCTCGTGAGAGACGACATTCCAGGAGACAACCCCATGCATGGACCGCTTCGCGTCGGAATCGGTGGCCCGGTCGGTTCGGGCAAGACCACGCTGACCGCAGCCCTCTGCGCCCAATTGCGCCATCGTTGCGACCTCGCGGTGATCACGAACGACATCTATACGCGCGAGGATGCGGAGATCCTCTCCCGGCTTCAGGCTTTGCCGCAGGAGCGGATCATGGGCGTCGAGACCGGCGGCTGTCCGCATACGGCGATCCGCGAGGATTGCTCGATCAATCTCCACGCCATTGCCGAGATGCGGAAGCGCTTCCCGGCACTGGAGCTGATCCTGATCGAATCCGGCGGCGACAACCTCGCCGCGACCTTCTCGCCCGATCTCGCCGACCTGACCCTCTACGTGATCGATGTCGCACAGGGCGAGAAGATCCCCCGCAAGGGCGGGCCGGGCATCACGCGGTCGGATATGCTGGTCATCAACAAGACCGACCTTGCACCCCATGTCGGGGCGGACCTCCAGGTCATGGCCCGCGATGCTGCCGCCCAGCGCGGACAGCGGCCCTTCGTCTTCACCAACCTGAAGACAGGCGAGGGCGTCGCGGAGATCATCCGCTTCATCGAGCAACGCGGCGGACTCGCCCTCAAGGCGGCCTGAAGTCTTTTTCCGGGCGATAGTTGCAGTCTTTTTGCGGGAATCGGAAAAAATCCGGTTCCCACCGCTTTTCATTGATGGGCCATAGCGACTACATTGCCTTTCGGGGAGGTAGTTGTTGAATGGCCGATCATGACCGGCACGCGCCCATCATGCGCCCGAAAGAGGGCCTGAACGCGGTTTCGCCGGTCACTCCGTCGACAGAGGCAGAGCCCTGCGCGCTTCATGCCCCGCCCCATCCACCCTGCGCCCGCGACAGGAATGATGCCGCAGCGCCCTGGATGGCGACGCAGCGTGCACCCCTGCGCTATGCCGCTTTGGATCTCGGAACCAACAATTGCCGCCTGCTGATCGCCCGCCCCGATGGCCCGGCCTTTCGCGTCCTCGATGCCTTCTCGCGCATTGTGCGCCTCGGCGAGGGTGTTTCGCGGACCGGCGAATTGTCCGATACGGCGATGGAGCGGACGATGGAGGCCCTCCATATCTGCCGCCGCAAGATGGACGAGCGGCAGGTCATCCGCTCCCGTCTGGTCGCGACGGAAGCCTGCCGCGCGGCACGAAACGGGCCGGAATTCCTCGACCGGATCGAACGCGAGACCGGCCTTCGGCTCGAATTGCTGAACCGCGAGGGCGAGGCCCATCTTGCCGCGGCCGGCTGTGCCGCCCTGGCCGATGTGCAGGCCTCGAGCGTTGTCCTTTTCGATATCGGCGGCGGCTCGACGGAGCTTGTCTGGCTTTCCGTCAAGAATTGCGGCCAGAAGGATATCCGCTCCCGCATCCGCGCCTGGACGTCGCTGCCGCTCGGCGTGGTCACGCTGGCCGAACGTTATGGCGGGATCCATGTCTGCGGCCGCACGTTCGAGGCGATGGTGCACGATTCAAGCGCGGCGCTTGCCGGTTTCGCCGAGGAAGCCCGCGCGGCCACGGACGAGCCCGGCTTCCACCTGCTGGGCACATCGGGAACGGTCACCACGCTCGGGGGCATTTTCCTCGGTCTCGAACGCTATGACCGCCGCCGCGTCGACGGCCTGTGGATGAAAAAGGACGAGGTGGACGGCGTGATGCAGGAGCTTCTCGCCATGAGCTATCGCGAGCGGGCCGAGAATGGCTGCATCGGCCGCGAACGGGCGGATCTCGTTCTTGCGGGCTGCGCCATTTTCGAAGCCATCCGCCGGGCTTTCCCGGCCCAGCGCGTCCGGATCGGCGATCGCGGCCTGCGTGAGGGCATGCTGATGGAAATGATGCGCGAGGACGGGGTTCTCCGCCGCGCCGCGCCGCGCTAGACCATTCGTCATGGTCGATTCCAAGAAGCCCTCGGGACGCGAGATGGCCGTTCGCCTGCGAACGGCGAACAAGCGCACGACATCGCAGCAGAAATGGCTCGAGCGCCAGCTGAACGATCCCTATGTCGCGAAGGCCAAGGCCGCCGGCTACAAGAGCCGCGCCGCTTTCAAGCTGCTGGAGATCGACGAGAAATATCACTTGCTCAAGCCGGGCATGCGCCTGGTCGATCTCGGCGCGGCGCCCGGCGGCTGGTGCCAGGTCGCCGCGGAGCGGATCGGCCTTGCCGATCCAAGCGGCCGGCGGCGGGCCGGCATCTCGGCCGAGGCGGCCGCGCGCGCGCATATCGTTGCCATCGACCTGCTGGAGATCGACCCGTTGCCGGGGGTCGATTTCCTGCAGATGGATTTTTCCCTTCCGGAAGCGGACGAGATCCTGAAGGAACGCCTCGGTGGTGAAGCCGATGGCGTGATGTCCGACATGGCCGCCAACACGACCGGCCACAAGAAGACCGACCATCTCAAGATTATCGGGCTGGCCGAGATGGCCGTCGCCTTTGCCGAGGATGTGCTGGCGCAGGGCGGTTTCTTCCTGTGCAAGCTGTTCCAGGGCGGCGAATCCGGCGAGCTCATCACCGATCTGAAGCGCAGCTTCACCAGCGTACGGCATGTGAAACCGGCCGCCAGCCGGGCCGGGTCGAGCGAGGTCTATGTCCTGGCCACCGGATTCCGCGGCAAGACGCAGCACGGGCACGAGCCGGACGCATGACCTTTCACGCCCTTGTCGATCTTGACGGCACCATCACCGATCCGCGACCCGGCATTCTCGGCGCCTATCGACATGCGCTGACGAGCCTCGGTCTCGATGCCCCGCCGGCAGACGAGTTGCTCTGGGTGATCGGTCCGCCATTGCGGCATTCCTTTCCGAAGCTCGGCGTGACACCCGGGCGGATCGACGAGGCGCTGGAGCATTACCGGGCCTTCTATCAGGCCGGGGCCATGTTCGACGCGCCGGTCTATGCGGGTATGCCCGAAACCTTCGACATCCTCCGGGCCGAGGGCATCCGCCTCATCCTTGCCACGTCCAAGCCGCATGTCATGGCCCGGCCCATCCTCGAGCATTTCCGGCTCGATCATCATTTCCACGCGATCCATGGCTCGGAACTCGATGGCCGGAACGACGACAAGGGCGACCTCTTGGCCCATATCCTCGACGAAGAGGGGGTCGATCCCGCCCGGTCCGTGATGATCGGCGACCGCCTCTTCGACGTGAAGGCGGCGCAGCGCCATGGCATCCCGTCCATCGGCGTGCTCTGGGGCTATGGTGGCCATCACGAATTGACCGAGGCCGGCGCGACCCATCTTTGTGACGCGCCGGACGCGCTCGCTTCGCTGGTCAGGGCAATCCGGGCCGGGGAAGCCTGATCACTTCTGGGTATTCTGTTCCAGCCAGGTCTCGATCTCGTCCAGGCTGGCCGAGAACAGGTATTCCTTGTCGCCGAACAGGATCTTCATCGTCTCGCCGTCCCGCAGCATATAGCCGCCATGCGCCAGGACGCGCTTGTCCGGCTTCTGCGCCTTCATCAGGTGCAGGCCATAGCGCGTTGCCAGCCGGCGAACGCGGCGTTCAATGGAGGGCAGGGCGTCTTTGCGGCTCATGATCTCCGGGCCATGATTTGAGTTCAACGCGGGGCGAGCGAAGATCAGGCGCATGGCCAATTGGCAGCACAAACGCCACGGCTATGGCGGATAAAGGGTCAGCATCGGGCATCCTGGCCAATCCTCCCGGCAATGCGCATTGTCCCAGCCGCCTCACTCCCACTCGATCGTGCCGGGCGGTTTCGAGGTGACATCGTAGACCACGCGGTTGATGCCCTTGACCTCATTGATGATCCGCGTGGCCGCCCGGCCGAGGAAGTTCATGTCGAACGGAAAGAAATCCGCGGTCATGCCATCGACCGAGGTCACGGCGCGGAGCGCGCAGACATGGTCATAGGTTCGGCCATCGCCCATCACGCCGACAGTGCGGACCGGCAGGAGGACCGCGAATGCCTGCCAGATCACGTCATACAAGCCGGCCTTGCGGATCTCCTCGAGATAGATCGCGTCGGCCTCGCGCAGGATGTCGAGCTTCTCGCGGGTGATCGCGCCCGGCACGCGGATGGCAAGGCCCGGGCCGGGGAACGGATGCCGGCCGACAAAAGCCTCCGGCAGGCCCAGCTCGCGGCCCAGCGCCCGCACCTCGTCCTTGAACAATTCGCGCAGCGGCTCGACCAGCTTCATGTTCATGCGCTCGGGCAGGCCACCGACATTGTGGTGCGACTTGATCGTCACCGACGGTCCGCCCGAAAAGGAAACGCTCTCGATCACATCGGGATAGAGCGTGCCCTGCGCGAGGAACTCGGCCCCGCCGATCTTCGCCGCTTCCTTCTCGAACACCTCGATGAACAGCTTGCCGATCGTCTTGCGCTTGGTTTCCGGGTCACTGACGCCGTCCAGCGCGTCCAGGAACAGCGTCGAGGCATCCACATGGACCAGCGGGATATTGTAATGGCCGCGGAACAGGCTGACGACCTGCTCGCTCTCGCCCTTCCGCATCAGCCCGTGATCGACATAGACGCAGGTCAGCTGGGCGCCGATCGCCTCGTGGATCAAGACCGCCGCAACAGAAGAATCCACCCCGCCGGACAGGCCGCAGATGACGCGACCCTTGCCGACCTGCGCCTTGATCTTGGCGATCATCTCGGCCCGGTAGGCGCCCATGGTCCAGTCCGATTTCAGCCCGGCGATGCGGTGCACGAAATTGGCGAGAAGCTTCCCGCCATCCGGCGTATGGACCACTTCCGGATGGAACATCGTGGTGTAGATCCGGCGGGCCTCGTCCGTCGCGATGGCGAAAGGCGCATTCTCCGACGTGGCCTTGACCACGAAACCCGGCGGCAATTGCGTGACGCGATCGCCATGGCTCATCCAGACCGGATAGCGCTTGCCGAACTCCCAGAGCCCGTCAAAGAGGGCCGAGGGCTCGCGGATCTCGATATCGGCACGGCCGAATTCCGCCGCATGCCCGCCCTCGACGACCCCGCCCAGCTGGACGGCCGTTGTCTGCTGGCCATAGCAGATCGCGAGGATCGGGATCCCCGCCGAGAACACCGATTGCGGCGCGCGGGGCGAACCATCGCGTGTGACCGAATCCGGCCCGCCCGAAAGGATCACAGCCTTGGGCTTCAGCCGGGCGAAAGCCTCTTCCGATTTCTGGTAGGGATGGATCTCGCAATAGACGCCCGTCTCGCGCACGCGGCGGGCGATGAGCTGCGTCACCTGCGAACCGAAATCGATGATCAGGACTGCATCGTGGGACATGCGCTTTCCAGTCAGGCTGCGCGGCGCAGGGCCGCAATGAAAAATCCGTCGGTATTCGTGCGATGTGGCGTGAGCAGCAGCCCGAGGCCGCTGCAATCCGGGCATTCGGCAAGGGCGGCAAGGCCGCGCTGCCGTGCCTCGGCCGGCAGGTCCTGAACCGAAAAACCGGGATGCCGCTCGAGGAAGGCCCGGATCTGCTGCCCGTTTTCCTCGTCGAGCAGCGAGCAGGTGATATAGACAAGCCGCCCGCCTGGCCGGACAAAGCCGGCGGCATGATCGAGCACAGCCCGCTGCTCGTCGACGCGCAGGGCGAGCGAAGTCGGGCGTATCCGCCATTTCGCATCGGGATGCCGGCGCCACGTTCCGGCGCCGGTGCAGGGCGCATCGACCAGCACCAGATCCATCTTGCCGACAAGGTCATCCAGCGGCATGACGCCATTTTTTGGCGTCCGAACCTGCACATTCCGGATGCCGGCCCGGGTGAGGCGGTCATGGATTGGCGCAAGGCGGCGCTGGTCGCTGTCGGTCGCGAAGATCTGGCCCTTGTTGTTCATTTCACTGGCGAGGGCCAAGGTCTTGCCGCCACCGCCGGCACAGAGATCGAGCACCTGCTGCCCGGCTTCGGCACCGGCGAGCAGGCTCACCAGCTGCGAGCCCTCGTCCTGGATCTCCACGGCGCCCTTGAGGAATGCCGGCTCGGACTGGACATGCGGAACCCGGCCCTCGGCATTGGGCAGCAGCCGCAGGCCGAGCGGAGAGATCGGCGTCGGTTCGGGCGCGAGATGGCCCAGAGCCTCGAGCGCCTTGAGCCGGATGATCTTCAGCGCATTGACGCGCAGATCGACCGGCGCACGGGCGGCCATCGCGGCTGTTTCGGCCACGCGCGCTTCGCCGAATGCCCGTTCGAGGCTGGCATCGAGCCAATCGGGATAGTCGCCCCGGACGAAAGCCGGCGCCCCTTCGAGGCTCGCAGCCGCGAGCGCCGTCTGTTCCGCCTCGGAAAGCGGGGCAGGGGCAAAGCGTTCGCCGGTGCAGAGGGCGGCAATCTCGGCCGGCTCCATGCCGCGGAGCCGCCGCAGCATGCCCAGAACAATGGCGCGGCCATTTTCCGCTTCCGGTTCCCGCACGCCCATCAGCCAGGCCGCCGAAGCCTTCACACGCAGGGAATCATGGACAAGATTGCCAACGGCGTTCCGATCTCCCGAACCGGCATAGCGATTGGCATTGCCCCAATCCTTCAGGACATTGGGAAGCGGTCGCTTCTGGGTCAGGAGATCGTCAATCAGGCCGATCGCGGCAGACAGTCTGGCGGCGGGGGTCATGGCTCCGTAGGCCAAAAGGCGAAAGCGAAGTCAAGTCATTCAAGGGACGCGACAGCAAAAAACCGGGATTCGATTCCGCGCGCCCTCGATGCCGCGTTGTGCTATATCTGGGTGTTTTCCAGTCAAGCCGCCGTGCCGTGCAGGGTCCACGTAAACGCAGCATTCATGGGGGATGCCATGGATTTCCGGCTTTTTCGCTGTTTCGTTCTCGTCGCCTTTATGGCGGTCGCCGCCTGCGCCTCGGTCAAGCCCGGGCATGATGCCGCTGGCCGGATGGACCAGGGCAATACGGCCGGTGGCGGCGAGTAGCAGACGCCCGATATTCGGCCGAACCGCGGATCAAGGGCAGGGCAATCCTGCAGCGAGTCCAATTATCGCCACATTTGGGGTTGATCCGGCCCGGGCTCGGCTCACGCCATCCATTCAGGAGTTTCCCATGTCCAAGATCATCCGTGGCGTCGTCGCCGCTGCTCTCCTCTCCGCGCTCGCTGCCTGCGCCACTGCGCCGGCCGCCGATGCCCCGCCGGCTCCGGCCCGCAAGCTCGATGCGAAGACCCAGCTGGAATGCGGCAAGCGCTGCTGATCCTTCGGCCCTGGCCGAAACAGAAAGCCCGCCGGATGGCGGGCTTTTTTATGCGTGTCCTGCGGCGCTAGGCATGCCAGCCGGCCCGGTCCGGGGCCGCCGCCATCACACCCGCGTCGGGTAATTCGGGCTCTCGCGCGTGATCGTCACGTCATGCGCATGGCTTTCGCGCAGGCCCGCCGACGAGATCCGGATGAACTCCGCCTTTTCCTGGAATTCGCCGATCGTCTTCGCGCCGACATAGCCCATGGCCGCCTTCAGGCCACCGGCCAGCTGGTGCACGACATTCGCCACCGGACCCTTGTAAGGCACCTGGCCCTCGATGCCCTCGGGCACCAGCTTCATGGAATCCTTGATTTCCGCCTGGAAATAGCGGTCCGCCGAACCCCGCGCCATGGCACCGAGCGAGCCCATGCCGCGATAGGCCTTGTAGGAACGGCCCTGATATAGGAACACCTCGCCCGGGCTTTCGTCGGTCCCGGCGAGAAGCGAGCCGATCATGGCCACCGAAGCGCCGCCTGCCAGCGCCTTGGCAAGATCGCCCGAGAACTTGATCCCGCCATCGGCGATAACCGGGATCCCGTCCTTGTTGGCTTCCTCGGCCGCCTCCATGATCGCGGAAAGCTGCGGCACGCCGACGCCGGCCACGATCCGCGTGGTGCAGATCGAACCCGGGCCGATCCCGACCTTGATGGCATCCGCTCCGGCATCGATCAGCGCCCGCGCGCCCGCCGCCGTGGCGACATTGCCCGCCACGACCTGCACCGAATTCGACAGCGTCTTGATCCGGCGGACCGCATCCAGAACCTTCTGGCTATGCCCATGCGCGGTATCGACGACAACGAGATCGACACCGGCATCGATCAGCAGTTCTGACCGGCGGAACCCGTCCTCTCCTGTCGTGGTCGCTGCCGCCACGCGCAGGCGCCCCTGCTCGTCCTTGCAGGCATTCGGGTTGAGCTTGGCCTTTTCGATATCCTTGACCGTCAGCAGGCCAACGCAATGGTAATCGGTGTCGATCACCAGCAGCTTCTCGATCCGGTGGCGATGGAAGAGCCGGCGCGCCTCTTCCTGCGTCACGTCCTCGCGGACGGTGACAAGGTTCTCGTGCTTGGTCATCAGCTCGCGGACCGGCTGGTCCATGGCCTCGGCGAAGCGCACATCGCGATGGGTCAGGATGCCGACGAGCTTGCCCGCCTTGCTGGACTGGCCGACGCCGCCATTGACCACCACCGGCAGGCCATTGATGCCCTTGGCATGCATGATGGCCAGCGCCTCGCCGAGCGTCGCATCGGGCGAGACGGTGACAGGGTTCATCACGATGCCGCTCTCGAAGCGCTTCACCTGACGGACCTCGTCTGCCTGCTGCTCGGGCGTCAGGTTGCGATGGATCACGCCGAGGCCGCCGGCCTGCGCCATGGCGATGGCGAGGCGCGCTTCCGTCACCGTATCCATGGCGGAGGAGATGATGGGCAGGTTGACGGCGATCGACTTGGTGATGCGGCTGCGGAGATCCGTCTCCGAGGGCAGGACTTCGGAATGGCCGGGCCGCATGAGCACGTCGTCGAAGGTCAGGGCTTCCGGGATGGGGCGGGAATAATCGCGGGGCATGTCAACGACTCCGAATGGGATCCCGACACAACCGGAAGAACGCGGCAGCGGCAGGATCGAGGGGGCTCCCGGGGATGCGAGAAAGCGTTCGTTCGTGGCCGGTTCGAGGCTGAAACGAGGAACGATCTACCGCTGCGGGAAATTCCGTTGACGAGGGGCCCTACCATGCTTTCCGCGGCAAAGGGAAGGGCTCATTCCGCGATGAAGGAGGAAATTCGCACCTTTCGCGCCACGAGTTTGCGGTCAGATGTGTGATCACACCCGGCAATCCGCATCTCGGAATAGAAGAGCAAGGCGGAATCCCCCGTATTGTCGAAGTTCCGGCCCTCGGAATCGGGGTCGATCAGCACCGGATAGGACCGCAGCACATCCGCTCCGCAGGCATTGTCGGACAGCGACCGCGTCTCCATCAGGAGTTGCGGCGGCGACCAGCGGACAAGGTCGCGCGAACTGGCGGTGTAGATGCCGGAGCGGGGATAGGTGCCGCCGAAACCGTCGGGCGTGCCCTGGTTGGCCGAGAAGGCGGCGAGGAACAGGCCCGTGCCGCGATGGCGCGTCACCGAGCCGACAGGCATCGGGAACGGTGCAATCAGCTGGCATCGGGGCTGGCGGCGACCCTGGCCGCTTTCGGTCCGGTAGGGATCGGGGAAGCGTGCCGCAAAGGTCTTGCCGTCGAAGGCATGCCAATCGCCATTCGCGAGGGATTCCGCCCGGAACAGGCAGACGCCGCCGGGCTGATCGCTGCCGCCCTCGGCGGGAGACCAGCCGGTAGTGCCGATCAGCACATGCAGGCGGCCCTGATGCCGGACAATGTTGGACGGATTGAAGAACCCGCGATGCCGCCCTTGCCCGATCTCGGAGCGGAACGGCGTTCCGGCGACGACCGCAGGCTCCAGCAACCGGAAACTGGCGCCGCGATCGTCGGATTCGGCGCCGAGGATCGTGTTCCACCAGCAGGCAATGTATTCCTTGAAACGGCAGCGGCCGGGATGGCGGTTCGCCTGGAATTCGTGATGGATGAGGGCCGAAATCCGCTGGCCATCCTCGGTCCAGGTTGCGGTGATCCAGCTCCTGTCATCATAGCGTGCGGGGTCGGGGCGCCCGTTCGCGCGGAACACGACAGGGCATTCGAGCTTCAGCGCCAGCAGCGAGCTGCCCGAAAGCCGGCGGTTCTCGTAATGCAGGCCAAAGGCGCGAAGGGTGCCGCCGGCATCGCGATAGGCCCGCAGCGGCGCATCGGGCACATCATGCCCGTCACAGGCATGGCGGGCCGGATCGAACACGACCTGCGGTGCGCCGACCATTGCGGCAACGAGCCGGGTCTCGCCCTGCGAAGCTGCGAGGGCCACAACCTGCGCAAAAACGACACAGGCAAGACGGATGGCGCTTGCGAAAGGGGATCGGTTACGGTTCAAAACAGGCCAGGTGCCGGGCATGACATTGCCCCTCGCAAGCTGCAGGCCAAGGATCGGGCCACCCGATCAGGAGAAAGCCATGACCAAACTGATCCCGCTTCTGCTGGGCCTCGCGATCTTTCTCGGCATGCATGCCTTCTCGCGGAACCGCGCCGCCCGGGCCAATCTGATCGCCTCGAAGGGCGAGCCCTTCTACAAGATGTTCTATTCGCTGGTCTCGCTGCTGGGCCTCTCGCTCCTTGTCTATGGCTACAGCTTCTATCGCAGCCAGGGATTGATCCCGGTCTGGGATCCGCCGCGCGGGCTGGCGCATCTCGCTTTCCTGCTGGTCTGGCTGGCCTTCATCCTGATGGCCGCCGCTTATCTGCCGGGACGGATCAAGGCCCGCGCCAAGCATCCGATGCTCGCGGCAGTGAAGCTCTGGGCGTTCGGCCATCTGCTTGCCAATGGCGATCTCGGCTCGATCCTGATGTTCGGTGCCTTCCTCGGCTGGGCCGTCTATGCCCGCATCGCCCTGAAGAAAGCCGAACGGGCGGAAGGCATCCCCCCCGGCGCCGCGATGGTCGGCTCCTCGCGCAATGACATCATCGCCATCGTCCTGGGCACGGCGGCAACGGCCGCTTTCGCCCTGTGGCTCCATACCCTGCTGATTGGGGTAGCGATTATCGGCCGTTGAGGGTATGAGCCACATTCGCAATCGCTGAGACGGGAAGGACTGGCATGTCGGATGTGTTCCGCGAGGTGGATGAGGAAATCCGCCGCGACAAGGCCACCGAGTTCTGGAAGAAGCACGGCACCAAGCTGCTTGTCGGGGCTGTGCTGATCGTGGGTGCTGTTGCCGGCTGGCGCTACTACGAGCACCGCACCTTCCAGCAGAGCGCTGCGGCCGGCGCCGGTTTCGAGCAGGCCATCGCGGATGCGACCGCCGGCAAGGGCGATGCGCTGGCGGCGCTCGGCTCGCTGGCGGAACAGAAGGCGGGCACCTATCCGGCTTTGGCCCGCTTCCGCCTTGCGACGGAACTCGCCCGCACGGCGAAGGATGATACCGGTCTCGCCAATGCTGTTTCGGCCTTCGACGCCCTTGCGAAGGACCAGGGCCTGCCGACGGAGTGGCGCGATCTCGCGCAGATCCGCGCAGCCCTCCTGCTGCTGGACAAGGGCCCGTACGAGGAAGTCGAGAAGCGCCTCTCGCCGATGACCGGCGCGAACCAGATGTTCCGGCATTCCGCGCGGGAAGGGATTGCCCTCGCGGCCTATGCCGCAGGCCGCCATGACAAGGCCCTGGATGCCCTGCAGGCGATCATCCTCGATTCGGAAGCCCCGCAGGGCCTGCGGCAGCGCGCCGAATTGCTTCTGGCTGTGGTCCGTTCCGGACCGGTCGGCGGCAAGCCGTAAGCCCGCGCGATGCCCTTCACGCTCGCGCTCGTCGGCCGGCCGAATGTCGGCAAGTCGACCCTGTTCAACCGCCTTGTCGGCAAGAAGCTGGCCTTGGTGGATGACCGGCCGGGCGTGACGCGGGACCGGCGCGCGGGGGATGCCCGCCTCGCGGATCTTTCTTTCACCGTCATCGATACCGCTGGACTGGAAGAAGCGGAGCAAGGCTCGCTGACCGCCCGCATGCGGGAACAGACGGAAGCGGCAATCGCGGAAGCGGATTGCGTGCTCTTCCTGATCGATGCCCGGGCCGGGATCACACCGGATGACCGGCATTTCGCTGAAATTGTCCGCCGCAGCGCCAAGCCCGTCATCATCGGCGCCAACAAGGCCGAGGGCAAGGCCGCAGAACCCGGCATCATCGAAGCCTATGAACTCGGCTTCGGCGAGCCTGTTCCGCTCTCCGCCGAGCATGGCGAGGGCATGGGCTCCCTCTATGACGTGCTCCAGCCGATGGTGGACGCCGCAGTCGAGGAAGACCGCCTTTCGGCCCTCCCGGCCAACGATGCCCCGGACCTGTCCGAACCGGATGATCTCGCGCCGGACAGCATGGTCGACGCTGACGTCGACGACGAAGATGATGAGGACAGCGAAGGCGATGCAGACCAGCCGACCCGGCCGGTACGCATCGCCATTGTCGGGCGCCCGAATGCCGGCAAGTCGACGCTGATCAACGCGATGCTGGGCGAGGAACGCCTGCTGACCGGGCCCGAGGCCGGGATCACGCGGGATTCGATCGGCCTCGATTGGGAATGGCGCGGCCGCAGGATCAAGGTTTTCGATACTGCAGGGCTGCGCAAGCGCGCGCGGATCGAGGACAAGGTCGAGAAACTCGCCGCCGCCGATGCGATCCGTGCGGTGAAATTCGCCGAGATTGTCGTGGTGCTGCTCGATGCGACCATCCCGTTCGAGAAGCAGGACCTGACGATCGTCGATCTCTGCGAGCGCGAGGGCAGGGCCGTGGTGATCGGGCTCAACAAATGGGACCTGATCGAGACCCGGGGGGCCACCCTGTCGCGCCTCAAGGAAGATGCAACCCGCCTTCTGCCGCAGATCCGGGGCTGTCCGATCGTGCCGCTGTCAGGTCTTTCCGGGCAGGGAATTGACCGGCTGATGGAAGCGGTGATGCAGATGCACGCCGTCTGGAACCGCCGCGTCTCGACCTCGAAAATCAATCGCTGGCTGTCCGGCGTGCTCCAGAGCCATCCCCCGCCCGCCGTTTCCGGCCGGCGCATCAAGATCCGCTACATGACGCAGCCGAAATCACGGCCGCCGCATTTCGCGCTTTTCGGCAACCAGCTCGACGCCTTGCCCGAAAGCTACAGGCGGTATCTCGTCAATTCGATCCGGGAAACGTTCGACTTGCCGGGTGTGCCGATCCGGATGAGCATCCGGACCAGCGAGAACCCGTTCGACAAGGACAAGTCCTCGCGTTGAGCCAGTCTATTCGTTGAGATTGAGGATCGGGGTCACGAACCCGTCCTGGCACGAATAGCAGCAGCTCTTGCAGCGATTCCGGCCATCCTTGCCCACGCCCCAGTATTCCTTGGAACTGCCCCGCACCCAGGCGCCATAGCAGATCTTCTCTCCGGAAACGCACGAGATCTTGTAGGTTTTGACATCGTAGTCCCGGATGACCCAGACTTGGCCACCACCGGGCCATTCATGCTTTCTGTTCTGGGAATAGAATGCGATATCCACCGCGTGCTTGTCGAAAGCACGGACGCGCCAGGTCATGGACTGGGCAGACGCGGCCTGAACAAGGCCGAATAGAACAAGCAACGCAACAACGACACGCTTCATGGAAGCCCCCCGACTTCTGTTGGACGGGGAAGGCTATGATATGGCAGCACTAATGGCGAGTTTTTTTTCGTCAGTCCGGCGCGCGGAAAGACATCACGCGGCGCTTGGGAAAATCGAACCATTTCCCGGTTTCCTGCCAGGAAGGCGCAGCCATTTCGACGAGATAGGGCGTGATCTCGTCTGCCGTCGGCAGGGTCATCGGGTCTTCGCCGGGAGCGGCCTCTGCGCGCATCCGGGTCCGCGTGCGGCCAGGATTGACCAGCATCACCCTGATCGCCGAGACATTGCGCACTTCCTCTGCCCAGTCCCGGCACATCAGGTCCAGAGCCGCCTTGGAAGCCCCGTAGAGGCCCCAATAGGCAAAGGCATTCGAACCGGCCGAGGAGGACAGGAACAAAGCCCGCCCGGCATCCGAGGCACGGAGCAGCGGGTCCATCGAGCGGATCAGCCGGTAATTCGCGGTGACGTTCACGGCCATGACCCGCTCGAAGACTTTCGGGTCAATATGGTTCAGCGGGCCGATCGTGCCCAGCATGGCGCCATTGCCGACGAGGATGTCGAGCTTTCCCCAGCGCTCGTGGATGGTCAGGCCGAGGCGGTCGATCGCATCGTAATCCGTCAGGTCGATCGGGACGAGCGTGGCCGTTCCGCCGAGCGCCTGGATCTCGTCATCCAGCTCCTCGAGCGCGCCGACGGTCCGTGCAACAGCGATGACATGCGCTCCGGCCCGCGCGAATGCCTTGGCGGTCTCGCGGCCGATCCCGCGTGACGCGCCGGTGACAAGCGCCAGGCGGCCCTTGAGGATGTGCTGTGTCATCGATGCCCTGATCCGTTCAGCTGGCTTCTGCAAGCAGCGAAAGCTGCTTGGCCCCCTCGCTCACCAGATCGGTGATCGGGGTGGGGTAATCGCCGGTGAAATAATGATCGGTGAATTGCGGCGCCGCATTGTTGCGGCCCGCCTCGCCAAGCGCGCGGTAGAGCCCGTCGATCGTGATGAAGGCGAGGCTCTCGACGCCGAGATAGGCGCGCATTTCCTCGAGGCTCATCTTGGCCGCCAGCAGCTTGTCCTGCTCGGGCATGTCGATGCCGTAGAAATCCGGGAAACGGATCGGCGGCGAAGCGATACGGAAATGCACTTCCGTTGCCCCGGCCTCACGCATCATTTTCACGATCTTGCGTGATGTCGTGCCCCGGACGATGGAATCATCGACCAGCACGATCCGCTTGCCCTCGATGACCGCCCGGTTGGCGGAATGCTTCAGCCGGACGCCCAGTTCCCGGATCGATTGTGTCGGCTGGATGAAGGTCCGGCCGACATAATGGTTCCGGATGATCCCGAGTTCATAGGGAATCCGCGATTCCTGCGCGAAGCCGATCGCGGCCGGCACGCCGGAATCGGGAACCGGCACCACGACATCCGCCTCGATGGGGCTTTCCTGCGCGAGGGTGGCGCCGATCCGCTTGCGCACCTCGTAGACATTGCGCCCGCCGGCAATTGAATCCGGCCGGGCGAAATAGACATATTCGAACAGGCAGGGCCGGGGCCGGCGAGGCGGGAAGGGCCGCAGCGATTCAAGCTCGCCATGCTCATCGACGACGATCACCTCGCCGGGTTCGACCTCGCGCTCGAACTTGGCCCCGATAATGTCGAGCGCGCAGGTTTCCGACGCCAGGATCGGATGGCCGTCGAGTCGCCCGAGCACCAGCGGCCGGATGCCGAGCGGATCGCGCGCGCCGACCAGCTTCTTGTTGGTCATCCCGACAAAGGCATAGGCGCCCTCGATCTGGCCAAGCGCATCGATGAAGCGATCGATGAAACGGTTGCGCTTCGACCGGGCCACGAGATGGAGGATGACTTCGGTATCCGAGGTGGCCTGGTAGATCGCACCTTCCGCGATCAACTGCCGGCGCAAGGTCAGGCCATTGGTCAGGTTGCCGTTATGGCAGACCGCGAAACCGCCTCCGGCCAGTTCGGCGAAGAGCGGCTGCACATTGCGCAGGATGGTCTCGCCCGTGGTCGAATACCGCGTATGGCCGATCGCCACCGAACCGGGCAATTGCTCGATGACGCTGGCCTTGGAGAAATTGTCGCCGACAAGGCCGAGACGGCGTTCCGAATGGAAGCGCCGGCCATCGAAGGAGACGATGCCTGCCGCTTCCTGGCCGCGATGCTGGAGGGCATGCAGGCCGAGGGCCGTGATCGCTGCCGCATCGGGATGTCCGAAAATTCCGAACACCCCGCATTCCTCGCGAGGATGATCGTCGTCAAGCCAACGATGACCGTCTTCCGCTTCGGGTTTGGCGGGATCCGTCATGGAACAACCTCGCGTTTCGGTCGCTCGGCCCGTCAGGGCTGTCGCGGCGCAGGCGTTTGGGTTTTCAGTTCATCGGTCAGTTGCTTCACCGTCCCGATCGACTCGTCGAGATTTTCCGGCAGCATGGATTTCAGGCGATCGAAGCTCGAAACCAGAATGGGGCGGAATTTCGCCTCGGCAACCCATTGGGGTTGCTGCTTGTCCCCGACGAGCAGCGTGAAAAAGCCGAAGCCGATCACAGCCAGCAGGAAGCCGCGCGCGACGCCGAACAGGAAACCCAGGGTCCGGTCGAGCGCACCCACGCGGCTGTCGAGAATGAAATCCGACAGCTTGGACGTGACGATGTAGGCAACGAAGAGCGATGCGAGGAAGACGCCGCCAAGGGCAAGGCCATTCACCAGGATGGGCGGCTGCTTGACGACATATTGCATCACCAGCGGCGCGGCCTGCGGGTAGGCGAGATAGGCCACGATCGCGGCGACCACCCAGGAGCCGATCGCCAGCACCTCTCGGGTAAACCCGCGGACCATCGCCAGCAGGCCGGAAATCAGCACGATGCCGATGACGACCAGATCGAGAATCGAAACGGGCATAGAGTCCTCGTGATCAGTTCTTCAGAAGCCCTGGCCGCAGGACGTGCTTTCGCGGCGGGAATGCAGGCGCGGGTATAATCGCTTCAAAACGTCACGTCACCCCGCAATGCGAAATTCCCGAGGATTTTCCGCCGCGCTGTGCGAAATGTCACCATGCATCCGCCTCGGACGGAGCCTTGCCGCCGCCGCTGATGCGGGCGCGGCTCCGGGGCGGACCGCCGGCGATTTCGGCGACAAGATCGGCGATCCGCTGGACCGGCCGCGCCTTGAGGCCAGCCTGCCGGGCGGAATCCGCCGCGCCTTCCGGCACCAGCGCCTCGCCGAAGCCAAGTTTGGCGGCTTCCTTGAGACGGGCAGGGGCCAGAGGCACGGGGCGGACCAGCCCGGAAAGGCTGATCTCGCCGAAAAGGGTTGTCTCGGGCGGAATCGGGATATCGGCCAGCGACGAGACGAGGGCCGCCGCGACCGCCAGATCGGCAGCCGGTTCGGTGATCCGGAACCCGCCGGCCACATTCATGTAGACGTCATGCTGCCCCAGCCTGACGCCGCCCCTGGCTTCGAGCACGGCAAGCACCATGGCGAGGCGGTTCTGGTCCCAGCCCACCACGGCCCGTCGTGGCGTGCCCAGCGCCGTCGGCGTGACCAGCGCCTGGATCTCCACCAGCATCGGCCGCGTGCCCTCCATGCCCGCATAGACCGCCGTGCCGGATACGCTGGCATCACGCGCGCCGAGGAAGAGCGCCGAAGGGTTGGGCACCTCGACAAGCCCCTGGCTCCCCATCTCGAAAACGCCGATCTCGTCGGTGGCGCCGAAGCGGTTCTTCACGGCGCGGAGGATCCGGAAATGATGCGAGGCATCGCCCTCGAAGCTCATCACCGCATCGACCATGTGCTCGACCACGCGGGGACCGGCAATCTGTCCGTCCTTGGTCACATGGCCGACGAGGATGATCGCGGCGCCGGTGGTCTTGGCGAAACGGATCAGCCCCTGCGCCGCCGCCCGGACCTGCGTGACCGTGCCTGGCGCGGCCTCGACCGCATCGGTCCACATCGTCTGGATCGAATCGATGATGACGAGCCGCGGCGGCGCGCCGGCCGAGAGCGTGGCCAGGATGTCCTCGACATGGGTTTCCGCGGCCAGTTCGACCGGCGCATCGCCCAGTCCGAGCCGCTGTGCCCGGAGGCGGACCTGGCCGGCGCTCTCCTCGCCGGAAATATAGACCGACCGCGCGCCCGCCTTAGCCGTCGCTGCGGCAGCCTGGATCAGCAATGTCGATTTCCCGATCCCCGGCTCGCCACCCAGAAGGATGACCGAGCCACGAACGAAGCCCCCGCCGGTGACCCGGTCAAGCTCGGCCATGGCCGAAGGCAGGCGAGGGGCATCCATCGCGGTGCCCGAAAGGCCCTCGAGCGGAATGACGCGCCCCTTCCTGAGGCGCGCGCCGCCGGAAGCGACCGGCGCCGCATGCGCGTCATTCGACACTTCCTCGGCAATGGAATTCCATTCCCCGCACGCCTCGCAGCGCCCCTGCCAACGCTGGTAAACTGCGCCGCAGGCCTGACAGATGAAGGAGGTCGTGCGTTTGGCCAAGAACCCACCTGCGGATCAAGATTCGACAAGGTTCGAACTTTAGCGGTTCGGTCGAGGATCCGTAAAAGGATTTTCAGGCACCTTGCAGCTCCGGTGCTGTGGACAGCCCGCCAGCAGGAGAGAACCGCATGTCGGGAATTGCTGAAATGCCGGCCATGAATGGTGCCATGGCCGCCACGATCGCGGTGCTCAAGGCAGCGCAAGCGATGGGCGCGAACACGGCGGGCCTGCTGGCAACCGCTGCGAACCCGCCCTCCGGACGCGCGCCGCTGCCCTATTCCTCCGTCCTCGACAAGCTGGCCTGACCACGCTTAGCCGCCGAGGGCGACACGCCGGTAGCGCTTGCCGAGATTGGTGAGGATTTCGTACCCGATCGTCCGGCCGGACCGGCCGACCCGGTCAATATCCAGCGCATCCCCGATCAGGGTGACAAAGTCGCCCGGGCGCAGATCACGTTCCGGCACATCCGTGACGTCGATGGTGATGAGATCCATCGAGACATTGCCGGCGAAACCACATTCCCGCCCGGCCACGATCGCCGACCCGCCGGGATGATCCGGCCCGTTGCCGGCATTGCGGGGGAAACCGTCCGCATAGCCGCAGGAGACGGTCGCGATGCGGCTGTCGCGCCGCGCGACCCAGCGGGCATTATAGCCGACAGCCTCACCAGCGGGGACGTGGAGGAGCTGGACCACCGGCGCCTCGAGCCGGATGACCGGCTTCATCGGATTGCGCATTCCCGGGGTCGGGTTGCCGCCATAAAGCGCATAGCCGGGCCGCGTCAGCTGGAAGAACGGCACGCCGGGAATGAAATGGCCGGAGGAATTGCACAGGCTGGCCCCGATCGCCCGATTGGGACTGTCCGTAGCCTGGATAACCGCCTGCAGGGCGCCGAACCGGGCGATCTGCGCCAGCGTATCGGCGGCCTCCGGTTCCTCGGCCGAGGCGAAATGCGTCATGGTCAGCCCGATGCCGAGATCGGCCAACGGTGTTGTTCCCGCCAGCGCAAGCGCTTCTTCGAGCCGCAGGCCGAGCCGGTTCATGGCCGTGTCGACATGCAGCGCCGCCGGCTCGGCGCCTGCAGGGCGGCTCCGCCAGGCGGCGATCTCGCGGGCAGAGCCGAGGACAGGCCGCAGGCGATGGGCGAGGTAATCCGCCATCCGACCATCGGCGAAACCATTGAGCACATACACCGCGACGTCCGGCGCCACGGCACGGGCCCTGATGGCCTCTGAAAGATGCGCGACAAAGAACGTGCGGCAACCCGCCTTCGCCAGGGCCGGCACGGCCGTCTCGATCCCGAGGCCATAGCCATCGGCCTTGACGACGGCGCCGGTCTCGGCGGCGCCGGACAGGCGGTCGAGCGTCAGCCAGTTGGCCTGGAGGGCAGCGAGATCGACGGTGAGGCGGGCAGCATGATCATCCATCCCCTGATCTTGCCGTGCCCGGCAGCGAAATTCCATCCGGGATTTGACGGGTTCTGCCGCAGATTCCACGTCATTCCAGGCGTTCTGGCAAATAATCCTCTTTTGCCAGCGTCGAGAACCGCGTGACATTCGCATCGAATTGCAGCTGCACCGAGCCGGTGGGGCCGTGACGCTGCTTGCCGATGATCACCTCGGCCTTGCCATGGACTCGGTCCATCTCGCTTTGCCATTTGAGATGGTCTTCCGTGCCCGGCTTGGGCTCCTTGTTCTGGAGGTAATATTCTTCGCGGAAAACGAACATCACCACATCCGCATCCTGCTCGATCGAACCGGATTCACGCAGATCGGCCAGTTGCGGGCGCTTGTCGTCGCGCTGCTCGACCTGACGGGAGAGCTGCGACAGCGCCATGATCGGGACATTGAGTTCCTTGGCCAGAGCCTTGAGGCCCGTGGTGATCTCGGTCAGTTCCTGCACCCGGTTCTCGCCCTTCTTGGAAGCGCCGGTCAGCAGCTGGAGATAGTCGACCACAAGGAAATCCAGCCCGTGCTGGCGCTTCAGGCGCCGCGCGCGGGCGGCGAGCTGGGCAATGGAAATGCCGCCCGACTGGTCGATATGCAGCGGAATGGACTGCATCTCCGCCACGGCTTCGTGCAGCTTGCCGAATTCCTCGGGGCTGATATCGCCGCGCCGGATCTTGAACGAGGGAATGTTGGATTGCTCGGCTACGATACGCGTCGCCAGCTGCTCGGCCGACATTTCCAGACTGAAAAACCCGACAATCCCGCCCTCGACCGTCTTCGTCGTGCCATCGGCGATGCGCTCGCCGCGCCAGGCCTTGGCAATGTTGTAGGCGATGTTCGTCGCGAGGGCCGTCTTCCCCATGGCCGGGCGGCCGGCCAGGATGACCAGGTCGGAGCGCTGCAGCCCGCCCATCTTCTGGTCGAGATCATGGAGGCCCGTGGCCGTGCCGGAAAGGCCGCCATCCCGCTTGAAGGCCTCGCTGGCCATCTCGATGGCGATCTTCAGTGCCGAGGCAAAGCTCTGGAACCCGCCCTCGAACCGCCCGCTTTCGGCAAGGCCATAGAGCTTGCGCTCGGCATCCTCGATCTGCGAACGGGGGCTTTCGTCGACAGGGGCGTCATAGGCCCGGTTGACCATGCCCTCGCCGATGCTGATGAGGTTGCGCCGGAGCGCCAGCTCGTAGATCGTCCGGCCATATTCCGCGGCGTTGATGATCGTCGTCGCATTGGCGGCAAGCCGGACAAGATATTGCGGCACCGTCATGCCGCCGAGATCGAGATCCGGCAGATAGGTCTTCAGCGTGATCGGCGTCGCTACCTTGCCGGCACGCAGCAGCTTGGCGATGACTTCGAAGATCCGGCCATGCAGCGCCTCGAAGAAATGCGGCGGCTCGAGAAAATCCGATACCCGGTCAAACGCCTCGTTATTGACGAGGATCGCGCCCAGAAGGGCCTGCTCGGCCTCCAGATTGTGCGGGGCCAGCCGGAGGGTTTCGGCATCGGGCGTTTCAAGGCGGACGAGGTTCGACATGGCTTCTCGGCAGGTTCGGGGCATCCTCCTTCGGCGCTCTCCGGAGAACAAAAAAGCCCCCCGGTTTCCCGGGGGGCAATTGTCCCTGATTCCCACAGGAACTCACAGGCCGGCAAAAGAAATATTCTTCCCCTTGACGGCTTGTGACGAGTCTCAGAGTTCGGCGTTCGGGCCAGCTTCGGCAAGGGCCGCGCCGATTTCCAGGCCGAGATCGTCGAGATTATCGGCTTCGCGCTCCAGCACGTTCTCGCCGCGGGCCTGGCGATCGGCTTCCTCGACCGAGCGGGCGACGTTGATCGTCACCTTGACCGAGACTTCCGGGTGCAGGACGACGGAGACATTGTGCAGGCCGAGCGTCTTGATCGGCGCATTGAGCGCGATCTGGCTGCGGGCCACGGTGAAACCGCCGGTGGTCAGGATCTCGGCGAGATCGCGCGAGGAAACCGAACCATAGAGCACGCCCGATTCACCGGCCTGGCGGATCAGCGCGAAGGTCTGGCCGTCGAGCTTGACGCCAACGGCATCGGCATCCTTGCGGCGCTCGAGATTCTGGGCCTCGAGCTGGGCACGCTGGGCCGAGAACTTTTCCTTGTTGGCTTCCGTCGCGCGGAGGGCCTTGCCCCGGGCGAGAAGGAAATTGCGGGCATAGCCGTCCTTCACGCGGACAACTTCACCCATCTGGCCCAGCTTGGCCACGCGCTCGAGCAGGATCACTTCCATTGTTTTACTCCTTCAGGTTCGGATTGCGGGAATTCAAAGCCGCCCGCGGCGGAAATCGGTGATGTGATCGATCATGCCGATCACGAGGAAGATCAGGGCCGGCAGACCGAAGACGATCAGCGCGGCCCAGATGGCGGTGAGCAGGAAACCCCGGGATTCCATGCCGATCGTCCGGACATGGACGACGGCCAGCCCCTGCAGGATGAGCGCGAAAAGCAGCCCCAGCGCCATGATCGAGCCGAAAAGCCCGACATAGCCGTCGCGCATCGAAGCCAGCAAGGCGAGGCCCAGCAGGATCAGCGTGCCGCCCGGAAGCCGGAATCGGCGAAGATCCGGCTTGATGAAGACGAGCCGGCGCGAGCGGTCGGCCACGAAAAGCCCGATCGCCGCGCTGGCCATCAGCGTGACCAGCGTGATCAGGGCCGAAACCGGCATGATGATCGCCACCATCAGGTCGAAGATGCGGGCCATATCGCCCGGTGGAAGCGCTCGACCGCCGCCCGGAAGCCCGATCATGCCGAAGACGGCCTCGACCGAGCGCCGGATCCGCTGCTGGAGCGCCGCAAAATCCGGCTCCAGGATGAGCCCGGCAACAACGAAGGCCACGGCGATGTAGGAGATGAGGATCAGGATCAGCCGGCCGGTTTCGATTCCGTCCCGTTCCGGGCGGCCGGAAAGCGGCGCGAACCGCGCTTCGGCCAGCCAGGTCAGACCAAAGACGGGCAGGGAGAACAACGCGGCGATCGCCATGGCCGGCGGCGTGCCGGCAACCGACTGCACGATCATCGCGGCGCAGAGGCCCGCCAGCGCCCCGGCATAGGGGTGCCAGCCGAAGCCGACGATCAGCAGCGGGGTTGGCGCGATCAGCGACAGCAGGGCAGCCTGCATCGTCCCCGGGGTCAGGAACCCCGAAAGGAGAGCCGTGCCGAAACCGGCAATGATGGCAACAATCAGGGCCTGGGCAAATCCCGGTGGCATCGTGTCCTGCTGTCCCGCGGACCAGCCTTGCAGCTGGCGGTTAGAAGCGAGGTCACGGGCAGGCGACCGATCCTCGCTCCAGCAATACTGCCGGCGGTGTCCCGCCGGAAGCGACAAGGCCTGCAGGCAGCCGGCGCAACGCCGGCCGCGTTGTTACTTGATCACGTAGGGCAGGAGCCCGAGGAAGCGGGCGCGCTTGATCGCCTTGGCGAGTTCACGCTGCTTCTTGGCCGAAACGGCCGTGATGCGCGACGGAACGATCTTGCCGCGTTCGGAAATGTAGCGCGAGAGGAGCTTCACGTCCTTGTAGTCGATCTTCGGAGCGCCGGCGCCCGAGAACGGGCAGGTCTTGCGGCGGCGGAAGAAGGGGCGGCGGGCTGCAGTGGCGGACATCAGACTTCCTCCTCGGCGCCGTCAAAACCGGGTTCGCCATCTTCACGGTCACGGCGGCGCGGGCCACGATCGCCACGATCGCCGCGATCATCGCGGTCACGGCGCTGCAGCATGGCCGACGGACCTTCCTCGAGTTCCTCGACCTTCACGGTCATGAAACGGAGGATGTCTTCGTTGATGGCCATCTGGCGTTCCATCTCGGCGATCGCCGCGGCCGGAGCATCCAGATTGAAGAGGGCGTAATGCGCCTTCCGGTTCTTCTTGATCCGGTAGGCCAGGGACTTCACGCCCCAATATTCCACCTTGGCGACGGCGCCGCCATTCGATTCGACGACCGACTTGTAGGTCTCGGTCATCGTCTCGACCTGCTGCGCCGTCACGTCCTGGCGAGCCAGGAAAACGTGTTCATACAAAGCCATTTGTGAGCCTTCTTTCAAGTTTTGGTTCCACTGGCGCGAAGCCCTTCGAGCCTCGGAAGGCGCGAGAGATATTCACGAAGGCGTTGACACGGGAGAACGGATCCGAAGACCCTACCGACCCCTGAGGGACGGCTCTCCGTTCAGCCACCGGCCAAGCGGAAGTCGGCTCGATACGGTATCCGCCGTTGAAAATCAACGCCGATCTTGCCGGAAAGGCCGGAAAATCGATGGAGTCGCTGCTCGCCCGCATCCGGTCCTGCACGCTGTGCACCGGTCTGCCGCTCGGGCCGCGCCCTATCCTCCAGGCGGATCCCCGCGCGCGCATCCTCATTGTCGGGCAGGCGCCGGGCCGGATCACCCATGCGAAGGGCCGCCCCTTCGACGATCCCTCGGGCGACAGGCTGCGCCGCTGGCTGGGCGTCGACAGGGGCCAGTTCTACGATCCCGCACTCTTCGCTCTCGTGCCCATGGGCTTCTGCTATCCCGGCACCGGGCGCGGGGGCGATTTGCCGCCCCGGCCGGAATGCGCCGCAACCTGGCGCCGGCCGGTTCTCGAGGCCTTGCCCGCGATTTCGCTGACGCTTGTCCTCGGCGAATTCGCCCAGAAATGGCACTTCCCCGAATCCGGCCGGACCAGCCTCGCCGGGCGGGTGGCCAGATGGCGGGAGACCTGGCCGGATCGCGTGCCCATGCCCCATCCGAGCCCGCGGAACCAACGCTGGTTCCGCGACCACCCCTGGTTCGAGGCCGAGTTGGTGCCAGCCCTTCAGGCGGAAACGGCCCGAATCCTTGGCGTTCCGGCCCGCCCGGCTTGACTTCGCGGCAGGGTGGACGCATTCCCGCCTCCCATCGGCCGCGAACGAGAAGAGCTGGAGAAGGCGCGCATGAGCAAGACCGCATTTCTGTTTCCGGGACAGGGCAGCCAGGCCGTGGGCATGGGCAAGGCGCTGGCAGAAGCCTTTCCGGCTGCGCGCGCGGTCTTTGACGAAGTCGATGCCGCCCTCGGCCAGAAGCTCTCCACCCTGATGTTCGAGGGCCCGGAGGATCAGCTGACGCTGACCGCCAATGCCCAGCCGGCACTGATGGCCCATAGCCTCGCGGTGATCCGCGTGCTCGAGGCCGAAAAGGGCCTCGATCTTGGCGCCTCCGCCGCCTTCGTGGCCGGCCACAGCCTCGGCGAATATTCCGCCCTCGCGGCCGCCGGCGCCCTCACGATCAGCGACACGGCGAAGCTGCTCCGCATCCGCGGCGATGCCATGCAGGCCGCTGTCCCGGTCGGCAAGGGCGCGATGGCCGCGCTGCTGGGCGCCGAATGGGACCTCGCCACCGAAATCGCCGAGATTGCCGCCACGGATACCGGCCTGATCTGCGATGTCGCCAACGATAATGGCGGCGGGCAGGTCGTTCTCTCCGGCGACAAGGCCGCCGTCGACCGCGCCTGCGAGATCGCCAAGGAAAAGGGCGTCAAGCGCGCCATTCCGCTGCCGGTCTCCGCGCCGTTCCATTCCGCCCTGATGGCCCCGGCTGCCTCGGCCATGGAAGCCGCCCTCGCCAAAGCCACCATTAACACGCCGAAGGTGCCTGTTGTCGCAAATGTCACCGCCGGCCCGGTGAGCGACCCCGAAGCCATCCGCCGCAACCTGGTCCTGCAGGTCTGCGGCTCGGTGCGCTGGCGCGAGAGCATGGTCTGGCTCGGCGGGCAGGGCGTGACCCGCTTCGTCGAATGCGGCTCCGGCAAGGTGCTGACCGGCATCGCCAAGCGGCTCGTCGCGGGCAGCGAGGCGACCAATATCGGCACGCCGGAGGATGTTTTGGGGTTTGGTGCATGATCGACCGGCCTGATCACATCCTTACGGAAGGATGGGGTCATATTGCCTGGGTGATTGCATCCGCCGGTATCGCTGTGGCGGCGGTACTCTTTTATGCGAAAAAATGGTCCAATCGGCTGTCAGTGACCACCTATCTTCTGGCCATTCTCGTGCCGGCTGCCACTTTTGGAAGCCTGACGGTTCTGTTCTCGCTCATCGGGCTCAGCCTCACGCAAAGTTTCAACGGCCGGCCACGTATCGAGTATTTTGACAATGGCTTTTGTCATTATGACCGCGACGGGAGCAACCGCTTCATTCGATGGACAGAGATGAGCGACTTAACAGCATGCACCTACCCCACGCGGAATGAGCGCGGCGGGAAGTGCAGCAACGGTGCCAAACCCAACCGTTCAGCGCCTTCATTCAACCGCAGTTTCCATGCGGCGCAGTTCACGCTGAAGAATTGCAACGGTGAAAACTGCATCCTTTTGATCGACTCAATGTACCAGTCCGGGTTTGTCGATGACCTGGCATCCCGCATCCGCAAGGCTGCGGATACTCCGGGGCCGGATCGGGTTTGCCGGACGCTGGAACCATTTTCACTCAAAAGATAAGACAAAAACCTCGGGAGCAGGCTAGATTCAGTTGGGGTCAACCTGTCAGACCATGCGCATAGCGCAACTTTGCCGGTTTCCCAGACAGCCCGCTGTGAAACAGGCTGGCGGATCCCCGCCATTCGCGATAAACGCGCCGGAGTTCAAGGAGCCATCCCATGTTCGACCTTACCGGCAAATTCGCCCTCGTCACCGGCGCTTCGGGCGGCATCGGCGCCGCGATTGCGGAAGCCCTCCATGCGCAGGGCGCCACGCTCACGCTCTCCGGCACGCGGCGCGAGGCGCTCGAGACGCTGGCGGGCAAACTCGGTTCGCGCTGCCATGTCGTCACGGCCAACCTGTCGGACCGGGCTTCGGTCGAGGCGCTGGTGCCGGAAGCCGAGAAGGCGATGGGCGGGCTCGACATCCTCGTCAACAATGCCGGCATCACGCGCGACAATCTCTTCATGCGCATGAAGGATGAAGAATGGGATCAGGTGATCGCGGTCAACCTCACCTCGTCCTTCATTCTCGCCCGCGCGGCGGTGAAGGGCATGATGAAGCGCCGCTTCGGCCGCATCATCGGCATCACCTCGGTCGTCGGCGTCACCGGCAATCCCGGCCAGGCGAATTACTGCGCAGCGAAGGCCGGCATGATCGGCATGACCAAGAGCCTGGCGGCGGAAGTGGCAAGCCGGGGCATCACCGTCAACTGCGTCGCGCCGGGCTTCATCGAGAGCGCCATGACCGATGCGCTGAACGAGAAACAGCGCGAGGCCATCATGGGCTCGATCCCCGCCGGCCGCATGGGCAAGGGCGAGGAGATCGCCTCGGCGGTCGCTTATCTCGCCTCGGTGGAGGCCGCCTATGTCAACGGCCAGACGCTGCACGTCAATGGCGGCATGGCGCGGATCTGACCCGGCGGCGCTGGGAAAGCCCCGCACGGATTTCAAGACGGTTTATCCGGGCATTTTTTCCGCTTCTTGCCGCGCTGCACGTTGACTTTCGCTGCCGCGTTTGGAAGGGAAGGCGCCGGGTTGTCGTCTCCGGGTTAAGCTCGTGGGACGATATTGTCCTGCACAACAGGTGTCTACAGAGAAGGGTTCACCATGAGCGATGTCGCTGAGCGCGTGAAGAAGATTGTCATCGAGCATCTCAGCGTCGATGCCGATAAGGTCGTCGAGGGCGCGAATTTCATTGATGACCTCGGTGCCGACAGCCTCGACACGGTCGAGCTCGTGATTGCGTTCGAGGAAGAATTCGGCGTCGAGATCCCGGATGACGCGGCCGAGACGATCGTGACGGTCGGCGATGCCGTGAAGTTCCTCGAAAAGAACGCGGCCTGATCCAAAGGCTTCCGGGAAGTGTGATGCTCCGTCGGGTTGTTGTCACCGGTCTCGGGATGGTCACGCCGCTGGGATGCGGCGTCGAGGCCAGTTGGTCGGGCATTCTTGCCGGAGCATCGGCCGCGAAGCGGATCGAGACATTCGATGTCTCGGACATCGCTGCCAAAATCGCCTGCATCATTCCTCGGGGCGAGGGGCCGAGCGCCTTCCGCCCCGACGAATGGATGGATCCCAAGGACCAGCGCAAGGTCGATGAATTCATCATCTTCGCGATGGCTGCCGCGAGGCAGGCACTGGACGATGCCGGCTGGCATCCCTCCAGCTATGACGACCAGGCCGCGACCGGCGTCATTGTCGGCTCCGGCATCGGCGGGCTGACGGGCATAAACGAAACCGCGCTGCTGCTGGCTGAAAAGGGCCCGCGCCGCGTTTCGCCCTTCTTCATTCCCGGACGGCTGATCAATCTCGCCTCCGGCTACATTTCCATCGCGCATGGCCTCAAGGGCCCCAACCACTCGGTGGTCACGGCCTGCTCGACGGGCGCCCACGCCATTGGCGATGGCGCGCGCATGATCGCGTTGGGCGATGCCGATGTCATGGTTGCCGGCGGAACGGAATCGCCGATCTCGCGGCTCTCCATGGCGGGTTTTGCGGCATGCCGGGCCCTGTCCACCGCCTTCAATGATGATCCCACCCGCGCGTCCCGGCCCTACGACAAGGATCGCGACGGCTTCGTGATGGGCGAGGGCGCGGGCGTCGTCGTGCTCGAGGAGCTCGAGCATGCCCGGGCCCGCGGCGCGCATATCTATGCCGAGATCGTCGGCTACGGCATGTCGGGCGATGCCTATCACATCACCTCGCCCTCCGAGGATGGCGACGGCGCCTATCGCTGCATGAAGGCGGCGCTGAAGCGGGCCGGGCTGAGCCCCGGTGATCTCGACTATATCAACGCCCATGGCACCTCGCCGCCGCTGGGCGACGAGATCGAGCTGGGCGCCGTGCTGCGCCTGCTCGGCAATCATGCCGGCAACATCTCGATGTCCTCGACGAAATCCTCGACCGGGCATCTGCTCGGGGCGGCCGGCGCCATCGAGGCCATCTTCTCCATTCTGGCGATCCGCGACCAGATTGCGCCGCCGACGATCAACCTCGACAATCCATCGGTCGAGACCACGATCGATCTGGTTCCGCACAAGCCGCGCAGGCGGAAAATCGATGTTGCCCTGTCCAATTCCTTCGGGTTTGGCGGGACCAACGCGTCACTCGTGATGCGCCGTTTCGAGGGTTGACCGGGCATTTGCGGCAGGATCGCCGGGCTTAACCCGTTTTCGCCATATTCCCGAGACATACGCGGAACATGGCTTTCAGAATCGCCAGGAGCCCGGGGCCCCTGCGAGCAGTCAAAGGCGTTTCGATGGCACCGAAGCCGGGCAACGAACCAGGATCAGAAGCCGAGGGCTCCGAAGTCAAGCGGGGCTGGTTCGGCGGACGCCGTCGTCCGGCCGAAGGGGAAGCCGTGGCCGCCCAGCCGGCGCCGCCGCCGCCGGCGAAGAAGCGCAAGGGCGGTCTTGTCGCCCTTTTTTCCGGCCTGCTTACCGTCACGCTCATTGCTGCCGTCGTGATCGCAGGTGGCGTTGCCGTGGCCCGCAAGGAATTTGCAACACCCGGCCCGCTGGTCGCCGACAAGTCCGTGATCATCGAGCGCGGCGCCACGACCGAGGACATTGCCGAACAGCTTGAGCGAGAGGGCGTGATCTCCCGGCCGTTCCTGCTCTGGACGGCGCTTTTCATCCGTGACCTCCAGGCGAAGTTCTCCTCCGACGAAGCGACCAAGAACCGCGCCAAATCCGGCGAGTATCTCTTCCGCCGGCAGGTGACGATGAATGAGGTGATCGACATCATCACCTCCGGACGGTCCGTCGAGCATACGATCACCATTCCCGAAGGCCTGACGAGCGAACAGATCGTGGAGCGGCTGAAGGAGAACGATCTTCTGGTGGGCGAGATCGCGCAGGTTCCGGCCGAAGGCACGCTCCTCCCGGATACCTACAAGATCAACCGCGGCACCACGCGTGAAGCGTTGCTGGCCCGGATGCAGCGGGAACAGCGCCGCGTTCTGCAGGATATCTGGAACCGCCGCTCGAAGGAAACGCCGCTCAAGAACCCGCGCGAACTCGTTACCCTAGCCTCGATCGTGGAAAAGGAAACCGGTCGGGCCGACGAGCGCAGCCGGGTTGCGGGGGTCTTCGTCAACCGCCTGAACCGGAACATGAAGCTGCAATCGGACCCGACGATCATCTACGGGCTGGTGGGCGGCAAGGCGACGCTCGGCCGCGGGATCCTCCGCTCCGAAATCGAGCGTGCAACACCCTACAACACCTATGTGATCAACGGCTTGCCGCCGGGCCCGATCGCCAATCCCGGCCGCGCCGCCATGGAGGCCACGGCCAATCCGTCGCGCACCAGGGACGTCTTTTTCGTGGCCGACGGAACCGGTGGTCACGCTTTCGCGGAAACGCTGGAGCAGCATAACCGAAACGTCGCGCGCTGGCGTCAGATCGAAGCCAGCCGGGTCGGGCAGGGCACGCCGCCGGCACCGGACGGAAATGCGCCCCCGCCGGCGCCCGTCCCGCCGGCGGCCAACCGGACGAGCCTTGAGGCTCCCGGCATTGTCACGCCCGGCACGACAGGTGCGGTGACAGGCTTCGCGCCGGCCCAGGGCCCTGCGGTCCGGCCCGCGCCGCTGGCGCCCGCGACGCGGACCACGACGCCGGCCCAGCCGGGCACACGCCAGACACCCGCAGCCCCGCAATGAATGGATAGCCCTCCGGGCCGAATCCGCCTAGGAAACGGTCAATCAGGGCATTTTCAGCAGGTCATCATGACGCCCGGGCACGGTTCCCCGACTTCCCCTCCAACCCGACGCGGGATCATGTTCGTGATTTCCTCGCCGTCCGGCGCGGGCAAATCCGCCCTGTCGCGCCTTCTGCTGCAGGATGACCCGGAGATCCGCCTCTCGATTTCCGTCACAACCCGCCCGCGCCGGCCCAGCGAGGTGCACGGCGTCCATTATCACTTCATCGACGTCCCGACCTTCCACCAGATGCGTGAGCGTGGCGATCTGCTGGAATGGGCGGAGGTGCACGGGAATTTTTATGCCACCCCGCGCCAGCCGGTGGAGCAGGCGCTGGGCGAGGGCCGCGACATCCTGTTCGATATCGATGTGCAGGGAACATTGCAGCTCTACGAACGCATGCGCGAGGACGTGGTCAGCGTCTTCATCCTGCCACCGTCGATCGCCGAGCTTCAGAGCCGGCTCAAGCGTCGGGCCGAAGATGCCGACGAGGTCATCCTGCGTCGGCTCCGCACGGCGGAAACCGAGATTGCGCGTTGGCAGGATTATGATTTTGTCCTGATCAATGATGATCTGGAACGCTGCTTCCGCGATCTGAAGCAGGTTCTCGTGGCCGAGCGCCTCAAGCGGCACCGCCAACCGCATCTGCCCGGGCTGACCGAAGCCCTGCTCAAGGACCTTCGCGCCGTCCTGTCGTGATCAGCGCGCATCGAGCGCGTTGGCAAGGGCGAGAAAAGTCTCGATCGGCAGGTTTTCCGGCCGCTCGGAACCATCGAGCCCGGCCGCTTCGGCAAGCGCCATCGCATCGCCCAGCGGTTTGAGGCTTTGCCGGATCATCTTGCGGCGCTGCGCGAAGGCCGCACTCGTGATCCGCTCCAGGGTCTCCAGCCGGCAAGGGGCGAGGACCGGGCGCGGCACCAGCCGAACCACGGACGAGGTGACCTTGGGCGGCGGCGTGAAGGCCGCCGGTGGCAGGTCGAACAGGATCTTTGTCTCGCAGCGCCAGTTCGCCAGGACACCGAGCCGGCCATAATCATGCGGGCGCTCCGGCGTGGCGGTAATCCGCTCGGCCACCTCGCGCTGGAACATCAGCGTCATGCTGGAATAGAAAGGCGGCCACGTCTCGCCACGCAACCAGCCGATCAGCAGCATCGTACCGACATTATAGGGCAGGTTGGCGACAATCCGCGCCGGCTGCCCGTGCAGATGGTCCCGGGGATCGATCTTGAGCGCATCCCCTTCGATGATCGTCAACCGCCCGGGATAGGCATCGGCGATCTCCTGCAATGCCGGCAGGCAGCGCGGATCCCGCTCGATCGCGACGACACGTTTCGCCCCATGCGCCAGCAAGGCCCGTGTAAGACCGCCGGGGCCCGGGCCGATCTCGACGATGACATGATCCTCGAGGCTGCCGGCCGAACGCGCGATCTTCGATGTGAGGTTGAGGTCGAGCAGGAAATTCTGCCCGAGCGACTTGCGGGCATCGAGGCCATGAGCCCGGATCACCTCTCGCAGGGGCGGCAAGGTGTCGAGCATTGCGGATTACCGATATCGGATATCGACCTTCTTGCGCAGAGTCTCGATATAATTCCGCGCATTGGCGGTGATCTTGCGCTCGGAAAGGTCGACCGCGACAGCCGAACGCTGCGAAGCGGGATTTTCCCGCTCCTTCTTCGAGCAGACCGCCACGATCTCGATCCCCTCGCTGGATGGGGAGGGCGGTGTCATCCGGTCGACCGGCGTCCGCTCGAAAAGCTGGCGCAATTGCGGCGACAGGTCAGACGAGGTGCGCATGACCGGTGGCCGGATCGCCACATCCGGCAGCGCGCGCAATTCATCGAAGCCGGTTTCGCAGGAATTGAACCGGGCGCGGACATTGTTCGCCGCTGCCATCCGGCTCGCAGGGGAGGCGCCTCGGGCCACGATGAAGACAACCGGCCGCAGCACATATTCGGTGATCATGCTATCCTTGCGGCGGCGCGCCTCGATCTCGCTTTCCAGTTCGTCATTGGTCACCTGCGAGCCTCGACGGGCCTGGTCGCGCAGCAGCACCACCCAAGCGAGATCCGCGCGGATCTTTGCGCGAAGCGCCGAAGGCTGGATCCCGGCGCGCTGGAGCGCCGTCTCGAATTCACGCTCCGACATGCGGGCGCCCTTGGCCAGCTTGATGAATTCCTGCTCGACGCCATCTTCGGTGACCCGATAACCCACGCGCCGGGCCTCGATGAGCTTCACCTGATCGTCGATCAATTCCTGGATCGCCGCCTTGCGATCGAGACGGCGACGCTCGGTCATCGAAGCGATGCGCATCCGCTGCTCGACATCGAAGGTGGTCACCGGCGAATTGTTCACGAGGGCCACGACAGCCTGCGCCGAAACGCCCGCCGGAGCAACGAAAGCCGCCACGGAAAGCCCGCCGGCCAAGGCGAGAATCAGCCGGAAAGCGGCCGGCATGGCGGCGCGCGCCGGAAGAGCAAAGTTGAACATCAGCGTGTCGTCCTCCGCGCAATCGAGGTCTCGCCCAATTCGCGCAACTCGAGACGCATCATGTATGTGGTGGTCCGCTGGTTTGTGCCGGTCAGGTAATCGTTGTAGGTCCGGGAATAGGTCAACGACAGATCCGTGCACTCATCCTTGTAGCCAACCCCCAGCATGGTGCCGGAAACGCTCCAGGGCGAAGAGTTGCCGGCAGGATTGACGATCTTTTGTGTCAAATATCGGTCCAGATCGAACAGAACCGAACCGGTGGCGTAAAAATTGTTCGGCAGGTCGACGCGGGTCTTGAGATAGACCCCTTCGCGGCGAAGCGTGTAGCCCAATTCAGGCTGCGGGGCGATCCGGGAATAGAGGGCGGTCAGGTGGACCCGCTCGATGACCTTGGTGGTGCCTTCGACATCGAGGCGCTTCAGCCCGAGCGTCTTCTCGTCGAAGCGGCCGCGCACGGTGAAGGTCGAGTTGAGGTTGGGCTGGACCGTTGCCGCCGCGACAAAATGCGATTGCTGGCCCTCGAGCCCGGAATTGCGGCCCGTATTGGCCAGATCGTACTGGGCGTAGGAATTCCGGCCAAAGAGATGGATCGACTGGCCGAACAGCACGCTCGCATAGGTGCCGTTATTGCCGCTGAACGAATAGCGGCCGCCATAATTCAGGCGTGTGCCGCCCTCGACCCGGTCATAGCCGGAGAACTTGTTGAGCGAGAAGATGGAATTCTCGTCAAAGACCAGCGATTGCGCATCCTCGTTCGGCATCTTGCCGATCCGCTGCTCGTTCGGCCGGACGATGAGCTGGGCAATCGGCTCGATATGGTGGGTGCCGAAGCTCGACATCGCGAAGAACGGATAGCGATACTCGATCCCGACCGAGGGCATGCCGCGGAAGAGGTAGTTATCGGCATTGCCTCCGAAGAAGGCCGCCTGCTTGTCATTGCCGTAGCCGGTGCCAGCAAAGCTGTCATTCGGCGCATTGAAGCCCGACTGCCGGACCTGAAGGAAGGCCAGATCACCGCGCAGGCCGACAAACGGCGTCCAGACCTGCCCGACCGGATCGATGAACTGGCGCCGCCAGGAAAGATCGACGCTGCCGCGGACATATTGCCCCGCAAAGCCCCGCAGCAGGCATTGGCCCGGCGCATAGCTGCCAACCAGAACGCCGCCGCTGGTATAGCGGCAAGCGTAATACTGCCCCTCATTGTTGTTGTAGAGCAGCGTGGTGGGGACGAAATTCCCGCCGGCCAGCGGCAGGGGCTGGTAGAAGGCGGCATCGCGGTTGATAGCGGCCATGTTGGCCGTCAGCTTCAGCTCGCCACCGATCGAATCCGGCGTGAACCGCCTGTCGAAATCGAAGGAGGGTGCGGCATTGCCGATCTGCGGCTGCCAATCCGTCGTCGACAGCCCGAGGAAGTGATAGGCGGACAGGTCGAACCAGCTGCGCTCGCCGCGGCCCTGGAAATAGATCTTCGAGATCGACTCGGTGAAATAGGTGTTGCTGAGCGAGGACGGCTTCACCTTGTAATCGGTGAAATAGAACTTGTCCGTCGCGATCGCGCCATCCCAGCCGAAGGTCCATTTCTCGTTGAGATAGAACTTCCCGCGCGAGGAAATGCTGCCGCGGAAGGTCTTGTCGCCGGCGCCGGCATAGGGCCGCGAATCGAAGGCCCGACGATCCTGCTGGAAGATGCCGTTGACCCGGATGTTGTAGGAGCCGTTCTCCGTCCGGTGCCGCCAGAGCGCATCGCCGTGGAAGCCCTGCCGCGAGAAATAGGATGGCGTGATGGTCAGGTCGTAATTGGGCGCCATGGCCCAGAAGACGGGCAGGGAAGCACCGTAGCCGAGCCGCGTCCGCGAGATGAAGCGTGGCGCCAGCACGCCGGACAGGCGCGAGACCGTCGGATCCGGCGAGGCGAAATACGGGAACCACGCCACGGGCACGCCCCAGAACTCGATCGAGGCATTCTCGTAATAGATGCGCTGCTCGGAATTGTTATGGATGATCCGGGCGGCCTTCACCTGCCAGAGCGGCGGCTTTTCCGGATTGTCCATGCAGGGCTCGCAAGCCGTGAAGGTGCCCCGCTCGAACACTGTCTGCTCGCCGCCGGTCCGCTCGGCGCGGGCGGCAGAAAAGCGTGTCTTGTTCGGGGTCTCGACCCGAAGGGAATCGATGAAGCCGTCGCGGAAATCGTCGGTCAGGTCGAAGCGGTTCGAATAGCTCTTCGTGCCATCCGCCTCGGTCAGGCGGGCATTGCCTTCAGCATAGACGCGGCGGTTCTTGCGGTCATAGGTGACGCGATCCGCCTGCAGCGTCCGGCCCTGATAGAGGATCTGGACATCGCCGACCGCGCTGACTCGGTCGTTGTCGCGGTCATAGACAACCTCGCGGGCATCAACCACCATCCGCGACTGCTTGCTGTTCTGCTGGCGTGCGGCGAGACGCTCGTTGAGCGTCTGGGCCGAGACTTCGGTGGGCAGGGCAGGGGCAAGCAGGAGCAGCGCAAACGCAGCAGGAAGCGCTTTGCGGAACGTTAACCATTCTGGTGGATTACTGCCGAAGATCAGCTGCATCAGCCGTCTTCCTTGTGCAGCAACGTCAGAATGCCGAAACCGCTGGCAACAGCAGGGGCAGCCCAGGCTGCGAAGGCGGCCGAAACCACCCCGGCATTTCCCAGGTCCTCGACGACTTTTGTCGCCACATAGAGGGCAAATCCTGCGCTCACGCCACCCAACACCATTCGAGCCAGACCACCAGATCGTAAAAACTTTAAAGAAAAACAAGCGGCCAGCAAAACCATCGCAACAAGCAGGCCCGGGCGGGCCAGCAACGTCTGATAAACAAGGCGATACCGCGTTGCATCGAGGCCGGCAAGTTCCAGCCGCGAGACAATTTCCGGCAGCGACCAGAATGACACAGCCTGCCCGGGCCCCAGCGCGGAACGGACCTCATCCACCGTGAGGTTGCTGGCAAGCAGATAGGTCTCGTAATTGCCCGGTTCGACATCCAGCGAGACGACGCGCGCCTGCCGGAACCGCCAGAATCCGGATTTCAGCTCGGCTTCGGTTGCCTCGATCCGCTCGAGCAGCTGGTTCCGGTCATCCATGACATAGACCGACGCGCCCAGCAGAACGTTGCGCTCGGCATCGAAGGCCGTGGCGCGGATGATCGCCTCGCCATCGACCGAACGCTGGCGGAGCCAGATCGCATTGCCGAGATTCGCGCCGCCGCGGCGGAAGATATGGGCCTCCAGCGCATTGGCCCGGTCCTTCAGGCCGGTCGAGACCGGATTGTAGACCGTGGTGACGAAGATCCCGGTCAGCAAGGCCACCAGAAGCGCCGGCGCCAGGAACTGCCAGGCCGAAATTCCGGCCGAACGCGCAATCACCAGCTCGAGCCGTCGTGACAGGCCGATGAAGGTCACCATTCCGCCGAACAGCATGCCGAAGGGAATCACCTGCTCGGCCGTGGCCGGCGTCCGGAACAGGGCCAGCCTCGCCATCGTGCCGACGCCGGCACCGACAGCATCGCCGGCGCGGCGCATCAATTCGACGAAATCGAGCATGTAGATCAGCACGAAGACCGTGCCGAACACGATCAGCATCGCGGCGGTGAAACGACGCGCGAAATAGAGGCCGAGCGTCGTGCCGATCATGAGGCGGCTCCCGCCCGCTGCGGCAGGCGGCGCTCGATCCAGCCGGAGAAGCGCGAGACCAGCGCGGATTGCCGCCGCTGGATGGGCCAGAAGGTCCGGTAGGCAAAGACGGTGCCGATGATCGTCGCCGAAAGGGGGACGAGATACATCAGCCAGACACCCGCCTGGCTCCGTACCGCGAGGCTGGCCGCAGCGAAGCCGGCGATCCGCATCACGATCAAGGCGGCCACCGCACCTGCCATGGCCGTCCCGCGCCCCTGGCGGGTGGTGCGCGCATTGCCGAGCGCCGCGAAGGCGATCGCCAGCGTCGCCAGCGGATAAAGCGGATTGGTCAGCCGGTCGTGCAATTCGGAGCGGAATCGCCCGTAGATCGAACGGACGAAGGGATCGCTCCGGTCCAGGGTCAGCAATTCCCAGGTCCGGCGCTCGCGCGGCTTGTACTGGATGACGCCGCCGCCCTGCTCGAACTGGTCGAGATCGAAGACGTAGCGCTCGAAGGCGATGATCGCGCTTTCCCGCGCGCCCTGCTGCTGGCGCTGCATCGATCCCTGTTCGAGCAGGAGATAGGTCGAGCCTTCCACCTCCGTCACCACCCCGCGGGAGGCGAGATAGGTGGCGGATGTCTTGGGATCGCGAGAATCGTGGATCATCACGCCGCCCATGGCGCCGCCGGGCAGACGCTCGCGGTAATGGAACACGATCCCCTGGTCGAGCGTGATGAATTTCCCTTCCTGGATGATCCGCGTGACCACGTCGGCACGGATCTTCGTGAGAAGGGTCCGGAGCGAGCGGAAGCTCTCGGGCATGGCGTAGAGCGTCATGACGCCCACGGTCAGCGAGACCAGCAAGGTCAGGATGGCCAGCGGCTTGAGGAGGTTGCGCGGGGGAATCCCGGCCGCGTTCATCACGATCAGCTCGCTGTCGCCATTGAGCCGGTTGAGTGTGTAGAGCACGGCCACGAAAAGGGCGATCGGTGCGATCACCATCACGAGGGCCGGAAGTCCATAGAAGGTGACCTGGAAGAAGACGAGCAAGGTCTGGCCCTTGCCGGTCACGAGGTTCAGCTCGCGCAGGGCCTGCGTCAACCAGATGATCGCCGTCAGCGCCACCAGCCCCATCAGGAAGGCGAAGCCTGCGATTCGGAAAATGTAGCGCTCGATCAGCGACATCGCTTTCCTTTCCCCCCGCCTTCTTGGCCCGAAATCACGGCGTCGGCAAGGCAAGGCCGGCCACAGCCGGGACAGGATGTCGCGAAGCCCGGTTCAACTGCCTTGCAGTGCGGTGAAATCCGCTCCACTTTCCCGGTTGGGAATCGAAAGACGTGCCTCCGATCGCGGCGGGTACAAGAGTAAGGATAGATCATGTCCAGCGCGCTGAAACTCACCATTGCCAACCTCGACGAAGCCTTCGGGGATGTTCTCGTTGTCCTCGTCGGGAAGGATGGCAAGCTCGGCCCGGAAGCCGCAAAGCGTCTGGGCAAGGCCGGTGCCGCGCGGATCGCCGCAGCCGCGGAAGCCGAAAGCTTCGCTGGCAAGTCAGGTGCTACGTTGTCGCTCCCGGCAGAAACCGGTTTCCGCGAGAAGACGACCCATCTCGTCCTCGTCGGCACCGAGACCGCAGAAAGCCAGAAGGCCGATTTCCTCAAGCTGGGCGGCCAGATCCAGGCCAAGCTGCCGAAGGGCCGCCATGCCAGCATTCTTGCCGCCGGCCCGGATGGCCCGATCGGTCCTGATGCAGTGGCCGGGATGGCGCTCGGCATGAAGCTGGCCGCCTATCGCTTCGACCGTTACCAGACACAGAAGAAGGGCGATGATGCCGAGGCCCCGGGCGCATCGGCAGTCACCCTTCTGGCCGAGAATGCCGCGGCGGCCCGTCGTGAACTCAAGACGCAGGACGCCATTTTCTCGGGTGTCACGCTCGCACGGGACCTCGTCAACGAGCCGCCGAACATCCTGACACCGACCGAATTTGCCAGCCGAGCCGCCGCGCTTGAGAAGCTCGGTGTCGAGATCGACATTCTCGACGAGAAGGCGCTGAAGAAGCTCGGCATGCGCGCGCTCCTCGGCGTCGGGCAGGGCTCCGAGCAGGAGAGCCGCGTTGTCATCATGAAGTGGCTCGGCGCCAAGGACGAGAAGGCGCAGCCCGTCGCCTTCATCGGCAAGGGCGTTGTCTTCGATACCGGCGGCATCTCGATCAAGCCGGCGCAGGGCATGGAAGACATGAAGGGCGACATGGCCGGCGCGGCAGCCGTGGTCGGGCTCATGCACGCTCTCGCGGCGCGCAAGGCCAAGGCCAATGTGATCGGTGCGATCGGCCTCGTCGAAAACATGCCCGACGGCAATGCCCAGCGGCCCGGCGATATCGTGACCTCGATGTCCGGCCAGACGATCGAGATCATCAATACCGATGCCGAAGGGCGCCTCGTCCTGGCGGATGTGCTCTGGCACGTGAAGCAGAAATACAATCCGAAATTCATGATCAACCTCGCCACACTCACGGGGGCGATCATGGTCGCGCTCGGGCAGGAGCATGCTGGCCTGTTCTCGAACAATGACGATCTCGCCGGCAACCTGCTCAAGGCCGGCACGGCGACGGGCGAGAAGCTCTGGCGCATGCCGTTGGGCCCGGAATACGACAAGATCATCGATTCCAAATTTGCCGATGTGAAGAATTCCGGCGGGCGCTATGGCGGGGCGATCACGGCCGCCCAGTTCCTGCAGCGCTTTGTCGATGGCTGCCCCTGGGCCCATCTCGACATTGCCGGCACGGCCATGTCCTCGCCCTCGACCGACATCAACAAGAGCTGGGGTTCGGGTTTCGGCGTGCGCCTGCTCGACCGGTTGGTCGCCGAGAACTACGAGGGCTGACCGGGCGAGGGGCGGGGCCACATGGCCGAGATCCTGTTCTACCACCTGCAGGGTCAGCGCCTCGAGGCCGCCCTGCCGTTGCTGCTGGAAAAGGCGCTGGACAAGGGCTGGAATGCCGTTGTGCGCTCCGGTTCCACTGAACGGCTGGCCGTGCTCGACGAGGCGCTATGGTCCTATCGGGAAGACAGCTTCCTGCCCCATGGCCGGGAGGAGGAGGGCGATGCCGAGCATCAGCCGATCCTGCTGACGACCGGCGACAGCCTCGCCAACAATCCGGAAATCCTGTTCCTCGTGGATCGGGCGCCCTTGCCCGCGGATTATCCATTCGAGCGCGTAGTGCTCATGTTCGACGGAGACGATCCCGAGGCGGTCGACCAGGCCCGCGCTGCCTGGAAATCGGTGAAGGGCCTTGGCCACCCTGCAACCTATTGGCAGCAGGATAGCGGCCGCTGGGTGAAGAAGGCCTGAGCCTCAGCGCTGCGCGGTGGCCAGCAGGCCACCGATCCCCACGAACATGCCGCCCGTGATGCGGTTGAAAGTGCGCGCATGGCGGCTGAGCCATGGAGCGATTTTCTGGGCGGCAAAAGCGAGCATCAGCTCATAGAGGATCTCGACCAGCACGAACGTGCCGCCGAAAATCGCCAGATTGGCAAGGAACCCCGTGCCGGGGACCATGAATTGCGGCAGGAAGGCCGCGAAGAAAATCATGGCCTTGGGATTGGAGGTCGCAACGAGGAAACCCTGCCTGAACAGGGCCAGCCCGGTTTCCACCGGAATCGATCCATCCGCCGCCTCGGCCCGCACCAGCATCGGCGGCGCGCGCCACAGGCGGATCCCGAGATAGACGAGATACGCCGCGCCGACCCATTTCGCGATCGTGAAGGCCTGTTCGCTGGCCGCCAGCAGCGCCCCTAGGCCGGCCAGCGAGGCCGCGATCAGCAGCAGGAAGCCAAGACCACCGCCGAGAACCGTGAAGATCGTCTTCCGGAAGCCGTGCTGGACCCCGTGCGTCAGCGACAGGAGCCCGTTCGGACCGGGCGTGAGCGAGAGCCCGATCGCCGCTGCGAAATAGACCAGCCACAATTCGAAGCTCATGGGAAACATCCGGCAGGAGGAAGACTCGACAAGTCTAGCCGACCGCCTCGATCTCCGCCATCACCTCGAGCCATTCCTCCTCCAGCGCAGCAAGCCGTTCCGCAAGGGCCGCGCGGTCCCGGGCGATCTGGGCGGCGCGCTCGGCGTTCTTCGAGAAGGCGTCCGGCGCGGCCAGCACCTCGTCGGCCCGGGCGAGAAGTGTCTGCAACTTCTCCATCTGGACCTCAAGAATCCGCGCCTTTTCCTTGAGAGGCTTGATGTTTTGACGTTTTTCTGCCGCCTGCCGCCTTTGCTCGGCCTGCCCGGCGCTATCGCGATCAGGCGCGATGTCCGGGCCCGCAACGCTCCGGGCCGCAACGATCATCGCCTCGTAATCGTCGAGATCGCCGTCGAACGTCTTCACAACGCCCTCGGCCACAAGCCAGAGACGGTCGCAGGACGCGTCGAGGATCGCGCGGTCATGGCTGACGATGATCACCGCGCCCTTGTACTCGGCAAGCGCCTCGACCAGCGCCTCGCGCATCGGAATGTCGAGATGGTTGGTCGGTTCGTCGAGGATGAGCAAATGCGGCCCGTCAAACGCCGCCAGCCCGAGCAGGAGCCGGGCCTTCTCGCCACCGGAGAGCCGCGCGATGGGCGTATCGGCCTTGTCGACGCCAAAGCCGAGCTGCGCTGTACGCGCCCGGACCTGGGCCTCGCCGGCCTGTGGCGGCATCTTCCGGCGGACGAGCGCACAGGGCGTCTCGGAAGCATCCAGTTCGTCCAGCTGATGCTGCGCGAAATAGGCAACGTTGAGCTTCGGCGCGCGGCGCACTTCGCCCTGCAGGGGCGAAAGCCGGCCGGCAATGAGCTTGACCAGCGTCGACTTGCCATTCCCGTTCTGGCCGAGCAGGCCGATCCGGTCATCGTCGGAAATCGAGAGCGTGAGATTGCGCAGGACAACCCTTTCGCCATAGCCGGCGACGGCCCGATCCATTGTGACGATCGGCGGCGAAAGCTCCTTGTCCGGGTTGGGCAGGTGCAGGCTGGCCGCTTCCTCGCGGGCAAAAAGCGCGACGGGACCCAGCTTCTCCAGTTGCTTGACGCGGCTCTGCGCCTGCTTGGCCTTGCTGGCCTTGGCCTTGAAACGGTCGATGAAGGCCTGGAGATGGGCCCGCTGAGCGGCCACCTTGTCGGCCTCCTTCTCGGCCAGCATCGCCTTTTCGGCCCGCTGGCGCGCGAAAAGCGAGTAATTGCCACGATAGAAGGTCATCTTGCCGCGATCGAGATGCAGGATCGCATCGCAGACCGAGTCGAGGAATTCCTTGTCATGGCTGACGACCAGCAGGGTATGCGGATAGCGCCGGAGATGCGATTTCAGCCAGATCGCGCCTTCGATATCGAGATAGTTGGTCGGTTCGTCGAGCAGCAGCAGGTCCGGCTCGAGAAAGAGCATCGCGGCCAGGCTGACGCGCATCCGCCAGCCCCCGGAGAAATCCGAGCAGGGCCGGGCCTGGTCGGCATGGCTGAAACCAAGGCCGGAGAGGATGGAGGCCGCCCGGGCCGGCGCGGCATGGGCGCCGATATCCGCGAGCCGGATCTGGATCTCGGCAATCCGGGCGGGATCGGTGGCGGTTTCCGATTCCGCCAGCAGCGACGAGCGTTCGGTATCCGCTGCGAGGACATAGTCAAGAAGGCTGACCGGCCCGCCGGGCGCCTCCTGCGCGACATGGCCCATCCGGGCACCGCGCGGCAACGAGAACGTGCCGCTTTCCGGGGCGATCTCGCCGAGCAGCAGGCGGAACAGCGTCGACTTCCCGCAGCCGTTGCGTCCGACCAGCCCGCAGCGTGCCCCGTTCGGCAGGGCCACCGAGGCGGAATCGATCAGAAGGCGCGGCCCGAGGCGATAGGTAAGTTCGGACAAGGTCAGCATGCGCGCGATATGCCCCAACCCGGCGCGGCTGGCCAGCATTCCCGCGCAACAGCGTCACGAAAAGATCGGGCCGGCTGGAAGAATGGTCCGGCCGGCCCGATCGAGCGTATCAGGAGGTGGTTCGCGACGTGCTGCAGCGCAAAAATCTCGACCGCCCACCATTGAACGTCATCGCCGGCCCCGCTATAGAGCCGGCCAGACCATTCCGCAGAGGCAAGAGGATTTCATGGCCATTCAGCGTACCTTCTCGATCATCAAGCCCGACGCGACCGAGCGGAACCTCACCGGCGCGATCAACGCGGTCATCGAGGAATCGGGCCTGCGCATCGTCGCCCAGAAGCGCATCCTGATGGCGCGCCGCGAGGCCGAGGCCTTCTATGCCGTCCACAAGGAGCGTCCGTTCTTCGGCGAACTCGTCGATTTCATGATCTCCGCCCCGGTGGTCGTGCAGGTCCTCGAAGGCGAGAACGCCGTGCTGCGCTATCGCGACGTGATGGGCGCCACCAACCCGGCCAATGCCGCCGAAGGCACGATCCGCAAGCGTTTTGCCCGCTCGATCGGCGAAAACTCGGTGCATGGCTCGGATTCGCCGGAAAATGCCGCGATCGAGATCGCCCAGTTCTTCTCGGGCAACGAAATCGTCGGCTGAGCCGCGCGCACGAAACACAATCGAGGCCGGGCTTCTGCCTGGCCTTTTTCGTTCCAGCAGCGCGCGTGATGGATCAGCGTGAAAGTTTGATTGGTCGACAGCTCTGAAACCAAGGATAACACGGGCATCCTTCGAGAGTTTTTGAGGTTGCCCTTTGCCATTCCGTGATGTTTCCCTCGCCGTTCTGGTTGTCTTTGTCTGGGGCGTGAATTTTGTCGCCATCAAGATCGGCGTGCAGGATGTGCCGCCCTTGCTGCTCACCGCCCTGCGCTTCTTCTTCACCGCCCTTCCGGCGGTCTTCTTCATTCCCCGGCCAGCGGTTGCCTGGTCAACCTTGGCCGCCTTCGGCATCCTGCTCGGAGTCATCAAGTTCGGCCTGATCTTCTCGGCCGTGAAGCTCGGCATGCCGGCGGGCCTGACCTCTCTGGTTACCCAGGTCCAGGTCTTCTTCACGATGGCGCTGGCCTTCCTGCTGCTCGGCGAGCGCCCCACGCCACTCCAGACCTTGGGCGCCGCAATCGGCTTTGCCGGCATCGGGATCGTGGCGATCGAGCGCTTCCAGGGCGCAACCTTGCTGCCTTTCCTGATGCTGATGGGCGGCGCGCTGAGCTGGGCGTCGGCCAACATGGTCATCAAGAAGGCCGGGCGGGTGAACATGCTGGCCTTCCTTGTCTGGGCCAGCCTGGTCGCGCCGGTTCCGCTCTTCCTGGCCTCGCTGGCCATCGATGGATGGCCGGCCATCCAGGCCAGCCTGTCGCCGCCCAGCCTCGCCAGCGTCCTTTCCCTGGCCTTCATTGTCCTGCCCTCGACCCTGTTCGCCTTCGCCGTCTGGAATGACCTGCTCCAGCGCTATTCGACCGGGATGGTCACGCCCTTCGCACTGCTGGTGCCGGTTTTCGGCCTGCTCAGCGGCAGCGTCCTCCTCGGCGAGGACTTTTCCATGCTCGCCATGATCGGCAGCGCGGTTGTCTTTGCCGGCCTGATGATCAATGTTTTCGGAGACCGGCTGGGCCGCGCCCGGCCTGCCCTGAGGTAGCCCGCCATGAACGCGCCCGTAACGTCGATCTTCCGCCCCTCGGTCTGCCCGCATGATTGCCCGAGCGCCTGCTCGCTGGATGTCGAGGTCCTGCCGAACAACCGCATCGGCAAGGTGAGGGGCCTCGAGAGCCAGACCTACACCGCCGGCGTGATCTGCGCGAAGGTCGCGCGCTATGCCGAGCGTATCCACCACCCGGATCGGCTGATGGAGCCGTTGATGCGCTCCGGCCCCAAGGGCAGTGGCCAGTTCCGCCCCATCAGCTGGGACGAGGCGCTTGACCGGACCGTGGAGGCTTTTCTGGATGCGGAGCGGCGCTTCGGCAGCGAGGCGATCTGGCCCTATTTCTATGCCGGCACGATGGGGCTGGTCATGCGCGACGGCATCAACCGCCTCCGGCATGTGAAGCGCTATTCCGGCATGTATGACACGATCTGCACCAATATGGCCTGGACGGGCTTCGTGGCGGGCACGGGCCGGCTCGCCGGGGTTGACCCCCGCGAAATGGCCAAGTCGGATTGCGTGGTCATCTGGGGCACGAATGCCGTTCATACCCAGGTCAATGTGATGACGCATGCCATGCGCGCCCGGAAGGAACGCGGCGCCCCGATCATCGTGGTCGATGTCTACATGAACGAAACCATGCGGCAGGCGGACATTCCGCTGCTGGTCCGCCCGGGAACCGATGCCGCGCTCGCCTGCGGCATCATCCATGTCCTGCTGCGCGATGGCCTTGCCGACCGGGATTATCTTGCCCGGCTGACGGATTTTTCTGCCGAAACCGAGGCCCATTTTGCATCCAGGACGCCGGAATGGGCCGAGGCGATCTGCGGTGTGCCCGCCGCCGAGATCGAAGCCGTGGCGAAGCTGTTCGGCGAGAAGCGGCGCTGCTTCTTCCGCCTCGGCTATGGCTTCGCCCGGCAGCGCAACGGCGCGGTCAACATGCATGCCGCGCTTTGCATCCCGACGCTGCTCGGCGCCTGGCAACATGAGGGCGGTGGCGCCTTCCATTCCAATTCGGGCACCTATGGCGTTTCCAAGCGCATGATCGAGGGGCTGGATGCGCTTGACCCGAAGATCCGCTGGCTGGACCAGTCGCGGATCGGCCCGGTTCTCACGGGTGATGCCGAGGCGCTGAAGAACGGCCCGCCGGTCATGGCGATGCTGATCCAGAACACCAATCCGGTTTCGGTGGCGCCCGAACAGCGCCTCGTCCGCAAGGGTTTTGCCCGCGAGGATCTTTTCACGGTCGTGCATGAGCAATTCATGACCGAAACCGCCGAAATGGCCGATATCATCCTGCCGGCGACGATGTTCATGGAGCATGACGACCTCTATCAGGGCGGCGGCCATACCCATCTGATGCTCGGCCCGAAGCTCATCGAGCCACCGGGACAATGCCGGACGAACCACGATGTCATTGTGGATCTCGCGAAGCGCCTCGGCGCGGAACATCCCGGCTTCGGCATGACGCCGCGCGAGCATATCGACTGGGCATTGCAGAACGGCAATCGCGGAACATTGGCCGATCTCGAGCGCGAAGGCTTTGTCGACACCGATCCGCCGTTCGAATCCGCGCATTACCTCAAGGGGTTCGGGCATCGGGAGGGCAAGTTCCGGTTCTCGCCGGACTGGCAGAAGATCCCCCTGAAGAGCGACGGGCTGATGGGCCCCTGGCAGGATATTCCCGCCATGCCGGATCATTGGTCGGTCATCGAGGAGGCGAATGCCGAATTCCCGTTCCGGTTGGTCACGGCACCGGCGCGCTCGTTCCTCAATTCGACCTTCACCGAGACGGCAGGCTCGAAGAAGCGCGAAGGCCAGCCCGCGCTGATGATCCATCCCGATGATGCCGCCATGCTCGGTGTGGCCGAGGGTGAAACCCTTCGGGTCATCAATCCGCGCGGTGATGTCGAACTGGCCGCGAAACTGTTCTCCGGCCTGCGCCGCGGCGTTGTCATTGCGGAAGGCATCTTCCCGAACAAGGCACATCGCCGGGGCGAGGGGATCAATGTGCTGACCGGCTCGGATCCGGTCGCACCCCGGGGCGGGGCGGCCTTCCATGACAACCGGGTCCGGCTCGAGAAGGTGCCGCTTGCATCGTCCTGACAGGATCTGTCAGCATGCCGGCCGATAGAGAGACATGGCCCGTTCCGAACGCCTGCTGACCCTGACCCAAGCGCTGCGTCGTCGCCGTCGTCCGGTGACGGCAGCGACACTCGCTGGCGAGATGCAGGTCTCGGAACGCACGATCTACCGCGATGTCGCGAGCCTTCAGGGGGCCGGCGTGCCCATCCGGGGCGAAGCCGGCATCGGCTACATCCTCGAGCCCGGCTACGATCTGCCGCCGCTGATGCTGACGCCCGAGGAGGGCGAGGCGCTGATGCTCGGCGCGCGCTTCGTCCGCGAGCGGGGCGACCCGGAACTCCGGCGGATCATCGATGATGCCATCGCCAAGATCGAGGCGGTCCTGCCGGAATCGACGCGGCAATCTTTGCGCGAGGCGCCGCTCTACGCCCCGCTCTACGGCACGCTCCCGGCGGATCGGATCTCGGCCAGCCAGATGCGGCGCGCGGTCCGGGAAAACCGCATGCTCCGGATCAGCTATCGCGATCCCAACGGGCAGGAAACCGAACGCACAGTCTGGCCCGTCCTGCTCGGGTATTTCGAGCGAAGCCGCGTGCTGATCGGATTCTGCGAATTGCGACAGGATTTCCGCACCTTCCGGACCGACAGGATGTTGGCGATCCAGGTGCTGGACGAGCGGCCGCCGCTCCGGCGGGCCATCCTGCTGCGCCAATGGGAAAAGCATGTCGCCCAGCAGGAATGGGGCCGCGAGGATTGCGTCTCAGGCGCGCCGTAGCACGCGATGTCCCTCGATCACCAGCGCATCCGAAGCCAGAAGGCGGAGCGTTTCCGGATAGATCCGGTGCTCCTGTTCCAGAACCCGCGCGGCCAGGCTGGCTTCCGTATCCTCATCCGTCACCGGCACGGCTGCCTGCAGGATGATCGGCCCCTCATCCATGCCCGGTGTGACAAAATGCGTCGTGCAACCATGCAGCTTCACACCGGCTTCCAGCGCGCGGGCATGGGTGTCGAGGCCCTTGAAGGAGGGCAGCAGGGCAGGGTGGATATTGATCATCCGCCCCAGCCATTGCGTGCAGAAACCGGCGGTCAGCAGCCGCATGAACCCGGCGAGGCAGACAATCTCCACCCGATGCGCGGTCAGGATGTCCTGCATCGCGGCATCGAAGGCCACGCGGTCCTTGCCATAGGCCTTGTGCTCGACGACGGCAGTAGCGATGCCGGCTTCCCGGGCGAAAGCCAGCCCGCCGGCTTCGGCCTTGTTGGACAGGACAAGCACGATCTCGGCCGGAAAACCCGGCATGCGGGCAGCCCGGATCAGCGCCTCCATGTTGGAGCCTCGCCCGGAAATCAGGATCGCGACACGCTTCTTCTGCCGCTCGCGCATCATCTCACAGAACCAGTGTGCCGCGCGGCCGCACCAGCGGCTCGCCATCGGCTGCGATCAGCGTGCCGACCACCGAGACCTGCTCACCCGCTTCCTGCAGGCTGGCCGTCACGCGTCCGGCCTCGGCCGGATCGACCACGATGACCATCCCGATCCCGCAATTGAAGGTCCGCAGCATTTCCGGCACCGCAACGCCGCCGGTACGGGCAAGCCAGCCGAAAACCGCCGGCGGGTGGATGGCGCCGAGATCAAGATCGACACCAAGGCCCTTCGGCAGGACGCGCGGAATATTGTCGATGAAGCCGCCACCGGTGATATGGGCCAGCGCCTTGATCGAACCGCCGGCGGGGCCACGCAGGGCAGCCAGCAGGGACTTCACGTAGATGCGCGTCGGTTCAAGCAGGGCTTCAGCGAGCGTCCGGCCCGGCGCGAAAGGCGCCGGTGCTTCCCAGTCGAGGCCGGACAGGGCAACGATCTTGCGGACAAGCGAATAGCCGTTGGAATGGACGCCGGAGGAGGCAAGCCCGAGCAGCACATCGCCGGGCCGGATCTGGTCGAGCCGCGGCAGCAGGGCATCACGCTCGGCAGCGCCGACCGCGAAACCGGCGAGATCGTAATCCTTTTCGGCATAAAGGCCCGGCATTTCCGCCGTCTCGCCGCCGATCAGCGCGGCCCCCGCCTGACGGCAACCCTCGGCAATGCCGCGGACAATCGCCACGCCGAGTTCCGGTGTCAGCTTGCCGGTGGCGAAATAGTCAAGGAAGAACAGTGGCTCGGCGCCCTGGACGACCAGGTCGTTCACGCACATGGCGACGAGATCGATGCCGATGGTCTCGTGCCGGCCGCTCTCGATCGCGATCTTGACCTTGGTGCCGACGCCGTCATTCGCCGCCACGAGGATCGGATCCCGGAACCCTGCCGCCTTGAGATCGAACAGCCCGCCGAACCCGCCGATCTCGGCATCGGCACCGGGACGGCGCGTCGCGCGGACCAGCGGCTTGATCTCCTCGACCATGGCATTTCCGGCATCGATATCGACGCCGGCATCGGCATAGGTCAGTCCATTGGTCGGGGGCTGGGTCGCCATCGCAGACACTCGCGGCTTGTCGCAGGTTTGGCTGGGAACAACCGCAACCGGGCGGAAATTGCAACCCCGATTGCCGGCGGCCGGCCTGATTGCGGGGGATTTGACGCTCCCTGCGCCCTGCGCCATGACTAATGCCGGACGGAGTTGCCCTGCCATGACCATCGCCAATGCCCTGACCCTTCTCCGGCTCTGCCTGATCCCGCTGATCGTGGTCATGACCGTCGAGGGCCGGTTCGACTGGGCCACCGTGATCTTCATCATCGCCGGCATCACGGACGCGCTGGACGGCTATCTCGCCCGGAAGCTCGACCAGCGCACCGAGATCGGCGCCTATCTCGATGCGCTTGCCGACAAGGCCCTGATTGCGGCCACCTTCATCGCATTGGTCTCGGTGAAGATGGTGCCGTTCTGGCTTGTGGTACTGGTGATCTTCCGCGACCTGATGATCGTCGGCGCGGTCGTCATCGCCTGGCTCCTCAACAATCCGATCGCCATCGAGCCCCTGCGCATTTCCAAGGCCAATACCGCCGCCCAGATCGTGGCGGTCAGCACCACATTGGCGGTCACCGGCTTCGCGATTCCGATGCCGCCGATCGTGCTGCCGTTGATCTATGGGATTGTCGCCACCTTGACGGTGGTTTCCGTCGCTGCCTATTTCGCACGATGGTTCCGGCATATGGCCGATTGAACCCCGGGGAGGCGGGCATGACCCTGCAGCGACAATTCGGCTTCTGGGTTCTGTGCCTCGCCGGCCTTTCCCTGTTCCTCTATGCCTTTTCCGGCATCCTGATGCCGTTCGTCGCAGCCTTGATCCTCGCCTATCTGCTCGATCCGCTGGTTGACTGGCTCGAGAGGCGCGGGCTGAGCCGGCTGGTCGGCACCTGCCTCGTCCTGCTGATCTTCGTGCTGATCTTCGTGATTGTCCTGCTGGCCGCGATGCCGCTGATGTTCAACCAGCTCTCGGCGCTTATCGCCAAGCTCCCGGTTTATGTCAGCCGCCTGCAGGTTGTGCTGACGGAGCAGGGCGGCGCCCTGATCGAGCGGTTCGGCGGCCCCGACCGCCTGAAGGAAATCCAGAACCAGCTCTCCTCCGGGCTCGGCGATGCCGCCCGCTGGCTGGGCGGCTTCGTGACCTCGCTGCTCTCGGGCGGACAGGCCATTCTCGGCCTCGTCTCGCTGCTGGTCCTGACGCCGGTCGTCGCCTTCTACATGATCCTCGACTGGGACCGCATGGTCGCCAAGCTCGATTCCTGGCTGCCGCTTGCGCATCGCGAGACGATCCGGACGCTTGTTCGCGAGATGGACGCTTCCGTGGCGGGCTTCCTGCGCGGACAGGCCATGATCTGCATCCTGCTCGGCCTGTTCTATGCGATCGGCCTCAGCCTGGCCGGCCTGAATTTCGGCTTCCTGATCGGCATCATTGCCGGGCTGATCAATTTCATCCCGTTTGTCGGCTCGCTGACAGGGCTCGTCCTTTCGGTCGGGGTCGCCATTGCCCAGTTCTGGCCGGACTGGACAATGGTCGTCGTCATCATCGGCATCTTCGCCGCCGGGCAATTCATCGAAGGCAACATCCTGCAGCCCAAATTGTTGGGCAATGCGGTCGGCCTTCATCCCGTCTGGCTGATGTTCTCCCTGCTGGCCTTCGGTTCGCTGTTCGGTTTCGTCGGGATCATGCTGGCCGTGCCACTGGCTGCCATTATCGGCGTGCTCGTCCGATTCGGCCTCCGCCAGTATCTGGCCAGCCCGCTGTTCCATGGTTACCGGCTGCCGCCGGACAGCCCGACAGAAACCTTCGATCCGTGAGCCGGGACGAACAATTCCTCCTCCCGCTCGATGCAGCGCCCCGTTTCGGGCGCGAGGATTTCCTCGTCGGCCCCGCCAATGAAGCCGCCTTCGCGCATATCGAGCGCTGGCCGCGCTGGCTCTCGCCGGCGGCGATCATCACCGGCCCGGCGGGCAGCGGAAAATCGCACCTCGCCACGGTCTTCGCCCAGGAATCCGGCGCACGCATGATCCGGGCGGATCATCTCGACAAGGCCGATGTACCGCATCTCGCCCATTCCCGGGCGCTGGTGCTGGAGGATGCCGATCGCTACCCGGCGGACGAGGTCGCGCTGTTCCATCTGCTCAATCTCGCCCGGGAGACCGGCCAGTCGGTGGTGCTTACGGCGCGGCTTCCGCCGGACCAATGGGGCATCCGAACGCCGGACCTGCTTTCGCGCCTGCGGGCGCAGCCGCTGCTCGTCCTCGCCGAACCCGGCGACAGCCTGCTGGCCGGCCTCTTCGTGAAGCATTTCGCCGACCGGCAGATCCATGTCGATGCGCAGGTCGTGTCCTATGCCCTTGCGCGGATCGAACGTTCCTACGGCGCGGTGCAGAACCTCGTCGCCGCGCTCGACCATCAGTCCCTGTTGCGCAAGAAGCCGGTCAGCCGGGCGATGGTCGCAGAAATCCTCGGCAGCCAGCCGACAGGTGAAGAGGAGGCCGACGAGGCCTGAACGGGCAGGGGCAGCCGGCGGTTTTTTTGCCCGGAGCGGAACAAGCCTAGTGACGTGTCGTTGAACTGTCATATTCTGCGATCAATCCAGAGGACAGAATGCCTCCGGAAACAGCAGGACGGACCGCCAGCATGCCCATTTCGCAAGATGTCAGCGGCCTCTCGCCGGAAGAACTGGCGACTCATCCATCACGCTTCGTGAACCGGGAATTGTCCTGGCTGCAATTCAACCGCCGCGTGATGGAAGAAGCCGGCAATGCCGGCCACCCCTTGCTCGAACAGCTGCGCTTCCTTTCGATCTCGGCAAACAACCTCGACGAGTTCTTCATGGTCCGGGTCTCCGGCCTGATCGAACAGATGATCGCGGGCGTTCAGACCACCTCCGATGACGGGCTGACGCCGGAACAGGCGCTGGAACTGATCAATGCCGAAGTCGAGGCGCTGACGGCTGACCAGCAGGATCGCTGGCGCCGCCTGAAGGTAGCGCTGGAGGCCGAGCGGATCATCGTCGTCAACCCGATCGACCTGACGGACGAGGACGAGGCCTTCCTGCGCGCGCATTTCCTTGCGGCAATCTTCCCGACGCTGACACCTCTGGCGATCGATCCGGCCCATCCCTTTCCCTTCATTCCCAATCTCGGCTTCTCGCTGGCCCTGATCCTGACCCGGCAGAGCGACGGCCGGAGCCTGCGCGCCCTGATCCGCATGCCGCAGAAGCTGGAACGCTTCATCCGGCTGCCGGACCGCGATGGCGCAGCCCGCTTCATCCTGCTGGACCAGGCGATGACGCTGTTCATCCCGAGCCTGTTCCCGGGCTATTCGGTCAAGGGGATCGGTGCTTTCCGGGTGATCCGCGACAGCGATATCGAGATCGAGGAAGAGGCGGAAGATCTCGTCCGGACCTTCGAGACCATGCTCAAGCAGCGCAAGCGCGGCGTGGTGATCCGGCTCGAGCTGGAAGCCTCCATGCCGGAGGAACTCCGGAACTTCGTCGCACGCGAATTGCGGGTAAAGCCGCGCGAGGTCTTCGTCGTGGATGGCATGATCGGCCTCAACGACCTGTCGCAGCTGGTCGGGATCGACCGGCCGGACATCAAGTTCGTGCCCTATGCGCCACGCTTCCCGGAGCGCGTGCGCGAACATGGCGGGGATTGCTTCGCCGCGATCCGCCAGAAGGATCTCGTCGTCCATCACCCCTACGAGAGCTTCGACGTGGTGGTGAACTTCCTTGAACAGGCCGCAACTGACCCTGCCGTCGTCGCCATCAAGCAGACACTCTACCGGACCTCGTCGAACAGCCCGATCGTCCGGGCACTCTCGGAAGCGGCGGAAGCCGGCAAGAGCGTGACCGCGCTCGTCGAGCTCAAGGCCCGATTCGACGAGGAGGCGAATATCCGCTGGGCGCGCGACCTCGAACGCGCCGGCGTGCAGGTCGTCTATGGCTTCATCGAACTGAAGACCCATGCCAAGCTCAGCCTTGTCGTCCGCCGCGAGGCACACGGGCTGACGACCTATTGCCATGTCGGCACAGGGAATTATCACCCGATCACGGCCAAGATCTACACCGACCTGTCCTATTTCACGGCCGACCCGATCATCGGCCGCGACGTCGCCCGGATCTTCAACTTCATCACCGGTTATGCGGAACCGGCAGAACTGGAACGGATGGCCGTTGCTCCGGTGACCGCCAAGAAGAAACTGCTCGAGCATATCGACGCCGAGATCGCGCATGCCAAGGCGGGCAGGCCGGCGGTGATCTGGGGCAAATGCAACAGCCTCGTCGACCCGGTGATCATCGACGCCCTGTACCGGGCCAGCCAGGCCGGCGTGCAGATCGACTTCGTGGTGCGGGGCATCTGCTGCCTGCGCCCGGGCATTCCCGGCTTCTCCGACAATATCCGCGTCAAGTCGATTGTCGGTCGATTTCTGGAGCATTCGCGGATCTATGCCTTCGGCAATGGCTATGGGCTGCCGCATGCCAAGGCGGTGGTGTACATCTCCTCGGCAGACCTGATGCCGCGCAACCTCGACCGCCGGGTCGAGTCGCTCTGCCCGATCATGAACCCGACCGTGCATGAGCAGGTGCTGGGCCAGATCATGCAGGCCAACCTTCTTGACAACCAACAGAGCTGGCGGGTCTTGCCGGATGGCTCGTCTTTACGCATAAACCCGGCCGAGGGCGAAGAACCCTTCAACGCCCATCGCTACTTCATGACAAATCCGAGCCTTTCCGGTCGTGGCACATCGCTTAAACTCTCCAGCCCGCGGGCGCTTACCAAGAAAAGAGCCGCAGCGGCGGAATAGCCGCCCTGCGCGGCTTGCCGCGCGGAGCTGATCAATGCCGATTGCCTCCATCTCCAACGGGCCGGTTGCCGTCATCGACATCGGGTCCAACTCGGTCCGCCTGGTGGCCTATGACCGGCTGAGCCGCGCCCCGGTCCCGATGTTCAACGAGAAAAGCCTCTGCGGCCTCGGTCGGGATGTCGCGGTCACCGGCCTCCTGCCGCCGGATGGTCTGGCCCAGGCACTCGATGCGCTCAAGCGGTTCCGCGTCCTGTGCGATCTGATGCGGGTGGAGCGGCTCTTCGTGCTGGCCACGGCAGCGGCCCGCAGGGCAAGCAACGGCCCCGAATTCATCGCGGAGGTCGAGGCCATCCTCGGGGAGCCCGTATCCATCCTTGCGGGGCAGGAAGAGGCGCGCCTCGCCGCGCTTGGCGTCGTGGCAGGTTTGCACCGGCCCAACGGAATCGCCGGCGATCTCGGCGGCGGGTCGCTGGAGCTGATCGATATCGAGGAAGGGGAACTGGGGCAGGGGATCAGCCTCGAGCTTGGCGGGCTGACCTTGCGGGATGCCTCCGGCAAGAACCTGAAGAAGGCCGCCAAGATCGTCGCCGACACCCTCGACCGGATCACGATCCTCCCGCAGGCCCGCGGGCGCGACATCTTCGCCATCGGCGGGACATGGCGCGCCATTGCCCGTCTCCACATGGCCAAGGTGGGCTATTCCCTCAACGTCCTGCATGGCTACACGGCCAATGCGAAGGCGATCGCGGAGTTCTGCCGCGAGGTGCAGCGTGTCGACGTCAACACCCTGCCGGCCATTTCCGAGATTGCCCGGGAACGGCGGCCGCTGCTTGCCTACGGTGCCCTGGTGCTTGAAGAGGTACTCGAACGCTCCGGCGCGGCGCGCTTCATGATCTCCACCAGCGGAGTCCGCGAGGGCGTCCTCTATTCGCAATTGCCCCGCGCCCTTCAGCAGCAGGATCCGTTGCTGGTGGGCGCACGCGCGCTCAACGAATTGCATGCACGCGATCCGGAGCATGCCGACGAGCTGATTGCCTGGACCGATGCTTTCGCTCGGGCCGCCTGGCCGGATGAAACCCCGGGCCAGAAACGCATCCGCCACGCCGCGTGCCTTGTCTCGGAAGTCGCCTGGCGGGCAAACCCGGATTACCGGGCAGAGGAAGCTGCGCGCATGGTCGCCTATGCGGCACTGCCAGCCATCGACCATCGCGAACGGGCCTTCCTGGCCAGCGTGCAGCACGCCCGCTATGAGGGCATCAGCGAAGCCGTGATGCCGCCGCTCCGGGAATTGCTCTCGCTCTGGGAGGTCGACCAGGCCCGTGCGTTGGGATGTATCATCCGGGTTGCATTCAACATCTCGGCCGGCCAGCGGGGCGTCCTGCCATCAGCACCAATAACAATCGAGAATAGTTCTATCGTACAATCAATTCCGGCGCGATTTGCCGATCTGTCCAATGAAAGACTTGTTGCTCGACTAAAACAGACAGCCCGAATTCTGGGGCTTGGCTTTGAAATCCGGATAATACCCTAAGTTGTAGATACGATTCTCAACTTGTTAAGCAGATTGTTCCATTCTTGGTCCGAGCAGGTTCGGCCAAGGGGCAGCAAGATGCGTTTGCAAAAAATCCAGCTTCGTCGCTTGTCCCTGCGAGGGCAACTCACCCTTGCCATGATCGGCATCGTTCTCGGCACCGTTGTTGCCGTGGCCTATATCGGCCGAGAGCGACTGGTGTCGAAGATCGAGGAGGACATCGCGACCCGGACGCTCTGGGCATTGCGCGTTGCGACGCGGGTCTTCGCGGAAGGCGCTCCGATCTTCCTGGTCGAGAAGAATGCCGAGAATGAACCCGAGCGCCTGAAGCTGACATCGCCGGCCTCCTCCTCGCTCGACAATTTCTCGCCACGCGAATTGATGCAGGTTGTTGATTCCATCAGCGAGGCGAATCGCGGCACGGCCACGATTTTCCGCTGGCGCGAAGAGAAGAAGGATTACGAGCGCATCGCGACCACGGTCAAGAAACCGGATGGCTCGCGCGCCGTGGGCACATTTCTCGGCCAGAACGGGGCAGTCTATCCCTTCATGATGCGGAAGGAAGCGTATCGCGGCATCGCGATGATTCTCGGCGAGCCTTACCAGACGGGCTACCTGCCCATCATCGATCCGAAGGGGGAACCTGTCGGCATCCTCTATATCGGTGTGGGGAAGATCTCGGAGCTTCATGCCTCGACGGGCTATCTTGTCCGCGACCTCGCCATCGGGAGCCTGCTTGTCATGCTCGTCGTGATCGCGTTTGCCCTCGTTCTGACGGAGCGTCTGCTCCGGCCGCTCGGCCAGGTGGCCCATGCCACCAACGCGCTGGCCGGCGGCGACGAACAGGTCGCCATCCCCTGCCGCGAAAGGACGGACCAGATCGGACAGATCGCCCGCGCCGTCGAGGGCTTTGCCGGAGCGGTCGCGCAGAAACGGGAGCAGGAGCGCGCCAGCATCATCGAGGCGCAGAAAATGGCCGCCCGGAAGGCCGAGATGGACAATCTGGTCCAGCAGTTCCGGCTCTCGGTGCAGGATTGCCTGGGCAAGCTGCGCTCCGGCGCAGACAAGGTGCTCAGCACCTCGCAGGATATCCGCGAAGTCGTGGCACAGGCCAGTCATCGGGTGACAGACGGGGTTGCCGCCGCCGAATCCGGCGCCGGCGCCATTGCCGAGGTGGCCACGGCAACCAATCAGTTTGCCAGCTCAATTGCAGAAATTGCCGCCCGGTCGAATGATGCTGCTACGATCGTCCGCAAAGCGGCTGATACCGGCCGCCATGCCGAGGCGATCGCGACCGAACTTTCCAGCGCGGTGGACAAGATTTCGACGGCTGTTGCCTTCATTTCGTCGATTGCCAGCCAGACCAACCTGCTTGCGCTCAACGCCACGATCGAAGCGGCGAGAGCGGGTGAAGCCGGCAAAGGTTTTGCGGTCGTCGCGTCCGAAGTGAAGGAATTGTCGAACGGAACTTCGCGAGCGGCGACGGAAATCGCGGAACTTGTGAAGAGCATCGAAAACGTGACCGACGCCGTGACAGACGCGACACGCGAGATCGGACATGGGCTCGGTTCGATCAACGAAACCACGCTGGTCATCGCGGCAGCAGTGACCGAGCAGGAACAGGTCACCCGCGACATTGCCGGCAATGCCGACGCGGCCGCGCAGCGCGGGGATGTCATCCGCTCGGGTTTTGCGGAGGTCCAGAAGGCCATCGAGAACACGGCGGATGCCGCCAATGCGCTCGAAATCCTCTCGCAGCAATTCGCGGTCTCCTCCGATCAACTCGTGGACGAGATCGAAACCTTCCTGAAGCGCATGGCGGCCTGACGGCAGGGGCAGGGGGTCAGGGGGTGCGCGGAAGCGTGACCACGCGCCCCTTCTCGAGCCCGATCAGCACCTCGCCGCGAATCAGCTGCATCGCCAATTGGCCATAGATCTCGCCTCGCCACCCCTGCAGGATGGGCTGATCCGCCGCGGGCGCGGCGGCCAGGCGGTCGATATCGTCGGACGAGGCGATGAGCCGCGCCGCCACCTGGTTCCTTTCGGAAACCGATTGCAGCAGCACTTTCAGCAACTGGACAAGGGCGCCGTTGCCCCCCGGGCGCTCCTGTTCGAAAGGCGGAATTGTCTCCGGCTCGCGGGCCCGGCCGCGCGACACCGCTTCAAGGATCTCCTGGCCGGCCCGCGACCGTTCGAACCCGTTGGGTACGGCGCGGAGGCGGGCAAGATCCTCGACGGATTTCGGCTGCGCCACGGCAATCTCGACCAACCCGTCATCCTTCAGGATCCGGCCACGCGGCACGTCGCGGTTCTGGGCCTCGCGCTCGCGCCAGGCCGCCAGTTCCATCAGCACGGCCCGCTCGGCCGGCTTGCGGATCCGCGCCTTGATCCTCATCCAGGCATCGGCCGGATCGACCTCGTAGGTCCGGGGATTGCCCAGAACAGCCATCTCGTCGGCCACCCAGCCAAGCCGGTTGTTCTTGTCGATCCGCTGCATCAGCTTTTCGTAGACGACGCGCAGATGGGTGACATCCGCCGCCGCATAGGCGAGCTGCGCATCAGTCAGCGGCCGGCGGGACCAGTCGGTGAAACGCGAGGACTTGTCGATCTTCGCCTGGGCAAGCCCGGCAGCGAGGCTCTCATAGGAGACCTGCTCGCCATAGCCGCAGACCATGGCGGCGACCTGCGAATCGAAGAGCGGTGCGGGAATCACGCGGCCGAGATTCCAGATGATCTCGATATCCTGCCGCGCCGCGTGGAAAACCTTGATCACATCGGGATTGACCATCAGCGCGAAGAAGGGCGCAAGATCAAGCGCACTGGCGAGTGGATCGACCAGGATGATCTCGTCCTCGCTTGCCATCTGGATCAGGCAGAGTTTGGGATAATACGTCGTTTCGCGCAGGAATTCGGTATCGACCGTCACGAAGGCATGCTGCGCCAGCCGTTCGCAGGCAGCAGCCAGATCGGCACTGGTGGTGGTCAGGGGCGGAAGGGGAAGCGCGGAAGGATGAGCCATATTCGGGCCTTATCCGAATTCCGCGCGTTTGTCGCGCCCGTCCGGATGGGTTTCCCCGGTTCGCGCTTGACAATCCGTGCCTGCCGCCGCTCTTGTCGCGCCCGACGGAAAGCCTGCACATTGCGCGGCACTCCAGCAGTTCGAGCCGAAGACACACCATCATGCATCGTTATCGCACCCATACCTGCGGCGCGCTCCGCGCTTCCGACATCGGCACCGAGGCCCGCCTGTCCGGCTGGTGCCATCGCATCCGTGACCATGGCGGCGTTCTCTTCATCGATCTGCGCGACCATTACGGCATGACCCAGATCGTGGTCGATCCGGACAGCCCGGCCTTCAACGCTGCGGAAAAAGTGCGCTCGGAATGGGTGATCCGCGTCGACGGCAAGGTGCGCCGGCGCCCGGCCGGGACGGAGAATACCAACCTGCCCACCGGGGCGGTGGAGATGTTCGTCACCGATCTCGAAGTGCTCGGCGCGGCTGCGGAACTGCCGCTGCAGGTCTTCGGCGACACCGAATTCCCGGAAGAGACGCGGCTGAAATACCGCTTCCTCGACCTGCGGCGCGACAAGCTGCACAGCAACATCATGATGCGGGTGAAAGTCGTCGATTCGATGCGCCAGCGCATGAAGGAAGCGGGCTTCAACGAATTCGCCACCCCGATCCTCACGGCCTCATCGCCGGAAGGCGCGCGCGACTTCCTTGTGCCCAGCCGCATCCATCCCGGCACCTTCTACGCGCTCCCGCAGGCACCGCAGCAATACAAGCAGCTGCTGATGATGGCGGGCTTCGATCGCTATTTCCAGATCGCCCCCTGCTTCCGCGACGAGGATCCGCGCGCGGATCGCCTGCCCGGCGAATTCTACCAGCTCGACGTCGAGATGAGCTTTGTCGAGCAGAACGACGTCTTCACGACGATGGAGCCGGTCATCCGCGGCGTGTTCGAGGAATTCGGAGGCGGTCGCCCGGTCACGCCATCGCCCTGGCCGCGCATTCCCTATGCCGAATCCATGGCGAAATACGGCTCGGACAAGCCGGATCTGCGCAACCCGATCGTGATGCAGGATGTCTCGGATGTCTTCCGCGACAGCGGCTTCAAGGTCTTCGCGCGCATCCTCGAGGAGCCGAAGAACCGCGTCTGGGCCATTCCCGCGCCGGGCGGCGGCAGCCGGGCCTTCTGTGACCGCATGAACAGCTGGGCGCAGGGCGAAGGCCAGCCGGGTCTGGGGTACATCATTTTCGACTACGGCGTAGAGTTGTCGGATGACGAGAAGATGAAGGCCATCTACGACAAGCATCAAGGCAAGCCTTGGGCACACATTCCGGTTGTCGCAAAAGGACCAATAGCAAACAACATTGGTCCTGAGCGATCTGAAGCGATACGCCAGCAGCTTGGATTATCTTACGGCGATGCCGCCTTCTTCGCTGCCGGCAATCCGGAGAAATTCGTCAAGTTCGCCGGTTCGGCGCGCCTCAAGGTTGGCGAGGATCTGAACCTCACCGACAAGAACCGGTTCGAATTCGCCTGGATCACCGATTTCCCGTTCTACGAATGGAACGAGGAGGAGAAGAAGATCGACTTCTGCCACAACCCGTTCTCGATGCCGCAGGGCGGGCTGGACGCGCTGACATCGCAGGACCCGCTCACCCTCAAGGCCTTCCAGTATGACATCGCCTGCAACGGCTATGAACTGGCATCGGGCGGCATCCGGAACCACAAGCCGGAAGCCATGGTGAAGGCGTTCGAGATCGCCGGCTATGGCGAGGAAACGGTGATCGAGCGGTTCGGCGGCATGTACCGCGCCTTCCAGTACGGCGCTCCGCCGCATGGCGGCATGGCGGCCGGCGTCGACCGCATCGTCATGCTGCTCTGCGACGCTCAGAACCTGCGCGAGGTGGCCCTGTTCCCGATGAACCAGCGCGCCGAGGACCTGCTGATGGGGGCGCCGACGCCGCCTTCCAACAAACAGTTGCGCGAATTGCATCTCCGTCTCAACCTGCCCGAGAAGTGAGGAGCGGGCCGGCGCCCGGAACGATGGAAGAGCCGAAAAACCAGCGCTATGCCGATCTCCGGCGGTTGGTCTCCGAGACCGGCCGCCGCTTCGTCTGGCGCTATGTGCTCGCCTTCCTGATGCTCGGGATCGTCTCGGCCACGACGGCCGCGACCGCATGGCTGATGAAGGATGTCATCAATGACGTCTTCATTGCCAAGAGCCAGTCGGCGCTGATCTTTGTCGCCACGGCCGTCCTGGTGATCTATGTCGCCCGCGGTGCGGCCTCCTACGGACAGGGCGTCATTCTCGCCCAGATCGGCAATTCCATTGTCGCGGATGGCCAGAAGCGGCTCGTTTCCTCGTTGCTGGCGCAGGAAGTCCGCGGGATCCAGCAGCGCACCTCGAGCGAGGTCATCGCCAAGCAGGTGCTCTCGGCCGAGGCCGCGCGGCAGATCCTGCAATTGCTGGTCACTGTCGTCGGCCGCGACGTCCTGACCCTGATCGGCCTGATCGGCGTCATGATCGTGCAGGATCCGCTCGTCTCCTCGGTTGTCCTGATGGCGCTGCCTGTTGCGGCGATCTTCATTGCCGGCCTCGGGGTGCGGGTCGGCAAGGTCCAGAAGAAGCAGGTCTCGATCGGGGTCACGCTCGCGGACCAGCTGCGCCAGGTCATCCAGGGCTTCCGGGTCGTGAAGGCCTTCGGCGCGGAACAGCGCCTGGGCGAGCGGCTCGACGGCGTCATCACCGACCAGCAGGCCAATGCCGACAGTGCCGCGCGGCTGATGGCCCGCACACAGCCGATCGTCGAGACGCTGGCGGGCATCGCCGTGGCGCTCGTCATCCTCTATGGGGGCTGGCGGGTGATCAGCCATGGCGCGACACCGGGCGCGTTCTTCTCCTTCATCACAGCCCTGTTGCTGGCCTATGATCCGGCCCGGCGGCTTGCCAGTGCACGCCTCCAGCTCGAACAGCATTTCGTTGGCCTGCGCCTGTTCTTCGAGATGATCGACGAGGTTCCCGAACAGGCCGAAGGGCAGGGACACCCGGTCCGGCCCGGCCTGTGCGCCATCCGTCTCGACGAGGTCACCTTCGCCTATCATGCGGGGGCGGAGCCGGTCCTGCGCGGGGTGACGCTCGATATTCCCGCCGGGCAGACGACAGCCTTGGTGGGCGGCTCGGGTTCCGGCAAATCGACCCTGCTCAGCCTCATCCTGAAATTCTGGGAGCCGCAATCCGGCAGCCTCACCCTGGACGGCCAGTCCCTCGCCCGGCTCGATGCCGGCAGCCTTCGCAGCAAAATGGCGTATGTCGGGCAGGATACCTTCCTGTTCGACGGCTCGATCCGCGACAATATTGCCATTGGCAAGGCCGGCGCCACGGAGGACGAAATCCGCGCCGCCGCCCGCGCCGCCCAGGCCGATGCCTTCATCGAGGCCCTGCCGCAGGGCTATGACAGCCCCGTCGGCGAACTGGCCGGTCGGCTCTCCGGCGGTCAGAAGCAGCGGATCGCCATCGCCCGCGCCTTCCTGCGCAATGCGCCGATCCTGCTGCTCGACGAACCGACAGCGGCTCTGGATGCCCAGTCCGAGGATGCCCTGCGCCAGACCCTGGTCGATCTGTCGAAGGACAGGACCACCATCATGGTTGCGCATCGGCTGGCCAGCATCATGCATGCGGACCGCATCGTGGTGATCGAACAGGGCAGGGTGGTCGAACAGGGCAGCCACGAGGCGCTTCTTTCGCAACCCGGAACCTATGCCAGCCTGTTCAGGCTTCAGATGGGAGGCCGCTGACCATGCAGCCCAAGCAGATCATCAAGGCGATCCTCAGTCCGTCCTATCTGCGGGATCTCATCCGGTTCCGCCGGACCTCGCGCGAACTCGGACGCCCCGTCCCGAAACTCTCGAAGATCCGCCCGATCAACGAGGCGACCGGCACCACCGGCTTCGACACGCATTACGTCTATCACACCGGCTGGGCCGCCCGCGTGCTGGCCCGGCTGAAGCCGGCGCATCACGTCGATATCGGCTCGTCGCTGTTCTTTGTCTCGAATGTTTCGGCCCATGTGCCGATAACGCATTACGATTACCGCCCGCCGGCCTTCGCCATTCCCGGCGCCGAAGTCGGGGCCGCGGACCTGCTGGCCCTGTCCTTCGCCGATGGCAGCATCCCCTCGCTGTCCTGCATGCATGTGATCGAGCATGTCGGCCTCGGCCGCTATGGCGACACGCTGGACCCGATGGGCGATGCCCGGGCCTGTTCCGAACTGAAGCGTGTGCTCGCGCCCGGTGGGCATCTGCTCTTCGTCACCCCGGTCGGGCGGCCGGAAATCCATTTCAATGCCCACCGGATCTACAGTTTCGAGGCGGTCATGGCCCTGTTCGAAGGGTTCGAACTGGCCGAATTCGCGCTGATCACCGACAAGCGCGACGGGGCAATGCTGGTCATGGATGCCGACCCGGCGCGCGTGGCGCGGCAGCGCTATGGCTGCGGCTGCTTCCTGTTCCGCAAGCCGGCCTGAAAGCCTTCAGCCCTTGCGCACCCGCAGGGCGATCCCGGTCGGTTGCGGCCGGGTGAAATAAGGCTCGAGATTGCCGATCCGGCCAGCATCCGGCTGCAGGTCCAGCACCAATGCCCGCAGCGTCGCATCCGGAATCTGGTGCTGGTAGGAATGCGACCCGAACATGTCGAAGGTGTTGAGCACCGTCTGCCGGTAGATCCGGCGCTTGTGGTCAAGCCAGCTCTCCTCGGACAGGCGCGGCACCTTGCCGGTCAGCGAGAGCCGCAGCTTGTTTGTCAGCTTGCCGATCCCGGGAACCAGCCGAAGCAGCCCCATCAGCCGCGAATAGGCGAGGATGCGTTCGAAGGAAGCATCCCGGAAGGCCCGGCGCAGCGGCCCGTAAGTCAGGCGGTTCTTGATGAAGGTCAACAGGCCGGCCTTGCCGGCCCGGTAACAGTTGAAGACGAACTCGCCCCCCGGCGCGACGATGCCGAACAGGGCCCGCGCTGTCTTCTCGACCGACTCCGTATGCTGGATGACATTGTGGCAGATCACGATGCCATCGATGGCATCCTGCCGGATCGGTGGCTGGTCGATCGAGCATTGGATCACTGTGAAATTCGGCCAGGCCGCATTTTCGATGTTGCGCGCGACGACGTCATCGACGCTGTGCGACAGCTCCAGCATGATGACCTCGCGCGCGCCGGCTTCCAGCATCCAGAGCGATTGCGAACCCGAACCGCCGCCGCAATCGACGATGACCCGGTCGCGGAAGGCCTCGGTCGAGCCGAACGTGTTGCGGACCGTATGGTCAAGCCAGTTCTGCTTGAAATCGACGTAGTTGAAATGGTTCCACTGGTCGCCGAAAGAGCGGACGCTCTCGAAAACCTCCGGCTCGACAAAACGCGGAATCCGGTTGCGGATGGGATAGCAGTTGCCGGCGGGCGAGACCAGCACGCCTTCGATCACCTCATCGCCGTCCTGGCGGGTGATCTCGATCGACAGGGCCTCTCCCGTTGCCGGATCGCAGAGCAAGGGCAGGATGCGCAGATGCACGGGAACCCCCGGATGATGGCGGTCAGGCCCGCGTGAAGAGATAGGTCGTCTTGGCCTCGAAGGCAGGAAAGGGCAGGGCACTCAGCCATTCCAGCCAGGGCGCGGGCGTCACGCTCTTCTTGTGGACGCGGTGGATCCGGAAGCCGCGGAACACGTCGAAGACCCGCTTGGTCATCGGGAAGGTCCGGTGCCAGCGTGGATGGCCGCCGGCGGCAAAGCGCGGATGGAACGAGACCAGAGCCGTCAGGTTATCCCGCGCGAGGAGGGGCGCGAGCGTTGGCACGATCGCATATTCGGCACCCTCGACATCGATCTTCACAAAGACCGGGCCTTCCGCCGGAAGCAGAGCGGCAATCTCGGCCGGTGTGATGGTCGGGACCTCCCAGCTCACGGCCGAACCCGTGTGGTGCACGCTGGACATGGAATCGCCCTGCGCCGTCTTCGCGCCCATCCGGACGGTGCCGGCCTCCGGCCAGACCGCCTTCTCGATCACGGTGATGCGTCCGGCCAAAGCGGGATTCAGCGCGATATTCGCCTTGAACTCGGCGGCCGCGACCGGATCCGGCTCGAACGATAAGACCTTGCGGGCGCGGGTTGCGGCAAAAAGCGAGACCGGCCCGATCCAGGCGCCGAAATCCAGCACCGTGGTTTCCGGCGTCAGGTTCCGGGCAATGGCCTCGAAGGTCGAGGCTTCCCAGATGCCCGCATTGACGCGGCCCCAGAATGCATCCTGGGGACCGGAAGACACCTCGAAGGCGGAATCATGCAGGTGGATTGTCGGCACGGCGTTCTTCCTTCGCAGCCATTCGGGCTCCGAGCCGTTCAAAGCAGAAAATGTCCGGCCCTGCCACAGGAAATGCGGGATCTGTCCGCCTGGAGGACTAGACGACGGTCAAGCGCCGTCCGGTGGCACCGGCCAGCGCCGTTGCATGGGGATCGGCAACGCCGGGCATGATGACCTCTTGCCCGGGATGAGTCGCGAGCAGGGCGGCCGCCATTTCGCTCGGGTCTCCGACGGCCAGCACGGGCGCCTGCGCAGACGCGCGGACGAGATCGCGCAGTGAATCCCGTGCAGGATCCAGCACCGTGATGCCGGTTTTTGCGAGATCGGGCCGCGCGGCAGCAAGCCGGGCAAGCAACGCCGGCGCGCGGCGGATGGCGCCCTCGAGGACCAGCACCGGCCCGGCCTCGGCCGGCGGCTCCTGCAGATAGAGGCGTGCGAGCCGATCCTGCATCCGGACGAGCGCCGCTGGCGCGAATGTCGGCACCGAGACCTCATCGAGTTGCGTCACCCGGATCATCGAGGCCGGGCGGAACAATTCGACCGGTCGATGACGGAACGCGCCATCGGAAATCGCATGCTGGAAGCAGAGTGTCCGGCCCATATTCAGCGTGACCAGCAGCAGCGTGTCGGCGGGCACGCCCAAGGCATCCAGCGCGAAGAAGCGCGGCAGCAGGCGCGAGGCAAAGGCACCGAAGGAGCAATCGGCATCGGCGAAGAGCACCAGCGCCGGTTCGCGCTGGATAATCCGACCGCCAAGATAGGCGGTGATGTCGGGCAGGCCGCGCGGCGCCTCGTGGGGGAGGGCAGCGGGAAGGATCAGGCGCTTGCCGCGTCGATGCAACTGGCCGCTGCCGGGATCGATGTCGATCTCGCCGGCATGGCGCCGCCAGATCCATTCGGCAGCGGCGGGATCAGCACGCTCCGTGATGTCATGGCTGATGATTCCGGCCGCGTCAGTTTGCGGCCAGAACGGGTGGACCACCCGGCTGACATACGAGCGCCATTCCCGTACCGGCTGGCTCGAATA
>JAIXSR010000022.1 GCA_027484605.1 Hyphomicrobiales bacterium | reverse complement strand
GCCCTGCCCGGCCCGGGCATGGGCCTTCCGGAACTGCTCGGATTGCGTCCAGGCCGTGAATTCCGCCTTGCCGGCCCAGACCGTATGCGAGGCATAGAGCGTATGGTCCTCGCGCTCCGGCCCCTTCAGCAGCGAGAACTCGATAAAGCCCGGCAATTCGTGGAGATAGCTCTCGCGCGAACGCCAGATGGTTTCGAATTCGGCCTCGTTGCCCTTGGCAACACGGAATCGGTTCATGGCGATAAACATGGGAGGTCCTTTCCTTGCTTCATTGAAGGTCGTAGCCGATGGAAAGCTGGAAGCTGATCGTTGCGGGCCCGCCTTCCGGCAGAGCGGGGAAGGGTTGGGCGCGGCGGACGGCCGCGAGCGTCGCCGAATCGAGCAATGCGTGGCCGGAACCCTTGACGACAGCGACCGAAGCCACCCGCCCGTCGCGGGCAATAGCCAGGGCGATGGTCGTCCGCCCGGTCTGGCCGCGATCCTGCGCCGCTTCGGGATAGGATTTCTGCCGCTCGATCAATGCGCGCACCCGGGCGCCATACCCGGCCGTGACGGCGGAACCGGCCCTGACGCCGACGCCACCGGTCCCGCCGCGGTTCGTCGCAGCACGGGTCGCGGCCTCGCGCCCAGCGCCTTCACGTCCGCGGCCGGGCCCCTCGACCGGGCGGGCGGCACCCAGCTCCGGCCGCAAGACCGGCTTTGGGCCGGCCATCCGCTTCGGCGGCGCGATGAGCTTCGGTGCCTGCCTCTCGTGCATGGGCGCCGGCTCCGTCGGTTGATGCGGCTGACGAGGCTCCGTCCGCGCCGGAATCTCGGCCGGCAGGGGCGATGGGGGCTCGGGAAGGGCAAGGCCCGGCGCAGGCGGCTCCGGATCCACCCGCGCCACATCCGGGACCGGCGGGATGCCGGGCAACGACAGGGCGGGCGGCGTGACCTCGGGCACCGCGGGCGTGACATCCGGGAGGTCGGGCACGGCCAGGGAAACCGGCTCGGCGCGGGCGCCTTCCACTGTCGCCAGCGCTTCGACCTCGCCGACCAGCGTGATCTCCGTCACGGCCGGCGCGCCGCCGCGTTCTGCCTCGTCGCGCGAAGCCACGGGGAGGATGAGCAAGGCTGCGGCTGCCATGCCGGCGTGGCAGAGCGTCGAGAGGACGAGGCCAAGCCCGGTCCTCCGGATCAGCCGCGGCACCGGGCAGGGCCGCTCGCGCGCCTCCGGCAGCGGTCCCGGCAATTGCTCCGGCAGCGGCTCCGCGCATCGCGCCGGGATGACCGGCCAGGGGCACCCCATGGCCGGGGGCAAGGGAGCACGGCTGAGTGCGAGCCCTGTTTCGCGAGCGCCGGAAGGCGCGCCGGCCGCCATCTCACATCCCCAACCGGGTGGAGAGACCGAACTTCGCCACGAGGCCCGGGCTGCGATCCCCGTCGCGATAGCGCCGGTACCGGACATCGCCGACATTGTCGACCTGCGCGAAGGCGCGCATGTCCGTCGCGAATTCGTAGCTCGTGAAAATGTCGACCAGCGCATAGGCCTTGCTGGCATTCGCGGCGATCGAAGCCGCGGGCAGGCGACGCTGCTTGTCGACCAAGGTCAGCCGGCTACCGACCAGCAATTTCTCGCCCAGAAAACGCATGCCGCCACTGAGGACGACCTTGTCGGGATAGACCGATTCAAGTGGCTGGTTCGCGATGAGATTGTCGCCCCGGATGGTCGACCCGGCCAGCGAGACATACCAGCGGCGGGCATCGTAGACGAATTCGGCCTCGACGCCGCGGAGCCGGGCGCGGGCGACATTCGAATAGCGGAAGGTGGCATCCGCGCAGCCTGCAGGGATCAGGGGATTGCCGCAATCATTGCCGGGATCGGTATAGACGCCCTCGATAAAGTTCCGCACGCGGTTCTCGAAGACAGCGATCTTGCCGCGGAAGGCATCTCCCTTCCGGAAGACGTCATTGTATTTCAGGTTGATGCCGGCCTCGATCGTCTTCCCGATCTCCGGGCGGAGATTGGGATTCGGGATGAAAGTGAAGGTCGATGGAGCGGGATGGGCACCATTGACCAGCGTTTCCGTGATGGCCGGGGCGCGATAGCCTTCGGCATAGGTCACATAGGGCTGGAAGCCCTGGACCGGTGTCACGCCGACGGTGATCTTCGGCGAGAGGCGCTGCCCGTCGGAGGCATTGCCACCCCCGCTCAGGGCATAGCCGTCATAGCGCAGGGCCGCGATGACATCGATGATCGTCCAGTTGAATTGGTTCTGGAGGAAAGCGCCATAGACATGGCGACGCCCCCCCGGCGTGGTCTCGTCACCATTGGAGAAGGGATCGGAGGTCCGCACGCGATCCTGGAACCAGTCCATGCCATAGGTCGAGGCCAGCCGGACCGGCCCGAGATCGAACCGCGACGTGTTGTTCGCGTCGAAGCCGACCGTCTCGATCCTGAAATAGCGGGCATTGCCGATTTGGGCCGGCGTGCCGCTGATCCGGATCTGATCCGTATCGGTCGTGGTGCGGTAGAGCGTGGTGCTCAGGTTCACCCACTCATTGTCCGGCCGCGAGAAGGTGTATTTCGCGACGACATTGGTGGTCTCGACATTGTTGGTCCGGCGCGGCGCTGCCGAGGTGCCGAGCCCGTTGGTGAAGTCGTATTTCTGATACTGCCCGGACAGCTTGACCGTATGCCCCTCGCCGGGGGTGAGGATCACCTTGGTCAGGGCGGAGCCGAGATCCTGTCCCGAATCCCGGATCAGGAAACCGCCGCCATCCTTGTAGGCATTGAGATTCCTGAAGCTGACCCCGATCAGCCCCGAAGCCCAGTCGACCGGGCGCGCAGCCCCGATCACGGAGCCATGGATGCCGTTCTGGCGCCCGCCGAGCAGGGCGGTGACACCCAGTTCGCCGGCAACCTTTTCGCGCGGACGGAGAATGTCCTTCGGATCCACAGTCTCGAAGGAAACAACACCCCCGATCGCGCCGGAGCCGTAGACATTCGCCACGGGACCGCGCGTGACGTCGATGGTCCGGATGAAGGCGGGATCAAGGAAGAAGGCACCGTTGGCATTGTGCCCGGAGCGCTGGAAATTCTGGCGCGCCCCGTCAACCGTCACTGCGACACGGCCAAAATCCTGCAAGCCGCGCACATTGACTGCCGTCGCCGGATCATTCGGGTTTTCCTGGGTCGTGACGGCCGGACTCTGGCTCAGCATCGTCCCGATCCGTTGGGGATTCTGCCGACGGACTTCCTGCCGGTTGGTCACGGAAACAGAAGCAAGCGAATCCACCGCGCGCTCCTCTTGCCGTGTAGCCGTCACGCTGATGTCATCCAGCGCCGTCGTGCCGGGCGTTGTGCCCGGGCCCGCTTCCTGTCCATGGGCCACGACGATCGCCGCCATGCCGATGATGCCTGATACGGAGGCCAGGAGCCCCTTGTACAATCCAGATCCCATTGTCTGCCCCAAAAGCCGATTCTGATGAATTCTGGCTGGCTGGCGTGCCGGGAACGGCAGGGCGCTGGCTGGCTGGACGCGGATGCTTTCGCCACTCCGCTTGACCGGCTCTATATATTCTGACATTTGGAGTCAATTAATCTTATGATTTTCCTCGATTTTTGAGGATTTCTAAACTGGTTCCCACTCTGGAATATCTCAAAAATGGCTCGAAATTCGCTTGAACCTCATCCACATGAGACGCCTGCCCTTTCGCCGGTCCGGTATGGACGGTCGATCGACCCAGTCTCCGGGCTTCCCCTGATCGATGTTGCGGCGCTTCTGGGCACCGAGCGGGAGGCTGTCCTGCTGCATAATGGCGAGTGCTATCGCCTGCGGGTCACCGCCAATAACCGGCTCATCCTGACCAAGTGAGGCTTGCCATGCTCGCGCTGTTGCCAAAACCTGTCCCTGCCCTTCTCGGGCTCTTCCTGCTTGGCGCCCCGCTCGCCACAGCCCAGCCGTCGCGCATCGTGGCAGCCGGCGGTGTCCTGACCGAAACCGTGCATGCCCTCGGCGAGGGCGCAAGGCTGGTCGGGATCGACTCGACCTCGCTGCATCCGGCCGACGCGCTGCAAAGGCTGCCGAATATCGGCTATGTCCGGGCGCTCTCGGCCGAAGGCATCCTGTCGCTCAAGCCGGATCTTGTCCTGGCGATCGAAGGCGCCGGGCCGCCGGATGTGATGGCCCTGATCCGGCAGGCCGGAATTCCTGTCCGGATTCTCAGCGAGGAGCCGAGCGAAGCCGGCGTACTGGCGCGCATCCGGGCGGTCGGCGAGATTGTCGGACAACCGGAAAAGGCGGAGGCCCTAGCCCGACAGATCGCCGGCGACTTCGGCCGTCTGGAACGGGACCGCGCGCAGATCACGCGGCGGAAGCGCGTGCTCTTCGTTCTATCGCTGCAGAATGGCCGCGTCATGGTTGCAGGGCGGAACAGTTCCGCAGCGGCGATGATCGCACTGGCCGGCGGCATCAATGCGGTCGAAACGCTGGAGGGATTCAAGCCGCTCTCCGACGAGGGCATCATCGCCGCAGCACCCGACGTGATTGTCATGATGCAACGGGGCGACCATGCCGTCGCCGCAGCCGATCTCTTTGCGCATCCCGCCTTCCGGCTGACGCCCGCCGCAAGCGGGCAGCATCTCGTGACAATGGACGGCCTCCTCCTGCTGGGTTTCGGGCCGAGAACTGCCGAAGCTGCCCGCGAATTGATGAGCCGACTCTATTCTCCGTCATTCCGCCCCCGTGCCGAAGCGGGCCCGCGCCCATGAACGGCACTTTTCTTTCCGAACCGAACCTTCGTTCCCGGGACGGATCGGGGATGCCGGGAACCGTCGCATCGCTCGGCGCGGCGCATGGCCGCCATGTGTTCTTCTGGGCAGGAACCGGTTTCAGCCTTCTTGCTGGCCTGTTCCTGCTCTCGCTGTTCAAGGGCGCCATCACCTTGCCGCCCGGAACCTTGCTGCACACTTTCGGCAGGGTGATCCAGGAGGGAAGCCTGCCCGATACGCGCGAGGCGCTGATCCTCGCCAATATCCGGCTGCCGCGAACCCTGCTGGCGATGCTGGTCGGCGCGGCACTCGCCGTATCCGGCGCGATGCTGCAGGGCCTGTTCCGCAACCCGCTGGCTGATCCGGGCCTGATCGGCGTTTCGGCCGGCGCGGCCCTTGCCGCCGGGCTCACCATCGTGTTCGGCGACATGCTGCTGGCGCCCGTCCTCGGCAAACTGCCTTTCGCCGTCCTGCCTGCCGGGGCCTTTGTCGGCGGTCTCGGCTCGACACTCGCGCTCTATGCCATCGCGACGCGGGGCGGCCGGACCTCGATCGCAACGATGCTGCTCGCCGGCGTGGCGCTCGGCGCGCTCAGCGGCGCGATCTCGGGGTTCCTTGCCTATCTCTCGGATGACCGTCAGCTGCGTGACCTGACCTTCTGGGCATTGGGCAGCTTCTCCGGCGCAAGCTGGGCCAAGCTCCTGGCCGTGGCGCCGGCCATGATCGCCGTGCTGCTGCTGGCGCCATTCCTCGCGCGCGGGCTCGATGCGCTGGCCCTCGGCGAGGCCGAGGCCTATCATCTCGGCCTGCCGGTCCAGCGGGTGAAGGCAGCCGCCATTCTGATCGCAGCCGTCGCCGTCGGCGCATCGGTTGCTGTTGCAGGGATGATCGGCTTTGTCGGCATCGTGGTGCCGCATGTGCTCCGACTGCTGCTCGGCGCCAGCCACCGGTTGCTGCTGCCGTTCAGTGCCCTCGGCGGGGCGCTGCTCCTGCTCGGTGCCGATATCATCGCGCGGCTGGTCGTCGCCCCGGCCGAGCTGCCGATCGGCATCCTGACTGCAGCGATCGGGGCGCCCTTCTTCCTGTGGCTCTTGCTCGGCCGGCAGGCGAGGTCTTTCGAATGAGCATCGTCCTGAGAGCCGAGAGAGCCGGCTACCGGTCCGGCAGACGCTGGCTGGTCGAGGAAGCCGAGCTCGTCCTGGAAGCCGGGACGCTGACGGTGGTGATCGGCCCGAATGGAGCCGGGAAAAGCACCCTGCTCCGTCTGATGTCCGGCGAACTCGCGCCAAATCAGGGCGTCGTGACAAGCCTCGGCCAGCCGCTCGCACGGGTGCCGGCATGGCAGATGGCCGCCCGCCGGGTGGTGATGGCCCAAAGCGGCCGCCTCGCCTTTCCGTTCCGGGTGCATGAAGTGGTCGCTTTCGGCATTCTCGCGGTCGGCCGCAGGCTGGATCGCACCGAAAGGGACAGTTTGGTCGAGAGGAGCCTGCAGGCAGCCGACATGCTGGCGCTGGCGGAGCGCGATTTCCAGACCCTGTCCGGCGGGGAGCAGCAACGCGTGCATTTCGCGCGGGCCCTTTGCCAGCTCGAGGCGGCAGGGCGGGTCGAGAACCGGCAGGTGCTGATGCTCGACGAGCCGATTGCCAGCCTCGATCTCGAGCATCAGTTCGCCCTGCTGGATGCGGCCAAAGCCCTGACCCGTCGCAAGGCCAACCCGGTGGCCGTGATGGCCATCCTGCACGATCTCAACCTCGCCGCCTGCTATGCCGACCATCTCGTCGTCCTCAGTCACGGGCGCATCGCGGCACAGGGGCCCGTTCCGGAGATCCTCGACGAGGCGCTTCTGGCAGATGTGTTCGGCGTCCGGCTGTCCATTACCCGCCAGCACGGGCTGCCGGTCATCCTGCCACAGGCGCGGTTCCGGTCAGCAATGCCGGCCTAGGCCTCGAGCCGGCGACGCCCGTCGCCATTCAGGCCAGGCAGGTCCAGGTCGGCCAGCGTCGTGGCTTCGAGTGGCTGGAAGAAACCCCGATGCGCCTTGAAGAGCAGAGCCGAAATGCCGGCGCTGACCGTCGAGGCCACGAGAAAATTGACCGGGCAATCCTTCGGCTCGAAGGCCCGGACGATTTCGCCGATATTGATCTCGTCCGGTGCACGGGCGAGCCGGATCCCGCCATAGCGCCCACGGCTGGTTTCCAGCAGCCGGCCAAGGGCAAGGGCGTGGACCGTCTTCTGGATGTTGACGAAGGAGATCCCGGTCTCCGCGACCAGATCCGAGGCGCGGGTCAGGCGCGGCCAGCGGGTTGCCAGCTCGGCCATGATCCGGATCGCATCAAGGGTCTGCTGGTTGAGCCACATCGCTTCGCGATACCGCATACCCATCCCGAACGAAAGCGGAAACGGGCAGGAGAAAATCGTTCTCCGCAGCGCGCGAACTTTGAAAAGCCAGGCTCCGGACCCCGAATTGGAAGAGAATGGCGGACATAGTATCCATTTTGTTCGGAATAACGAACAAGCATAGCCGAAAAAGCGGCTGCGCGAAGGATGCCTACCGGCCATGTCCGCTGCCAAGCCCCCTCCTCTCCCGGCGATCCTGATCGCCAATGACCTGCTGTCCGGGGATGTCGTCTTCTATGGCGATGGCGGCTGGACGCGCCATCCCGCCGAGGCGCTGCTGGCGGAAGATGTCGCCGCCGCCGGGCGCCTGACTGCGGCCGGCGCGGAGGCCATGCGCCTGAACCGCGTTGTCGATGCCTATCTGGTCGATGTCGAGCTGTCCGCAGGCGGGGTCCCCGTGCCTCGCCATTTCCGCGAACGTTTCCGCCTGCTTGGCCCGACGATCCGCCCGGATCTCGGCAAACAGGCCGAGTTTCCGGGTCTGGCTGCCCAGTCCGGCCGAACGAGGTGAAGCATGTATCGCTATGACGAATTCGACACCGCCTTCGTGCGCGACCGTGTGGCGCAATTCTCGACCCAGGTCGAGCGCCGCCTCTCGGGCGCGCTGACCGAAGACGAGTTCAAGCCGCTGCGCCTGCAGAACGGTGTCTACCTGCAACTCCATGCCTACATGCTCAGGATCGCGATTCCCTATGGCACGCTCTCGGCCCGCCAGCTGCGGCAGCTCGCACTGATCGGCGAGCGCTTCGACCGCGGCTATGGCCATTTCACGACGCGGCAGAACCTGCAGTTCAACTGGATCCAGCTCAAGGACGTGCCGGAGATCCTGTCGCTCCTCGCCGATGTCGAGATGCATGCCATCCAGACCTCGGGCAATTGCATCCGGAATGTCACGGCAGACCAGTTTGCCGGCGTCGCGGCCGACGAGATCGAGGATCCGCGCCCGGTGGCCGAGTTGATCCGGCAATGGTCGACCGCGCATCCTGAGTTCAGCTTCCTGCCCCGGAAGTTCAAGATCGCGGTGACCGGCGCGGACGATGACCGGGCAGCGGTGGCTGTGCATGATATCGGGCTTCGGATCGTCCGCCATCCGGAAACCGGCGAAACCGGCGAAACCGGCTTTGCGGTGCTGGTCGGCGGCGGCCTCGGGCGCACGCCGATGGTCGGCAAATGGGTGCGGGACTTCCTGCCGAAACCGCATCTGCTCGCCTATCTCGAGGCGCTGATGCGCGTCTACAATGCCGAGGGACGACGGGACAACAAGTACAAGGCCCGCGTCAAGATCCTGGTCCACGAAATCGGGATCGAGGCCTTCCGCGACAGGGTCGAGGCGGAATTCGTGCAGCTCGATCCGGCGCGGATCCAGGCGGATGCCGAGGAAGTGGCACGAATTGCGCGGTACTTCGCGCCACCAGCCTATGCCGACCTTGCCGACAACCCCTCCGCCCTGCGCCGCGCACGGGCCGCGAATGGCGAATTCGATCGCTGGGTCGCGCAGAACGGCTTTCCGCACAAGGTTCCCGGCTACCAGGCGGTGACCCTGTCGCTCAAGGGAATCGGCGAGGCTCCGGGCGATATCACGTCCGCCGGCATGCGGCTCGTCGCCGATCTGGCGGTGCGCCATTCCCAAGGCGAGATCCGCGTGACGCATGCACAGAACCTCGTCCTGCCCGATGTGCGGCAGGACGAATTGTTCGATCTCTGGCAGGCGCTGGCAGCCGGCGGACCCGCCACGGCCAATGCCGGGCTGATTACGGATATCATCGCCTGCCCCGGTCTCGATTACTGCGCGTTGGCGACAGCACGCTCGATCCCCATTGCACAGGCGCTCTCGACGCGCTTCGCCGCGCCGGAACGCCAGCAGGAAATCGGGCCGCTGGCGATCAAGATCTCGGGTTGCATCAATGCCTGCGGCCACCACCATGTCGGGCATATCGGCATTCTCGGACTCGAGAAGCGCGGCGAGGAATCCTACCAGATCACGCTGGGCGGAGATGCCGGCAATGACAGCGCCATCGGCGAGATCCTTGGGCCAGGGCTCGGCGCGAGCGAGGTTCCGGACGCGATCGAGCGGCTGGTCGAGACCTATCTCGACCAGCGCCAGCCGGGCGAGACCTTCGTCAACACCGTGCGGCGGATCGGCGTCCAGCCCTTCAAGACGGCCTTTGCGCGGGAGCTGCATCATGACGCTGCTTGATCGCCACGGGTTCCGGCCCGATTCGTTCCGGCGGATTCCGGCTGCGGAAATGGCCGGCCATCCTGCCGTTATCCTGCCCGGGGCTGAACTGACAGCCGGGCTCCTTGTCCGCGGCCTCGGCCAGTGGATCGGCATCGACATCGCCAATACGATCCCGGCGGAGGAGGTGGCCCAACTTGCCAACCAGGTCGATCTGATCGCCATCGCCTTTCCGGGCTTTGCCGACGGGCGCGGCTTCACGCTGGGCCGCCGCCTTCGCCGCGCCGGTTTCCGCGGAATCCTGCGGGCAGTCGGCCCGCTCATCCCCGATCAGTTCGCCTATGCCCTGGCCTGCGGCTTCGACGAGGTGGAACTGCCGGATGCGGTTGCCGCGCGGCAGGGCGAGGCGGCATGGCTCGCCGATCTCGCCATCTATCGGCAGAGCTACCAGCGGGACTATGCGCGCGGCGAGAACATTCTCGATGCCCGGCGTTTGGCCCGGGGTGGCGGTGCAGCATGACCGAGTCCCGCGCCAATGACCTCGCGCTTGCCCTGGCGGCATTGCCGCTTGCGGCCCGGCTGCGGCGGATCCGGCAGACTTTCGAGGGCAAGCTCGTCTTCACGACCAGCCTTGGGCTTGAGGATCAGGTCTTCACCCATCTGATCTTCACCGAAGGGCTGGATATCGAGGTCGCGACGCTGGATACCGGCCGGCACTTCCCCGAGACCTATGCACTCTGGGCTGATACCGAGATGCATTATGGCCGGCGGATCCGCGGCTTTGCGCCGGATCGCATTGCCGTCGAGCGGCTGCTGGACGACCAGGGCATCAACGGTTTCCGACTGTCGCCCGATGCGCGGCAGAACTGCTGCCATGTGCGCAAGGTCGAACCGCTGCACCGCGTGCTGGCGGGCGCCGAGGCCTGGCTGACGGGCCTCCGGGCCAGCCAGTCCGCCTTCCGGCAGGGCACCGGCGCGCTGGGCTTCTCTCCGGAATTCGGGCTCTGGAAGATCAACCCGCTCTTCGACCAGACGCGCGAGACGCTGGCGGAACTGGCCCTGCGCTGGTCGATCCCTCTCAATCCGCTGCATGCCGCCGGGTTCCTTTCGATCGGCTGCCAGCCCTGCACGCGGGCGATCCGGCCGGGCGAGGACGAGCGGGCCGGGCGCTGGTGGTGGGAGGCCGATGCCAGCCGAGAATGCGGCCTGCATCTCGCCCGGGTAGAGACCGCTTCCGAGGGAAGGAGGGCCTGACATGGCATCGCCCAGCCATTTGCGGCGCCTCGAGGCAGAGGCCATCTTCATCTTCCGCGAGGTCTTCGCCACTTGCGACAGGCCCGTCCTGCTCTATTCGATCGGCAAGGATTCAGCGGTGCTGCTCCATCTCGCGCTGAAGGCCTTCGCACCGGGCCGGCTGCCCTTCCCGGTTCTCCATGTCGATACCGGCTGGAAGTTCCGCGAGATGATCGCGTTCCGGGACGAGACCGCCCGACGGCTTGGCCTAGACCTGATCGTCCACACCAATCCGGACGGTCTCGCGGCCGGGATCGGGCCCCTGACCCATGGCTCGGCCGTGCATACCGATGTGATGAAGACGCAGGCGCTGAAACAGGCGCTGGACCGGTATGGCTTCGATGCCGCCTTCGGCGGCGCCCGCCGCGACGAGGAGAAGTCACGCGCGAAGGAGCGCATCTTCTCGCTGCGGACGCCTGATCACCGCTGGGATCCGCGTGCACAGCGACCCGAGCCCTGGCTCCTGTTCAACACGCGCAAGGCGCAGGGCGAGAGCTTCCGCATCTTCCCGCTCTCCAACTGGACCGAAGCCGATGTCTGGGACTACATCGCGCTCGAATCCATCCCGGTTGTCCCTCTCTATTTCGCCAAGCCGCGCCCCGTCGTGCAGCGGAACGGCGCGCTGATCATGCGGGACGACGATCGCCTGGCCCTGCTGCCCGGCGAGGTTGTGGAAGCCCGGATGGTCCGGTTCCGGACGCTGGGCTGCTACCCGCTCACCGGTGCCGTCGAGAGCCGGGCCGACACGCTGGAAGCCGTGCTGGCCGAGATGCGCGAAAGCCGCGTCTCGGAGCGGCAGGGCCGCGTGATCGACCACGATTCCACCAGCTCGATGGAAAAGAAGAAGCAGGAAGGATATTTCTGATGTCACCCGCCCTGCTTGCCGCACGCCGCGAGGAACCGGAGTTGCCGCCTGCCGGACAGGCTACCCTGCCGGCCGGGCGCAGCCTGCTGCGCTTCATCACCTGCGGTTCGGTGGATGACGGCAAGTCCACCCTGCTCGGTCGCCTGCTCTGGGAAACTGGCGCTGTCTACGAGGATCAGGCCGAGGCTCTCCAGCGGGATTCCGCGCGGTTCGGAACCGATGGCAAGAAACGCGACTATGCGCTGCTGGTCGACGGGCTTTCCGCCGAACGCGAGCAGGGCATCACGATCGATGTCGCCTATCGCCATTTCTCGACGCGGCGCCGTGCCTTCATCGCGGCGGATACGCCGGGTCATGAGCAATACACGCGCAACATGGCCACCGGTGCCTCGACCGCCGATGTCGCGATCCTGCTGGTCGATGCCCGGAAGGGTGTGCTGCCGCAGACCCGCCGCCATTCCTCCATCGTGTCGCTGGTCGGCGTGCGGGACGTGATTGTCGCCATCAACAAGATGGATCTCGTCGGCTTCGAGGAGCCGGTCTTCCGACGGATCGAGGCCGCGTATCGCCAGCTTGCCGACCGGCTCGGCTTCCGCACGGTCCATGTGCTGCCGCTGGCTGCCCGGGATGGCGACAACCTGACCGGCCGCTCGGCGCGCATGCCCTGGTATCACGGCCCGACGCTGCTCGACCTGCTCGAAACGCTGGAGCCGGACGCCCAGTCGGATGGGCGCTTCCATCTCCCTGTCCAATGGGTCAACAGGCCGCATGCCGATTTCCGTGGCTTCTCGGGAACCGTCGCCAGCGGGCAGATCCGGGTCGGTGATCCGGTTACGATCCTGCCGCAAGGGCGGACGAGCCGAGTTGCCGAGATCCACCGGCCCGACGGGCCCAGCCGCTCAGCAAGCGCCGGTGACGCGATCACCCTCACCATGGCCGATGAAACCGATGTGGTGCGCGGCGATGTCATCACGGTCGGGCATCGGGCGCCCCATCCGGCAGGCACGCTGTCCGCGCGGGTGCTGGTGCTCGGCGAGAAGCAGCTGGCCCCGGGTGACAGGGTGCTGATCAAGCTCGGTTCTGCCACGGTGCCGATGCGTTTCGAGGCCCTTGCGCACGAGATCTCGGTCGACGACCTCTCCCCGAAAGCGGCCCGACATCTCGGCATGAACGCCATCGGCCAGGTTGTCCTTAGGCCTGAAGCGCCGCTCTTCGCTTTGCCCTATGCCGAGAACCGCATCCTCGGCAGTTTCCTGCTGATCGACCCACAGACGCATGCAACGCTCGCCATGGGCGTGGTCGATGCCGTGTCGGGGAGTACAGACGCCTCGACCATCAGGCCCGCCGGCGGATCCGCATGGCCACGGTTCTGGCCGAACGGAAAGCGGGAACAGGCAAGGTCGGTCACGACAATGTTCGCCTTTTCTCTTGCCGGCTACGTGATCAGCGGCAGCCTTCTCGGCGCGGCGGTCCTCGCGGCGCTCGATGCAATCGGGCGGCCGCTCCTGCACGCTTTCCTCGACGGGCTCCAGCCGCAGAAAACGCGCCAGGATCGCGCCGTCACGCCGGATCCGGGCCTTGACGGGAGCGGCATATGAACCCGACCGAGCCGCATCGCCATGACTGGCTCTTCCGCCTGCTCCTGCTGGCACTGACGCTGCTCTGGCTGCTGCTGCCCTCGGCACGGGCCTTTGCCCTCGTCATGCCGGTGCTGGCATGAGCCTGCTCCGCACCCCGAAGACCCTTCCGCCGGCCCGGATCGCGCCGTTGGCCAGCCTGCCCGTCTTCCACAGGCTGCAAGGCCGCTTCGTCGTGCTTGCCGGGCATTCGGATGGCGTGCGCTGGAAGGCGGAACTGCTGGCTGCAGCCGGTGCCGAGGTCCGGCTGTTCGCAGAGGCCGAAAGCCTGTCCGAACCCATGTCCGATCCGCGGATCCAGTTGCAGGGGCGAGGCTGGAAGACCGGGGATCTCGAGGGCGCCGCCCTCGCCATCGGCGATTTCGAGACGGATGCGGATGCGGCCGAATTCGCCGCTTCGGCCCGCAAGGCGGGCATCCCCGTCAACCTCATCGACCGGCCGGCCTTCTGCGATTTCCAGTTCGGTGCCATCGTCAACCGCTCGCCGCTGGTGATCTCGATCTCGACCGATGGCGCTGCACCGGTCTTTGGCCAGGCGATCCGCGCGCGGATCGAGGCGCTGCTTCCGCCGGGCCTCGCGCATTGGGCCGCAGCAGCCCGCGACTGGCGGCGCTATGTCCAGGCAAGCCGGCCAGGCTACGCCTTGCGACGCCTGTTCTGGGAGCGGTTCACGGAGCGGGCGCTCGCGGAGCCCGAGCGCCGGCCGGATGCCGGGGATCGGCGTGACCTGCTCCGCGCCTTCGCGCGGGACCGGCAGGCCCCGCCGGATGGCCGCGTCACCCTTGTCGGCGCCGGCCCCGGCGATCCGGACCTGCTGACCCTGAAGGCGCTGCGGGCGTTGCAGGCCGCCGATATCATCCTGCATGACGACCTTGTCACGCCGGAGATCCTTGAGCTTGCCCGACGCGAAGCGACGCGCATCCGCGTTGGCAAGCGGGGGCACCGGCCCTCCTGCCGGCAAGATGATATCTGTGCCCTGATCGTCCGGGAGGCGCAGGCGGGGAAGCGGGTTGTCCGGCTGAAAGGCGGCGATCCGCTGATCTTCGGCCGCGCGACCGAGGAGATCGAGGCCTGCCGGCAGGCGGGGATCGCTGTCGACATCATTCCCGGCATTTCCGCGGCACAGGGTGCAGCGGCCACGCTCGGCCTGTCGCTGACCGAGCGGAAAAGGGCACGTCGGATCCAGTATGTCACCGGGCATGGCGAGGAGGGAACCCTGCCCGCTGACACGAACTGGGCAGCCCTGGCCGATCCGGCCGTGACGACAATCGTCTACATGCCGCGCCGGACGCTGGGCGAATTCGTCCGACAGGCTCTGGCTGCCGGACTGGACCCCGCCACGCCGGCGATGGCGGTCATCAACGCGACCCGCAGCACGCAATCCCATCACCGCGCCCGGATCGGCGCCCTGCCGGCTGTTGCGGCCGCCCTGCCCGAATCCGGCCCGATGCTGGTGATGATCGGCGCGGTTCTGCGCGATGCAGGACTTTGCGCGATGAAGACAAATTCTCTGCTGGATGCTGCAGAGTAGGGAATTTTTCTGCAATTCCATCAAAACATCAGACGCAAAAGAAAATCATTCCCTGATACGATCAGGCAGCGCGGAGGAATGCTGCCATGGATGCCATTGACCGGAAGATCCTCACGGTGCTCCAGGAGGATTGTACCGTCAGCCTCGCCGAACTGTCGCATCGTGTCGGCCTGTCCCAGACACCATGCTGGAAGCGCATCCAGCGGCTCGAGGCCGGCGGGGTGATCACGCGCCGCGTCGCGCTGGTCTCGCCTGAGAAGATCGGCCTTGGCCTGACGGTTTTCGTGCAGATCGAGACCGGCGACCATTCCGGCCCGTGGCTGCAGAATTTCGCCCGCACGGTCTCCGCCATGCCGGAGGTGATGGACATCTACCGCATGGCTGGCGATGTCGACTACATGCTGCGCGTGGTGGTGCGCGACATGGCCGAGTTCGACGCCTTCTACAAACGCCTGATCGAGGTGATCCCGCTCAAGAATGTCACCTCGCGGTTTGCCATGGAGCGCGTGAAGGCCACCACCAGCTACCGGGTCCCGGAGCCGGTGGTGCCTGCGTGATCCCTCAATCCGGCAGGATCCGGACAGCACCTGTATCAGCACTCGACGCGAACAAGGCATAAGCCTTCAGCGCCGTGGTGACGTTGCGCTTGCGCGGTTTGGCCGGCTGCCAGCCCAGCCGGTCCTGCTCGGCGCGGCGGGTTGCCAGTTCGGCATCGCCCACCTTGAGATGGATCGAGCGGTTCGGGATGTCGATCTCGATGATGTCGCCGTCACGCACGAGCCCGATCGTGCCGCCGGATGCCGCTTCCGGCGAGACATGGCCGATGGAAAGTCCCGACGTGCCGCCGGAGAAGCGGCCATCGGTCACCAGAGCGCAGGACGTGCCCAGCTTCTTCGATTTGATGTAGCTGGTGGGATAGAGCATTTCCTGCATGCCCGGCCCGCCTTTGGGCCCCTCGTAGCGGATCAGCACGACATCGCCGGCGACGACGCCGCCATTGAGGATGCCATCGATCGCCGAATCCTGGCTTTCGAAGATCCGCGCCGTACCGGAGAAGACGAGAACCGAGGGATCGACCCCTGCCGTCTTCACGATGCAGCCCTTCTCGGCGAGGTTGCCATAGAGCACGGCGAGGCCGCCATCCTTGGAGAAAGCATGGCTGGCCTTCCGGATGACGCCCTCCTCGCGATCCGTGTCGAGTTCCTTCCAGCGCGCGGACTGGCTGAAGGCCGTCTGCGAAGGCACGCCGCCCGGCGCAGCCTTGAAGAAGGTGGCCACGGTTTCCGAATTCGACTGGGTGATGTCCCACCGCGCGAGCGCAGCCGACATCGTCTCGGCATGCACGGTGCGGCAATCGCCATGGAGCAACCCGGCCCGATGCAACTCGCCAAGGATGCTCATGATGCCGCCGGCGCGGTGCACGTCCTCGATATGGACGTCCCCGACTGCCGGGGCGACCTTGCAGAGAACCGGCACGTTTCGCGAAAGGCGGTCGATATCCTTCATCGTGAAATCGAGGCCGGCCTCGTGGGCCGCGGCCAGCAGATGCAGCACGGTGTTGGTCGAGCCGCCCATCGCGATGTCGAGCGTCATCGCATTTTCGAAGGCCTTGAAGCTGGCGATGTTGCGCGGCAGGACGCTCTCGTCGTTCTGCTCGTAATAGCGGCGGGCCAGATCGACGATCAGGTGGCCGGCCTCGACGAAGAGGCGGCGGCGATCGGAATGAGTGGCGAGAACGGTGCCGTTGCCGGGCAGCGAGAGGCCGAGCGCCTCGGTCAGGCAGTTCATCGAATTGGCCGTGAACATGCCCGAGCAGGAACCGCAGGTCGGGCAGGCCGATTGCTCGACCTTCTGCACTTCCTCGTCGGTGTAGCTGTCATCGGCCGCCCAGACCATGGCATCGACCAGGTCGACGGCCTTTTCCTTGCCCTTCACGGTGACCTTGCCTGCTTCCATCGGTCCGCCGGAGACAAAGACGACCGGGATGTTGAGGCGCAGGGAAGCCATCAGCATACCCGGCGTGATCTTGTCACAATTCGAGATGCAGACCAGGGCATCGGCGCAATGCGCATTGACCATATACTCGATGCTGTCGGCGATGATCTCGCGCGAGGGCAGCGAGTACAGCATGCCGTCATGCCCCATCGCGATGCCGTCATCGACCGCGATCGTGTTGAATTCCTTCGCGACGCCACCCGCCGCCTCGATCTCGCGCGCCACCAGCTGCCCGAGAGGATGCAGATGGACATGGCCCGGCACGAACTGCGTGAAGGAATTGGCGACGGCGATGATCGGCTTGCCGAAATCGCCATCCTTCATGCCGGTGGCGCGCCACAGGCCACGGGCACCGGCCATGTTGCGGCCATGGGTGGTCGTACGCGAACGATATGCGGGCATGGGGTTTCCTTCGTGCGGCGGGCGGCTTGAGCCGCCGATGTTGTTTCTCCCGCTTTAGGTGAAAACTGGCATCGGGGCAATCTGCCGATCGGTTGCGACGGCATGCGAATCCCGATACCCGACCATCATTCACGACGTTGTTTTCGATTGAGGAATTTCAGAATGACATTGCCCCCGCCCTTGCGGCTCTTTTCCTATGGCACCCTTCAGGCTCCGCGGGTCCAGCTTGCACAATTCGGGCGACGGCTGGCCGGGCAGGCGGATTCCCTCCCGGGCTATCGCAAGGTGATGATCGAGATCATCGATCCTTCCGTGATCGCAAAAAGCGGAGAGCGTTTCCATCCGGTTCTGCTGCGGACCGGTCTTGAACTCGACGAAGTGCCCGGCACGGTCTTCGAAATCACCCCGGCGGAGCTGGAAGCCGCCGACGCCTACGAGGTTGCGGATTACCGGCGGATCACGGCCCGCCTGCGCTCCGGCCTCGAGGCCTGGGTCTATGTGAAGGCCTGACCCGGTCAGGCCACCTTGGGCTGGGCAAAACCGAGCTTGTGATTGAGCCCGTCGAGCAGCTTCTCGGCGGCATCGGCAATGACCGTGCCCGGCGGGAAGATCGCTGCCGCACCGGCATCGAGAAGCGCCTGGAAATCCTGCGGCGGAATGACCCCGCCCACCACGATCATGATGTCGGGACGGCCTTCCTTCTCCAGCGCCGCCCTGAGTGCCGGCACGAGGGTGAGATGCCCTGCCGCCAGCGAAGAGACGCCGATAATGTGCACATCGCCCTGAACCGCCTGGACGGCGGCCTCTTCCGGGGTGGCGAAGAGCGGCCCGATCTCCACATCGAAGCCCAGATCCGTGAAGGCCGAGGCGATCACCTTCTGGCCGCGATCATGGCCGTCCTGCCCCATCTTGGCGACGAGGATCTTCGGCCGCCGGCCATCATTCTCGGCGAAGGCCCGCGTCATGCCCATGACGCGCTGGACCGCCGCATTCTTCTCGCCGACCGCCTCGCGATAGATGCCGGAGATCGCCTTGACCTCGGCGCGATGGCGCGAAAAGGCCCGCTCGAGCGCGAGGCTGATCTCGCCGACCGTGGCCTTTGCCCGTGCGGCAGCCACGGCCAGCCCGAGGAGATTGCCGGTCTTGCTGCGGGCGGCATGCTCCAGCTCGGCAAGGCGCGAACGAACCTCGTCCGGATTGCGCTCGGCGCGAAGGCGCTCGAGTTTCGCAATCTGCTGCGCCCGGACGGCCGCGTTGTCGACCTTGAGTACGTCGATGGGCTTCTCGTTGCCGAGAATGAAGCGGTTGACGCCGATGATCGTCTGCTCGCCGGAATCGATCCGGCCCTGCGTGCGGGCAGCGGCTTCCTCTATCCGCAATTTGGGGATGCCGGCCTCGATGGCTTTCGCCATGCCCCCCAGTTTCTCGACCTCCTGGATATGGTCCCAGGCGCGGGTGGCGAGGTCATGCGTGAGTTTCTCGACCATGCGTGAACCGCCCCAGGGGTCGATCAGGCGATTGGTGCCGGCTTCCTGCTGGATCAGCAATTGCGTGTTCCGGGCGATCCGGGCCGAAAAGTCGGTCGGCAGGGCCAAAGCCTCGTCAAGCGCATTGGTATGCAGGGACTGGGTATGGCCCTGCGTGGCGGCCATCGCCTCGATGCAGGTGCGGATCGCGTTGTTGAAGACGTCCTGGGCCGTGAGGCTCCAGCCGGAGGTCTGGCAATGGGTGCGCAGGGGCAGGGATTTCGGCGATTTCGGGTCAAACCCCTTGACCAGTTTCGACCAGAGCAGCCGGGCTGCGCGCAGTTTCGCCACTTCCATGAAGAAGTTCATGCCGATCGCCCAGAAGAAGGAGAGGCGCGGCGCGAAGGTATCCACATCAAGCCCGGCCGCACGGCCGGTGCGGATATACTCCACGCCATCGGCAAGCGTGTAGGCGAGCTCGAGATCCTGCGTCGCCCCGGCTTCCTGCATGTGATAGCCGGAAATCGAGATCGAGTTGAATTTCGGCATATGCTCCGCCGTGTAGGCGAAGATGTCGGAAATGATGCGCAACGACCCTTCCGGCGGGTAGATATAGGTGTTGCGGACCATGAACTCCTTGAGGATGTCGTTCTGGATCGTACCCGACAACTTTGCCGGCGCAACACCTTGCTCTTCAGCCGCCACGATGAAAAGGGCGAGCACAGGCAGGACGGCGCCGTTCATGGTCATCGAGACCGACATCTGGTCGAGCGGAATGCCGTCGAACAGGGTCCGCATGTCGTAGATCGAGTCGATTGCCACCCCGGCCATGCCGACATCGCCGGCCACGCGCGGATGGTCGGAATCATAACCGCGATGGGTGGCGAGGTCGAAAGCGACAGAGAGCCCTTTCTGCCCGGCAGCCAGGTTGCGCCGGTAGAAGGCATTCGAATCCTCAGCCGTCGAGAAGCCGGCATATTGCCGGATGGTCCAGGGCTGGTTGACATACATCGTCGGGTATGGCCCCCGGACGAAGGGCGGCAGGCCCGGATGCGTCTCGAGGAAATCGATGCCCGCAAGATCGCCCTCTCGGGCAAGGGGCGGAATCGCAATCCCCTCAGGGGTAAGCCAGGGCTCGGCATCGACGGCAGGCGCGGCCAGATCGGGGCGCCGGAACGTCATCGCGGTGAAATCGGGCAGGCGGCTCATGGGTGTCTCCCTCAGGTGCCGATTGCATCGAGTGCAGCCTCGAGGGAGGCTAGCACATCACAGCCAACAAACGAAAATCCGCCGATCCCGGCAGCACGGTAGGCCGCCTCCTCGGCGCCGGGCCGGCCGGCCAGCCAGACCTGCCGCGCGCCGGCCTGCAGGAGCGCATGCGCGGCCGCCCCGGCCAGCAGGCCATCCCCCTGCCCCGCCGAGCTGCGGTAGAGATCATCGGAAGAGGCGATGCAGGCCAGGCCTGCGCCGCTTTGCCGGAAGGCGGCGACCATCGCCACGAGATCCGCTGTACCGTCCGGACCGAGGAAGCCGTCATTGCCCTGCGCCTGGATGCCGCCAGCCTCGAAGAAGCTCCGGGCGAAGGTGGCGCGCGCGGTGAAATCGGAGACGCGACCGAGATTCGCGAGGAAGATCCGCGGTGGCTTTCCGTGCCCGATCCGGAGCGCCCGGTCGCGCAGGCGCTCGTAGGGTTCGGCCAGCCGCACGGACGGCAAGGCTCCATCCGGGACGGCATGGACGCGTGCCTCGGCGAGCACGGCAGGCGGCGTTTCGGTGAGGTCCGGAAACTCGCTGACGCCGGTCAGCGGTTGCCGGCGGGTGGCGAGCTGCCGCAGCCGGGCATCGCGGGCATCGCGCAGCATCTCGGAAACGAACCCGTTTTCCAGCGCGTTGGGCAGGCCATCCAGCCGGTTGCCGGTCTGGCTCTCCAGCGCGCCGAAGAGCGCCCATGCCTTTTCGGCGAGCGCATCGGTCATCGCCTCGAGGCTGCCGGCCCCGGCGGCCGGATCGACCATGCGCGACAGGCTCGATTCATCCAGCAGGATGAGGCTGGTATTCCGTGCGAGGCGGCGGGCGGCGGCATCCGCGAGGCCCAGCGGCCCGGTGAAGGGCAGGACCTCGACCGAATCCGCGCCGCCGATGCCGGCCGCGAAGGCCGCGATCGTGTTGCGCAGCAGGTTCACATGGACATCGTGGCGGGTGAGCATCCGCCAGGCGGTTTCCGCATGGATGGCGATGGGTGCCGGAGGCAGGCCGCAGGCCTCCTCGATCCGGGCCCAGAGCAGGCGCAAGGCCCGGAGCTTGGCGATGCCGAGGAAGAAGTCATCGTCGATGGCCAGAGTGAAGGACAGCCAGCCACGGGCTTCTTCGAGCGCGACGCCACGCTCCTCGAGCGCGCGCAGATAGGCGACGCCCTGCGCAACGAGAAGCGCCAGTTCCTGTGCCTCGGTGGCCCCGGCTTCATGAAACGGACGGGAATCGCAGCGGAGGAAGGGCCCGGCAAACCCCTCCGCCTGTCGATGGCGGATGATCTCGAGCGTGTTGGCCATCAACGTGCCGAAGGCCAGCGGGAAATGGCCGACCGCCGCGAAATCCGCCAGGGGCTGCAAGCCGAAATCGACCTTCAGCGTCGCGCCGGGCAATCGGCTGGTCTGGGCGAAGGCGGCGAAGGAATCGGCCAGCGCCCGGCCGCCGAACGGCGCCCCTTCGAGGCGCAGCGAGACGAGATCGCAATGGACGTTGCCGAGCGCCTGCGCCCAGCTGGCCGGCGAGGGTTCCCGCAGGCCGAAGCCGCGCGCCTGCGGTGCGCCGGCCATGGTGGCGGTGACCATGTCGGCGCCGCCGAGCAGATCTTCATGCAGGAGGGCATTGCCGCGTTCGGCATCGGGATCCGCGATACGGGCCGAGATCCGCCAGCGTTCCGCACCGCGTTGCCCGGCAATGGCGCCGACATCCTTCCGCCGCGGATGCAGCGGAAGGAGCGGGAGGCCATCCGCCGTGCGCGCCACCATCACCTTCTCGAATTCGGCGCCCTTGAGCACCTGCTCGACGGCCTTCCGCCAGTCGGCTTCGGTTGTCGGGGCGAAGATGTTGTGGTGGCTCGCCGGCATGGACTTTCTCCCTGACGCGAAGGCTTAGCGATGCCGGCCCTTCGCCCGGGCGAAGGCGATGCCCGTGGCCACGACCAGCGCGGACTTGATCACCGTGCCGGCCAGGAACGGAATCAGGCCGACGGCGATGGCCTTCTCCAAGCCCGTGAACGTCGCGAGCCAGCCAAGGCCACCGGCGAAGATCACGGCATGGGCCGCCAGCATCACCGCGAAAGCGCCGACAACATGACGCGCCCAGCCCCGCTCGACACACCAGCCCACCAGCATCGCGGCCACCGGAAACGCAGCGAGATAGCCGGCGGTCGGGCCGAGGAACGGCTTCAGGCCGAAGGCGCCATTGGCGAGAACCGGCAGTCCGGCCAGGGCTTCGCCGAGATAGAGGAGCACCGAGGCGCCGGCCATCCGCCAGCCGAGCAGCACGCCGAGGAGAAGCACGCCATAGGTCTGCATCGTCATCGGCACCGGGATCATCGGCACGCTGATCCAGGAGCACAGCGCCAGCAGGATGCTGCCGGCAAGGATGGCGGCAGCCTTCTTCGGCACGGCATTCTGCCCTTCGAAGCGCAGGAGCGGGGTGGCGGCATGGGCAAAGAGAGTCTGGGCAAGCAAAGTCATGATGGAAATCCTTTCAGGAAACGGAGGTTCGGGGAGGCACGAGCCGTGTACCGGCAAAGCCGGTTTGCACGACGTGATCGCAGAGGTCATGCCAGGCGCAGCCCGAACAGGCCTTGCGCAGCATGCCCCCGGCGAAAGCAGCCCGCAGGGCGGGAACCCAGGCAATCAGCCCGGCGATTTCGGTGCCGGGCTTGAGGTTGCTGTCGAGGCAGAGGGCGAGATCAGCCGCGGCCTGCCGGTCGCGCCAGGCGATGCGTGCCTCGTGACAATGGCAGCCCGGCTCGCCGAGGCGCGGCGCACAGATCGCATCCGGCCCTTCGACAATGCGGACCGGTGCACCGGCGGCGAGGCTTTCGATCACCTGGTCATAGCCGGCAACGAAGTCGGCGCTGTAGCCCTTCCCGCAATAGGTGAGGCTGCACAGGAGATGGTGCGGCCGCATCGGGATGGCAGGCAGAGTTGCTGGCATCAGGCGAATTCCATGATCACAGCATCGACCGCGAGGCTTTCGCCGGCCTTCGCTTTCAGCTTGCCGATGGTCACGTCCTTCTCGGCGCGGAGGACATTCTCCATCTTCATCGCCTCGACGATGGCAAGGGTCTCGCCTGCCTTGACCTCCTGCCCCTCGGCCACGGCAATGCTCTTGACGAGGCCCGGCATCGGGCAGAGCAGGACCTTCGAGGTATCCGCACCCTTCTTTTCCGGCATCAACGCCGCCAGGGCCGCCTCACGACGGGTGTAGACGCGGAAAGCTGCCGCGCAGCCGCCCTGCGCCAGCCGGACACCGTTCGGGATCGGCGCGACCTGCACGGCGAAGGCCTCGCCATTGATGGCGCCGGTCCAGACGAGATCGCCCGGGCGCCAGGCGCCGTCCAGCGCCATGACGGTGCCATCCGCGAAGCGGACACGAAGGCCCTCGGCCTGCGGTTCGACCACGAGGTCAAGCCGGGCCGCATCCGGCCCCTGCCCGACCAGCACGACGCGATCGGTTTCGAAGGTGACCGGGCGCATCGTCGACATCTGGCCGGAGATCCGGCGTTTGCGCGCGTTGAGAACATGGTCGATCGCGGCCGCGATGGCGGCCAGCCGTCGGGCCACCTCGCCCTGCGGCAGCGGGATCTGGAAGCCTTCCGGGAATTCCTCGGCGATGAAGCCTGTCGACAAGGCGCCCGAGCGCCAGCGGGGATGAGCCATGAGCGTCGCGAGGAACGGGATGTTATGACGGATCCCGTCGATCGCGAAGGCATCCAGCGCCCGAGCCTGCGCTTCGATGGCCTCGAGCCGGGTCGGCGCATGGGTGACGAGCTTGGCGATCATGGGATCGTAGAACATCGAGATCTGCCCGCCTTCCTCGACGCCGGTATCGTTTCGCACCGTGATACCGCCATGCGCGCCCTCCGCCGGGGGGCGATAGCGGGTGAGCCGGCCGATCGAGGGCAGGAAGTTGCGTGTCGGGTCCTCCGCATAGATGCGGCTTTCGACCGCCCAGCCATGAAGGCGGATCTCCTCCTGCCGGTAGCGCAGCGCCTCGCCATAGGCGACGCGGATCATCTCCTCGACAAGGTCGAGACCTGTCACCATTTCGGTCACGGGATGCTCGACCTGCAGACGGGTATTCATTTCGAGGAAGTAGAAGCTGCGGTCCTGCCCGGCGACAAATTCCACCGTGCCGGCGCTGTCATAGTTGACGGCCCTGGCCAGGGCCACGGCCTGCGCGCCCATCTTCGCGCGCGTCGCCTCGTCAAGCAGCGGCGAAGGCGCTTCCTCGACCACCTTCTGATTGCGGCGCTGGACGGAGCATTCGCGCTCGCCGAGATGGATCACGTTGCCATGCTTGTCGCCAAGCACCTGGATCTCGATATGGCGCGGATTGACGATGAATTTCTCGACGAACATGCGGTCATCGCCGAATGAGGATTTCGCCTCCGACCGCGAGCGCTCGAAGCCTTCCTTGACCTCATCCGACGACCACGCGATGCGCATCCCCTTGCCACCGCCGCCGGCCGAGGCCTTGATCATCACGGGATAGCCGATCTCGTCCGCGATCTTCGTCGCATGCACGGCATCGGCGATCTCGCCAAGATAGCCTGGCACGGTGGAAACCCCGGCGGCGGCGGCCGCTTTCTTCGATTCGATCTTGTCGCCCATCGCCGCAATGGCATGCGGGTTCGGGCCGATGAAGGTGATGCCCGCCGCCTTCAGCGCATGGGCGAAGGCCTCGCGCTCGGAGAGGAAGCCATAGCCGGGATGCACCGCCTCGGCGCCCGTCTGCCGGCAGGCCTCGATGATCTTCTCGATGACGAGATAGGATTCGGCCGCCGCCGGCGGGCCGATATGCACGGCCTCATCCGCCATGGCGACATGCATCGCATCCCTGTCGGCATCGGAATAGACCGCGACAGTGGCAATGCCCATCTTCCGTGCGGTCTTGATGACCCGGCAGGCAATTTCTCCGCGATTGGCAATCAGGATCTTCTTGAACATCGGTGTCTCCTGATGCGGCTCAGAGCGGCATGTTGTCGTGCTTGCGCCAGGGCTGCTCGACCTTCTTGGTACGCAGCATGGCGAGCGCCCTTGCGATCCGCTTGCGGGTCGAGCGCGGGGTGATCACCTCGTCGATATAGCCGCGCTCGGCCGCAACGAAGGGCGAGAGGAACCGCGCCTCGTATTCCTTCGTCCGCTCGGCGATGTCTTCGGGCGAACCGCCACGGAAGATGATCTCCACCGCGCCCTTCGCGCCCATCACGGCGATCTGCGCCGTCGGCCAGGCATAGTTCACGTCGCCGCCGATATGCTTGGAGGCCATCACGTCATAGGCGCCGCCAAAGGCCTTGCGGGTGATGCAGGTCACCAGCGGCACTGTGCACTGGCTGTAGGCGAAGAGCAGCTTGGCGCCGTGCTTGATCAGCCCGCCATATTCCTGCGCCGTACCCGGCAGGAAGCCCGGAACGTCCACCAGCGTCAGGATCGGAATGTTGAAGGCATTGCAGAAGCGAATGAAGCGGGCGGCTTTGTCGGAGGAGTCAATGTCCAAGGCGCCGGCCTTTGCGGCGGGGTTGTTGGCAACGATGCCGATGGTTCGGCCTGCAAGTCGGCCGAGTCCGATGATGATGCTTCCCGCAAAGCCTGATTGCACCTCGAGGAAATCCTGATCATCTACAAGTCGCTTGATGATCACGTGCATGTCGTAGGTGCGGCGAGAATCGTCGGGCAGCAGCGTGTTCAAGGCTTCATCTCGCATCAAGGGGCAAGTGAAGGGCAGGCGCGGCGGGTCCTCGGTGTTGTTGCGAGGGAGGTAAGAGAGCAACCGCCGGCAGATCGCGGCGGCGTGCTTGTCATCCTCGGCGATGAAGTGGATATTGCCCGAATAGTGCATGTGGGCTTCGGCGCCTCCAAGATCCTCAGCCGAGATCGACTCGCGGGTGACTTGCTTGATGACAGACGGCCCGGTGATGAACATCTGCGCGCGGCGGGTTTGAATCACAAAGTCAGTCATCGCTGGGCTGTAAGCGGCGCCGCCAGCACATGGACCACAGATCAGTGAGATCTGTGGGACGACACCAGAGAGCAGCGTGTTGTGATAGAAGACCTTGCCGTAGGCAGAGAGCGAGTCGATGCCCTCTTGAATGCGGGCACCGCCCGAGTCGTTGATGAAAATGAAGGGGCTGCCTGTTTTCAGGCTCACTTGCATGGCCTGCACGATCTTGTCGCCATGTACTTCGCCCAGTGCGCCGCCACCGACCGTGAAATCCTGACTGGCGAGATTGACGACTCGTCCGTCAATCGTGCCTGAGCCTGTGACCACGCCATCCCCCGGAAGCTCCTTCTTCTCTAGGCCAAAGTGCGTGCAGCGGTGCTTGGCCAGGGCGTATCGCTCGCTGAACGTTCCAGCGTCGAGCAGAGCGTCGATCCGCTCGCGGGCTGTCAGGTTGCCAGCGGCGTGATGCTTGGCGATGCGCTCCACGCCACCACCCAGCGCGATGCGGGCGTGATGGGCTTTGACCTCCGCGATGCGCTGCGACATGGTGTGCTGGCTGCCAGCCGGCGTGGGTGCGTGATTCGCGGGTGCGGCGGGTTTGGCATCTGAGGCAGCGGGTGTTGATTCTGGCATGGGAGGCTCACAAGCAAGCGAGAGACATGAATGAATGCTGGGTTAGTTGGTTAGCCGCGCGAGATGGTTGAATGCGCCTTTGCGGGCTCGCAGAGTTCGGTCAATATTCCAGCGGAGGACATTGGATGGAGAAAGCCGATCGACGCGCTCTGTGCGCCGACTCGTGGGGTTTG
>JAIXSR010000126.1 GCA_027484605.1 Hyphomicrobiales bacterium | reverse complement strand
TTGCTCAAATTTGCACATGTTCTCGGTGCCGTCGTCTTGCTCGGTACAGGAACGGGAATTGCGTTCTTCATGCTGATGGCCCATCGGACGGGAGAGCCCGTCTTCATTGCCCGGACCGCCCGTGTTGTCGTGACGGCCGATGTGATCTTCACGGCGACGGCAGTCATTCTCCAGCCAGCCACCGGGTATATGCTGGTTCTCGCCACGGGGCGATCCCTGTTCGAACCCTGGCTCCTCCTGTCGCTCGCCCTCTATCTCGGCGCAGGCATCTTCTGGCTGCCCGTGGTCTGGATCCAGATGAAGCTGCGCGATCTCGCAACCCGTGCTGCGGCCGACGGGAGCGCCCTGCCGGATTCATATCACCGCTATTTCCGCGTCTGGTTCGCCTTCGGCATTCCCGGCTTCAGCTTCACGATGGCGATCCTTTGGCTGATGATTGCCAAGCCTTTATAAACCGAGAGGAAAGCGAGTTGATCGGGAACAGATTGACATGCTGACCGGGCAGGAAACGGGTGCGATTTGGTTCGCCCGCCAAGGCGAACGCTGGATCGGCTCCTCTGCAGCCGATGCGCTGCGGTTCCGATTTCCCGGTTTAGCCCCCACCGATAGTTTGATGCCGCGATGAACGAGCGGGCACCCATCTTCCAAGGCATTTTCGGCGCGAGCTGGGATCGGCTGCCGCCTGTGTTCCGGCGGCATTACGCGAACCGACCGTTTTCGCGCGATGAAGTCGTGGTCGAGGGCGTGATGGATGTCGAGCTGTCATGGCTCGCGCGGTTCCTTTCGCCCCTCCTGCGCCTGTCCGGCGCGCTGGTGCCGATCGCAGGCCGCGATATTCCCGTAACGGTGACCTTCCGCAGCGATCCGGGGAGCGCGTCCTTCGCTTTTGACCGCAAGTTCCGGTTCCCCGGCCGCAAGCCCTACCAGTTCCGCTCCGCCATGGTTTCCGCAGGGGGCGATGAGGTGATCGAGTGGATGGCGATCGGGTTTGGCTGGCGCGCCGCTTTTTCCTACGCGGATGGGCAAGTCCGCCTTGACCATCGAGGCTATGCCCTGCGGTGTTTCGGCAGGACCATCCCGATGCCGCTGGAATGGCTGTTCGGCCGCGGGGAAGCATGGGAGCGCGCTATCGACGACACTCGCTTCGCCATGGCGATGACCATCCGGCACCCGCTGTTCGGGATCCTTTATGGCTACAGCGGAACCTTCCGTATCGGGGAGACGCAGCTTGACGGGTAGGGTCCTCATTCTTGGCGGCTATGGCAATTTCGGGAAGCGGATCGCCCGTGCGCTCACGGCGAGCGGTGCGCCGGTCATCATTGCCGGCCGCGATGAAGGACGGGCCAAGGCGGAAGCCGCCGCGCTACCACGCGGGCTCGCTGAGGCGGTTGCTTTCGATGTTCGACTTGATCTGCGCCGACATCTCGACGAGGTGCAGCCTGTCGTTGTTGTGAATACCTGCGGACCGTTCCAGACCAGCGACTATGGGGTCGCAAAGACCTGCATTGACGCCGGCATCCACTATATCGATCTTGCGGATGGCCGCGATTTCGTGACCGGGATCAAGGCCGTAGATGCACAGGCGCGCGGCGGGGGCGTGGCCGTGATCAGCGGCGCCAGCACGGTTCCCGCCCTTTCATCTGCCGTGATCGAGCATCTGCGCCCGCAATTCTCGGAGCTCCATACGTTGCGCTTCGGCATCAGCCCCGGTCAGAAGGCTGAGCGCGGCCTCGCCACCACTCAGGGTATCCTGTCCTATGTCGGCAGGCCCCTGCGCGCCTTTGCCGGCGACGACGCCCCGTCCTATGGCTGGCAGAACGTCCATCGACAGCGCTTCCCGGTGCTGGGCCCGCGCTGGATGGCCAATTGCGACATCCCCGATCTCGATCTGCTACCGGAAACATATGGGCTGCGATCCATCCGTTTCTCGGCCGGGCTGGAGCTGGCGCCGCTGCATCTCGGGCTTTGGGCGCTCTCCTGGCTCGTTCGGATCGGATTACCGCTCGATCTACCGCGCCATGCCGGATGGCTGCTGAAAGCCAGCAATCTTTTCGATCCGCTGGGCAGTGCCGATGGCGGGATGTTCGTGATCCTGAGCGGGCCGGGTCTCGACGGGCGCCCGCTGGAGCGGCGCTGGTTCATTGTCGCCCGCAGAGGCGAAGGTCCGCAGATCCCCACCATACCGGCGATCATCCTGGCCCGGAAGGCGGCACGTGGAGAACTCACCCTGCGTGGCGCAACCGCGTGTACAGGTCTCGTGACGCTCGAGGAGTATCTCGCCGAACTGGAACCCTATCCGATCGAGACATTCCTCGAATAACCCTTGAGTAAACTGAGGGCTACGCCCCCCTTTGCTGTCTTTCGTCTTCGACAAGCTCATGCCCTGAAGCGGAGAATTGCCGTCGAACCCGTCTCGTGAAGCGCCACTGGAACGGATATGGCCTTCCGATATCGCCGATTGCATTAGCTGGCAGAACCTGCTGGCTGATCACCTGAAAAGGAGCGTCAACGACGAGGAATTGCCTGCGAGCGCGGTGCGATATTCCGACATTGTCAGCAGCGCCCAGAACCCTGCGCACGCGAAAACAGCCATCATCGCGACCCGACCTGAGGTGATCCGATCGATCAGCAATGCTGCAAAAGGGATGATTTGGATCATATGGGTCGCAAGGAAGTGCGAAATGCGCAGGTCTCCGCCCGTTTGTGACCATCCAGTCAGGAGCATGCGCGAACCGAAATCGGGAATTCCGCCGACAAAGGGGCTCATGCGCCCGCCAATCGTGAAGGCGGTGATTAATGTCAGAACCGTTCCGCCAACAAAGCCGAGGACGATCGCATTCTTCAGCGCTGGCGAAGCTGAAAAATCGGAATCTGCCACTGCCACAAGGCCGATTGCTGCGGCCGCACCAACAATGATGACAGCCGCAGAGGCCATGACCGAGTACATGAAGCGATGAAACGGCGTTCCGACGTTGAAATGCGACTGCTGCCCGAGACCACCCTGGATCAGGATGTAGCCCATTTCGACGATGCAGGCCGCGAGAAACAGAAGCGCAATCAACAACATCGGCATGCTGCTCTTGGTTGATGGGCTGAACAGGCCGCAAACGAGAGCGATCGTCGATGCATGAAGGGCGAGAGACAGCTCGAACTTGAGTGGCTTTATCCATACCGACGTGTGCCCATCGAGCGTTCTTGGATCGGCGAGGATCAGGATCAGTGTGATTGCCCCCGCAGCCAGCATGGCGAAGGCAATCGCCCAGTAGATGGTTTCAGGCCACGAAGAGCCAAGGCGGATTGGCATGCAGGAACTCCTCAACCGGGCCGGGATACGATCTCGAGACTTGTTACAACGTTTCTGCGCCGTCCGCCTCAAACACGGGTTCACTGAGACCGGCGCAGGAATACACCGACAGCCCTCGCCGTCTCCTTGATGGATTGCTCGGGCGGGACATGTCGACATGAGTCAAAGATGCGCAATTCGGCACGCGGCAGCGCTTGAGCCAGCCTCTGCCCGATGGCCAACGGAACCGTCGGATCGCTCCGGCACCAGATGACGAGGGTTGGCTGGCGCAAGCGGGGGTAGCGCGCAATCACATCGGGAAAGTTACGCGGTTCGATGCCGCGTCCGGTCTTGATAAGGGCTTGAAGAGCGCCACGATCTCGCAGCGGTCGAGCATAGGCCTCGATTTCGCTGCTTGTAATCCGGGTGCCATCGCCAGCATTCAGGATCGCGCGCGCACCAAATTCGGGTGTCAGCGCCGGGAGCAGGATGTAAGGAACAAGCGGAAGCCGCAGGACGCTGATTGCCAGCGAGGGCACTTGCTCGAAAGCCGGACTGTTCATCAGGATCAGGCGCGAAATCCGCTTGTCGCCTGCACGATCTGCGTCGACCGCAATGAGCAATGCGACGGCACCGCCCAGGGAATGTCCAACCAGCGTAACGTCGCGGAGGTTCAGGCGATCGAGAAGGGCGGTGATCGCGGCCGCGTGATCATCAATCCGATAATCAGCGTCCGCAGGCTTGTCGGAGCGCCCGAAGCCCTTGAGATCGACCGTGACCACGCGATGCCTCTTCGCCAATTCGGGGGCGAGATGACGCCACATATAGGAGGAAGCGCCCAACCCGTGGAGGAGGACGATCGGTCGGCCAACACCGCCTTCCTCGACATGGAGCGCAAAGGGTCTTTGGTCAGGCAAGGCGACTGTTACCCGATAGGACTTCTTCATCCCAGCGCTTGCCGGCGCGGAGAGGAAGAAAAGTGCCGCAGCACATGCAGACAAAGCCCGCATTGCCAGATCAGCAATCCATACCGTCATGAACCCGCTCCCAGCCTTGACTGCCTAGAGCCGCGCCCTTTGGCTGGGCCCGGTACGGCAAGAACCAGTCCGACCAGGGCAGTTGCCGCACTGCCCATGCAGACCCAGAGCAACCTTTCACTGTCTGCGAGCATACCGCCCACGATCGCGCACAGTCCCTTCACAGTGGCGAGGATGAACACAACGCAGGGCACAAAATCACTCAGGTTGACGATGTCTACTTGATATGCCAGTGAAGTAGACAATGTCAACATGCATGATTGGAGCTTCCGAAAATGATCACAAGACGCGGTGCAGATGCGTCCTGGTTGGACCGTTACGGGCCTTGGGCTGTCGTGACCGGCGCCTCCGAAGGGATTGGTCGCGAGATCGCCCGGGATCTTGCGAGACGCGGGGTGAACATCGTTCTTGTGGCCCGCCGCGCAGAGCTTCTGGCTCGGGTCGCCACAGAAATCGAGCAATCAAGTCCCGTCGAGACCCGGGTCATCGCGGCCGATCTTGGCAAATCCGAGGATGTCCGGCATGTGCTTCTCGGGTGCGAGGCCCTTGATGTCGGGCTCCTTGTGGCTAGTGCCGGGTTCGGAACGGCCGGAAATTTCCTCGCAACCGGTATCGAGGATGAGATCGGCATGCTCGATGTGAATTGTCGGGCGGTTCTTGCGATGTCCAAGCACTTTTCCGCGCGCTTTGCGGCCAGAAAGAGGGGGGGCCTGATCCTCTTTGGTTCGATCGTCGGGTTTCAGGGCGTTGGCAATGCAGCGAACTACGCCGCGACAAAAGCGTATATCCAAACGCTTGCGGAAGGCCTCGCCGTTGACCTCAAACCATTCGGCATCGATGTGCTGTCCTGCGCTCCGGGGCCGGTCGAAACGGGGTTTGCAGCGCGCTCGAACCTGTCACCGACCATATCCGCCGATCCCAGGCGCGTGGCACGCGAGACAGTCGCTGCGCTGGGGCACAGGACGACCGTCAAGCCGGGGATGCTGGCAAAAGTCCTGATTAACTCGCTCGGGACGTTGCCACGATTTCTCCGAACCATGATATTGAGCGGGATTATGGCCAGCAGAACGAAACATCACAATGGCAGCAAAGCCCAGAGCCGGTCCAATCAATCTGCGTGAGGCCTGCATCTCCGAGGCGCTGCAGATTATCGAGGATGCCGGTATCGAAGGCTTGAGCCTCCGCGAAGTTGCTCGCCGTCTGGGCGTCTCACACCAAGCGCCCTACAAGCATTTCCCCAGCCGCGACCATATCCTCGCGGAAATCCTGGCTCGATGCTTCGATGAGTTCGCGGCCTTTCTCGACCAGCGGCCGCCCAGCACCGAGCCCTTCGACGACCTCCGAGGGATGGGCGAACAGTACATGGCCTATGCGCGACTTCATCCGGTCAAGTACCGGCTGATGTTCAACACGCCGATGCCTGACCCGGACGCGCATCCCAACATGATGCGAAATGCCCAGCGCGCATTCGCGCTGCTGCGTGATCGACTCACGGATATGGCGCTTCGGCCGGTTGATGAAACGCACCGGTCCAGTGCGAACCTCGATGCCATGTTTGTCTGGTCAACCCTTCACGGTCTGGCCAGCATTCTGCAGTCAGACACATTCCGGACGCTCAAGATGTCCGACGTGGAACTGCAGCAAGCCATCTCCAGATGCTTTGCACGGTTGAGCCTGGCCCTCACTCCGTTGCCATGAGATGGGTTTCAGAGCTTCGCATTTCACAGACAGGTTTGCGCTGCAATAGCGTTCCGTTCGGAAAGGATCGATCGGGCGGCCCGATTTGCAATCAACCGGCCGCCCATTGAGCATTCCGGCTAGCCGACCGAACGCGTCCTGTAGAGATCTCGTGTTGCAAGATGCGGAGACAATCAGGGGCGGAGATATTGCGATCGACACCTATAAGACGCCGGGCCAAACATTCGGCACGGCCTCGTTCGCCTTTGACGTGCAGGACGGATCCAGGACCTATCGCGCCTTCACCGTCGGTGGCCTTGGCCTCAGCGCGGTCCGGGGACCGGAGCAGGTGGAGGCATTCATCGCCAGCATTTCGCGCATCCGCTCACTGACCGAGCATGGCAGCCGGCCGATTGACCTGCACCTGGCGACCCATCCGTTTTCAAACGGGTTGACCGAGGCGAAGGACCTGATCAGGTCACGAAAGGCCGGCAAAGCCCATCCACTTGCCGACCTTGCGGGGGTTCGTCATCAGCTCGATGGCTTGCAGGCCGACGCGGAAAAACGCCTGATCGTCGAGCGACAGAAGAAAGCCAACTGATTTTGTCAGGGCTGCTGCCAGTTCTCGACAAAACGGGGAACGCTGGTCTCGATCCAATCTGCAAGAACGCGAACCTTCTCTGCGGCTTCCACACCAAGCGGCGTGAGGCTGTATTCGACATGGGGCGGCACCACGTCAAAGGCGACGCGGTGGACGATACCGTCTCCTTCAAGCCATTTCAGTGTCTGTGCCAACATACGTTCGCTGACCCCGCCGATCATCCGGCGGATCTGGCTGAACCGCAGGGTCCGGCCCTCAAGCGCGATCAGCACCAACACGCCCCACCGGCTGGTCAAATGCTTGAGAACCTCGCGTGAAGGACAAGCCTCGGCCATGAGGTCGCCCCGCAGATTGCCACGCTCCAGGATGACGGAGAGCGGGAGCCGGTCCCCGGATTTCGTCGAAGGATGGTTTTTCATACTAACATTCTTGTGCGTACTTACGAAAAGTTATCAAGCGAATTATCTACCCTCCATCGAAGCTCGCACAATAGAGACCCCGACATGCACATTGCCATTTCCGGCGCAACCGGCCAGCTCGGCCGCCTAGCCATTGCGGCGCTCAAGGCCCGCAGCGCCCCGATCATCGCCCTTGCACGCGATCCCGCGAGGGCCGCCGACCTTGCCGTCGAGACACGGGCTTTCGATTACGCCCGTGCCGATGCCGCAGCGCTGGAGGGGGTTGATACCCTCGTCCTCATCTCCTCGAGCGACTTCAACGACCGCGCGGGTCAGCATCGCAAGGCGATTGCGGCAGCCAAGGCGGCCGGGATCGGCCGTATCGTCTATACCTCGATCCTGAAAGGTGATGCCCAGCCGATGCTCCTCGCGCAGGACCATATCGCAACCGAGGCAGCACTCCGCGAGAGTGGCATCCCCGTCACGATCCTGCGCAATGGCTGGTATACCGAGAACTTCACCGGCGCTCTGGGCGCCGCGATCGAACATGGTGCGATCATCGGCGCAGCGGGCAACGGGCGCGTATCCTCTGCCGCCCGCAAGGATTATGCCGAGGCGATTGTCGCAACCGCGCTCGACGCGTCCCATGCCGGCCAGACCTACGAACTCGCCGGAGACACAGCCCATACCGGGGCCGACCTCGCCGCCGCTGTCGCCAGGGCCTCGGGGAAGCCCATAGCCTATGTGAACTTGTCGCAGGCCGAATATGCAAAGGCGCTGATGGGCTTCGGATTGCCCGAGGGGTTTGCGATGGCCCTCGCCGACAGCGATGCCCGCGCCGCCGATGGGGCGCTCTACGATGAAAGCCGCACCCTCTCACGCTTGATCGGTCGCCCGACGACGCCGATTTCCGAGACGATCGCGGGCGCCTTGTAATGCACCGCCTTGGCCCGGGCGAGACATCAGGCGACAGGCTCAGGTCTCGCCCGGGCCACAAGGCAAGGTCTCGGCCGGACCCTGATCCGGCCGAGCGGGACTGGCCATGAACCGGGGAGAATGCCCATGAAGACGACTGTGAAAATCGCAACAGCTGCGCTTGCCCTTGCGCTTGGCGCGGGATCGGTTCTGGCCCAGCCGCTGCCGAATTCCCTGGAATCCGGCGGATCGCAGCCGAGACCGCTCACGCCATCCCAGATGGAGGGGCCGTATTATCCGGTCGCCAAGCCGGCTGATCACGACAATGACCTCACGCGGGTCGGATCCGGGACGGTCGCGGCGGGCACCATCCTCGTCCTGCACGGGCGTGTGATTGACCAGCGTGGCCGCCCTGTCTCCGCCGCTGTCGTCGAGTTGTGGCAGGCGGACAGAAACGGCATCTACATGCATCCGAATGACTCCGGCACAGCGGACAGGGACCGCAACTTCCAATT
>JAIXSR010000057.1 GCA_027484605.1 Hyphomicrobiales bacterium | reverse complement strand
GGTCTTTTCGTGTCGGCCGGCCCGTTCAGGCCGTCCCGACGATCCGGCTGCGGGTCTTTTCGTGTCGGCCGGCCCGTTCAGGCCGTCTCGACGATCCGGAGAAACGAGAGCGGGCGCGCGGAAGGCCGGGTCGCCAGCGCCTGCCCGTAGGCGGTCTCGCGCTGGTCGGCGAGGTCCCGCCGGCCGAGCGACTTGCGCAGGTCCGGATCGACATGGGCCATCATCTGCACGAGGAAGGCCGGCTGTCGCTGGCCTTCGCGGGCGCCATTCCCCGGGCGCGCTTGCTGCGGCGCCTCGCGCGTCGGCTGGGGCGCTTGCCGCGGCGGCTGGTGCGCGTGCTGCGCCTGGCCATCGCGATACGGGTTCTGGCCCGCACGGCGACCGAATGTTTCATATTGATACGGAATGAGGGCTGTGATCTTGGTCATGCCCGTCTTTCGGCAAGTGCCATGCCAGCGGACGCCCCGGCTTAGCCAAACCTTTACTCTTGACCGGCATATTTTCCTCGATGCGCATCAGGCCAGTCGACAGGCCTGCACGCGGGGAGTCGGAAGCGACAGGGGCCGGACCGGGCAGATGAACATTCAGAATGGCCTTCGGCCGGACAATGCCGGTCCTGCCCAGGAATCACCGCCCGAGCTGGCCGCGAACGGGTTCGACATCGCCCATGCCGGCACCGATCTCGGCGAGGCGACCTATTCCTGGAACATCGAGACCGATCACGTGACATGGAGCGTCGATGCCGCGCAGATCTTCGGCGTGCGCGACCTCTCGCCGCTGAGCACCGGCACCGTCTTCGCCACCCTGGTCGACCAGGCCAGCCCCACCTCCCGCCATGCCGAGATCTTCGAGAGCGAAGGCCGCGATCCCGGCACCGGCGTGAATTTCGCCGCCCGCTATCTCGTCAACCCGGCCCCCGGCACCCGGTTCTGGATCGAGGATAATGGCCGCTGGTTCGCCAACGAGGCCGGCCGGCCGCGCCTCGTCCATGGCGTCTGCCGCCGCATTCTCGCCCCGACCGCCGAGGAGATGGCGCTGGTCACCAAGCGCCATTACGATCCCGCCACCGGGGCGCTGACCCGCGCCGATTTCTGCAATGCCCTCGCCCATGCGATCGAGGCGACCTCGAAAGATACGCGCGGCCTCGTGCTGATGATGGTCGCGATCAACGACCTCGCCCAGCTCAACCGGCAATATGGCTACCAGGTCGGCGACGAGGTGATCGCCGCCGTCGTGCGGCGCCTGCGCGGCATGATCCGCCGCCGCGACACGCTCGGCCGCTACGCGACGAACAAGATCGGCCTGATCCTCGCGCCCAGCCTCGCCGAGCATATGGATTACGTGGCCAATCGCCTCGCCTCGGGCATCCGCTCGCAGCCGATCGAGACCAGCGCCGGCACCATCTCCGTCTCCGTGCATATCGGCGGCGTTGCCGTGCCGCTGGAAGCGAAGACCACGATGGAAGGCCTCCATGCCTGCGAGGAGGCGCTGACCGATGCCGGCGAGCGCTCCGACACCACCTTCGTGGCCTATTGCCGCAACCCGGACGTCGCCTCGCAGCGCACGACCAACCGCGAATCGACCGATCTCGTCCTCTCGGCGCTGAACGAGCGCCGGATCCGCCTCGCCTTCCAGCCGATCGTCAATTCCCAGACCGGCAATATCGCGATGTACGAATCGCTGGTCCGCATGGTCTCGCCCGAGGGCGAATGGCTCGGTGCCTCGCAGATCGTGCCGGTGGCCGAGCGGCTCGGCTTCCTGCACCTGATCGACCATCGCGTCATGGAACTCGCCATCGAGACCCTGCGCGAATGGCCGGACATCACCCTGACCTTCAATGTCGGGGTCGACACCGCCCTCCACCATGACTGGATGGCAGCATTCCGCGCGCAGATCGCGCTGGATCGCAGCGTGGCCGAACGCCTGATCGTGGAGATCACCGAGACCTCGCTGATCGAGGACATCAATGCTGCCCGCAGCCTGATCGAGGGCATCAAGGAATGCGGTGCGCGCGTCGCCATCGACGATTTCGGCGCCGGCCACACCTCGTTCCGCAACATGCGGCTCCTGCCGATCGACATCCTGAAGATCGACGGCACCTTCATCAAGAATCTCGCCCGCTCGGCGGATGACCGGTTCTTCGTCCAGACGCTGCTGCAGCTGGCCCGCCATCTCAAGATCGAGACCGTGGCGGAATGGGTGCAGGACGAGGAGACCGCCGCTCTGCTCACCTCCTGGCGGGTCGAATACCTCCAGGGCGATTTCCTCGGCACCGCCCGCGACGGGATGCCGGTCCGCACGAAGAACGAGCTGGCCCAGCGCCTGGCCTAAACGCAAGGGCAAGCCCCCTCACCCGCCGTCGGCCTCTCACCGTCGGGGAGAGGCGGGAGGCTGGCTGGAAAGGCGTGCGGGTGGAAGGCCTATTTCCCCTTCTTCCGTGCGGGATCGGCATCCGTCTCGCCGGCCTTGGTGCCGGCGAAGGGCGTGAAGGCCCGCATCGCTTCCTGGAAGATCGCCATGTTGTTGCGCACCTGCTCTTCCATGGCCGCCGCCATCGGGTTCTGCCCGAATGCACCGGCTGTGAAGGCATTGGCACCGAAGCCCTTGGCGAATTGCTCGCGCAGCTTCTGCTGGTCGGCCATGAACTGGCCGAGGGAGAATTCGAGATAGCGCGGCACAAGGGCCTGCATGTTGTCGCCGTAGAACTGGATCAGCTGGCGCAGGAACGCGATGGGCAGCAGGAACTGCCCCTTGTTCTCCTGCTCGAAGATGATCTGGGTCAGCACGGAACGGGTGATGTCCTCGCCCGTCTTGGCATCGGTGACCACGAAATCCTCGCCCTGCCTGACCATCAGGGCCAGGTCCTCCAGCGTCACATACGAGCTGGTGCCCGTATGATAGAGGCGCCGGTTGGCGTATTTCTTGATGACCGTCGGTTCTTTCGAGCCCTGCTCCGCCATGCCGTCTCCCTGTGCCGGTTCTGCGCCACGCCGCCGCGCTCGCCTCGCGAACAGTGTGGCCCAGACGGCACCCATCATGCAAACGCAACGAACGTATGCCCTTCTTACTCTTGTTTCTGGCTTGACGATAGTTTCTTGGCAAGTCTGATAGAGGGAACGGTTAAGCCCGGCAAAGTCGGGCCAGGTTGGAAAAGGCGAGGAGAGCTTCATGTCCAAATCGATTGTCATCGCGAGTGCGGCCCGGACCCCCGTCGGGTCCTTCAACGGCGCTTTCGCGGAAATGTCCGCGCACCAGCTCGGCGCCCTCGCCATCAAGGGCGCGCTCGAACGGGCCGGGGTTTCCGGCGACGAGGTGGATGAAGTGATTCTCGGCCAGGTGCTTTCGGCCGGCCAGGGCCAGAACCCGGCCCGCCAGGCGGCGATGGCCGCCGGCATTCCCCAGGAAAAGACGGCCTGGGCGCTGAACCAGCTCTGCGGTTCGGGCCTGCGCACCGTGGCCATCGGCATGCAGCAGATCGCCAATGGCGATGCCGGCATCATCGTCGCGGGCGGCCAGGAATCCATGACGCTCTCGCCGCATGTCGCGTATCTGCGCGCCGGCACCAAGATGGGCGACATGAAGATGCTCGATTCGATGCTGAAGGACGGCCTGCTCGATGCCTTCCAGGGCTATCACATGGGCACCACCGCCGAGAACATCGCCACGAAATGGCAGCTCACCCGCGAGGATCAGGATGCCTTCGCCGTCGCCTCGCAGAACAAGGCCGAGGCCGCCCAGAAGGCCGGCAAGTTCAAGGACGAGATCATCGCCGTCACGGTGAAGACCCGCAAGGGCGACATCGTGGTCGATGCCGATGAATATCCCCGCCACGGCGCCACGCTCGACGGCATGGCCAAGCTGAAGCCGGCCTTCTCGAAGGACGGCACCGTCACCGCCGGCAATGCCTCGGGCATCAATGACGGCGCCGCCGCCGCGGTGCTGATGAGCGAGGAGGAAGCGGCCCGCCGCGGCATCACGCCGATGGC
>JAIXSR010000036.1 GCA_027484605.1 Hyphomicrobiales bacterium | reverse complement strand
GCTGAGGGCCAGCGTTGCCAGCCTCTCGTTGCTGGTGGTGCCCTGCATCGGTGTCGCCAGCAGCGCGGTGCTCGTGCAGCGCGCGATTGGCCTCTTCGACGTGGCGGCCCTGGCCTGCGTGCTGGGCGCGATCGCTTTGGTCGTCCGGCGGCCTGCGGCACCGCCGGCGGCATAGGAAACGCGCCGGCAGGCCGGCTGAGACGGTGGCCAGGGATGCCCACCAAACGGGAAGGCCCTTCAGAATGATGGATCTGGCCAGCGAGCCAGGGCTTCGGCGGGCACCAAGCGGCAGGCACCCCCATTAGCTTGGGGCCGAAGCGAGATTCTCCGTCTCCGATTCTTTGGTCAGGCGGTGGAAATGCTGAATCTGAGCCGAGGGGTAGCACCAAAGATGGCGCAAAAACAAGGCGTTAGCTCGACTTTGGCCAATCAGGCAGCGTGGCAAAGGGCGTAGGCGATGCCCTCGCGGAGGGCTGGCGAGAGTTTCGCCGCGTCGACCGACTGCCGGGACAGGGCGAAACCCTGCTCGCTCCAGATTGCCCGCCGTACTGCGGCGAGGCTGTCGGCGAAGGTCGGCCGTTGCTTGTGGTACCAGGCACTGGTCGAGATCCGGAGCCGGGCCCGGCAGTCCAGGCGCGACGCCAGCAGGGTGACGACCGAGAACAGCCCGAGCAGGCAAGGCGTGGTGCGGGCGATCGCCTTGTCCGACCATTGCCGCTGGGTCTCGACGCCGAGGTGGTCGCGGACCTCGCGGAAGGTGACTTCCAACTGCCAGCGCTGGACGAACCAGCGGATCACCTGCAGCGGCTCCTGCGCCAGGTCGGTGCAGAGCAGCGCCTGCGGCTCGAAGCGCCGGCAGGGATCGCGCAGCAGCACCCAGCGGATCGGCACGACTGGCAGGCCGCTGTGGCGCCAGACGGCGGTATCCGAGCAGATCTCCACGACACGGTCTCCCTCGCCGTACCAGCCGGGCACGGTGACGGGGTGCCATTGGGTGGTCTTGTCGGCCAGCACCGCGGCCAGGGTCGGCAGGCGCTCGCCCTTGGTCCGCGGCCGCCCGATGGTGCCGGGTGGGCGCGGCGGAGCCGGCCGGTAAAGGGCCGCATCGAGCCGCAGGCGGGTGACGCAGGTGACCTCCTGCCGCAACAGGGCAGCCAGGAACTCGAGTGCGGAGAAGCCGCTGTCGGTCACCACGACCAGATGCCGGCCCGGCATCCAGCGGCGGGCCTGCAGGACCAGCTGGCGGCCCCAGTCGGTCAGCTTCTTGTGCCGCCGCCCGCGCTCGTGGCAGTAGCGCTCCGAGGGGGCGAGGGTCGTCAGGAAGGGCAGCGCCCAAACCCGCCCGGCCCAGGAGATCGGCACCAGCAGCATCAGGCTGAGCCAACGCAGGCCACTCGCCTTGACGAAGTGTCCGTGGCTGGAGCGGACCGGATCCCGATAGATCCCCTTGGCACTGATGCGCTTGCCGCGTCGGCGCTCGATCGTGTCGTCGAGCCCGAGCAGCACCGGCCCTGCCGGCAGGAAGGCGTCCAACAGAAGTCCGAGCAGGACCCTGGCTGCCGCTCGTCCGCTCCAGGCGGCGCGGTTCAGCACGCGGTGGTAGTTCACGAACCGTCGTTCCCGGCAGAGCCCGCTGATCCGCAGAATGCTGCTCACCGTACGCCGGCCGGGCGCCAGGATCGCCCCGACCAGCAGCACCTCGGCGTGCCGCCAACTCCGTTGCCGGAAAAGCGGCGCGAAGCATAGGATCACCGCGGCGAAGCGGGCCGGCAGGCGTGGCATGGTGGCGGTCCTTTGGTCGGGACGCCCCAGCTTAGCCCGTTACTCGCTCCGCCACCTCAGCCCTCGGAAATGGCCAAAGTCGAGCTTAGAGCTTGTCTCTGAATGAATACGTAACGTCCGAATGCGACCCGAAGCAGACGCCCGGCTCGTTTGCCGGTAGAACGGCCCGCATGATGGGACACGCAAACATCCAGGTGCGACGCGCCGACCATGTCGGCTTCGCGGTTGCGTCTCTCGATGAGAGCCTTCGGTTTTGGGTTGATGGGCTCGGCGCGCGGCTCGTGCGGACGGGTGAGATGGGGGGCAAGTTCCTCGGCCAAGTGACGGGGGCACATGGGGCACGGGTGCGCTTGGCGATAGTGTCCTTAGCGGATCAGACGATCGAACTCTTGGAATATCAGGGCCTGGATCGGCCGAGCGCGCCAACCAAGCCGTTCGACCCGGGCTTCGCGCATCTCGCTCTCGTGGTCGATGACATCGACGCGCTCCTCGCGCGGATCGCTGCCTACGGCTGGAAGGCACAAGGCACACCTCAGCCAATCGCAAGCGGCGCGCGGGCCGGAACGCGGGTGATCTACGCCGTTGGTCCTGACGGCGCGACGATTGAGTTCATGCAGCCGCCTCTGGTGACGGCGACCACTGATCCAACCAATTGAGGGGCTGCTTTCCACCCATCGCCGCCGAGTGCTCCACCCGCGATCAGCGGGCAGGCGCTCGGCGATGCAGCGATCGTCCCGCTTCCCGCTGCTTGACACATCGTTGCGCGAATTACCGGGTAGCGATGCAATCTGAAAGGAGCGAGCGACTCAACCCGCGCTCTACCCGCTGGCCGAGGCCGAGGCACAGCGTATGGCCAGGCAGTTACCACGGCACATTGGCAAACGAATTCCATTTCATATTTTTCGCATAGCTGTATGGTCGCGCAAAGGCAGCTCCAAGGAGCTTAAACAGCCATGTCCTTGGTTGACATATCTTAATTTCGCTTAGCATGAAGCGCGATAAGGCATGTCATTCCAGGGCAATCATCAACCTGGGATGTAGTATGTCTTTCTTTAGCAACTTGTCGATTCGCAAGAAGCTATACGTCGCGTTCGGAGTCCTCTTTCTGATCCTCGCTGGAACCGGCGGGATGGCTCTGAGGGAGCTTTCGGCGCTCGATGCTGCCGCGACTGATATAGCCGACAACTGGATGCCAGCGATCGACGGGCTGGGTCGCGCCAGCACCGCAGTTGCCCGTGAGCG
>JAIXSR010000136.1 GCA_027484605.1 Hyphomicrobiales bacterium | reverse complement strand
GAGCTTCGCGGCAAGAACCTCGCCTGCTGGTGCAAGCCGGGCGAACCCTGCCACGCTGACGTGTTGCTGGAGCTGGCAAACGGGCCATACCCGGAAGACGGTTGGCTGATCCACAAGGCCGGTCGCGGCTGGTATCGCTCAGATGCCAGCGGCTACACGTCGAACCCCGTAGAGGCGGGGCGATACAGTCGCGGTGATGCAATCCGGCACTCTCACCCGAACGGACCGAGCGGGCCGAGGGACGGTATGACAATCCGCCACGAAAGTGAGGTCACGAATGCCTGACCTCACCTTCACCCAGCCCCACCCCGGCGGGCGCATCCTGCTGATGCTGGGCGAACACCAGGTCGGCGCGGTGTTTCCGCCGCTGGCCCACGAAGTGAAGCGCGGACGTCCGGTGTGGGCTTGGCAATGGTGGCTAAGCATCGTGCCCGCGATCAAGCAAGGCAAGGCCAAGTCCGAACAGGCCGCGAAGGACGCGCTTCTGGCCGAGGCGCGGGACTGGCTCAGGATGGCGGGGGTGGAATGACCCAGAACACCAGCTCGGCCGTCATGCAGCAGCGATCCGAACCGCACGACAGCCTTGACGACTTCCCGACCCCGCCTTGGGCGACCAGAGCGATGCTGGACCACATGCAGCGCAGCTATGGCTGGAGCTTCGACGGCATGTCCGTCCGCGAGCCTGCCGCCAACCGGGGCCACATGGTCAGGCCGCTGCAGGAATACTTCGCCCGGGTCGAGGCGTCCGATATCCACGACTATGGCGCGGGCTTTCCGGTGCAGGATTATCTCTTTGGCCTGCCGCCGCCTCGCACCGATGCCACGATCACGAATCCGCCGTTTCGCCTGGCCGAACAGTTCATCAAGCGCGGGCTTGAGTGCAGCAACAGCGTGGCGGTGATCGTCCGCAGCGCCTTCCTCGAAGGGGTAGGGCGCCACCGGGATTTGTTCTCGATCCACCGCCCGCGCATCGTCCTGCAGTTCACCGAGCGGGTCGTGATGCACAAGGGCAAGCTTGCCCCGACAGGCAGCACCGCGACGGCCTATTGCTGGATCATCTGGACCCCGCCCGGGCGACACGGGCCGACGACCTTTGACTGGATCGCGCCCTGCCGGAAGCGGCTGGAGCGGGCGGAGGATTATCAGACGGACAAGTTTGGGAGGGTGGCGTGATGAAGCGCGAGAAAGACCCGCGGGCTGTTCCCGCCCAGATCGCAGACGTGATGATCTTCGTCACTTGCCAGTGTGGCGATCTCAGCCCCCATGCAGTTGCATGTGTCGAGGATGACTATGGCACCTGGGCGGCCGCACCGCATGATCGCTTTGTCCTGTGCGACACCTGCGAAACGCTTATAGATACCGGGCTGCGGGTTACCGTGGCGCAGCCGAAATGACCGCCCGCCAGCACCGCCACCAGCTGGCCTATCCCGCGCTCTGGCGGGCGATCGACGGCGCGATCCGCGATGCGGTCGCGGCACACCCAGACATCCAGATAGCCGACAAGCGCCGGGCTTCGATCGTGAAGCGCGCTGTCGGCGCAGTTCTGGCCCTGCAAGGGGTCGGGGCCGGGCAACCGGCTGAAACGGCGGCGGCTCAACTTGCCAGGGCTTCCGCCAACGGCGCTCACTTCGCGGGCGTCGCGGGGCTGGCCCATTGCGACGGTCAGCCCCAACGCCGGGAGGGGGAGCCATGACCGCCCGCCTTGCCGCATGGGCCGAAGCGCCGCTGTCGATGGATCAGGCCGCCGTCGCCTTGGGCGTCTCGCGGCGAACCTTGACCGAATCGCTAAAGCGCCTGCCCTACTATGAGCTCAGGGGAAAGAAGAAGGTTTTCTACCCCGAGCATATCGCCGCGCTTCGCAAGGGAATGAACGAATGCGCCTCAAGGTCAGATGGGTCAAAGGCTGGGCACACCTCAGCGGCACCGGCCCCGATGGCACCCGTATCCGGCGTGCTCTTGGAACTCGGGATCCTCGCCAGGCAGAAGAGGCCCGCGCGGCGCTAGAAGCACGGCTGTGGAAGGACGGGCTTTATGGCCCGGGCCACACCGCCACCTTTGCGGAGTGCGCGCTGGCCTATGCCCGCGACGGCGGCGAAGCGCGCTTTCTGGTCAAGGTCACCGAGATCCTCGGCGAGCGTAGGCTGCAGGACATCACGCCCCGCGACGCGCGCCACGCCGCCCGCGACGTATATCCCGGCGCGGCGCCGGCCACCGTGAACCGGCAGGGCATCGTCCCGGCGCAGGCGGTGATCAACTATGGCCACGCCCAGGGGTGGTGCAACCCGATCAGGGTGCAAGGCCTGCCGGTCCCGAAGGCGCGCAAGACAGCCGTCGGGCGGCCCTACCTTGACGCCTTGCGACCGCACTTGCCGCCGCGCCTCTTCGCGCTGATGCTGTTTCTGCACGTCACCGGCCGGCGAATTGGCGACGCCCTTGATCTGACCGTCCAGGACGTGGATCTGCCGCGCCTGCGGGTGATCATCCGAGACCCGAAAAACGGCGAGGCGGCGGCGGCCTATTTGACGGCCGAGGTCGCGGAACTGCTGGCGGGGATTATGCCGAAGGCTGGCCCGGCCTTCGGTTATGCCGCCCGGTCCAGCGTCTACGGGACGCTCCGTCGGGCGTGCAAGGCGGCAGGCGTGGCCTACCTTGGGACGCATCAGCCGGGCCGGCACAGCTATGCCACAACGCTCGATGACGCTGGATGGTCGGCCAAGGCAATCGCCGACGCAGGCGGCTGGAGAAGCCCCGCCTTGGTGCAGAACACCTATATCCACCCGCAGTCGGCGGGCGAGCAGGCGGCTTCCCTGTTTGGCAAGAAATTGGCAAGCCCAAAGCGCAGGCCGCAGAAATGATAAATGAAATTAGTCGCTTGCGCGGGTAGTCGAATCCCTTGGTAAGGGAGAGGT
>JAIXSR010000072.1 GCA_027484605.1 Hyphomicrobiales bacterium | reverse complement strand
CCAGCGCCGCCAGCAGCCCCCCCGCCAGGCCTATTGCCGGATACCAGCCATCGGACACCCAGGGCAGGAAGACGAAGCAGCCGACGATGGCGGCGACCGCGCCGGCCGTCACGCCGGTCAGCCCCGGCGCGGCCAGCGGGTTGCGCGTCAGCGCCTGCAACAGGCAGCCCGAGACGGCGAGCCCGGCCCCGGCCAGCAAGGCCGCCAGGCTGCGCGGTAGCCGCAGGGTCCAGACCAGGAAGCCCTCAATCCCCTCATCCGGCGAGAGCAGCGCCGTGGCCACGCCCGTCGGCCCGATCATCCGGCTGCCAATGCCGAGCCCCACCAGTATGGCGAGGACCGCCAGCCCGGCGCAGGCCGCCGTCGCCGCCAGCGCCTTCAACCCTGGACGCCGGCAGGGATCAGCCGCGCAGCCTCGGCGCGCACGTCGATGGCGGGGAAGCTGGCGGGATGCAGGAAATGCGCGGCTTCCTGCAGCACGACCATCCGTGCGATGGGGCCGTTCGTCTCGACCCAGTGGTCGCCGACGTAATGCACCCGGCCGCTGCGCACGGCGGAGAGCCGGCGCCAGATCGGATTGGCCTCATGCGGGCGATCCGGGCCGCTGTCATAGACGAAGATCACCTGCGGATCGCGCTCCAACATCGCCTCCAGGCTGAGCTGCAGCCCGAAGCGCCCGGCCTGCGTCATCGGCCCGGCGATGTTGTTCCCGCCCAGCGCCGCGACGATCGAGGCGGCGGTGTTCTCGGTGTGGAAGGAGAATGGCGCAGGCCCGGCCCACATGATCTGGAACCGCGGGCGGGCGCCGGCGGGCACGCGCCTCGCGGCATCCTCGACCGCGGCGCGGAACGCCGCATTCAGCGCCTGGCCGCGCGCGGAATCCCCCAGGATGCGGGAAAGCTCGGCGATCTCGGTGTAGCTCTCGCTCAGCAGTTCCATGTTGAAGGCCAGCAGCGGTGCGATGAGGCGGAGCTGTTCCGCATTGCCCGCGGTGTAGCGCCGCATCGCCACGATCTGGTCGGGCCGGGCCTGCGAGAGCAGTTCCAGGTTCGGCCGCGCGCGCTGGCCGATCTGCGCCATGCGCGCGGTGAGGCCGAGCAGGAAGTCGGGATGCCGCCCGGCCACCATGTAGGTGGTGGCCACCGGCATGATGCCGAGTGCGAGCGCGACATCGACGCCGAGATAGGAGATGGCGGCCAGGCGCTGCGGGCTGTCCGGCGCTTCGATCGTGGCCCCGTGCCCTCGGCAGCTGTCATTGCCGGCGCCTTGCCGGTGCCCGCTGCGACCAGCAGTGCGGCGCCGAGGCCCCGGCGGGTCAGGGCGGCACGGGCCCGACAATGGTCAAAGCGTGGGGCCTGCGGCATGGATTATATCTCGTGAATGAGTCCGCTGGACCCGCCATGCGGCAGTGGCGACCGGACCGTGGGTCCGCTCCATGGTGCCTCAGCTGAGAATCATTCGCAATACGCTTGCCGCCGACCAACGTCCTGCGATAGAGGAGCGGCCTGCCCCACCCACCATGCGCGACCGCCGCACCCTACCCTTGCCGTTGCTCGCGCATTCAGTATGTTATGATATATCATTCCAAATGAAGCCCTACGCCTCTCCCGCCCCCGACCCCACCGGCAACGACGTCACGGCACGTCCCGAGATCTGGCGTCGCTTCTCCGGCGATGACTGGCAGGCCTTCGACAGCCTGCCCGTCGCGGTTCGCCGCCGCATGCAGGAGCACGCCTATGACGCCTGGGCGGTCAATGCGCTGATGCTGTGGCGGCTCTTCCGCCGCCAACTCGCCAGCAGTGCACGCGGCGAAAGGCGCTTGCTCAACTACCTCGATGATTGCGAGCGGCTCGAGCGCGAAGCCTTCGCCGCGTTCTATGCGCGGCAATGGGGCAGCCGGCTGCCGCATCTCGCCGCTGGCGCCTCGGTGCTGCGCTACGGCACCGCAGCGCGCCGCACCCCCTGCTGACCCGATTGAGGGAAGTCCCCCATGCTGCGCCGAACGCTCCTCGCCATGCCACTCGCCATGCCCGCGCTGCTGCGCTCGGCTGCCGCGCAGACGGCCCGCACGCTGCGTGTCGCCTCACCCTTCGAGATCGGTGGCCTCGATCCCGCCCGGTCGGGCCATGTCTTCCAACGCATGCAGGTCGCCGAGGCGCTGGTCGGCACCGATGAGCATGGCGCGCTCGTGCCGCTGCTCGCCGCGGGCTGGCAGCTCGATGCCGACCGCCTGACCTGGCGCGTCGCATTGCGGCCCGGCGCCAGCTTCCATGACGGCACGCCGGTCACGGCGGAGGCCGTCGCGGACTCCCTGCGTCGTGCCCGCACCTCCGCCAGCCCGCTGACGCAGACGCCGCTGGACAGCATCGAGGCCAATGCCGGTGCCGTCTTCCTGCGCACCACCCGGCCCTTCCTCTCGCTGCCGGCCTTCCTCGCGCATAGCAGCACGATCATCCTCGCCCCCTCGGCCTATGGCGCCACGGGCGTGCGGGCGATCATCGGTACCGGCCCCTATCGCATCACCGAACTTCTTGCGCCGCAGCGGCTCGATGCGGAGCGCTTCCCCGGCTGGTGGGGCGGCCAGCCGGCCATCGAGCGCGTCTCCTACCTCGCCGTCACCCGTG
>JAIXSR010000019.1 GCA_027484605.1 Hyphomicrobiales bacterium | reverse complement strand
TGTTCGGCCCGCGCGCCTCCGACGTGGCGGACGAGGTCGTCGCGACCGTCGGCGCCATCGCCGGCACGCGCGAGCCCGACGAGGTCGCCGCAGTCCTGGCCGCCGATCCCGCGAAAGGCGCCGAGCTGGCGCGCGACCTGGCCGAGATCGCGGCGCGGGAGGAAACGGCGCGCATGCAGGCCGTGCTGGCCGACGTGCAGCACGCGCGCGCGACGCATCGAATGCACTGGATGCCGGCGGTCGTCACCGCCGTCCTGCTGGCGTTGTTCGGGGCGGTGATGTGGGTGGTGCTGGTCGGCGCGATCCCGGCCGACAACCAGCGGCTGGCGGACCAGCTGATCGGCGGGCTCTACACGCTGGTCACGACGGCGGTCGCCTACTGGGTCGGCACCAGCCGCGGCGCCGTCGAGATGCGACAGACCCTGCAGGACCGCGCCGGCCCTTTTGCCGGAGGGCCGGGCCGGTGAGGACCATCCGCGACCTGATCCGCAGCGTCTTCACGCGCGAGCGGGCGCCGAAGCCGCCCGAGCCCGCGCCCGGCGAGATTCCGGTCTCTGCCGTGGGCGACATGCTGGACTACTACTCCTGGGAATTGGTCCCGCCCGGTGTGTGGATCTGGCCGCACTTCAGCCCGCGTGAGCTGGCATGCAAAGGCACCGGCCGGCTGCTGATCCAGCGCCGCGCCATCGTCGCCCTGCAGGCGCTGCGGCGGGAGGTCGGGCGACCGATGGTCATCCTGTCCGCCTACCGCACGCCGGAGCACAACCGGCGCGTCGGCGGCGCGCGCGACAGCCGGCACATGCTGGGCGATGCCTTCGACGTGTCCATGGAGGGGCACGACCCGGTCGAGTTCGAGGCGGCGGCGAGGCGGCACGGGTTCCGCGGCTTCGGCTTCTACCCGCGCAGCTCGCCGCCCTTCATGCACATCGACAGGGGCGCGCCGCGGACTTGGGGCGATCGCTTCCCTCGCTGAAGCTTCAAGCCGCGCTTGAACGTTGAAGCCCCGCCGGCTCGCGCTGGCGGGGCTTCGTGCGTTTCGGGGGTTTCGTGTTCAGCGGGCGGCGGGCTGCTGCTCATGAACCAGCACGCCGGCCAGGAAGAAGCGGTGCGGGTGCTGGGTGGCGTAGCCAGGCGCCGCCGCCTTGATCTGCTCGACGGTGCCCGCGAAGGGCGCTTCGCCCCGCACGTTCCAGGCGCCGTCCCGGAAAATCTCGATCCGCAGCATGGGCGCCTCCGTCGTCATGCCCTAACTTTGCGCTTGCAAAACTGGACTGTCAAGGGCAATGTGCCGAGGACTGAATAGGGCGCAAACGTGCATTTGTGCTACATCTGCTTGCGGAAGGGGCTGCCCAGCGAGGCCGAGCAACGGGCCGCGCTGTCGGCAGGCGGTGCGTCCGACGAGGAGCTGGCCGACGTGTGGCTGGATGACTGCCGGCGAGGGAAGGGCGGCCAGCCCGAGCGGGACTACATCCCAGGCGCCGCGCGTGACGGCGACGTGGTGCTGGTCGCGCGGCTTGGCGTCCTGGCGACCACGCCGGCCGATGCCCTGCGCTTCGTGTCCCGGATCGCGGAGGAGGGCGCCGTGCTGCGGGACGCCAGCACGGGCCGCAGCTACAGCGTTCGCCCCGAAGCCGCGCAGGACGTGGCCGACGCGCTACGCCTGGCGGCGGACATTGCGGAGGACGAGCGCCGCGCCGTGATGGAGCGGGCGCGCAAGGCGATCAAGGCGCCCCGCGGCGCCGAGCCGAAGATGACTGATGCCGACAAGGAGCGCGCGGCGCGGTTCTGGTTCGACCAGACGCTGACCACGAAGCAGGCCACAGAGAAGGCCGGCTGGAAGGAGCGCACGCTCTACCGCAGCCTCGGCAAGCGGAACCGGCCAGCCTTCGGGAAGGCCATCACCAAGGCGCGCCGCAAGTGATCGCCGCTCTCTACGTCGAACCAGATGGCATCTATGCCGGCCTCCCGGGCGTGGACGCATGGGATGAGGCGCGCGACGCGCGGACCTACGCCGGGCCGCACCCCGTCGTGGCACATCCGCCCTGTCAGCGGTGGGGCAGGTTCTGGCACGGCTCGCCGCTCAAGCCGCACCAGTTCAACCTTGGCGACGATGGCGGCTGCTTCGCCGCCGCGCTCGCGGCCGTGCGCCGCTGGGGCGGCGTGTTGGAGCATCCGGCCGACAGCAAGGCGTGGGAGGCGTTCGGCCTCAAGGCGCCGCCGCGCTCGGGTGGGTGGGTGGCGGCCGACTTTGAGGGCGGCTGGACCTGCTACGTCGAGCAAGGGTTCTACGGCCACATCGCCCGCAAGCCGACGTGGCTTTATGCCTGCGGCGTGGATCTGCCGTCGCTGCGATGGGGTCGGGGCGAGCAGCGGCTGCACCCCGGCTTGGTCGAGCGATACGGCTACGAATACGCGCGCCGGAAGGGGCTCGTCTCCTGCATCGGTGGCAAGGACAAGACGAAGAAGCGAAACGCCACGCCGTCCGAGTTCCGCGACCTGTTGCTAAGCATCGCGCGCACGGCGCGGAAGGAGGCGCAGAATGCAGCCTGAGATCCGAGAAGAAGCCGCTTGGCTAGCTGATTTCCTCCGCATGGCGGCCGAAGATGCGGACGACATCGCGCGCAACCTGGCCGACGAGGCTGACGAGGTTGCCGTTCATCGGCGCCGCGCCCGCGCCTTGCGCGGCCTTGCCCGTTTCCTGGCAATGGAGATGTCTGCCAATGGCTGACGACGAACACAAGACGACGGCTGGCGTCTTGCTGCCGGCCGCCGTCGCGCACGCCGCGCTGTATCCCGACCTGCCGCAGCGTCCCGCGCCAGGCGAGCGGTGCGGCACCTGCTAC